>NZ_JBEPKQ010000027.1:0-1010 GCF_040544795.1 Ralstonia sp. 1138 | reverse complement strand
CCGACTATGCAAATGAATCCAACAACCTGCGCGTGTTTGTGTCCAACACAGCGTTTGCTCGCACCGATACGTACGCCAGCCTGAGCGCGAACACCAACATAGCGCACACGGATATGGGGGTAGTGAGCTCCGACACGATCACGCAGTCTGTCGACACGATTTCCAATATCGAGAACGTGGTTGGCACATCACTGAATGACAGGCTGACAGGAGACGCCAACAGTAATGTCCTGTCAGGCGGTGACGGCAATGACATCATCAACGGTGGGGCGGCCGACGATGTGTTGCGCGGCGGCGCTGGCGACGACACGATCAACGGTGGTGATGGCAATGACGAACTGTATGGTGGCTCCGGGTCGGATGTCATTCAGGGCGGCGATGGGGATGATGTGATTGTTCAGGGCGAGGTTCGGACCACTGATCGAATTGATGGAGGAAGCGGCATAGACACTGCCTCTTACGAGGATCTGCACGCTCTTGCCGGTCCTGGCATCAACGCCGATCTGAGCCAGGGGAAGGTGACGAAGACGGTTGCCGGCACGACGACAGTCGTTGGGGAAACGGGCCGCTACATCCGGATCTATAGCACCACCTATAACGCAACGGTGTCCCTGACAGGGATGAAGGTCTATGCGGGGGGCGTGGACGTTGCGGCGGGCAAGGCGAGTCACAGTGGCGTGGATAACGGTAACCTTCTTGCTACATATGTGAATAGTCCGTATGCACTTACGGACGATAGCGTCGGCGGTGGGTGGAACGGTGGCCTGAATGGGGCGAGCAACCTGGCGTACGCTGGAGCTGCGTCGGGAACCGGCGGCTATATCGAGCTTGATCTTGGTGCCGTGCAGAGCATTGATGCGATATCACTATGGGGCTCGCCCCGTAGCGAAATCGCTGGGCCCAATGATCTGCGGGTGTTCGTGTCGGACGCGGCGTTTGGAGGCAGCGACACGTACGCCAGCCTGAGTGCGAACACCGGCATGGTACGCGTGGATGTGGGGGCGGTGACA
>NZ_JBEPKQ010000026.1:0-1073 GCF_040544795.1 Ralstonia sp. 1138 | reverse complement strand
GGTAGCGGACGGTTTTTCAAAAGCACGCTCAATCAGCTGGGCTGTGCGCTTGCCATTGACGACTTTGGCACGGGCTATGGGGCGCAGACCGCAGCAGAAATCGGCACGCCCGACATCGTCAAGCTCGATCGCGCGCTCCTGCGCGGCACCTCAATTAGTCACCCCATGCGTCTGTCCCGAATGGTTGCGCTCGCCGGCGAGTTGGCCCCATGCGTGATCGTCGAAGGGGTCGAGAGCGAGGCAGACAAGGAATTGGCGCGCTACGCCGGCGCGCACTGGATCCAGGGCAACCACGCGGGTCGACCGCAAGCGGAATTGAACGATCGCTGCGAAGGGGTGAGGGCGAAGGTCTTCGGCGATCGGTTTGTGCACGGCAACGAATGGTGGCTGGCGCGTTAAGGCCGCATTGAGGGAGGACTGACGATGGACACAGAAGAAGTCTTGCTGACCCGGGTCATGGAGTGCCTGACGCAGGGGATTGCGCCAGGCGAGCAGCCGCCGGCAGTGCGGGAGGCTCAGTGGGTCAGGCAGTACCGGCAAGCGGCGCGGATGCTGATCGACCACCACCTGGAAGGCCCACATCTGGCGCCTGCCAGACATGCGTACGACACGGGGATTGTGGGCGGCTTCTATGGACTGGATGCGCTGTCGACCGAGCTGATGGAGACGGGAAACAGCGAGCCTGCGGATGAGCTTGCTCGCGTGCGAAAGCGGATGTTCCGACTGGGCTACGTGCAAGGCAGTGCGATGCGAAGGGCATCAAAGGCAAGGGTGACGCCACGATCGGACACAACGGTTTGAGTGCCCTGGGCGCAGGCCTTGGGGACGTACGGGAATGAGGGCCCGAAGTGGGGTTTTTCTAAAAAAACTGAATGAGGAACATTTGATGAAGCAAATCTCAATGCGTGGTGAGCGCACGCGGCGTACGGCGGTCCCGAGGCTCAAGGGAACGATGGTGGCGGTGGTGCTGGCAATGATGCCGGCGATGGCCGCGTGGGCAGCGGACGAGGGCGCTGTGCTGCAGTCGGTGGCCTATGACGGCACGCTGTCGGCGCAGGCATCGCAGGTACTCA
>NZ_JBEPKQ010000025.1:0-1139 GCF_040544795.1 Ralstonia sp. 1138 | reverse complement strand
GTTCCAACTTCCACCAATGTTGCCGTCCGTCAACGCATTCACGTTATTCCACTGCGTTCCGCCCAGACTGCCGCTGTCTACACCGCTGCGAGTCGCCTTGCCCGCCGCAACGTCCACGCTCCCCGCATAGACCTTCATCCCCGTCAGGGACACCGTTGCGTTATAGGTGGTGCTATAGATCCGGATGTAACGCCCCGTTTCCCCAACGACCGTCGTCGTGCCGGCAACCGTCTTCGTTACCTTGCCTTGAGTCAAATCCGCGCTGATGCCAGTGTTGCCATACACCGTCGTAACGCTGTAATCGACCGTGTCGTTGCCCGCACCGCCGTCCAGCCGGTCGCTGCTTCGCTCGATGTCCTGCAGGATCAGGTCGTCGCCCGCGCCAGCACTCACCGTGTCGACGCCCAGACCGCCAGCGAGTTTGTCGTTGCCGTCACCGCCATTGATCGTGTCGTTGCCGGCACCGCCGTACAGCACGTCATCTCCCGCTCCGCCGTTGATGGTGTCATTACCCTCACCGCCGCAGAGGAAGTTGCTGTTGATATCACCGATCAGGGTGTCATCCAGTACCGTACCAACCACGTTCTCAACGCTGGTGACTGTGTCAGCGTACTGGTCGGTGGCGTTACCCGTCACCGCTCCCACATCCACGCGCGCCATGCCGGTGTTCGCACTCAGGCTGGCGTAGGTTTCGTTGGCCCCAAACGCGGCGTCCGACACGAACACACGCAGGTTGTTGGCTTCATACGCCCACTGATCGGTGCGGCCCCACAACGAAACCGCATCAATGTTCTGCACCGAGCCCAGATCCAGTTCGATGTACCCCCCCGCGCCGGCATCCGCCCTGGCATAGGCCATGTTGCTCGTCGCCGGCGTACCATTCCCATTCCAGCTCCCGCCGAAGCTGCCATCCGTCAACGCATTCGGGTTATTCAACTGCGACAAACCAAGACTGCCACTATCAACGCCACTGCGACTCGCCCTGCCCGCCGCGACATCCACTCCACCTGAGAAGACCTTCATCCCCGTGACCCCTACCGCATTGGTCGCATCGGTGTGATAGATCCGGAGGTAGCGGCCCGATGTCCCAACAGCCGTCGTCGTGCCGGCAACCGTCTTCGTCACCTTGCCTCGGCTCA
>NZ_JBEPKQ010000024.1:0-1202 GCF_040544795.1 Ralstonia sp. 1138 | reverse complement strand
CCCACGAGGCCGTAGTCCGCCACCTGGAAGATCGGCGCTTCCGGATCCTTGTTGATCGCGACGATCACCTTCGAATCCTTCATGCCAGCCAAGTGCTGGATCGCGCCAGAGATACCGACGGCGATGTACAGCTGCGGCGCGACGATCTTGCCGGTCTGGCCGACCTGGTAATCGTTCGGCACGAAGCCCGCATCCACGGCAGCGCGCGAGGCGCCCAGTGCGGCACCCAGCTTGTCCGCCAGCGGCGTCAGCACCTTGGTGTAGTTCTCGCCCGAGCCCACGCCGCGGCCACCCGACACGATGATCTTCGCGGCGGTCAGTTCCGGGCGGTCGCTCTTCGTCACTTCGCGCGAGACGAACTGCGAGATGCCGGCATCAGCCACGGCAGTCAGGTTTTCTGTCGCAGCGGAGCCACCGGTGGCGGCAGCAGGGTCGAATGCCGTGCCGCGCACGGTGATCACCTTCACCTTGTCGGCCGATTGCACGGTGGCAATCGCGTTGCCGGCATAGATCGGGCGCTCGAAGGTGTCCGGGCCGTCGACCTTGGTGATGTCGGACAGCTGGGCCACGTCCAGCTTGGCGGCCACGCGCGGCAGGATGTTCTTGCCGTAGGCGGTGGCGGGCGCCAGGATGTGGCTGTAGTTGCCGGCAACGGCCAGGGCCTGCTCGGCGACGTTCTCGGCCAGGCCATCGGCAAACTGGGGCGCGTCGGCCACCAGCACCTTGGTCACGCCGGCGATCTGCGCGGCAGCCTGTGCCGCGGCGCCGCAGCCAGCGCCGGCCACCAGCACGTGGACGTCACCGCCGCATTGGGCGGCGGCCGTCACGGTGTTCAGTGTCGCGGCCTTGATGGATTGGTTGTCGTGTTCAGCAATAACGAGTGCGGTCATCTTGATCTGCCTGTTCGGTGTGCTTGAAGTTGCGTGCAGTAGCGGTTGACCGCCTTACAGCACCTTGGCTTCCGTCTTGAGCTTGGACACCAGCGTGGCCACATCGGGCACCATCACGCCGGCGCTGCGCTTGGCGGGCTCGACCACCTTCAGCGTCTTCAGGCGCGGTGCAACGTCCACGCCCAGGTCTTCCGGCTTGACCGTGTCGAGCTGCTTCTTCTTCGCCTTCATGATGTTCGGCAGCGTCACGTAGCGCGGCTCGTTCAGGCGCAAGTCGGTGGTGACCACGGCCGGCAGCTTGACCGACAGGGT
>NZ_JBEPKQ010000023.1:0-1709 GCF_040544795.1 Ralstonia sp. 1138 | reverse complement strand
CCCAGCGTCGCGTTATACGTCGCATAAGTCGTGGCCCCAGTGCCGCCGGTCACCACTGCGTCCAATGCCCGCAGGTTGTCATTGCCCGTGTACACCGTCAGCGTCGAGGTGTTCGGCAGCGCAATCGATCCACCCGACACCAGCACATCCCCTGCCGCATCCGTACCGTTGGCGAGACCCGAGGCGCCACCCGAACCGGCGATCAGCGTCATGTTGGCGCCGCTCTTGAGGGCGCCCGCCAGTGTCAAGTTGCCCGTGGTGTTCGCCGTCAAATTACCACTTACGTTCACCCCGCGCAGGTTGATTGCACCCGTTCCGTTCACGTTGGTATTTGCAGCCGTGATGTTTGCTGCCGCGAACGTCGTGCCGTTACTCATGGTCACGTTGGCCGCGTTAGTGGTGGGAGCCCACGCGCCCGTGATGTTGACACCACCGTTGGTGATATTGACACCACCGCTGAACGTGCTGCCACTACCGCTCAGCACCGTCGTGCCCGCGCCTGCCTGCGTGAAGACGCCAGGACCGGTGATGTTGTTGGCAATGTTCGGCGCACCGCTGAAATTCAATGCCAGGTTACCGTTGATCACGAAACCGCTATTGCTACTGAAGCTCGCGTTCGTGCCGCTCAGGGTATCGGTGCCATTAAACGTGAATGTGCTACCTGCACCGCCTGAACCAACGGCACCAGAATTACTAGTAGCCAAGGCACCAGCACTACCAGCACCGCCGTTTGTTCCCGCTGCCCCACCAGCCCCCCCCGTGCCGACATTACCGGACCCGCCCGCGCCGCCGGCTCCGCCCGTCGTACCTGCAGTCCCACTCTGTCCGTTATTCGAGGCGTAAGTCCCAATACCAGCACCAGCACCACCACCCCCACCACCATTCCCAGTCACCATAGTGACTTGCGGTGCCGTCACGGTCCCGGTGTTAAACGTCACACCACCGCCTTGCCCACCGGCACCACCAATTCCACCGCTCGCAGCGGGCGTGTGGTACGAACCTGCTGCACCGCCACCGCCACCGCCGCCGCCACCCGCACCGCCACGCACGCTAGCGCTGCTTGTTCCAGTAACCGTTGCAGCAATCGTCACGGCCCCACCTACACCGCCCGCACCGCCTGTACCGCCAGGTTGCTGGTTGAACAAGGCGGAGGGGTTGCTCGACGTCGGTTGACCACTCCCGCCGCCGCCGCCGCCGCCTGCGCCACCGGTAATATTGACGTTCGTCGCATTGATAGCGCCGGAGACCGTGACGGCACCGCCTGCGCCGCCCGCACCACCGTTCACAATACCGTTGACAGTATTTACGGCTGTAGTCGATCCGACACCACCGTTGCCACCCGTCAGCGTCACGTTCGCCGCAGTAATCGCCGTGCCTGCAGCAACGATGACACTACCTCCCGCACCTCCTGCCACGTTATTACCAGTCGCATTGGTTCCCGCCCCACCCGTGGCCGTAAAGCTTCCGCTACCCAAGCTGATGTTGGCGCCGATGGTCACGTTCTGCCCATTGGCCGCCAGCAGGGTCAGGTTGCCCGAGCCCGTCGACGCAATATCCGCCGCCACGTTGATCCAGCCCGCGCCGCCCGTACCATTGCTCGCATTGAGCGTCACGCTCGTGCCGCCCTGCAGCGCCGTCGACAGGCTGCCGTTGTTCACCGTCACCGGGTTGCCCGTCGGCGTGAACCACGGCGTGTAGTTCGCATCCGC
>NZ_JBEPKQ010000022.1:0-1734 GCF_040544795.1 Ralstonia sp. 1138 | reverse complement strand
CTAATCAACATTCAGGGCTGTGCTCGCCTCGACCCTATGTGCTTGGTGCATGGGTGGCGGGATGGTCTTGAGGGCTTTGGCCAGCGCCATGCGCTTGATGGTTCTTGGATGCACGTCGAACTCTTTGGCGACTTCATCCACAGTGGCCGTGCTGAGCAGTGCGATGGCCCTGTTCTGCTGTTGCTCGGTCAAGGCGGGCTTGCGTCCGATGCGCCCGCCACGTGCAAGGGATGCAGCAATCCCAGCGCGCGTTCGCTCGCCGATGAGCCGCTGCTCGAACTCGGCGAGTGCGGCCATCATGTGGAAGACCAGCATGCCACCCGCGGAGTTGGTGTTGATGGACTCGGTGATGGATTCGAAGCCGATGTCACGTCGTCCGAGATCGCTGATGAGCTCAATGAGCCTGCCGAGCGACCGACCGAGGCGGTCAAGCCGCCAGACCACGAGCGTATCGCCTGCGCGCAGGCATTTCAGTGCCCGATCCAGGCCGGGCCGGGAAAACGCTGAGCCGGAAATCCCCCGATCCCTGAAGAAGCGCTGACACCCGGCGCGGGTGAGCGCATCGATTTGAAGAGAGAGATTCTGCTCTTCGGTGGAAACGCGTGCGTAGCCGACCTTCATGCTTGATCCCCTGGAGCCGGCCCTGCGAGTGGAGGGCTGGGTTCCAAAGCGTGCTCGCTGGCCGTCAGAGCGGCTGCGTACCTACCGTGGGGAGGTTGGTAGGGCAAAGAGAGAGGGGCTGCGCTCATTGTTGGGATGCTGTTCTGTCGCGATATCGACAATCGTGACGACATTGTTAATGACGGGGGGCGACGGCTTGCCTGTCATGCCGTCGTTCAACGAGAGCGCGTGGAGTGTCAGTGCGCCTGTGGGTGCGACTGAACACAGTGTTAACAATGATTAATTTCACGCTCTCATCCAAAAGTTTAATGGACAAAAAGGGTCCTTTTTGTCGGTCGCCACCGCTGGCCGCCGAGGCCTTGTCGCGCCTAGCTTCAAGGGCTCTTACATCTGGTGGAAGAAGTATTCATACAAAGGACCCTTTTTGTCCCACCCACCCGGCCCCGGGTAATGCGAGAGCGTTATTGGTGTGCCATGCCATGGCCACCGGGACGCGAATCAATCCAGGTGGGGTGGGAATATGTTCGAACGGCAAGGGCAGGCGCCAGCAGCGGCGGGTGGAGAGCTGGAGCGCGCGCAACTGCAGGCGGCGGAGGCGCGCTGGGCGGCCGGCGCCATGTCGGACGAACAGGTGGTGGTCGCGATCACGCGGGCCATCGAAAACGGCGCGGTGGAGTTTGAATACCAGCCGGTGATCGGGCTGGAGGCGCCTGGCGTCACGCTCTATCGCGAGTGTCTGGCGCGTATCCGTCTGGCCAGCGGGCGGCTGCTGCCGCCCTCGCATTTCATTCCCCATCTTGAGCGCATGGGTGCCATTGGGCACTTCGACGCCCATGTTGTGCGCCATGCCATTGGCCTGCTGAACAAACACCCGCACCTCTGTCTGGGCGTGAACCTGTCCGCGCAGAGCGCGGGCGACGGTCTGTGGTGGGTGCCGGTCCTGCACGCCCTGACGATGCGCCCGGATTGTGCGCGCCGGCTGGTGATCGAGATCACGGAGACGGCGGCGCTGCCCGCGGGTAGCGGACGGTTTTTCAAAAGCACGCTCAATCAGCTGGGCTGTGCGCTTGCCATTGACGACTTTGGCACGGGCTATGGGGCGCAGACCGCAGC
>NZ_JBEPKQ010000021.1:0-2093 GCF_040544795.1 Ralstonia sp. 1138 | reverse complement strand
TGTCAACAACACTCTAGGAGTGACCCACCCGAGAGGGGATGCAACACTTTGGAAGTGACCCACCGGGTCACCGAACATGATGGCCATCACCGAGATCTGACCCAGGGTCAGTTGGCAGTGCTGGTCATCAACCTGGCTTGACCCTGGGTCAAGCAATCCTGCTGGGCATCAGGAAGGTTGACCCTCCAGCAGATGCCCAACCGGTTCCGACACGCTGGACCGGATGACGCCGGCCTTGCGTTTGTCCTTCAGGCGATAGCTCTCGCCCTTGATCTGCAGGACGTGGCTGTGATGCAGCAGCCGATCCAGCAGTGCGGCGGTCAGCGTCTGGTCGCCGGCGAACGCCTGGTCCCACTGGCCGAACGGTAAATTGCTGGTCACGATCAGCGAGCCCTTCTCGTAACGCTTGGCCACCACCTGGAAGAATAGGTTGGCCTCCTCGCGGCCCAGTGGCAGATAGCCGATCTCATCGATGATCAGCAGTCTGGCGTTGGTGATGTTGCGACGCAGGAACTCGGCCAACCGGTTCTGGCGAGACGCCGCCGACAGTGCGATCACCAAGTCGGCTGCCGAGATGAAGCGGGTCTTGATGCCCATCTGCGTGGCGATGTAGCCCAGGGCGATCGCCAGATGTGTCTTGCCAAGCCCCGATGGCCCGAGCAGTACGACGTTCTCCGAGCGCTCGACGAAGGCCATCGACGACAGTTCCATCAACGCCTTCTTGGTAACGCCGTGAGCGAACAGGAAGTCGAACTCCTCCAGCGTCTTGAGCACCGGGAAGCCTGCCGTGCGCAACAGGATTGCGCGAGTGCGCACCTGTTTGGCGTCCAGCTCGGTCTTGAGCAGCGCTTCAAAGAAGTCGGCGAAGGTCAACTGGTTCGACGCTGCGCGGGATGCCAGCATGGCGTACTGCTCGCCCATGGCATCGACATGTAGTTGCCGACAGGCCTGGGTAATGCGTTCATGCTGTAGATCCATCAACGCACCTCCGTCAGCAGTGCCTGGTAGACCGACAGGCGGTGTTGCAGCGGCGTGTCGTCAAACGTCTTGCGCTCGGGCAGCCTGGGCTTGGATGACGGAGGCAGTTCTGCACGCCATGGTGGCGGCAATGGTTGCAGCCGGGGTTGTTCAATCCGCAGCAGATCCAGCGGGGCCTGCTTGGTCGTACCGTGTACACGAACGTTGGCAACGTTGCGCAGCCAGCGCACCACCTCGCCGTTGGCGGTGTCGGCATCGAGTAGCAAGCGGTCCTGTGCCAGACGGCTGGCCAGCGGATTGTAGAAGCTGCGGCGCAGGTACCCGTTGAACCGCTCGACCTTGCCCTTGGTCTTGGCCCGATACGGTTTGCACAGCCGCGGCACAAAGCCACTGTGAGCGGAGAAGTCTAGGAACGCAGGCTGGTATCGATGCAGGCCAGGTCCATAGGCATCGCGGCCGATCACCACCGTCTTGACGTTATCGTAGAGAACCTCATGAGGCACGCCACCGAAGAAATCAAAGGCGCGCTCGTGGCAGCCCAGCAAGGTGGGCAGCCTCTCGTCGGTGACAAACTCGACATAGCTGGCACGGCTATAGCCCATGGTGGCAACGAACGCCGACAGCGGTGACTGACCACGACGGAACACGATCCAGTCCACCTGCATCTGGTGACCAGGCGCCGTCTCGAAGCGCACCACTGGCTCGGGTGCCGCCGTCACGTGCAGCGAGCGCAGAAACATGCGCAGACGGGTCAGACCGCCGCTGTAGCCGAGCGCCTGAATCTCGATGAACAGCGCCGTTGCCGGCAGCCAGTTCGGACGCGCGGCGCTCACCCGCTCGCGCAAATAGGCCTTGAACGGATCCAGCTTCTCCACCCGACCAGCTCGCGGCGGCCGCTCGTCCTCCGCACAACTCCTCAGGTACCTGCGCACCGTATTGCGCGACAGCCCTGACTCCCTTGCAATCTCTCGAATACCTTTGCCCTGGCGGGCCAACACCCGGATCTCCACAATCTCCTCCCTGGTTAGCACTGGCCCTCCGAAAAGGGCCCATCCTAGCCCGGTGGGTCATTTCCAAAGTGCTGCTGCTGGGTCAGTTTGATCGTGTTGCTGACA
>NZ_JBEPKQ010000020.1:0-2107 GCF_040544795.1 Ralstonia sp. 1138 | reverse complement strand
TCGACGAGCTCATGCCGTGGGTCGTGGCTGATCTGGTTCGCGCTCGCGCCTGAGATCCATCGCTTACGTCAAGACGGCGCTGGCGACTCGCTTACGTACCGTCGTCGCTTGCTCTGGTTCTTGGCTCGTATACGGTCCAGGACCGCGCAGGAAGGACACCAGTCGTCCGCATTGATTACGCTGTCAGGGACGACTTTCCATTGATGCCACGGTGACACTCCTGTATGGCGTCGACGCAAGCCCGCGCAGGTCCTGCACCACGTTCCATCGCGCAAGACGTCGCCCTGCTGGTTTGCCCCTTGTGCCCGCGTGCGCAGCGAAACGTGTGAAGCGCACTGATACCAGCATAGACAAACTCCAGCAGCTTGCCACCATGCGAGGCGGCAGCCGCCTTGAGCTGATCGAGCCCGTCCGGCACGCGCTGCTGCCCCATACATTTGGTTGCGCACCGACTGCACCACTTGCCGTGCAGGATTCTCGATCCCGGCTACCGCCATTCGTGGCCAGTCGCGCAACGGAATAACCTGTACTTCTTGTTGACGCCCCGATACTCACTGTCCAGGCATTGCCCACCGTTTGCCTATGCTGTGGCTCGTAGACGTGCCTGGCCGCCTGGATCGGTCATTCTCTCGCTATGGCGCAAGCCAAAACAAACCGGACACCGTTTGACTCGGTAGACTCAGCGCATTAGTTCAAGTGTTTCGTTCCATGTGGCCAGGAGATTGAGGTTCTCCCCGATCAATCGACATTGTCGCCCGGTCGCCGCTCGACATTGTTTAAGCGCCCGCTCGCAGGCATCTCCAATGGAGCGATACGCGAAGCCCCAGTAGACACCCTGACCGTCTATGGGAACAGCCAATGCCTTCTCGGTCGGCGCGCGAAGATAGTGGTCGACGTTTTTCCGATCTTGCATGCCGAGTCTGGCCAACAAAGGCTCAAAGGCATCACTCTTTTCCTGCGCTGGAAGATGATTGTGTCTTAAAAAGGCATCAATCTCGGGTTCGGTTAAATCATTGGCTTCCCGCCGATACAACGTGTGTCCATTGCTACCAAACGGTGGAAACATCGTGAAATCTGCTTTTCCGCCTCCTGCGCGATAGCCCCGCCACATCCGGATCGCGAGTTCCGGAGGAAACCATGGGTCATTCGCGGCATAGAGCCACAGTGTCGATATTGAAGCCACGCCGTACGACGATATTTGATGCACTAGATTCGCCCTGAAGGGAGCTCAAACTGGAGCCAAGGCATGCTTGGCGTCGCGATAGAGGCCGCCCGAGATATTGATAACCGCAGTGAGTGGCCGGTTCGGCCGAGCAGCCAAGTCAAGCATCGGAGCGCCGCAGATCGAGATACCGACACCCAGAACCCTCGTTCGATCAACATCGGGACGAACCTGAAGCACCGCTAATGCGGCGCTCAGATCATCAGCATGCTCGTCAAGAAAGCGTGCCACGTCCGGCTTGACGCAGGTTCCGGGGTGATCCTGGATCGTGCCACTGGAGTTGCCATACCGACGCCATATGACCGAGGCGGCGGGCCAGCCCCGGTGGGCAAAATCATGTGCGAGGTGCGCCAAATCGGCGGCATCTAGGTTCCGGGGTTCTGGGAAACCGCCATTGATGATGAGCGCGATCGGAAAATGGTGCCCGTTAAGGGCCGAACGATCAAGGCATCGAGGTACTCGGCGTGACCAGCGATCGTCACTGGTAAGGCAACTTGCTCTTCGACGACAGTAGAGTCAGCGAGACACCCCACAGGAAGGGCCATCGTCGACAGAAATATAAGTGAGACCACCGCAGAAAGTCGTCGCATTCTCGCTCCCGATTTTAAGTCGCGCCTTAGCCGCTGTTGTCGACGAGTCTTCGCCAGGAGCAGCGCATAGAGCTTCCTTTGATTTTTCTCCGTAAATTGCCATCAGCACGGACTGCCCTTCTATTTGATGGCGCTGCAGGTTTCACGCTACCGAGGGCGACGACAAAGTTGATTACATCGCGTAGTACATCGGATCGTTGTCGCTGTTCTGAATCGAGCCGTAGATGCGGCGACCGCCATAGAACGGTAGGCCCAAGGCGTACCAGGCACTGCCGTCGCCAAATACCGAACCAGG
>NZ_JBEPKQ010000019.1:0-2414 GCF_040544795.1 Ralstonia sp. 1138 | reverse complement strand
GCCGGCGTGATCTTGCCGCCCACCACCGCCGCACCATTGCTCGTGTTCGCGTAGCTGACGTTGTAGTCCGACAGACGGCTGCCCAGCGTCGCGCTGGTCAGATTGCCACTCAGACCTGCGGTGTTGAACGAGGCGTTGCTTGCGTTCAGCACGTGCTGGCTGTTGTACGAGCCATTGCCCGTCACCGCCAGCGTGTCACCTGCGAGCAGACCCGTCGCGGTCGAGCCGTTGACCGTCGCGTTGGCGTTGCCGTCGTACGTCTTGGTCACGTTGGAGAGCGTCACCGTCACGTTCTTGGGCGTCACGGTACCCACGTTGTTCACGTAGGTGACGTTGTAGTCGGTGATGAAACCACCGCCCGTGATCGAGGCGTTGCTCAACTGATTGGCCGCCAAGGTCGAGCCGTTCGCGCCCAGCACGTGGCTGGAGTTGAACTGCTGCGCCACGGTGCCGTTCAGACGATCCGCGCCCTTGAGGCCCGTCACCGTGGCCGACCCGCCCGAGGTCGTCGTGCCGTCGTACACCTTGGTGTCGTTGCTCGCCGTCACCGTCAGCGCCGCCGGCGTGATGTTGGCCGTCGTGCTGCGGTTCAGGGTCGGCGTGTTGTAGTCGCTCACCAGACCCGTGCCGTTGGAGAGCGTCACGTTGCCGATCGTCACGTTCAGACCATTGCCCACGTGCGTGGTGTTGAACGCCGCCGTCGCGCCGCTCGTGTTCACCGTCAGCGTCTCGCCGTTCACGCCGCGCGCCGTCACGCCGCTCGTGTTCACCGTCGCCGTGTTGGTGGCGTCGTACACCTTGTCGTTGGCCGTCAGGTTGCCCGTGACCGTCACGTTCGCCTTGGTGATCGTGCCACCCACCACCGCCGCACCATTGCTCGTGTTCGCGTAGCTGACGTTGTAGTCCGACAGGCGGCTGCCCAGCGTGGCGCTGGTCAGATTGCCACTCAGACCTGCGGTGTTGAACGAGGCGTTGCTCGCGTTCAGCACATGCTGGTTGTTGTACGAGCCGTTGCCTGTCACCGCCAGCGTGTCACCCGACAGCAGACCCGTCGCGCTCGAGCCGTTGACCGTCGCGTTGGTGGTCCCGTCATACGTCTTGGTCACGTTGGAGAGCGTCACCGTCACGTTCTTGGGCGTCACGGTACCCACGTTGTTCACGTAGGTGACGTTGTAGTCGGTGATGTAGCCACCGCCCGTGATCGAAGCGTTCGTCAGGTTCTGCGCCACCGACAAGGTCGAGCCGTTCGCACCCAGCGCGTGGCTGGAGTTGAACTGCTGCGCCACGGTGCCGTTCAGCCGATCCGCACCCTTGAGGCCCGTCACCGTGGCCGACCCACCCGAAGTGGTCGTGCCGTCATACACCTTGGTGTCGTTGCTCGCCGTCACCGTCAGCGCCGCCGGCGTGATGTTGGCCGTCGCGTTGGCGTTCAGGCTCTGCGTGTTGTAGTCGCTCACCAGACCCGTGCCGTTGGACAGCGTCACGTTGCCGATCGTCACGTTCAGGCCGTTGCCCACGTGCGTGGTGTTGAACGCCGCCGTCGCACCGCTCGCGCACACCGTCAGCGTCTCGCCGTTCACGCCGCGCGCCGTCACGTTGCCAACATTCACCGTTGCCGTGTTGGTGGCGTCATACACCTTGTCGTTGGCCGTCAGGTTGCCCGTCAGGGTCACGTTTGCCTTGGTGATGGTGCCGCCCACCACCGCCGCGCCGCTGGTTGTGTTCGCGTAGCTGATGTTGTAGTCCGACAGCTGGCTGCCCAGCGTGGCACTCGTGAGGCTGCGGTTCAGGCTCGCCGTATTGAACGACGCATTGGTCGCGTTCAGCACGTGCTGGTTGTTGTACGTGCCATTGCCCGTCACCGCCAGCGTATCGCCCGAGAGCAGACCCGTCGCGGTCGAGCCGTTGACCGTCGCATTGGTGTTGCCGTCGTACGTCTTGGTCACGTTGGAGAGCGTCACCGTCACGTTCTTCGGGGTGATGGTGCCACCCGTGCCGCCCGTCTGGGTGGCCGTGAAGCCCGTGACGGACCAGTTGTGGCTATTGGCAACCAGTTGAACGGCCGAGTTGCCAGTCACCGACAACCCCAGGCCGGTGCCTACGTGCGTCGTGTTGTACGACGCGTTGGACACCGTCAGGTTGGAGACGTTTGCGCTCGTGCAACCCAGGATCGACACCGTCGCTCCCGAGAGGTTGGTGAAACCCAACGCCGTGTTGGAACCGTCGTACACCTTGGTGGCCGTGGCACCCGTCATCGTCGCGTTGCTCTGCACCCGCGCGTAGTAATTGCGCGTGCCGGCCACGCGTGAACTCATGTTGCCCAGCGTCGCGTTATACGTCGCATAAGTCGTGGCCCCAGTGCCGCCGGTCACCACTGCGTCCAATGCCCGCAGGTTGTCATTGCCCGTGTACAC
>NZ_JBEPKQ010000018.1:0-2467 GCF_040544795.1 Ralstonia sp. 1138 | reverse complement strand
GTAAGCGAGTCGCCAGCGCCGTCTTGACGTAAGCGATGGATCTCAGGCGCGAGCGCGAACCAGATCAGCCACGACCCACGGCATGAGCTCGTCGACGCGGTTGATTGGGTGATCCGCGATGTGTGCCAGCACATGGCGCAGATATGCTTCGGGATCGATGCCGTTGAGCTTGGCCGTGCCGATCAGACTGTAGATGGCGGCAGCACGCTCGCCACCTGAGTCTGCGCCAGCGAACAGGTAATTCCGCCGTCCGATGGCCACGCCGCGCAGCGCGCGCTCAACCGGCAGGTTGTCGATCTCCAGGTGCCCATCGTCGCAATAGCGCGTGAGCGCCTCCCACCGGTTCAGGGCATAGAGGATCGCCCGGCTCGTATCGGATTTGCGCGAGAGCGTCTCCAGCGTGGCACTCAGCCACGCATGAAGTTGGTCGAGCAAGGGCTTGGCGTGCGTTTGCCGGTACGCTCGCCGCTCATCGGGTGGTTTCCCCCGGATCGCCTCTTCAACCTTGTACAGCGCACCGATGCGTTCCAGTGCTCCGGTATTCAAGGCATTCGGCCGCGCAGCATGCAATTCGTAGAACTGCCGTCGGGCATGTGCCCAGCATGCTGCTTCGACCACGCGTCCGGTCTCGTAGATCGCCTGGTAGCCGCCATAGGCATCGGCCTGCAGCGTGCCGTTGAACGATGCGAGATGCTGCTGCGGATGGATGCCCTTGCGGTCGGGTGTATAGGCGAACCAGACGGCCGGCGGCGTCATGTCGCCTGAGTTCCTGTCGTCGCGCACGTAGACCCACAGCCGTCCGGTTTTCGTCTTGCCGTTGCCCGGTGCAAGCACCGGTACCGGCGTATCGTCGGCATGCAGCTTCGTTGCCGCCATCACATGCCGGCGTAACGCGTCAACCAACGGCTGCAGCAGGTTCGCGCCGTGTCCGACCCATTTCGCCAGCAGCGAGCGATCCAGATCGACGCCTTCGCGCGCATAGATCGCCGATTGGCGATACAGCGGCAGATGGTCCGCGAACTTCGAGACGAGCACATGGGCCAGCAAGCCCGGACCAGCCAGGCCACGTTCGATGGGGCGGCTCGGCGCAGCGGCTTGTGCAATGTGATCGCAGCACGTGCACGCCAGTTTGGGGCGCACATGCCGAATCACGCGGAAGCTCGCCGGTACATATTCAAGCTGCTCGGAGACGTCTTGACCGAGCTGCTTCATGGGGCCGCCACACGCCGTGCAGGTTTCACCCGATTCCGGCCAGTGGGTCAGGATCTCGCGGGGCAGATGCTCAGGGAGCGGTTTGCGTGGCGCCTGTTCCGGCGCCGTGCGTGGCGTCTTTGGAACCTCGATGGGGGCTGCGCCTTCGTCAGCCTCGAGCTCTTCCAGTCGCAACTCGAGTTGTTCGATCTGATGGTCGAGCTTCTCGGAGCGACGACCGAACTGCATGCGGCGCAGCTTCGCGATCAGCAGTTTCAGGTGCTCGATCTCGGCCTTGGCGGTAGCGTTTGCCGCCTTGTGCGATTCGACCACGTCTTCCAGATGCCCGATGCGTGCATCGCGCTCAAGCAGCAAAGCCTTGAGCGCTTCGATGTCATCCGGATAGGCGTCTGCCGTGGTCATGTCGGCAGTTTACGCGGCGACTGGTAGGTTTACAACGCCGATGTCGGCTCCGACGTACGTACCGGCTGCCGCCAGTCGATGCCTTCGAGCAGCATCGACAGTTGTGCCTGGCTCAGGCACACCACGCCACCATCGGCACGTGGCCACACGAACCGGCCACGTTCCAGCCGTTTCATCAGCAAGCACATGCCGTCACCGCTCCACCACAGCACTTTGACCAGATCGCCGCGTTTGCCCCGGAACACGAACACGTGGCCGCTGAACGGATCTCGCTCCAGTACGGTCTGGACCTTGGCAGCCAAGCTGTTGAAGCCCGAGCGCATGTCGGTCACGCCGGCAGCCAGCCAGATCTTCGTGCGGCTGGGTAGACCGATCATGCTGCCGATCCCGACGTGCTGCGCAGCATGCGCAGTACCAGCAATAGCGTGCCTTCGTCGGGTGAGCCGTCGATGCGCACGCGCGTGTTGCCCACGCTGATCTCAATGGCGCCCGCGGGAGCAGCGCTGCTAACTGGCGCCGGGCATGGCTGCTCGATCTCTTGCATTGGTGCTTCCACTGTCACCGGCAGCAAACCGACCGGATCATATTCACCAGCGCGGAGTGCTCGGCGCCATTTGAAGACCAGGTTTGGATTCAACCCATGCTCCATCGCCAGACGCGCAACCGAGACACCTGGCTCGCAGGCCAGCTTGGCCAACTGCCGTCGGAATTCGACGGGGTGATTCGGGATGCCTCTGCGTGAACGCCTCTTCGGTGCTTCTGTTGCCACTGTGGTCCCCACTACTTTTTGGTGGGGACCACTCTGGCAACTTCCTTTCACGCCGTCGAGACGGTGCTGGGGACACGCTTACGA
>NZ_JBEPKQ010000017.1:0-4318 GCF_040544795.1 Ralstonia sp. 1138 | reverse complement strand
CCCAGCGTCGCGTTATACGTCGCATAAGTCGTGGCCCCAGTGCCGCCGGTCACCACTGCGTCCAATGCCCGCAGGTTGTCATTGCCCGTGTACACGGTCAACGTCCCATTGGTGGGCAGCGCAATCGTGGCGGTCGAAAACAGCTGCACGTCGCCAGCCGTGTCGGTGCCGTTGGCCAGCCCCGAGGTACCGCCCGAGCCCGCCACCAGCGTGACGTTGCCTCCGCGACTGACCAGCGCCCCGCCCAGGATCAGGTTGCCCGTGGTGTTGGCCGACAAGTTGGCACTGGTGTTCACACCCACCAACGTGATATTGCCCGTACCGGTAACATTGGTGTTCGCTGCCGTGATGTTGGCCGCCGCGAACGAAGAACCATTGCTCATGTTCACGTTGGCAACACCGTTGCTTGGCGTCCAGTTGCCCGTGACATTGACAGCGCCGCCGGCGAGGATATTGATGCCACCGCTCAACGTTACCGTTCCAGTAAGCGTTGACGTGTGAGGACTTGCCTGGGTATAGAAGCCCGGACCAGAAATATTGTTGGCAATGGTGGTCGCCCCAGAGGTGTTCACCACCATGTTGCCATTGATCACCACCGGGCTGACGTTGGTAAGGCTCAGGCTCGCCCCTGTGAGCGTGCTCGTACCGTTGACCGTGATCGTTTGGGCACCGGCTCCTCCGGCACCGCCAGAACCGGAGCCGCTGTTGCCGGCGACATAAGCGCCTGAAGATCCGTTAGCGCCAGACCCGCCATTCGTCCCCAGACCACCACCGGCACCACCAGCGCTACCGGAACCACCACTGCCCGCACCGCCCGCACCGCCACCGCCACCGGTAGTACCCGAGACGCCATTCTGGCCAGGGCCCCTAACAGAGGTCGTTTGTCCACCGCCGCCGCCGCCGCCGCCGCCGCCGCTACCTGTGGCAACACTGATCGCACCGCCGGCTGTTACAGACGCGTTGCTGAACGTGACCGCTCCACCCGCGCCACCCGCACCGCCATTACCTCCTGGGCCGCTTGCAATTTGATAACCCCAACCGCCGCCGCCGGCGCCGCCACCGCCGCCGCCATTGCCACCGGCAATGCTCACCGCACCGCTCGCATTGACCATACCGGCGACCTGTACAGCACCGCCCGCACCGCCCACACCACCAGTACCACCGCCGCAACCGTTCTGCGACGCTGGCTGTGCCGGCCACGCCGTGCCACAACCACCGCCACCGCCACCGCCACCGCCGGCACCACCCTTGATGGTGACGGTACCGGCGGTAGCAACCACGTTGCCATTCACAATAACCTGGCCGCCTGCGCCGCCTGCACTCCCTGCAGCACCACCCACTCCCGACTGGCCTGCGGCACCTCCATCCCCGCCAAGCAACGTCACGTTAGCCGCAGTAATGGTGGCACCGGAATTCACAATCACGTTACCACCGGCTCCACCAACACCGCCAGCCGCCCAAGTAGCACCATTGGCTCCTGCCGCCCCCGCCCCACCCGCGGCCGTGAAGCTACCGCTACCCAAGCTAATGTTGGCGCCGATGGTCACGTTCTGCCCGTTGGCCGCCAGCAGGGTCAGGTTGCCCGAGCCCGTCGATGCAATATCCGCCGCCACGTTGATCCAGCCCGCGCCGCCCGTACCATTGCTCGCATTGAGCGTCACACTCGTGCCGCCCTGCAGCGCCGTCGACAGGCTGCCGTTGTTCACCGTCACCGGGTTGCCCGTCGGCGTGAACCACGGCGTGTAGTTCGCATCCGCTGCGCTAGACACCGTGATGTTCGACGGGTCCAGCGTCCACATGCCATTCGCACCATGCGCCGCATTGGCCGAAACCTGGCCCAGCGCGCCCAGTTGCCCAGCGCTCGAGGTGTCCACATGACCACCGTTGCCGCCCTGCGCACCACCTTGCGCCAGCACGTTGCCGTTGAATTGGGTATAGCTGTCCGACCACAGACCCACGGTACCGCCGTTGCCATTGCCCTTGGCGCTGGCGTCAATCGACGAGCTTGCATCCATCACCGTGGCGTCGGCCTTGCGCAGCGATCCTTTGCCCTGGAAGTCACCGCCCACCAGCACCGTGCCGCCACCGGTCGCGCCGCTCGCATCAATGTGCGTACCCTGGAACAGGCCCACATGGTTGCCCAGCACGGTCACGTTGCCGCCGGCACCGTTGGTGCCTGCTGCGTTCAGCGTGGCGCCACTGAGGTTCGCCAGGCCACCCGCGCCTGCATCCACATCAATACGGCCACCTTGCGCCCCGGACACATCCACCACTCCCGAGAGGTTGATGGCCGAGCCCAGCAGCGTGTTGGCCGTGTTGGCATTGAGCAGCACCGTGCCGCCTGCGGCCTTGATGCTGCCGCTGTTGTCGATCGCCGCCTGCGCCTGCGATGCGTTCAGCTGCACGTTCACCAGGCTGCCGCCATTGAGCGCCAGCGTCGCTTCTCCGCCCGCCAGCAGCCCAACCTTGCCGCCCGGCGCGTTGATGCTGCCCGTGTTCTTCACCGCATCACCCGCCAGCACAATCCAGCCGCCAGGCGCCGCGCTCAGGCTGCCGTCGTTCTGCACCAGGCCCGAGCCGTTGGAGCCGCCCGACAGGAACAGGCTGCGACCACCCTCGCTCATGAAGCGCGCCGGATCGATATCCTTGGTGCTCGCCAGCAGCGCCCCGGCATTGACCACCGAGCCCTTGCCGAACACCACCCCTTGCGGGTTCACGATGTACACCTGACCATTGGCCGTCAGCGTGCCCAGGATCTGCGAGCTGCCGCTCATCCCGATCACCCGGTTGAGCACCTGCGCGCTCGCGCTCGGCTGCACGAACTGCACCGAGTTGCCCGCGCCCACGTTGAAGCTCTGCCAGTTGATCGCTGCGCGCTGGCTGCCCTGCTGGATCAGCATCTGATTCGCGTTGGGCTGGCCGATCGTGGCCTGCCCACCCACCACCGTGCCGCCCTGCGGCAGGGCACCCGCGGCCATGGCCGGCCCGCCCAGCAACAGCATCGCTGCCGCCGACAGCGCGGACAGGCCTACGCCTGCCGCAGTCGATGCGCCCACCACCGCGCCGCGCTCGCCGCGCGAGCCCTTGCCTTGCGCACTGGTGTTCTCTGCCACCGCCACAATGGCGCCACGCGATTTACTAAAAACCAATCGATAGATTCGATTCATGATTCATTCCTTCTCAGGTTTCCTCGCCCCAAACACCTCAGCTCCTTGCTGACTCCGGGGTTTCGTTATTTGCAGTGAGTGCAGGCCGATCAGAATTTCGCGGCCAGCGAGAAGAGCACGCGCGCCTTGGCGCTGCCCGGTTTGTATTCGGAGTCAGGACTGCCCGGCAGCTTCCAACCCACCGTCAGCGAAGCCGTCACGTTCGGATTGGGCAGCACCCAGTCCACGCCGACGCCCCAGCCGCCCAGCCAACGGTGGTTGCCCACGTCGGGGTTGGCATAGCCCATCGAGGTCTGCCAACCCTGATACGGGTTGTGCAGCACGCGCCCGTTGATGTAGTCGACGAACACCCCCGGGGCCAGTTGCCCCATGCCATTGGGCAAAGCGATGAGCTTGCGCAGCTCGGCACTCAGGAACACGCCGTCGTTGAGCGTGCCTTCCTCGGGGCTATACGCACGCACCCCGGTGACACCACCCAGGCTCATCGCCTCATAGGTGCTCAGGTTGCGGTTGCCGATCTGCCCGCGCACGTTGCCCAGCGCATACCAGCCGGAGCCCAGCACGCGCTTGCCGAAGGCACTGGCTGCCAGCTTCTGGTACGACCCCACCGTGTTGGTGGTGTCAAAGCCGTTCAGATCCTGCCGGTTGCGGCCCAGCGTCAGGATGGTGTTGGCGCTCCAGTAGTTCAGCCCCAGCTCAGCCGGCCGGTCGCCCGCGTTGGACGACAACCCCAGGCGCACACCCTCAAGGTGGCTCGGCGCGAAGGCCTCGAAGCCCGCCACCTCCTGCTGGCTACGCACGTAGAAGCCTTCCACCGAACCAATCCAGTTGCGGTTCAACGCCCGCAAAATCGGATAGCTCAGCCCAGCCCCGACGCTGTCAGCGCGGCCCGTGGCCCCCACTTGCGGCAAGGAGTAGTTGGTGCGCGCCGCGTTGGCTTGCACGCGCAGGCCCTGGTAGCCGATCGGCATGGAAAAGCCCAGTGCGCCCGTGTTCTGGTCCTTGTCGGTGAGCATGCCCGAGGCTTGCCACACGTCGCCCATGCGCAGCAGGTTGTTCGCTTCAACGCTGGCACCAAAGCGATAGGTACCGCTGGACTTGAAACCGTAGTTGTCGGCGCTGGCCCCCACTCGCACGCGGGGCTGGCTCTG
>NZ_JBEPKQ010000016.1:0-5366 GCF_040544795.1 Ralstonia sp. 1138 | reverse complement strand
GAGCTGGGGTGTTTAGATGGAGAGCCTGGCGATGACCTACTTTCACACGGGAATCCGCACTATCATCGGCGCGGAGTCGTTTCACGGTCCTGTTCGGGATGGGAAGGGGTGGTACCGACTCGCTATGGTCACCAGGCTATGACTTGTCGCGTCGCTGACTTTGAGTCAACGCCGCCAATATGGGAATGTAGTAGGGGTTGTGCTTAGTGTGTATCAGGCACAAGGCAGACCCAGCCGGAAACATACCGGTTATAGGATCAAGCCGCACGGGCAATTAGTACTGGTTAGCTGAACGCATTACTGCGCTTCCACACCCAGCCTATCAACGTCCTGGTCTCGAACGACCCTTCAGGGAGATCAAGTCTCCAGGGAATCCTCATCTTCAGGCAAGTTTCCCGCTTAGATGCTTTCAGCGGTTATCTCTTCCGTACATAGCTACCCTGCGATGCCTCTGGCGAGACAACAGGTACACCAGCGGTACGTCCACTCCGGTCCTCTCGTACTAGGAGCAGCCCCCGTCAAGATTCCAACGCCCACGGCAGATAGGGACCAAACTGTCTCACGACGTTTTAAACCCAGCTCACGTACCTCTTTAAATGGCGAACAGCCATACCCTTGGGACCGGCTACAGCCCCAGGATGAGATGAGCCGACATCGAGGTGCCAAACACCGCCGTCGATATGAACTCTTGGGCGGTATCAGCCTGTTATCCCCAGAGTACCTTTTATCCGTTGAGCGATGGCCCTTCCATACAGAACCACCGGATCACTATGTCCTGCTTTCGCACCTGCTCGACTTGTCGGTCTCGCAGTTAAGCACGCTTTTGCCATTGCACTTTAGGTACGATGTCCGACCGTACCAAGCGTACCTTCGAACTCCTCCGTTACACTTTGGGAGGAGACCGCCCCAGTCAAACTGCCTACCATGCACTGTCCCCGACCCGGATTCACGGGCCAAGGTTAGAACCTCAAACAAACCAGGGTGGTATTTCAAGGACGGCTCCACCGAAACTAGCGTCCCGGTTTCAAAGCCTCCCACCTATCCTACACAGATCGGTTCAAAGTCCAATGCAAAGCTACAGTAAAGGTTCATGGGGTCTTTCCGTCTAGCCGCGGGGAGATTGCATCATCACAAACACTTCAACTTCGCTGAGTCTCGGGAGGAGACAGTGTGGCCATCGTTACGCCATTCGTGCAGGTCGGAACTTACCCGACAAGGAATTTCGCTACCTTAGGACCGTTATAGTTACGGCCGCCGTTTACCGGGACTTCAATCAAGAGCTTGCACCCCATCATTTAATCTTCCGGCACCGGGCAGGCGTCACACCCTATACGTCCACTTTCGTGTTTGCAGAGTGCTGTGTTTTTATTAAACAGTCGCAGCCACCATTTTATTGCAACCCCTTCGTCCTTCTGGCGCGAGCCAGTCAAACTACAAGGGCGTACCTTATCCCGAAGTTACGGTACCAATTTGCCGAGTTCCTTCTCCCGAGTTCTCTCAAGCGCCTTAGAATACTCATCTCGCCCACCTGTGTCGGTTTGCGGTACGGTCTCGTATGACTGAAGCTTAGAGGCTTTTCTTGGAACCACTTCCAATTGCTTCGCGACCTAAAGTCGCTCGCCCCACACCCTTGAATCACGCACCCGGATTTGCCTAAGTGCCATCTCCAATGCAGGGACCGGGACATCCAACACCCGGACAACCTTCCGCGATCCGTCCCCCCATCGCATCATACGACGGTGCAGGAATATTAACCTGCTTCCCATCAGCTACGCATCTCTGCCTCGCCTTAGGGGCCGACTCACCCTACGCCGATGAACGTTGCGTAGGAAACCTTGGGCTTACGGCGAGGGGGCCTTTCACCCCCTTTATCGCTACTCATGTCAGCATTCGCACTTCTGATACCTCCAGCATCCTTTACAAGACACCTTCACAGGCTTACAGAACGCTCTCCTACCATGCACTTACGTGCATCCGCAGCTTCGGTATATTGCTTAGCCCCGTTACATCTTCCGCGCAGGACGACTCGATCAGTGAGCTATTACGCTTTCTTTAAAGGGTGGCTGCTTCTAAGCCAACCTCCTGACTGTTTTAGCCTTCCCACTTCGTTTCCCACTTAGCAATATTTAGGGACCTTAGCTGGCGGTCTGGGTTGTTTCCCTCTTGACACCGGACGTTAGCACCCGATGTCTGTCTCCCGTGATTGCACTCTTCGGTATTCGGAGTTTGCTATGGCGGGGTAATCAGCAATAGACCCCCCAACCATGACAGTGCTCTACCCCCGAAGGTGAGACACGAGGCACTACCTAAATAGTTTTCGGAGAGAACCAGCTATTTCCAAGTTTGTTTAGCCTTTCACCCCTATCCACAGCTCATCCCCTAACTTTTCAACGTTAGTGGGTTCGGTCCTCCAGTACGTGTTACCGCACCTTCAACCTGGCCATGGATAGATCACTTGGTTTCGGGTCTACACCCAGCGACTGAACGCCCTATTCGGACTCGCTTTCGCTACGCCTTCCCTAATCGGTTAAGCTTGCCACTGAATGTAAGTCGCTGACCCATTATACAAAAGGTACGCCGTCACCCGTTTCCAGGCTCCGACTGTTTGTATGCATGCGGTTTCAGGATCTATTTCACTCCCCTCCCGGGGTTCTTTTCGCCTTTCCCTCACGGTACTGGTTCACTATCGGTCGATTACGAGTATTTAGCCTTGGAGGATGGTCCCCCCATCTTCAGACAGGATTTCACGTGTCCCGCCCTACTTGTCGTACACCTAGTTCCACAATACTGTTTTCGCATACGGGGCTATCACCCACTATGGCCGGACTTTCCATTCCGCTTTGCTAACAATACTGCTAAAGAGTACAAGGCTGATCCCATTTCGCTCGCCACTACTTTGGGAATCTCGGTTGATTTCTGTTCCTGCAGCTACTTAGATGTTTCAGTTCACTGCGTTCGCTTCTGTTACCTATGTATTCAGTAACAGATGACCCATACGGGCCGGGTTTCCCCATTCGGATATCTGCGGATCAAAGCTCGTTTGCCAGCTCCCCGCAGCTTTTCGCAGGCTACTACGTCCTTCATCGCCTGTAATCGCCAAGGCATCCACCACATGCACTTATTCGCTTGACCCTATAACGAGTATGTCTCGCTATAGGCTGAGTTCTCGCGTTGTGCCGTATTCCAAGACAATCTTTCGATTGCTCTGGTAATACTGGTTGATACAATCACAACCCAGTGTCGCGTTTTTAATGTGCGCCTCATCAACGCACCGCGACACCTTTACTACATTCCATATTGTTAAAGAACAGCCGAACTTTTACGCTCGTCTTGGCTAGGCCAAACGCAAACACCATCGACACAGCGTCGATGCTTGCGTTTGGTAACCAAAAGGTAATGGTGGAGGATGACGGGATCGAACCGACGACCCCCTGCTTGCAAAGCAGGTGCTCTCCCAGCTGAGCTAATCCCCCAGTCACGGCAGAGAACAACTTCCACCGTCCGTAACTTGGTGGGTCTGGTAGGACTTGAACCTACGACCCCCGCCTTATCAAGACGGTGCTCTAACCACCTGAGCTACAGACCCTTGGCTGTAACATCAAACAAACCGATAAGTGTGGACGCCTAACGTCGGATGCACGCTCTTAAAGGAGGTGATCCAGCCGCACCTTCCGATACGGCTACCTTGTTACGACTTCACCCCAGTCATGAACCCTACCGTGGTAATCGCCCTCCTTGCGGTTAGGCTAACTACTTCTGGTAAAGCCCACTCCCATGGTGTGACGGGCGGTGTGTACAAGACCCGGGAACGTATTCACCGCGGCATGCTGATCCGCGATTACTAGCGATTCCAGCTTCACGTAGTCGAGTTGCAGACTACGATCCGGACTACGATGCATTTTCTGGGATTAGCTCCACCTCGCGGCTTGGCAACCCTCTGTATGCACCATTGTATGACGTGTGAAGCCCTACCCATAAGGGCCATGAGGACTTGACGTCATCCCCACCTTCCTCCGGTTTGTCACCGGCAGTCTCTCTAGAGTGCCCTTTCGTAGCAACTAGAGACAAGGGTTGCGCTCGTTGCGGGACTTAACCCAACATCTCACGACACGAGCTGACGACAGCCATGCAGCACCTGTGTCCACTTTCTCTTTCGAGCACCTAATGCATCTCTGCTTCGTTAGTGGCATGTCAAGGGTAGGTAAGGTTTTTCGCGTTGCATCGAATTAATCCACATCATCCACCGCTTGTGCGGGTCCCCGTCAATTCCTTTGAGTTTTAATCTTGCGACCGTACTCCCCAGGCGGTCAACTTCACGCGTTAGCTACGTTACTAAGGAAATGAATCCCCAACAACTAGTTGACATCGTTTAGGGCGTGGACTACCAGGGTATCTAATCCTGTTTGCTCCCCACGCTTTCGTGCATGAGCGTCAGTGTTATCCCAGGGGGCTGCCTTCGCCATCGGTATTCCTCCACATCTCTACGCATTTCACTGCTACACGTGGAATTCTACCCCCCTCTGACACACTCTAGCCGTGCAGTCACCAATGCAATTCCCAAGTTAAGCTCGGGGATTTCACATCGGTCTTGCACAACCGCCTGCGCACGCTTTACGCCCAGTAATTCCGATTAACGCTTGGACCCTACGTATTACCGCGGCTGCTGGCACGTAGTTAGCCGGTCCTTATTCTTCCGGTACCGTCATCGACCCCAGGTATTAACCAGAGCCATTTCTTTCCGGACAAAAGTGCTTTACAACCCGAAGGCCTTCTTCACACACGCGGCATTGCTGGATCAGGCTTTCGCCCATTGTCCAAAATTCCCCACTGCTGCCTCCCGTAGGAGTCTGGGCCGTGTCTCAGTCCCAGTGTGGCTGATCGTCCTCTCAGACCAGCTACTGATCGTCGCCTTGGTGGGCCTTTACCCCACCAACTAGCTAATCAGACATCGGCCGCTCCTATAGCATGAGGCCTTGCGGTCCCCCACTTTCACCCTCAGGTCGTATGCGGTATTAGCTAATCTTTCGACTAGTTATCCCCCACTACAGGGCACGTTCCGATGTATTACTCACCCGTTCGCCACTCGCCGGCAGGAGAAGCAAGCTTCTCCCCCGCTGCCGTTCGACTTGCATGTGTAAGGCATGCCGCCAGCGTTCAATCTGAGCCAGGATCAAACTCTTCAGTTCAATCTGCTGTTTTCGCTCTTTACGAGCGGTCGCTCACTCTCAGAATCTGACTTGAACTTTCGTTCAAACCTTACTTCTGTGCGAGCACTTCATTACTTGTTAGCTAGCGGATCGAAATCCGCCGCATCCAGTATTAAGCGCCCACACTTATCGGCTGTTTGCTTGTTAAAGAACTTCGCG
>NZ_JBEPKQ010000015.1:0-6353 GCF_040544795.1 Ralstonia sp. 1138 | reverse complement strand
CGCTGGCCGGACGATGACAGCTGGCTGTCGCAGATTCGCGCCTTGACCACGCAAACGGTGCTCGCGCTGCGCACCATGTTGAGCGAGCAATAGCCCATTCGCAAGCGCAGCGGCGCAGTTGTGGGCGTGACTGTACGTGGTCGCGACGGATGAGTCGGATCTACAGAGGGCGAAGAGGGTTAGGGGAGTAGATCACCTTGCATGGGCGGCGTGGCGGGAGAGGCCGGCTGACGCGCTGGCCTGGAGTAGTCGACGCGCTTGAGAACGCGTGTGAGGGTATCGAGTTCCTTCCAGATGGCGTGGGCATCGGTCGGAGAAAACTGTTCGGCGGCGACGTCGATGGCAGCGGCGTGTTCAGCCAGGCAGGGCAATGCCTGGTCTAGCGCTTGGCGGTGGTGCTGCTGGTGCCGAGCGGCCAGCCAGCGTTCGAGTGTGGTGCGTTCATCGGCGGTCAGCGCAGCGACCAGGGTCTTGGAGGGGAGGGTACCGATCACGCGTTGAGTGGTGCGCATGGCGCCTGGTGTGCGCTCGACGCGGATGAGCTGGATGGTACGGCCTTGTTCTCGGACGAGCATGAGTGGGGGTGCGGGAGACGTGGCTTCTAGGATAGCGCGGGCAGGCTGCTCGAGATCGTGACCCGGTGAATTGGCCCCGTGGGCCTTTCCTGCACTCGGAAAAAATTTTCGCCGGCGAAAATGGACTCGGTCCTGACACGTGCGAGATGCACAGTGAAGCCAGCCTTGAGGCTGGCTTTTTTATGTCCTGGTTGGGCGGAACTTCTGATCGAAAGATTTACATTCTGCTGCACGGTGAGCGTTACGGTCGCAAGCCTGTGTTGGTCCCCTCAAGGTTGTGCCACAGGCCCCGCGTCCGTCACCATGTTCCGTGGGCAATACACGCGCGATCACTGCTACGCAGCTGGGGGGCAAGCATTTCATGCTGCTCGATCGGACGCGAGTTCACCGAATTCCGCATCCGGTTTCCGAATTCGCGCTGATGCGTCCCCCGTAAAAAAGAAGCCAAACATCCGTGCGAAGATGTTTGGCTTATGAGAGAGCCCCTAAAGAGGCCCAGGCGGGCCGCGTGGACAGTCCCAAATAACCACGCGGCATGGTTAAAGTGCCCGAATTCAAGCGGGCAATTCAAAACAAATGCATCAATGGGTCGATGAATTGCAAAAGCGCCACGCCATAAATTAATAATTCATTGTCAATTAAATTGAATTTCAATCTAATATTGGCTTCATAATTATTAAATATTGTAGCGCCTACAAAGTATCGCGCTCAGTGCGTTGACTAGCATCTATGATCCGCGACAGGTAGAAGGTACCCCTGCGAATTCTCTTGAGCACCAAACCGCATCAAGCGATCTGCAACGCCGTGTCGGTGACCCGGCGGCCGTCGTTGCTATCGACGGCACAAGCCGTCATGGCTGCGTACATCGCGCGCGGCGCTGACTCGTTTCGCTGGCGGCTGTGACTGCGGTGGTGTTTCGGCTTGGAGCCGGTGCAGATTTCTTGCCAATTTAAATGGAAGGAGCACGATAATTGTCGTCAAATTAATGCCGAATTTTTTGTGCTCTCGCACCAAAATTGATGCGAGGCTTTCTTCGCCTCTGTTAAATCCATCGGATCCAAGTGTGGCACCGATTTGAAGGGATGGCGGTGAGTAGAAATCCCAGGGGTGATATGGATCCGATTCTCATGCCTGGAAATTGGAGGGGTTGAGTAAAAAATAATATAAAGATATTTATTCAAAAAATAAAACAGGAGACTTCTTCCATGAGCATCAATAATTCACATCGCGTAAAGTATAAATTGATGTGTATTTCAGCTATATTTGCTGCCATAATGGCCGCTTGCGGTGGCGATAACGAGGAATTGCAATCAACTCAGAAAACAAGCAACTTTCGACCAATGGCAGCGGGAGACAGCTCGTCAACTACGCCTGCGACGTTCGATGTGCGTATCCCTATAACGACTGAAACATCAGGTTCTGGCACTCCACAAGTAAACCCGGTTGGGAGTAGTTATTCAGGCTACAATATTTATCAAACATGTCGATCATGCTTTCTCGGGCTGATTGGCAGCGATGCATTTAAGAACTATATCGTCCCCAGTGCGGGGCAGCTTATCACTTCATTTGGATCTTGGGGGCTGCGCAGCTACATTTCTACGGCCATATCGAGTTCTCTTCAAAGTACCTACGGCATCTCAAAGATTAATGCTGATTCGATAGGCGATGGAATCGCTTTGATGTATGTCGGCCCAACGCACTATGCTCTACAAAGAGCAGTCGACGGCATGTCGAAAGTTGTGGGAGGGAGGACCGTAAAAGTCAGCCTTGATCCCAATGCAAGTTTATCAAGTCAATATACAAAATTTATAGCTGACATATTGACTACCGACTTGATTTTCACTGGCACTTTCGGTGCCGCCCATCAAATTCGCGGCGCGTATATAGGTACAGACGCCGCGACCCGCGCCCTAACTTCTGGAGTGGCCGGCGCAACAGCGGCATTGGCCTCTGAAATCATAAAGCGAAGGGCGATGAGCCAATATCCTAATATTTTCAAGGAAGTCAGAATAACAGGATCGCGAATCGATAGTTTGCGAAATGATTTTCGCTTGATGATCGATCTATCAAAAAAACCGGCGCGCAACGAATTTATTACACGGCTTCTCGCTGCTTCCGTTGGCTCCAATCTCACCGGCACCCTGCCGAGTTGGATTGCATCAACACATAATAATTTCGTCGCCGATGGCAGCAAATCTGTAGCCGCACTTATTGGTTGGTTTAGTGCCCGCAGACTGGCTCAGTACATGCTGATGCGGGGTCCACGATCTGCTAATCAGGCGCCTGCACCTGCATCTGTCAGTACAGTCGTCGAACACCTTGAGGCAAATTCGCGCATGCGCGGGGAGACCATTGATACCGATTCTCCGGACGCCCTGATCGAACTCCTGGTCAGGGAGGCGGCGATGGATTTTCTTGCGGCAGACCTCGGCACAACCTCTTCCGCTATCGCGATGAGCGATGTGGATTTTCGCGCTATCCAAGCAGAAGTAAAAAAGCAAGTTGGAACTCTTTCGCAAGCCGATCAAAGTGCATTCGTGACCAACATAGGTAACGCTGTTGCACGAGATATGGTTCAACGCAGCACAACCCTCGGCAAGAACAGCACTGATGAAACTAGCATAGCGACCGCGTCTAGTCGGTTGGCGCAGTTTTTAGCGAATGTCGTCAGCAGTGTCCAAGCGGCGAGCAACTACGTCGACTTCAAAACCAAGTTGCAGGCCGAGGCATCCTCTTTAGCACAGTACCTTGCCTCCGCGGATGGAGCCCAAGTGGAACGGCTATTTGAGCAGGATGAAGTGGTTGAAGGGACTCCAGATACCATCGCGAGCGGGTCGCCAGTCTCTACGACAGACCCCAATCAGATGGCGGAAGTACAGATTGAGTCTTCAATTGCGACTTGGGATGCGTTGAGGTCACAAGCAACGGCTCAGGGTCTGACGGCTCCAATCCAACAGACGCTGGACCAAATTCGCGCCAATGCCATAACTCGATTGACCGCGGCAGGAACCAAATCTGACCCGTCTACTATTTTTGACCAAGGCGGCCATATGGTGCTCCAAAGCGCGGCGGTAAATGGAGCAACAACTTCCACCGGCGCCACGGACACTTCTCGCGATGGGCGGTATCGCTACGCGGAGTTCCTCGCCGGACGCCAAGCGATTCTCGCGGGTAACGCTGTTACTCCGTACCAGAAAGGGCTCTTGCGGATTTCTTCATCGTTTGATGGCTTGAGCAAAGCTGCTCGATCTCCTAGCTCCGTTGGCCAAGTTAGTGCAGGGAGCATCGCAGGCGGTGTGGTCACGTCTGTGGTATTGAGCGGCGGGGGCGCTGCAGGTGCGACCTATGCAGCGATTGGCATCAACGCTGTATCTGATGCGACTGGCGCGTTCGCCGATGGTCTGGCCGCGGCGGCCCAGAGTATGGCGAACGCGCCTACTTCTGACGCGGTAGCGGAATTGATTAATTCGCTGGCTGTCGAAGACGGCGTGTTAGGAGTCGACGTCCTCCCCGCGGGCTCCGCTGCAGCGGCGTGTGTCGCTCGCAATCGCGAAAAATCCAAGGCGAGAACTTGGTTTGCTAACCTGGCGGATCTTGTGCCAATGGGCGCTGCACACGCGCAGGCTTGCGCCGCTCCGCCTGCAGTTGCTGGCGCAGCCGTGGTAGGCGGCGCGGTCGGTGGGCTTCTCGGAAGAGTTGCCTCTATTCCGATCGTCAGCCGATTGGATGCGGGACGCTATGGCTACTTTGAGCGAGGCTCCCCGCAGCCATTTACCTTGACAGGAGTGAACTTTCCCGCAGGGATCACAGCCACTTACAACGGCCAATCCTGTGCGATCACGTCCACCTCGTCGACGAAGATCACAGGGACCTGTCCGCCCACAACTGCAATTGGCGCCCATACGTTCTTAGCACGCGGCGTTGGCGTAAATGGTAGCTACTCAGCGACGATCTACACGCATGCTCCTGCAGTACAAACGGTGAATCCGTCTTCGGTTATGTCGGGCGCGGCTACGCAATTTTCGCTGACCGGCCATTGGTTTACCGCAACAACGAGTGTGCAACTTAACGGCAATTCTTGCCCTGTCGCATCGTGGACGCCCGGTTCGTTGGTCGCCAATTGTCCCGGTGTCAGTTCTACCGCTGCGACTATACCGCTGCAGGTATATGAAGCCCCGAGCTTGCTGAGTTCATCAACAAGCATCGCGGTAACACCGCTTCCGCTAGCTAGCATTGACTCGAGCATATATACGGGCGGCGGCGGTGGCAGTCCGATGCGAGTCGGGTATCGCTACAACGCCAACGCGAAAGTGATTTCGCCTAGCGGATGCTCTGCGCCACTGTCCTTTGCGAGCACTGATTCCAGCGTAGTTAGTGTGGATGCCTCCGGAAACATTACCGCGGTCGCTCCCGGTAAAGCAGGGGTTTCCGTAAGTTCACCGGGCGTTGCGGGTGCTTGTGCTGCGGCGACCAAAGGGCCGCTTCCGCTGTCAGTCTCCATTGGTACGGTTAGTACGCTTAAGTCCAATGGGATCGAGGGGACTATTAATAATAGTCAGGCAAGGGTCGATATCTGGGGGCAATATTTTTCAAATGCTTCCACTGTAAAATATGGCGTCAATATTGGTACGACCCAATGCCAGAATGTAACGGTTGAGCATTACGGTTCAGATCCGCTGTCAGCGTCTGATGTCATTCACGCAACATGCGATGTCTCTGCGCTGCGTCCTGCTTCCGGCAATCCGGCGGTTGTGCAGTATGCGGTAACAGCTAGCCGTAATGGCGGACCTGCAATGCTTTTGCCGACACAGGGCACTTCATTTTCGCATCAAGTAAGCATTCAACCAGGTACGAATCCCTGAGCAAATGTTTATAGTCTGGCGTATCGCTGGGACCTACTAGATAGGTAGCGTCAAGAAGGGGGCCAAACATCCGTGCAAGGATGTTTGGCCTATGAAAGAGCCTCGAAGAGGCCTCAGGTGGGTCGCGTGCACAGTCCACAAAAACCACGCAGCATGGCTAAGGTGCCGGAGTTCGAGGTAAGCGCCCGAAGTACACCGTCTTGATGGCGGAATAGCAATGAGGTAAGCGCCTGATCAATACCGTCTAGCGGACAGCTGAGGACTGCCAGACCATAACGACTTCAACGTGAATGACCGTGTGTGTCCGCAAAGTCGATTTATGGACATAGTGCCTGAGGCCAGTCAAACTGGAGGCGCGCCAGTGCAATGGTCGTTAGTCGCCGGAATTCAAATTTGCGGTTGTCCTGAAGACGTTTGACCTAGCGCTTCGGTCGCGTGAATCGCCGTGAACCTGACGTCAATGCGAACCAGATTTGGTCGTAGCGTTGACTTCACGCTGGTGACTTGCTCACACATCGGGACCAAACCGACACGATGTTGCATGTGATCATCGAAGAGCAATAGCAGCGCCAGTTCCCCACAGAGCGGGATGATGCGAAGCCGCGTGCGGAAGGCGGCAGCATTCGTGTTGAGCGTGGCAATGTCAAGATCAAAACGGACTATGTTGACCGGCCCTGCTTCCGCTGTATCGGTTCGCGTCAATCTAAGATTGGTACCCCCCTCGCAATATCGCCAAAATCAGTGACAGGTTGCAGGGAGTGCCTTGTGCGGATTGGTCGACTGTGATGCGTGCAAATAATGTTGCAGTCATAACCATTAACTCGTAAGCGTGTCCCCAGCACCGTCTCGACGGCGTGAAAGGAAGTTGCCAGAGTGGTCCCCACCAAAAAGTAGTGGGGACCACAGTGGCAACAGA
>NZ_JBEPKQ010000014.1:0-7618 GCF_040544795.1 Ralstonia sp. 1138 | reverse complement strand
CTTGATCAGGTTGAAGAGCGTAAAGAGGTAGACCGTCTCGTCGACCTTGAAGGTGAAGTCTTCGACCACGTGAAGCTTCACTTTACGGCGCTCGTCCTCATCGGCGAAGCCGTATTCGTCCAGTGCCTTGCGGGTCGTATCGGCCGCGCCAAGATAGGTCAGACGGTCGGGCCGGATGGGCTTCGCACTGACTTCGTCGAGCGTCATCGCGATAATGCGCAGCCCGCGCTCGATCGACAGTTGACCCTGTGCGAGATGACGATAGAGCGATGCCGCATTCGTTTGCGACAGCATCAACGGACGGTCACCGTCACTCGATACAGGGAGCGCTTCCTCCATACCGTCGAGCACGTGTCTCAGCTGGCTCAGAGGATTGCGCATTTCGTGGGCGATCGAACCTGCCATCGCTCTGAGTGCCTCGTTCTTCGCTTGTGCCGCGATCCCCTTCATATTGCTGTAGCTGAAAGTAAGACCCGCGCAAATGCCGAACGTAAAAATCGGGAAATACAAGTAAAGCAGTTGATGCGTATCCAGATGGATCGCCTGCGGCACCACAAGCCAGGCAAGCAGGACAGCAAGACCGATCCCAATAACCGAGTTCAACAGCAGAACGATGTATGACGGGAATATCACGATCATGAAGAAGATCATTCCCAGCTCAGCCATCGACCAGAGCACCGAATAATGGCTGGTCAAGAGGTAGTACGTGAAAAAAAACGGTAGCGTATAAGCTACCGTCGCAAAGTAGTACCAAGCCAGGAAGCGCGCAGCAGCAGCAGCAGGCCAGAAACTGCGCAACAGCAACAGCGCACAAGCGAGCGTGCCGATCATGCGCATCAGCAGACTTTCATTGGGCTGCGGATCGATGTACGTCCACCAGAGCCAGTACACGGGATGCCCAACTACACCGAGTGCGCCGACGGCCATCACGCTGTAGCCCGACAGAGTGAACGCGTCGCAAACGCGTGCGTCAATGTATCGGATGCTCCCAGCCATGGCTTTCATGTTGCGCTCTATTATTGAGAGTGCGCCTCAGAATCTGAAGCTACTACTGTTAAAGGACATGCCCGCGCTACCCACCCAGCAGAGCACCCGGTCTCCCCTCTTGAGTCGCCCGCTCTCCATCGCCAGGGAGATCGCAGCAGGAATCGAGGCCGACACGAGGTTTCCTGTCTCGGGATAGATGTGATACATCCTGTCCTCGATGCCCGCACTGACGCCGTAACCATGCCATGCCGCTTTGGACGAAGCGTGGGTAAAGACGATGTCGATTTCATTCTTCGGAACAGCGATCTTCGCCAACACGTCGGACAGCTCCTCTGAGTTCTTGTGTAGTTCGTGGCCAAACGAGGTAAAGCGCATTTCCCCGTTTTTCCCAATCCGGTCGGATGGGTGGCAAAAGCCTTCGTAGCCAGGCATGGGAATCGTGCACAGGTCCGACACCTCGGGCTTGCCGCGAAAAGCGAAGCTGAAGTTATCTGGCTCCTTCGCCACAATGAGCGTGGCGGTTGCCGCTTCTCCAATTGTGAAAGACGGCAAGGTGTACTCGATCTGTGCTTGGTTCTTCAGAGCGAAATTCGCAGGATAAAGTGGTCCACCCGCTTGCATGTTGAATTCCGCGTTCACGATCAACGCATTTCGATACTGCCCGGACTTGAAGAGTCCGTCGACAATTGACATCGCTCGCGTCCAGCTCATGCAGGCATCGACGATGTCAAAGCACTCGGCCTTCGTAAACCCGAGCGCGCTGGCCAACATATGGCTGTTGCCCGGCTCCAGGAATCCCCTTCCTATGCCGACAAAGACGAACAGTTCGATATGCTCCGGCCTCAGATACGTCTCCGACAAAGCCTTACGCGTCGCCATTGCCACATGATCAATCGGTGTCTCATGGCTGCTGCACCAACGCCGATTGACCAACCCGCTTCTGTCGAGCAATGTCTTGATGCTGCGCGTCGCCCGATCGATGTCGCCCTCATACTCAGAGGAGTGAAATCGAATCAGATCGACAACTTCTTCATTCGTGACACTTTTGGAAGGCAGACTGACTGCCACATTTTTAATCAGCATAGATAGCGTCCGTGAAAAACGATGGTTGAGATAACGTATTCGCGCGAAATACGCGCAAATACCTGCGACAAGTACGAGCCTTGCTGCACTCGCACACTAGCGCCTCTACCACGCATCACAAGTTCCACCATCTTCCATTTCTGCCCGCGGCTCTTCTGTGTCCACCTTCCTTTGGCCAACAGATACGCAGAGCGTCTTCCTTGCGACATGCTCGCAACAACGAGCCCACTCAAATTGCTTCTCCGCGCCTTGATCGGATACATAGGCGCGGAGAAATTTGCCTATCCAATCGTGCGGACATGGACTTCACTCGACCTCCACACCACTCATCCGCCCTCGCCCGGTCCCGCTTGAGGACCAGACTGCTCCTCAAGATAGAGGCCGCGCACCACAAGCACACCGTCGGGCAGGGTTCGCATTCGAATCTTGTGGCTCTGGATTGACATGCCACTGCCATCGCGTTTATGCAAGAACGAAAACGCACCACCGCCAGCGAAATGCAGGGTGTGCGACGTCGTGTCGTACACGGTTGCAATAACGTGGCGCTCCACCTGCGCGAGATCCTCGAGCTGCACGCGGCGAATCACCGGTATGGTCACATTGATTTCGCCCAACTCGGAGACTAGGTACTTGGTGCCGTCTGGTCCCTCGATCAGGTAGCTTCCGTTGGGGAAATCCGTCCGCATGCCGCCGGGAATATCGACCACGGTGCCTGTCAGTGATGGCCGTGACTGACCGGACTGCGCATCGGGTTGATCTTTCATCTCGACTCCTGCCCGATGGTTGTCTGCCAAGCGCCAGCTTTCTGTGCTTCGCGGCCAGACGCAAAAAGGCCCCAAGCACCCGGGGAACGAGAGCTTGGGGTGACGGGAAGCCGGACGAACCCGATCAACACGCTCGCCCGGTACCGATATCGGGCTGCTGAGAAGAAGGGTTCAAACAGCTTGATACCAGCAAGAGCACGATAGACTGGCTGTTTTAGGTGATTTGAAAACAATGGTTTCGCTATTCGAGAAAAATATTAAATATAGATTTAAAGTAAATTGAATTCAACATGCGGGAATCAGCGCGCTCGCAGAACGTCCCCAAAAAAGAAAAAGCCCCGCGCGAAGGCGGGGCCCTGCGACAGCCGTACAACGCTGTCCGAGTCGATCAGGATGTCGCGGGAGAATGATAGCGCAGCCGCAAATGAGCGAATGCGGGCGCTGGGCCGTCAATGTGGCGGGCTCTGTGCGAGACCAACGATAGTGCCTTGTCGGCGTGTTCGTGCGGCCCGCACCGGACTTCGCGGTGTATGAGACAGCGCAATGCCACATTCGCTTGCGGGTGCACCTGGCAGCGGTTCGCCTCGGTCGACATGGGCAGTGTCTCTTCCATACCGCCGAGCACGTGCTTCAACTGGCTCGGAGCTTTCGGCACGTACGTTGACTGAGTTCGCCTCAGCATAACCTCATGATGAAGCTGAAGCCGTGGCGAGCAGGTCCATAATCGCATCAAACGCAGCCAGGCGCGCGGCCTCTATCGACCTAAAGCCGCACCCGGATCGAACAATTTCCATCTCACCAACGGCGCGCAATTCAAATTGCCAAGCTGTCTTCGCCCCGCCGACTCGGACAACATAACCGTCAGCCGACAAATACGAGCACCCGTCCCCACGTCTTGACCATCTGCGAGCGAGCCACAGTTTGCGCTTGCGCGCGCGTGTCTCAATGAGGCTTGGTCCCTCTTTCATTGGCAAGCCCAAGCGTACCCAGGCTTCCATGGCCCCGCTCGGATCGAGCACCAACAACCATTGTCTCCACGCAACCAGCCACGCTTGCAGGTGCGTAGTGGACGCGCCCAGTGCTTGCGCCGCCGTTTCGATCGTATTGCGCCATCCCAACATCGGTACCAATTGCAGTGCAATTTCGCGGCCCTGCGTGCTCAGCAGCGGGGAGTTCGAGACGCGCGTGAAGTAGCCCAAGCAACCGCGGCACTTGAACCCCGGTAGTCCTGGGACGCTTGAGCGGGTGGTATTCGGTCTGAGCGCTGTCGCACCATGGGCAACGGGTGGCAGCAATGCTTTGGCTCAATGCCGCGTCGATCCGCTTCGTCAGGTGGGCACTCAGGCGACGATCTTCAAGCTGGTCCATTGGTCCACGTGGCAGGATCCGGGCCGGCAATTCGATGTCGGCCAACTGGCGCCGCGGCCGAACCGTCAGGGTAGTCTCATCGACGTGTGCAGCACGCGCGACGGCTGGCACTACTGTGTCCGGATGATGCTTGCGCCTGTACCGCACTGCGGTATCGACAGCGTCGTGCAGGATGACACCGACAAGCCCGTGTCCCTCGTCCTGCAGCACATCGAGCAAACGGCTACGCCCACACTGCGGACAGCGGATACGGCGCCGTCGCTGTGGATCGAAGGCCGCGGACTTGACCCCCCCCTCGAAACCACAGCGCAAGCAATGCGCATGCGGCGCCATGCGAACACCGAGGCGCACTCGGGCCTCCCAGCGGCCCGAAGGATTCAGTTCGAGCAAATAGCGACGAAACGCCAACAACCGCGACAAGATCGCCTTGTTGGTGCGCCCGAGCCGCTCACACGCCTGCTGTATCGACATTTGCCGCGAGAGCAACGGAATCATTGCTGTACCCTTGTCGCGATTTTTCAGCTGTACAAACGGCGTCTGCGTCAGACGGTTAAAGTAGCGTTGGCATCTGTGACAGAAGAAGCTCGGCAGCTCCTTCTTGCGCGGTCGTTCGGCACGGATACGCGCGCCATCACAATGCGGACAGCGCGGCAAAGGGGTGCTCCTCGGGCTGATGAGGTCCCTCCAGGCTGACATGAGATAGTTGGTCAGCGCTTGGTCTTCCGTCAACGCGTCATCAACATGCTCGCGTGCGGTAATCGCCCCCACGGTCGCGTCGAAATGACGTGCCGGCGCTGCCTTTTGACCCGCGCGTTTGCGCGTAGATCTTGCAATGGTGTTCCGCATTCAAGAACGCCGGCTGGCCATGCTCAATTCCCAGTGCCGCAGCGCGCCGGTGTAATCAAAGCGCAGATCGCCTCGCTCGCGGATGCTATGCAGGCCGGAGCCTTGGCTCTGCATCAGCGCACCAAACAGGGTGTCCCCCATCGGGCTATTGCTCACCTGTACGGCGCCGCGCGTCGTGAGCACGCGCATCAGTGCGATGGCGCGTTCGGTGCTGCAGCCGAGTTGCCGGGCGACCTGAGTGGGGTTGTACCGGTTCAGAGGGTGACGGGCGAACAACTCCAGCACCATCGCTTCGGTTACCTCCTGGTCGGCATCCTGGGGGGACACAGTGGCCGTGCGGCTCGTCGCTTTCGCGCCTGCCTTGGTCTTCGGTGCGTTCATGTAAGTGGGTCTGCGTTGCGTATTCACGATGACTGGATTTGCACGGACGCACACCGGGCGTCATTTGAGAACGTTGGGCTGCGTTGTGTCACCTGTGACCTGCAAGATTGCTATCGGGCCGCCGCTGCAACCTCACCTTCCAACACTGAAGCTGTGGACACACTGCCATCGGCTTGCACACGAAAGCGCGTACCACGTACGCCCGTGACCAAGGTGGGCGTAGAGATTTCATAACGCCCCACACCTTTCTTGTTGGGCGACACGACCGATTCCACCTCGCCTTTCTCAACATGAAGCCGCACGTCAATATGACCCGTGAGCATGAACTTGCGTATGCGCGCGAGCGTCATGCGGGTGTTGGGCAATAGGGTCACGCGGGTGTTGTCATCAAAGGCGAGCGTCGCAGTGCCATTCGGGCCGGTTTCGATCGTGTCGGTCTCGGTCAGCGACATCCCAACTTTGATCGGCGTATGTTCGGCCGTTGTGGCATCGTGGGCTGACACGACTTGCGCCCCAGAGGGTTGCGCCGGAATTCGCGCAAGCGGAACGCGCAGCGTGGTGCCTAATAGCAATTGATCCGGATTTGCCAGGTGATTAAGCTGTACAAGCTGTCCACACGCTGACGCCTCCCCCAGGTAGCGTAGAGCGATGGCGCTCAGCGTATCTCCCTGTTGGACGCGGTACAGGAAATCGTTGCCGTGCGCGCCCGACGGTTGCGCCATGGCGGGGCGCAGTACCGTGCCAAAGGACAACGCTGCCATCGTCCACATTACTTGTGCGAACCAGCCTTGCAGCAAGGCGGCGCTCGTTTGCGAGCGCTGAATTGGAACAAGCCTTTGATGGCCCATGTGGCATCTCCAGTGGAAGGCCGTCGCCTCCTCAAGCATGTACGCGGTCAATTACTCCGCAACGTTGGAATGTGGAGATCCGCCGCAAGTGCGCTGCGCGCATTTCCATCAGGCAGCTCTAAGCCCTCGTCTTCGGTTTTGACAGACTCTTTGTCCACGGAAGCCGCCAATGACCGCGTGGATGCCGGCGCTTTTGCGCGCCGCGTATTTGGACGAATCTGTGCGCTTGGGGGCTTTTGCGTAGACGGAGTCGAGGGAGCGGCAGGCGCTGGGAGCCGGTAGGTAGCACCTGGCATATGTTTTTCGATCCACCGGTTTAGCTCGTGCCAGTACGCCTCATGCGAGCCCTGAGCAGGGCGAGACGTCGAGGGATAGAATTTGGTGCGATCGTCAGCGGCGTACACCACGAGTTTGCGCGACTGCGCAGCTTGGCAGAGCAGGAGCTTGATTTGCTTGGCAGGTCCGCGCGCGCCAGCAATGGCATGTGCCGCTTCGTCGAGCGTATAGCGGCCCTCTGCACGCTTCAACATGCGCTTTTGTGCGGAACACGGGTTTAGCACGCCAAGCGTGGCGGCAATAAAGCAGTTGATATCGTGTTCCATAGCGAATGCCTTGCCTAGCACATTTGGCGCAAAATCGGGTCGAGTACGCGGGCCACTCCATGCGCTCATTCGATGCGAAACATACGCATCACGCAGTTGGCCCGCCCCCCTGATTCGTCGATGCTCCACGAGCACTTATAGCGTGGCTTACTGCATCAACGCACCCGACTCACCACTGCGAAAGCGACCCTCAAGTAGTCGATTGATAATCAGACCAAGGCGCAAGCAGGCCCTGCCCTTTATGCGTCCTTGCTGGCGGACGGCGTCTCGCCAAGCGGGGCATCGTGCACGTCAACACACCAAGAGCGGCGCCGTCTAATCGTGACAGTCACCTCGGGCAGCGCGTGGGCGTCGGCCTTCTTTCGTAGTTTGAATTGGCGCCGGAAAGGATGCCCGACGGCGCTACCAAGAGAGGTCGCCGTGCCGAGCGACGTCCTAGGATGAATCGGCATGATGGACAGATGAAAATGGAGTGCCACTGCTAATCACCTTACGCCAGCAGAATCGGCGGATTGTGATCAATTGTCGCCGCTGCCGCATACCTCGCCCCGCTCAGACAGCGCGTGATACTGCCTGGAACAACCGGCAACAGCACTCCCCTTCCACCGCGGGCTACCTCCTCAGCTTTCCATGTACGAGTACCGTCGTAAGCGTGTCCCCAGCACCGTCTCGACGGCGTGAAAGGAAGTTGCCAGAGTGGTCCCCACCAAAAAGTAGTGGGGACCACAGTGGCAACAGA
>NZ_JBEPKQ010000013.1:0-10373 GCF_040544795.1 Ralstonia sp. 1138 | reverse complement strand
GCTCCTCGAGTGGATTGGCAAATTCTGCCAGGGCACGTTATAAGGTTCTTCGAAGATTGGCGTCCGAAACATTAAAATTGCGGTTGATCAGCGCAAAGTGAATCACTTGCGCAATTTCCTGTAGCTCCGCCTTGGTTTTGTAACCTGACACCCGGAACGCATAGTCCGCCGGCGCCTGATACATGTTTCGCGTATCCGCAAATCTGGATTCATCTGGCGTAATCGTGTTCATGAACACGGTGTAGATGGGATACTCAGCAGCATCCACGAAGGCCCTACGGGTTTCCACAGTTGGGCACACAAAATCGACAATGCAATGGTCGTTGGCCCCGTGATCGAGAGTGAGGTTGGCGATGGCCGCCATACGTCGAGCGTGCTCGATCCGATGCTCGAGGGTGAACGTAAGATCGCGATTGACATGCTGTCGCACGTAGTCGGCGTTCACCCAACAGGCAGTCGGCAGGCGCTCCAGTAGCATTTTCGCGAGCGTGGTCTTGCCAGACCCTGGCAATCCTTGAATCAGGACGATAGCTTTGCGTTTATGCTCAAGTTGCATCCGCTTACCCATGGCGAGTTTATTGTTCGGCTGACCTCGGGAGGCCGGAATTGCCTCAACGACTTGACGCTGCGCGCGAAGTACGCGGCGATTGCGCAGGGATCGTCTCGGTATTTGACAGGGAATTCCTCCAGGTATCGCGCATGAAGCGCTGTGCGTCGTGCGCCTTGATTGCCGTTCCATCACGCCATGGTGCAGTCGTTAATCCACGCACGGCTGCCTTGGGCACGGCCAAGCCCAAACCGATCAACTTCTTCACAAAGTACCCCAGCTCCGTGTACCGTGACACATCGGGGTCGTCCTCATGGCTGTAGACCGTCCCCTCGTTCCCGTCGGTGTATTGGATTATCAAATAGTGCCGCTGCAAGGCACGGCTCCAGCCCATACGCACGTGCACAGGGCGGCTTTGGTAAGTCGACACGAATTGGTATTCACTCATTCGTCGATCCACAGATCATGCGCGCAGGCCGTTGTACTCCACGCGGGCAAGAGCGGTCGGCGCAGTATGCTGCGCTCGACTTCGATGGCGACCCGGAACTGCGTGAGGTCTCGCACATCGACGTGGCCTCGCTCGATCTGGACATTGCCGCAGATGCACTCAGCCGATGCGGGCGAGAGCGATGCCAGCGAGCTGTTGCATTGACGGCAGACATACCGGATGGCCTCCCCGCAGGGAAACCACATCGAATCAACGCGACGCGGGTCAGATCCGTTTCTCTTTGCAGTCGTTGCCATCTCGCTGTCTCCGTTTGCGTGCGTAATGCCTCAGCGCCGGCTACCTCACAATGGGCGTGAGCCTGAATCCACGTGCATAGACGCTCGTGAGCCGGAATCCGTTGCATGGGTACAGTTCGAGCTTGGCACGTACGCGCGAGACCTGCGTGTCAAGCGCGCGCGATTTTGCTCCACGCGGATGCCCCCAGACCAATCGTTCCAGACTCTCTCGGGTTACCAGGCAATCCGTGTTTCTGAACAGATGGAGTGCAATCGCAAACTGGCTCGATGTCAGCGCAATGACCTTCCCATTGAGCGTCACCGTCTGGCTTCTCGCATCAACAATATAGGGACCCACATTCAGCGGGCCTTGTTGCTGATTGCCAGCACCATTGACCCGGCGCAGCAACGCCATCACGCGCGCGCCCAATTCCCTGGGGTAATACGGCTTGCTCAAACATCCATCCGCACCGGCGAACAATAGCCGCACCATCAGCGGCTCATCGGGCGCGGGAATCACGACCATGATGGGCAAGCGCCCCCCCACGGTATTGCGCAGCCACTGCACCGATGCCTCACCGCCCGAGCCGTCCCCATGTACACACAGCAAAATCAGGTCAAACTCCTGGTCCCGTAACGCAACGCCCAACTCCGTGGTGCGACGAAACATGACGCACTCGTGCTTTTCAAGAACATTCAGCATCTTCTGAAGCATCTGGGCGTGCCCGAGGTCGCTCTCCACACAAGCAATCCTCATTGCCAACTCCCCTATTTTGTCTGCCGCGCGGTGTGACATGGATGGCGCAACGGCGCCGCGACATCCATGTCCCCGCGCCGCTCTTTGCTACGGAAGAATGCGGATCTCCACGCGTCGACCCTGTTGCGTAGCGGGCGCCTCGGTGGCATCGGCCGTCTTCTGCAGCACAATGCGGCCCTCCGGCACGCCCGCCGCCATCAGCGCGGTTTGGACCGCCTCGGCGCGCTTCTTCGCGAGCACCTCGTTGAGCGTCTTGTCGCCGCTTGCATCCGTAAATCCGGACACCGCCACGCTCTTGTCAACGTTCGTCTTCAGATAGGTGACCAGGTCTTTGGCCTTCTCACTAAAATCCGCCCCCAACTCCGCCTTGCCGTAGTCGAAGTAGGCTTTCAGGACGGGACGGCCGTCGGCGACTTCGGAGACGTTGCCCGAGCCCGCCGGAATCTGCGGCGCAGAAGCATCGACCACAGCGGCCGGTGCCGAGGCGGGAACCTGGACGGTGGGCGCCGACGCATCTGCCTGGGCAGCCGGCGCGGGCACCGTGACCGCGTGTGGCTGCTGATCGCCCGAGGATTGCTTGGAGCAGTAGGACAACAGCACGACCAGCAGCAACAGCGCCAGCAGTAGCGGCAGCAGCCAGAGCCAGCTCGATTTGGAGGTCTCGGTCGTCTTCGAGGGCGCAGCCGCGGACTTTTGCCCGGCAGCATTGCCGTTGGAGGTCGAATGGGTGGGCGGGATGTAGGAATGCCCCAGCCCGCCCAGCGGGTCTCCCAGTCCGAGCTTGGAGAAGAAGTGCGGGACGAGTTGCGGCGAGATGAAGTTCTTCTGCGTGCGCAGGAACGGGCCCAGCAGCGCCGGCGTGAAGACCGCGTCTGCCACGGCCGCGCGCCGCATCTCCGAGCAAATGTACGGCATCACCAGGCGTACCAGCGATACGGCGCTGGCGAGGTGGGCGCCCGACTTGGCAGCGACCAGCTCGGCCACACCGGTCGGATCGCGCTCGAAGATGTTTGCAAAGAGCGTCGCCCCGATCGACGTGATTCGGGTGCTCGTCTCCGTGGTCATCGACGACACGTCAGGCTGCAGAGGAATGGCGTTCAATTCCTGCGCGTGGTCGCTGATGATCTTGTGCAGATGTGCGGCGCCTTCCGGAGTGGAGCCCTTGGTTGCGACGGCGCCCACGAGGTTGGGCAACAGAAAGTCCATCGCGCCCCGAAGCACGGTCTTGGTTTCGCCCAGCACCTGCGGCGGTTGCGCGACAAGGGTGTCGCCGAACAGTTGCTCGAGCGAGCGAATGATATTGATAGCTGGCATGGTCTGCTTGAACTCCATGTGGTTGATGACTCTTGTGTGGCTACGAATGGGTCACGGGAAACGCGATCCACAGCACAAAGCGGATGAATTGCACGGCGAAGAAGCACACCAGTACGGGCACCAGGATCACCAGCGCCATGACTGCAATGCGATCGATGCTCTTGTGCCGCGGGGTCCGCCGGCTATACCGGGGTGCTGCCTTCTGAACCGGCGCTTGCTCGCATGGCTCGGCCTGCTCAAACATCCGCGCTTCTGTTTGACGCTCTCTCAACACCGATCCTCCGTGGGCTTTGCCCGTAACGATCGGCCCTGCCGACTTCGGCAGCGGCGCACATCACAGGGGCAGCGTTTGTTCGTACAACAGCGGGACCCGGCTAAAACACCATGCCCGCCGTGGCCATCAGGCCGCTGGTCCACAGGAACTGGACCTCCAATCGCGCCCGGCCATAGCGGTAGCCGATGGCGGGCACGACACCCGGAGAGAACCCGCGGTAATTGAATGGAACCTTGTCCCGATAGATGCCGTCATATCCGTGCAGCACCCCCGCTGTGATCTTTGCGTACAGGTCTGTCCTGGGAACCTCAACGAGGTAGCCTCCGTAGGCGAGCTGACAGAACTGGCCGAAGGAATTCAGGAACAGGGCTCCGCCATACAGCCAGCCACTGGGCTTGCGCACCTCCGCGCCAATGAGCGGCGAATACGGCAAATGCTTCGGGTTGTAGCGGTAGTGCGTGTTGTAGACACTGACCTGCACGGCGATCTCATCGTCTGGATCCACCATCCCGGCCCAGGCATGAGAGGTGCACAACAACACCGTGAGTGCGCCGATCACACGCAACTGCATCAGGCGCTTCACTGACCTCAATGGCGACATTCGGGCACCTCGATGTGTGCGTGTGCGGATCCACCCAACCTGAGGCGGCATGGCGCGCGAATCGCTCCGATACGCATGCGCCTCAGGACGATTTGGCCTGGCAGCGTGTCTGGCCGCCGCTTACGCTGCTTACTGATTAGGCTCGCGACCCGCGACGGCCGGGTACAGCACGCCAGCGACTGCCGCACCCAGCAGCGGTGCGACCCAGAACAGCCAGAGCTGGGAAATCGCCGCGCCTCCAACGAACACGGCCGGGCCGAGCGAGCGCGCGGGATTGACCGAGGTGTTGGTCACCGGAATCGAGATGAGGTGGATTAGCGTCAGACACAGACCGATCGCGATCGGGGCGAACCCGGACGGCGCACGACGGTCAGTCGCACCGAGGATGACGAACAGGAACATGCCGGTGAGGACGGCCTCGCAGACGAAGGCGGCCAAGACCGAATAGTGTCCGGGCGACTGATCGCCATAGCCATTGGTGGCAAAGCCGCTTGCGACCAGATCGAAGCCCGGCTTGCCGGTGGCGATCATCCCAAGCACGGCCGCCGCGCACACTGCGCCTACCACCTGGGCGAGGACGTAAGGCACCACGTCCCGTACCGCAAAGCGCCGGGCAACCGTGAGGCCCAGCGTCACGGCCGGGTTCAGGTGGCAGCCCGAGATGTGCCCGATGGCATAGGCCATGGTGAGCACCGTCAGGCCAAAGGCCAGCGCCACCCCGACAAAACCGATCCCCAACTGCGGGTACGCCGCCGCTAGCACGGCGCTACCACAGCCACCCAACACCAGCCAGAAGGTGCCCACCATCTCGGCCGTGCAACGTCGCATCAAAGTCATATCAGTCCTCGTTCTTCCTGTTGTGATTCCATACGGTGTGACGCGCTTTACCCGGTTGCCCCCGCGTGCCCAACCGGAGACCACTGCACGCTTGCGCCGCGCAATGGCCTGCGCTATCTCGAGCCTGCTGGCCCTCGATATCCTTCTTCCCGCGCACTTGCTGCAGCCGTACGCTCGGCTACCCAAGCGGCGTCAAGCCATCCCTACTCTCCAGTCCCACGGGCCAACGGCTCTTCGAGCACCACGCGGGCGGTCCCGGCGCGGGACATGCCCAACTCTTGAGCGGCGGCCAGCGACAGATCGATGATCCGGCCACGCACGAAGGGACCGCGATCGTTGATCCGCACCACCACCGAGCGCCCGCTGGCCTGGTTCGTCACCCGCACGCGCGTGCCCAGTGGCAAGGTGCGGTGCGCCGCCGTCAACGCGTACATGTCGTAGCGCTCCCCGTTAGCCGTGCGTCGACCATGAAATTGCCGCCCATACCAGGACGCGATACCCGCCTGCAAAAACTTAAGTGCCCGCGCCGGCTCCAGGACCGGCTGCACCAACCTTGTCTGTGCGCGCAACGCAAAGTCCCGTAGCACCACAGGCGCTGCCTCCTGTACCTGCCGCACCCGCTGGCCGATCGTCGGACCACCGACGGCTTGCACCGGCACCGCTGCATCCGTCTGGGATGGCGCATCCCCGGGCACTGCCTGACATGCAAAGAGGCATCCACAGAGCACCAGCATCGCCAGGCGCGCACATTGCTGTATAACCATCCGCCCTATCCCAGTTGCAGAACCAACTTGAGCCATTCCCCGCTTGCGAGGCCCAGCACCACGCCCACCAGCCGCCCTGCCCGCGCTGCACGCTCGCTCTGCGCATCCCAAAACCACTCACGCCTGCGCAGCCGCCTCCAGATCGGGGGCACAGCAAACGCCACAAGCAAGGCCAGCAACGCCGCCACGATCATCTGAAACGCCGACCGATTAAGCCCTCGAACCTGCCAATCCGACTGCACGATGACCAGCATCGCGACACAGGCAAGCAGCCCTGCCCAGTAAATGTTCCGGATCAAGCGATCCACATCGTGAGTCAGCGTCATCGCACCTCTCCCGCAACCGAACGCACCATCACAGCTGGCGTCTCGTTCGCACTTGCCTGATCTGCGTGCCCGGCGCGGACGGTGAGCATCACCACCGCCGCCGTCACTGCAAACGCCACCAGGCGCAGCATGTCCTTGTCCATTGATCACATCCCGATGCCACAGGCCGTCCCTCATAAGGACGGCCCGGCATGCCTTATTGCCCTTGCGTACCCTCGAGCTTGATTTCCACTCGGCGGTTCTGCGCACGACCTTGCGCCGTCGCATTCGAGGCCACCGGATGCGCCTTCCCGTAGCCGTGAACCTCGTACGCGCGTGCCTTCATGCCGTGCGCCTTGAGGTAACGCGAAACGGTCTGTGCCCGACGCTCGGACAGCGCACGGTTGTGCTTGTCCGGCCCGCGCGCATCGGTATAGCCAGCCACCGTGATACGGTCGAACGCCATGCCCTGCGCATCGCTTGCGAACTTGTCCAGCCGCGCACGCGCTCGCGGGCGCAGCGTCGCCTTGTCCGTATCGAAGGTCGCGTCGCTCGCCAGCGACACCTTGTTCGCCGGTGCCGGGGCCGCTACCGGTGCAGCCACCACCGGCGCGGGTGCCGGCAGCACAGCCGCCTTCACCTTCGGCTCGCCGCACTGGAATAGCAGCGTGCTGACCGCGTTCTTGTCTTCGACCTTGACGTCCAGCGGCGCCGGATCCTTGAGCGGATAGACCGGCAGGCCATTGGCCTGTTGGTCGCACACTTCCTTGGCCTTGGCCTGGCACGTGCCCTCAGCCCCTTCAAGCGGCCCGTAGCAGCTCACCTTGTAGATCTGCTGCCCGTCCTGCATGGCCATCGCCCGCACCGTGGACATCGGATCGCTCGCGCAGCCGGCCAAAAACAGCCCTGCATTGATCATCAACGCCAGAATCGTTGGCTTTGTCATGAAACCTCTCCTCGAGTGAATGATTGGATGAATACGACTTGCTTGTGGAAGGACCGCCGACGCCCTATGCGCGCAGCAGCCCCACGGAAAGCGCCTGCAGCGTTAGATGACGATCGCGCTCCAATTGCCCTTCCCGACGTTTCTCTGCCGGCTAATTCGCCCCTGCGACAGCAGCGCTCAGATCACCCGGACACCGCGCGGATTGTTGGCTGGATCACGCCAGAAGGCATCGCCTTCAAAGCGCTTGAAGAGGTCCGGCGGCAGAATGGTTTGGCGTTCAACCACGCGAATCTGCCGACCGACGGTATGCAAGCCTGGCGAACCAAGCCGTTCATCAAATTCCGTGGCGTCGAATTCGATCTTGTTGAAGTCGTGGGTAAATAGAGGCTCGCCAATGAATTCGTAAATGGCCGCCATCACCTTGCTCGGCGAGCGCACGAACGTGTCGTACTCCACCAGCAGAAGCCGATCGGCATGCTCACCAAAGAAGGCTTCTTTCAACGAATCGTAGGCATACCCCACCACGCCTGTGGAGCCCGCCCACGCGGTGACCCGCGTATAGACCGTCGAATTGGTGTCGTAGCCGTAAGTTGCAGACAGCCTCAGCGCGTTTTTGCGTGCAAGCCGCTCAAAGCTGTCCAGAATCCAGGAGGTATCGCGCACACACGCGATCACTTTCGTCTGTGGGAACAGTTGACTAAGTGCGGGCAACCGGGCGGCCCACAGTCGACCGTTGTCAAAGATCACCTTGGCCAAAGAATCGGCGTAGTAGTTCTCAAAGACCCCCTTGAGCACCGCTCGCCGCTTGGCATCCGAGAAGAAAACACCGTATTCGGACGTGCCCCCCACCTCGCGCAGGAGCGTGTTGTACATCCCGGCCACCGGGCTGCTGATGTCTGCGTGGAACCGCGGGTTCTGCCTCAACACAGCCGCCAGCAGGGTGGACCCTGCACGAGGCAAGCCAGAGATGAAATGGAACGATTTCTCAGATTGATTCATTCTTTTCCCCCGATCACTACAACCAAAAATATGTCGTCCCTGAGGGCGACCTTTTCATCAACCCGCGGTCTCAACTGCCTTGGTGGCGCGCGGTGTCTTCTTTGCGGAACCCAGGCGCTTCTCCAGCAGCGCAAGCAGCTTCTGGCCCAGAATCTCCGGTCGTCCCTGGAACAGCACTTGCACCTTGTCCGAACCGGCGTAGCGGCGGCGCAGCTCACAGCGCTCTGCGTCATTGCGAATCAGGCGCACCGCGGCAGCCACGTACTCGTCTGTCGTATGCGCCACGAGCCAGGAAGGCAGGCCCAGACGCGTGAACAGCCCCTCGTCGATGTGCTCGTGCACTTCGCGACCGGTCCGGCACACGCCCACCAAGCCGGCACTGATCGTGTCGACGATGCCGTTGGTATTGCCAAACGGGAACGGATTGAGAAACATGTCGCAACCCGCGATCACGCGCATGTAGCCGTCGTAGGGTTGGTGCCGGTGCACGATCGCGCGGTCGCCAAGGAACTGGCGCACCAGGTGGATCACCTGCTCGTACACCAGGCCGATGGCCTGGCCGACCAGGAAATGGAAACGCACCTCGCGTCCACATTCATTCGTGATACGCGCAAGCGCCGACAAAAAACCCGGGTTGAGCTTCATCGTCGTCGCGGCCACCGCGATTTCGACGATCTGCGGCATCTCGCGAATGGGTGCTTCGATGCTCAGCCCTTGGGCCGAGGCCGATGGACGGTAGGGCATGCCATCGGAGGGCAGCAGCAGCAACTCCTCGCTAAAGCACGCCGGATCCCCAACGTAGTCCTCCTCCACCACCACGTAATCCATCTCGGGTGAGTGGGTTGTCGCGGGATGGCCCAGTGCGTAGGCCTGCAGCGGCGCCACGCGCATGTTCGTCAGGAACATGGTGAGCGGATACATCCCTACACTTGGCATATAGAGCGCATGAACGCCCTCTCGCTGGGCCAACTCCGCGATGAACTGCAGCTGGCCCTGCATACCGTCTGTTTCCGGCAGTTCGTGGAACGCATCGAAGACGGCACGGCCTGCGGCGTCCACATTCTTTGCGCCAACGGCGATGACGTGGAACTGCTTGCGGGCCGATTCCATCGTGCGCGAGTGCGTCCGGTAGATCGAATGTGCAGCGTTGAACCATTCCAACACCACCAGCAGCACCGGCTTGTCGCCCGCCTTCGGCGGCTTCGGCTGCGGCAAGGTGTGCAGATTCCACTCCTGCAGCTTGCGTCGGATCAATGCATTGATGCCACGCTTGATGTCGTGCTTGTCTGCGCGATCCGCATACGAGCAGTGCATGTACGCATCGTGCAGGATCGCCGTGGGCAGCACGTCCAGGCTGTCCAACTTCTCCAGTCGGGCGGCCAGCCACGGCAAAATGATTTCGCGCTTGGCATGCGACTCGATTGAGCCGCAGAAGCGCGGCGCCAGCAACGTGATGCACAGCCCGGCCGCCAGTTGCGGATGCACTGCCCACAACGCGTCCAGATCCAGCGGCACGTGCGAATCGCCGTTATAGAGCAGACACAGCTTCGTCAAATCGCTGCTTGCAACCTCGAGCGCTTCGCTCTCCGGCCCGCGCACGTTGAGCGTACGCAATACAGCATCGGCGTTGCGCAGCGGACTGGCGGCAAACAGTGTGGACAGCCAGCGGTGCCAGCTCAACAGTTGATTGAATCCAGCAGGACTCAGTTGAAAATCAGGATCGGCAAACAGACACATCGTGGCCGCGGCGATGCGCGACAACAGGTGCGCATCGATTTCGCTGTCTCGCAAGCCCGTCATGGTCGGCTTCGCCGAAAACTCCGGACTCAGTTGCCCAAAGTTCATGTCCAGCATCGCCAGCAACGCAAGCAGCTCCCTCGCCGCTTGCTCGTGCTGCCGCCGATAGGCGTGGTATTCGAAACGCTCCAGGTTGAAGGATGCGGTAGTCATGGGGGCAAATCCTCTCGGCAGGTGCTCGGTGTCGGCTGAGGACGCCCACGGGACCATTCCCCCGTGGGCGTGTAAGCTCGACTCTCAGGTGACTGAAGGACGGTCTGCGTGGGCGAACCCAGCCTCACGACTGAGCCCGCCCACGCTCCGCCTGGTTCGACGGAATGCCCTTGCTTTAAGGGTTCGCTGCTCGCAGGTTGATACCGGAGCCAATGACCTTCACATCGAACTGCTTGGCGCGATCCGTGTCCTGCTTCTGCGGCGCCACCATCGCCGGCACGTTCACGCCGTTGCCACGTGCATCCCCCGCACCGAGCAGGCTGCTCTTGAACTGCCCGGAGGAAACCATGCGCACA
>NZ_JBEPKQ010000012.1:0-19750 GCF_040544795.1 Ralstonia sp. 1138 | reverse complement strand
TGGTTAGCACTGGCCCTCCGAAAAGGGCCCATCCTAGCCCGGTGGGTCATTTCCAAAGTGCTGCTGCTGGGTCAGTTTGATCGTGTTGCTGACACCGGGTGTGTTCACGCGCGTGGCCTGGGAGGAACGGATCGCCAAAGCCATCGACGACGCTAGCGAGCAGCGCAACGTCGCGGGTGACTGGGTGTTGTCCGACCTCAAGGCGACCCAGGCCGCGCCTTCCACGCTAAAGACCGAACTGCGCCAGCGCTACTTCGACGACTACGCACGCGCCTGGGCGCTGTTCCTCAACAGCGTTCGCTGGCAGCCCGCGCCAACATTGTCGGCGACGGCCGACCAGTTGACGCTGCTGGGTGACCCGCAACGCTCGCCGCTGGTCGCACTGATGAACGCCGTCGTCTACCAGGCGGGCGCCGGTGCGAACGCGCAGTCGCTCTCCGATACGTTGATCAGCAAGGCACAGCAGCTCGTCGGCCGGGACGAAAAGAATCCCTCGAAGCAAGCGTCACCTAAACCAGTACCGCTTGCGGCTGCGTTCGGTCCGATCCTACGACTGACCGGCAGCGATCTTGCCGCCGGCGCGCCCGGCAACGGCAAGATCGCCGCTCAGCAGGCTGCAACGGGCGACCTGAGCCTTGCACGCTACCTCGAACGGGTCACCGCCGTGCGGCTCAAGGTCTCGCAGATAGTCTCGGGTGCCGATCCTGACGCGATGGCGCGCCAAGCTGCCCAGTCGGTCCTGCAGGGCAAGACTTCCGATATTGCCGAGAGTCGCGACTATGCCAGCCGCCTGGCCGCCAGTCTCGGTGAGCAATGGTCGGGGTTCGGTGACGTGTTCCGTGCCCCGTTCGATCAGTCCTGGCAGGTGGTCGTGCAGCCGGCTGCGGCAAGTTTGAACGAGATCTGGCGAACTGCGATCGTGGCCGACTGGAACAAATCGTTCGGTGGCCGCTACCCGTTTGCCGACACCGAGAATGACGCATCGCTGCCCGAGATGGCGCGCTTCATGCGGCCAGATGCCGGCGTGATCACGCAGTTCGTCACGACGCAGCTCGCCGGTGTCGTCGAACGGCAGGGCGACCAATGGGTGGCTGCGCAGGGTGCCAATCACGGTGCGTTGACGGTCGATCCCGGGTTCCTCAGCAGCCTGAACAAGCTCACGCACATCGCAACGGTGCTGTTCCCCTCCGGTGACGCACAGGTCCGCTACGAGCTGCAGCCTGTGCCAACACCCGGGGTCACCGACATGAAGTTCGCGCTGTCGGGGCGTGAGTTGCGCTACTTCAACCAGAAGCAGGAATGGGCGCCGTTCGAGTGGCCAGGCCAGTCGCTGGAGAGCCTGTCGCACATTGAATGGCAGACCGAGCAGGGCGGATTGCGCACTGCGCTCCATGCGCAAGGACGATTCGGCTTGATCCGTTTGCTGGAGCGCGCGAAGGTGTCGCAACAGGATAGCGCGCGCTACCTGCTGACGTGGACACCGGACATGACCCAGGGCATGTCGCTCAAGGTCCAGTTGCGTAGCGAGGCCGGGGCGGGCCCGCTCGAGGTTTTGCAGTTGCGGCATTTCACATTGCCGCCCCGGGTATTTGCGACAGGTGCGATGACAGCTGCACCGAAGTTGACCGGCGAACCGGCCGCGCTGGCGCGTGGTGTTCTTGCGGAGGTCAACTGAATGCTGGGCGGCCTGTTCAAGAACCTTTTCCCCGCCCGCGATGACGGGGAGCAGCTCGCGCGCGCACGGCTGGATGCCTGGGAGGCCTGGTTGCAGCCGCTGGCGGGCGAAGCCAGTGTGGGTCGTGACCCGGGCTATGAGGACGTGTTCTTCGCGCTACGCGAGGAAACGCAGAAACTCTCCGGCATCGATGATGGGTTGATCGTGCGTTCCTGCGAGCAGCTCATCAAGGACACCGGCAAGGATCTTCGGTTGGCGAGCTATTACGCCCTCGCGCGCCTGCGACTGGATGGGCCAGCCGGCTTCGCCGACGGACTCGAACTTGCCGCGGCACTCGTCGATCGCTTCGGTCCGGCCGTCCTGCCTGCACGTGTCGAGGCCAAGAAGGGCGCACTGGAGATGCTCGCAAGCACCCGTATCCTCGATCTGCTCGACGGTCGTGGTGCTTTTGCGCCGCCGGATCTCGAGCGCGTACTGGCCGCGCTCGATGTGCTGCTAAGCCACACAGGTGACTGGCCTGAGCCCGGTCGGCCGAACTTGCAGCCGCTCATCTCGCGTTTTGCACGCAAGGAAGAACCTGCCCGCAGCGCCGAGCAGGATCCAGCCCTGTCATCGCCATCTTCCTCGGTGACGGCTATGTCTGGTGCGATCGCCTCGACGCGGGACCTGCTGGATCAGGCCCGCACCATGGCGGCCTGGTTACGCGATCAGGAAAACGGCTACCTGCCCTCGGTGCGCCTCGTGCGCAGCGTCCGCTGGGATACCTTGCACGACGTGCCGCCAGCGGACGCGACGGCGCGCACGCGCTTGGTGCCGCCGCGCGGCGAACTGCGCCAGCAGATGAAGCGACTGGTGCTGCAGAAACAGTGGCACGAACTGCTGGAGCGCGTCGAAGGCGCGTTCATGGAGGGCGTAAATCACCTCTGGTTCGACCTGCAGTATTTCCAGCACCTCGCGCTCGACCACGTTGGGGCACCTTACAACACGTGGCGTGAGCTGCTGCGCGCGGACGTGGCACTGTTTCTCGAGAGGCTGCCGGGCATTGAGCGGCTGGTTTTCAACGACGGCACGCCGTTTGCCGACGACACGACGCTCGAATGGATCGCGCGGCACGCCGTCGTACGGAATCTGGACGCGGGGGAAAGCGTGGCGCCATTGCCGGTGTCGGCCGCCAGTGAGGGCGATGCCAGCGGCGACTGGCCGGAGATTGAGGCGCAAGCACGCGAGCTGGCTGGGCGCGAGGGCATCGAGGCCGCATTCGCATGGCTTGACGCACTGCCCGGCGCGAAGACCGACCGGCACCGGTTCTTACAACACCTCGTGATGGCGCGTGTGGCCGACCATGCCGGGCGGCCTGACACGGCACTTGCGCTGATTGCGGAACTGGATGCCATCGCGCGCGCGCTGCCGGTCAGCCGGTGGGAGCCGGCACTCATCTTCGAGGTCAAGCAGCAATGGGTGCGCGCGTTGAGGGCGATGAGCCACCGCAAGGATGCCGACAAGCCGGCGCTCGTGCGCCGCATCACCGAACTGCAGGCGGAGCTGACCGTCCTCGACCCTGCGCGTGCACTGACGCTTTCGACACAACCATGAACAACACCCGCCATCTCTATGCGTTCTTCGGCGTCGCCTATGCGGTCGCGATATTTGAGGCGCTCCTGGCACCGCTCTTCGAGCATGAGAGCGGACTCAATGTCGGCGAGGTGTTCGTGGCGAGCCTTTTTGGGGTGTTGGGTGTCACGATTGGGCAATGGGTCGGACGTCGCCTCGTTGCCGCACATCCGGAGACACAGACTTGGCGGTTGGGCGTTTACCGGTGGATTTTGTCGTTTCTGGCCGTGTTGGTCATCGAGCCACTACTGGGCTCGGTAGCGGGCATCGTATTTCGTGGCAGCCCGATGTTCACGATTGTTGCGGTGATCAGCCATTTTGTCCTGACTCCAGCCCTGTTTGCGTTCATGGCCAGCGTCGTCCGGCACGATCGGCTTGCGCACGTTTGCTTTTCTGCCCTGGTGAACTGGTTCCTTTGGCTGCCGTTCGCGATCGATGCGACGGTCGTTCCGTTGCGTGCGTGGTTCGCCGCATTTGCATCGACGGGATTGCTGGCGGTGGCCGGTTATCTGATCGCACAGGGCCTTGACGCCGTTCGTGGCAAGCCTCTGATCCTGTAATGGCGGCCCTATATGGAACACGACGATCCGATCCTGCGTTACTACGAAGCGGAAATGCGCTACCTGCGCGAGTCCGGCCGAGAATTTGCGAGGGCGCACCCTGATCGCGCGCGCCTCCTGAATCTCGATCGCGTCGGCGATCGTGATCCCTACGTCGAGCGATTGTTTGAGGGCTTTGCGTTCCTGACCGGGCGGCTGCGGCAGAAGCTTGACGACGAGCTGCCGGAGTTGACCGAGGGGCTCGTCAGCCTCCTGTGGCCACACTACTTGCGGATGATCCCCTCGCTGTCGGTAGTTGAACTGATCCCGTTGGCCGAAACACTGCAAAAAACCGTCGTGGTGCCGGCTGGCGTACCGGTACGCTCCGCACCGATTGGCTTACCGTCCCAAGCCGGCGTCGAGGTCTCGACGTCCAAGTCTGTCCAGTGCCTGTACCGAACCACGCAGGATGTCACGCTGCAGCCGCTCTCGGTCACGCATGCCGGGCCGACCGTGCGCCATGATGGGCGATCCGTGATCCGGCTGGGTTTTGCGCTGCAGCACTCGGCGCGGCGTCAGGAAACGGATCTGTCCAAACTGCGCGTCTACCTGAACGCCGAGTTGCCGACCGCGTTTGCGCTACACCTTGCTCTCACGCGCCAGGTTGATTCGATCGCATGGCGTATCCCCGAAGTCAGAAATGGCGAAGCGGTGCCGCTTGTCGGCGTCTCGATTACGCCCGCCGGGTTTTCGCCCGAAGAGCGGTTGTGGCCCAAGGCCGATGCCGCTTTTTCGGGTTACCAACTGCTATTGGAGTACTTCACGTTTCGCGAGAAATTCCTGTTCGTTGACCTGTGCGGGCTGGACGTCAGGAAGCTGCCGGAGCACGCGACCCGGTTCGAGTTGGAGATCGTGCTCAAGCACGCCTGGCCGTCCGATCACAGCTTCAGCGCGGAGAACGTGCGGCTGTATTGCAGCCCGGTGATCAACCTGTTCGAGCTCGATGCCGAGCCGATCGAGATCGATCACCACGAAACCGAATACCGCGTGGTGCCAGCCGGGCACCAGGGGGAGCACGTCGAGACCTACGCGGTCGACGCGATCGCCACGTTCGACCACGACACGGCAGAGCGCTTTGACTACGTGCCATTCGCGACGTTTCGGCACCGCGGCGGCATGTTGCGGCATGAGGCCCCCGAGCGGTACTTCCACACACGGGTGCGACCGGGTGCCTCGGGCTTGCGCGAGACCTGGGTGATTCTTGGGGGTCATGCCTGGGAGGCGATGGACACGCTGCCCGAGGAAAGCCTGTCACTGCGTGTAACGGGCACCAATGGACTGTTGCCGCGCAAAGGCCTAAGAGAAGCAAGTCTTAATGAGCTTGCGGCCAGCACGCCCAACGTTGCCGGCGTGCGCAATCTCGTGTCACCGACGCTGCCGCTGTATCCACCGACGGAAGATCGCTTTCAGTGGCGCGTGCTATCCCACCTGGCGCCGAATTTTCTGTCGATGATGAACGCGGAAGTGCTGCGCGGGGCGTTGGCGCTCTACGACTGGACCCAGGACGAGCTGAACCGGCGACGGCTTGCCGGGATCCTGTGGGTCTCCCAGACCCTGGTCGAGGAGGTATCGGGCGGCTCGGTCGAGCGGGGGGTGCTGATCGAGGTCACGCTCGACGCGCATGCGTTCTCGGGCGAGGGTGACGTGATGCTGTTCGGCGAACTGCTGCACCAGTTTTTTGCGCTCTACGCCGACATCAATCTGTTCACGAAGTTGGTGCTCATCAGCCTGCCGACACAGGCCCGGATCGAATGGCTGCGCAGCAAGGCGCAGCGAGCGCCCCTATGAGGCCGCGTGAGTTTCCCGATCTCGACCGCTTGGTAGCTGCGCTGTTGGCACGTGCGCCATGGATGAACTTCATGCAGTTGTGTCGGCTGCTCGAGCGGCGGTTGCCCAGCGTGCCGGGCTTGGGCGAGCACGATAGCGCTGCACACGAGCCGGTGCGCTTCCGGCCGCTGCCGCGCATGGGTTTCCCGGCCGGGGAGATTGCTGCGGTCGAGTTTGACGACGAGTTGCCCGATGCGCCACCGACCGTACGCACGACCTTCATGGGGCTGTATGGCGTTGACGCGGCCATGCCGTCGCACCTGATCGACGACATCGTGCTGCGCGAGGAAGGGCACGAAGCGCTCGAGGCATTTCTCGACCAGTTCAATCACCGCCATATAACGCTGCTGTACCGGGCATGGAAGAAATACCGGTATCCGGAGAGTTTTCAGCCGGGCGGCATCGACCCGCATTCGCGCAGCCTGCTGTGCCTGGCTGGGTTCGGTTGGGGCGACAAGCCCAAGCGGGCCGGCCTGCCCGATTCGCGCATGCTCGCGCTGCTGGGTCTGCTGATCCAGCATACCCGCACGCCTGAGGGGCTCGCCGGCGTCATTGCGCTGGCGGTGCCGCGCGTTGACGTGCGGGTCGATGAGTTCTGGCCCTTCATCACCTCAACCGGCCAGCCACAGCCGTTGGGTTCATCTGTGTCGCAACAGGGAACGTGCAAGGGGCTGGGTGGTGGTTATGTGCTTGGTAAGCGAATGGCGTATCGCGGCCGTGCCGTGCGCGTGACGCTGCGCCCTGCGGATGCGCGGCAGGCCCACGATCTGCTGCCCGGCGCGTGGCTGCATCGCGAGTTGTTGGCCTTTGTGCAGCTTTACGTGGGCGTCAAGGCCGATGTGCACCTGCGCATGGAGATGCCGTCACGGTACGCGCCACGGCCGTCGATCGGCCCGACCGATCCTGGTCCGGCGCCACGCCTGAGCTGGACGACCGTGCTACCCGCGGACGAGGAGCGTCTGATCACGATCGCGCTCGGGGCATATGAGGCTGTTCCTACACCTGGCCTCAATCCATACCTCAGGCAATCCGCGCAACTCACCTGATAAGGAATCCCGATGCTCATCCGTTTCGTTGTTTCAAGCGTTGCGTCCGCCTTGCTGCTGTCGGCGTGCGGCGCGTGGCAGACCATTTCGGACACATCGTCGAGCGCGTATCACGCCGTGTTCTTCAAGCAGGTCAAGGTGTTGAACCTCGATCTCCATGCCCGCGCAGAACTCAATCCGGACGATGCCGGCCGTCCGACGTCGGTTGCGGTACGCGTGTATCAGCTGAAGGATCGCAAACTGTTCGAGAGTGCCTCCTATGAGGACCTGTTGAAGCGCGACCGGACCGTACTTGCGCAGGACCTGCAGGCGAGCATGGCCGCCGTGCTGAACCCTGGCGGCGCCGCCAGTTTGTCCCAACCGATGCAGCCCGATACCCGCTACGTTGCCATTGTCGCGCTCTATCGCAATCCGGGAACCGACGGCGCGTGGCAACGCATCATCGAGAAGAAGACGCTCGATGCCGATGCGCCGCTCAAAGTCACGCTTGTCGATGAGCACGTCGAACTGCCGGATGACGCACCGGCCCGATGAGCGCGCCGTGGACCGGATTATCTGGCGAGCAACCCCAGCGCTTCGTGTCCGCGAGGATGTCGCTTGCACCAGTTCGATTCCTTTGACGCCCGCAACCCGTCAAGCGGCAAGGTGTGCGTGCGGCCCCGTTATTCTGGTTGCTGGCCTATCTCTGCGTAAGGTAAAGAATCTTGAGGGGCACCAATCCCGTATGGGCAATATTAACATGGCATCTTCGAGCAGCGCGATCGACCGACGGCTGCCCAATGCGAGGCAAGCGCGCCAGCTTTGCAGATGGTGGCCAAGGGTCGACGGACCCGCAACAGTCGTAAGGTGAATCGGTGGACCAGTCGTCTTCGATGAACTTTACGCCGCCCTAAACCAGATTCTGAATGGCAATTTGCTGATCGATCGCGTTGTACAGGTCCACGTCGACGGGTTCCGTGCGTAGCGAAACGACGAGGGAGTAGCGTGCCGGCAGGTCATAGCGCTTGAGGGCAGGGCGGGTGCGCCACCATCCGGACCCGGGATAGACGGCAATGAAACCGCGGCTGGCAAGATCGGCTGCCGTGCCTTCCCAGACATCCTGATGGAGTGATCCGCGATAGCGTTGACGATCGCCGAGATACCAGGCGGGGTCCTTGGGGTTCGCGGGATCGCCGCCTTCATCACGCTCAGCCGCTGCATTGATCCGCGCAACGAAATCGTCGGTTGACGCATCCAGAGGACGCTGCACATCGAAGCGCAGTCGATGGGAGGGGTAATGGAATTTCGATGCAACGCCGCGCGCCGAAGGGTTTGGCTCGATGAAGTACGACAAGGTCACGCGCATCTGCACTTTGGTGGCCTGCAGGGCTTCGAGTTCTGCGCGCGGCCAAGGCAGCGCATGTAGGTTCATGTGGCGTGTCACCACGCCGCGGTCTTTGTCTTTGGCGTAGGGATGGACGAGATCTTCCACGACAAGCGTGAGCGAATGGCCGGCGCTCCACAGTGCCTGGTCCAGATTGGGCACGCCCCAGCCGCAGTGCCGAATCAAATTCGCATAGTCTTGCTTCGTCGGTTTCGCATCGGCGGGCAGGAACATTTCGCGCATTGCTGGCGTCCAGTCGGCCGAGTGGACGAGCAGTGCGCGGATGGTCTCAGGGCGCAGCGATGGATAAGCGGCCATGAGTTGCGCTGCCATGCGCGCGCACAGTGCCGATGCGGCGCTGGTGGCATTGGTCGTGGTAAAGAGCCGCTCGTTCGGACGATGGTGCGTCGTCAGCAAATTGAGACTCGGCAGTCCCACTGCGCCGAGCGCGTCTTTGCCGACGTTGCCACCTTCCAGAACGACATCGGGCTTCAACGGCCACGCGTTATCCCAGGTTCGCGAAGTCGTCGTGAAGGGACTCAGGCCGCCCTGCGCGGCGACGGCAGTGACAGTGTCGAGCTCGGTGTCCGTCTTGTCAGTGCAGGCGCCTACCGTAATAGCATTCCAGGCCTGGCCCGGGTCGTGAATCAGGTTGGTCGACAGACTGGCTGGATATTCGGACCAAGCGCTGTTTTCTCGCGTATTGCCGGCAGACAGCACGATGAAGCGCGGAAATTCGCCGTCTCCATCAGCGTCAGCGGCGAGCCGGTCCACCGTTGCCGACCACGATGAAGGCCGGCCGCGGTCGCGATGGTCGGATGCGCTCACAGCGGACGTGAAGACGCGGCGGCGCAGCGGTGCGGCGATCTCCGGACGACTCACCGCTTCCGCGAAGAGATAGGCGTGATGCCTCGCGTCCCCTTGGTTCGCCCCTTCGCTCGGCGTGAGCTTCACCGATTCCAGCCGGTGTTCGATGTAAATCGGTTGCGTCGAGGCAAGTGCCTCGGTGAGATCGCCAAACGCAGCAAGGCCGGCCAAACCGGAGCCGTGATTGGCCGCATCGTCGGTGCCCCATGCCGGATCCACCGCATGCATGTCCGTTTCAGCCATGAGCGGAGCTAGCAGAGGGTGGCCGCGGTTGACGCCGGAGTCGAGTAGGCAGACTCGTGGTGTGTCATCGCCTTCCGCAGGGAACTGGGCAAGCGCGAGCATCGCGTCGAGCCACGGCTGTTGCTCGACGCCTGCCATGCCATCGAAGAATTCGGCCGTATCCTTGGCGCGCCGCAACTCGGCGACGCAATTGAGCGTCATAACGGATTGCGCGAATTGCTGCTGTGAAGCCCGCATCAGCAGGACGGTGCGCTCGGGGAAGTTGGCCTGCTTGTCACTAACGATGCAGCCCGCCAGCTCAGCAAGCTTCTTGAAGTCCTCCACCACCGCTTGGCGCGAGGACCGGACGGGCAGCCACACCTCCCACCAGAATGCTTCGTTTGCGTCCTGGGGCAGCAATTCGGGATCATCCGTCCAGAGCGCCCGCAACTCCGCGCTGCGGATCGCCGCGATCGTGTTCAGCAACGCTTTATGGTCACGGGCGCCGCCGTTCTTGTCCTTCTTCTCTTCAAGGTACTCGGTAACGTACTTCTCGAAGTGGGCGAGTTGGCCGTCAGGGACAAAGACGTTGGCGCAGGTCGTCCGGCCCTCGGTGTAGACGCTTAGCAACTCGATTTTCTTGGGCCCGTACGCTAGGCTCTCGAACGCAAGTTCGACATCCGGCCGACCGACGAACTGGATTTGTAGGCCCAGTCCGCTTTCAAGGCCCAACTGTTGCTGAAACGCTGCGGTGGCCTGTGCCACGGGTGCCAACTCTTGGAGCTGACTGCGCAATGCTCGGCCATGTTGCTGGCGAGGCAGATCGGGGACCACCGGGGCGTCTCCGCCGCCAGGGCTGCGCGCCGTATAGTCCAGCGCTTTCGAGGTTTTGTGCAGTACGAGATGCCGTCGTCGATCAGGTGTCTGATGATCCGCCATGCTTGCCCGTCTAGTTGTTATTTGTGTTTTTTCAACCTGTCGCTGAGCCGTCGCCGCTCTATCAGTGCACTACCGAGGGCCTCCACACTGACCTTCGCCTCTTCGTGCATGACCGCTTCCTTGATGGCTTCATCGACGGCGCGCCGGATCTCCGCGTAGCTCAGACCGTTGGCCTGGGTTGTGATGGCCTTGACTGGAAAGGGTTTGGGAGCGAAGCGGCCAAGCCCTGCACGAACCAGCTCCGCAGCCTGCGAGGGTGTCGGCAAGTGGTATTCGATGACGTCATCGAATCGCCGGAGCAAGGCGTAGTCCAGAATTTCCGGGTGGTTCGTGGCGGCGATGATCAGGCTATTGGACTGATCGTGCTCGATCATCTGGAGGAAGCTGTTGAGAATGCGCCGAATTTCGCCCACATCATTGGCGAGTCCTCGTTGCGAGCCGATGGCATCAAACTCGTCGAAGAAGTACACCCCCCGCACATCGGCGATCGCATCGAAGACCTGCCGCAGTTTGGCCGCTGTCTCCCCCATGAATTTGGTGATCAATGCATCGAGTCGCACGAGAAAGAGCGGGATGCCAAGCTCCCCGGCAAGTACCGATGCTGTCATCGTCTTGCCGGTGCCGGGCGGGCCGACCAACAGGAGCTTGCGTCGAGGGGACAGCCCATGTTCGCGGATGCGCGCGTGCAGCCGCTGCTCCTTCATGATTCGCTGAAGCTGCTCTTGCGCGGCAGTGTCGAGCACCATGTCCGCAATGCGGTTCTTCGGGTAGCTGACGTGCAGCAGGTTCACCAGTTCGCCGCGCGGGCGGGCCAGCGGAACCAGCTTACCGGACGCATTTGGGGCATGCGCCTTCGCCGCGTCGATCATGTCGCGCAGTTCTTCTGCCAGTTTGCCATGTCCCACCTTCGCTTCGTGCGCGGCAACCTGCATGGCGACGGAGTAGAACTGGCCGTCGTCACGGTTGATATGAGATTTTACAAGCGCTTTTAGCTGGTCTGCGCTGGCCATGATGTTTGCCCAATGAGCGCATTGCGCGGGTTTGCCGATATCCGGATTCTACTAGAAGCTCGAAGGTATCCGCGTACCGTTGGAGCCATGACTACGGGGCGATCTCCAGCCCATCACAGGCACAAGCTGTGAGCAACAGGAGCGACCGGCTCAGGAACTAGAAGGGGGCAGTTTGCCCCGTACTAGACGGTCTTGCCATGCTTTGGGGACACCATCAGGCCTCTAAGGGGGCAAAGCGATATACTCCCGGTGCCACCGAAACAGCGGTGGTCGGGTGTGGAAACCCGCACAAGGAAACACAGGTACCCGTCACATCCGCGGCAGGTGCTTGCGTTCGCGCGCCTATTGTTTTTCTCATGGCGGGCCGGACGGGTGAGGGCTTCGGCCCTAGCCGGTTTCCTGTGTTACCGGTTTTTCCACCCCCGTCGTCAGGCCCGCCACCTCATGTGGAAATGAGCTGCGGGTCGTGTGAACACAGGAGCCTGTTATGCCGTACTCGCAAGATCGGCCACGTCGGCCGTCCGACCCATCCCCTCCATGTAATGGTTCCTCGGGGGCAAGAGCCACGATAGCCGCCAGTGATGGCGACTATCGAGCTGGTGTTCTGGGAGGATACAATCTCCTCGTCCAAGTGCAGCACACTCTGTGCGAGCAAACAACCAACTTTGTGGCTCTGCGCCGGTTTCGGCGAGCTGCAGTTCGCGCGATGGCTGGCCAGAGCCCAAGCTACTGCGAGGGCTTGCTTGACGTATTGGCGCTTTATGTGCAGTTGTCCCTCGACGGCCATCAGATCGTGCTACCGCCCGGGCAGTCCGCGCAATCGATTCCGCCCCGCGGTCTTGATGTTGTCGATGTCGAATAGTTAACGCTCGCGTAACGCGCCCAGTCGATCGTGATCAGCTGGGCTAAGGTCGAGACACTCAGGTGACGCATCGCGTTGGCAGCGCAGGACAGTGGTTGTCGGCATAGTTCGACAGTCATCTATCAACCTCGCCGTGTGCGGGCGGGCTTGCCGCAAAGGGCTTTCCATTGGAGGGCTTGGCAGCTGCGGCGAGGGAGACTTGATCAATCGGACACGGCACGAGATATGCTCAGATGTGCAGTATCGCGAGGACGGCCAGCGCCCCACCAACTGCTCCGACACCATACGCAAGTGCCTGCATCCAACGCCGACGCGACAGCAGCGTGATGGCCGCCAGCGCGATGGACACCTGAATGGCCATCACGGCTTGCGCCCAGCGGTGGTGATGATGTACAGCAAGTTCGCTGGCCTCATCGGCTTCTTTGGCCACGTGCTCTTGCATTTCGGCAAGCCGGCGGATGTCTTCCTTCTCGGTAGCGTAGCGTTCGGCTTCTCGCTTGGCGGCAGCCTGATCGATGCCAGGCAGTTGCGCGGCCAGTTCGGCAATGGCCTCCTTCTGGCTCTTGGCCTGGTAATGCGCCCAGCGGTTGGCGGCCTCTGTTTTGTAGATAGCAGCTTCATTCTTCGCAAGGAGCGCTTCGTTCTGTGTGGCACCGCCCTGATATCCGAAAATGGCGCCCGCCGTCGATAGGATGGCGGTCATGACGGCGATGCGACCGGCAAAGCTGTCAGCGTGCCCGGTTTCTGCGGCGTGTACCAGCGCGTGATCATGCGCACCATGCACGTGAAATCCGTCAGACATCATTGCTCCGTTTGGGGGGAGTTTGGAAGGCGGGGGCGCTGCGCACATCGGACGATGCTCCAGTAGCGACAGGTGCAGTCGATTGTCACAATCGTGCATCCGCAAATGACTTGCATCCCAAAAAAGAAGCCAGAGCCGGGAGAGCATCTGGCTTGCATAAATCGAGGGCATGGGAGCTCAGCCATCAAGACGGCATCACCCTCGAGTCGGGGGGGCCGTGCGTAAAGAGCTTAAACGGACAGTCTCGAGGACTCGCACGGCACGGTCAGCTTATCGTGGCAAGTCTCCAATAAAGATCAACAAACGCAACTAGCTGGTCTAGCAGCTTACCGGCGAGATAGCGTCGCGTGAACGCGATGCCACGCGTGATGACAGCGTCGAGAAATCAAGAGCGGACCATGTCCGTAGATTTCCTGACACGCGCTGGGTTGTAGGGAGCAGTCAGTCCATTTAAGGGGGCCTTTGCAGGAAATTGACCTCCTCTTCACTCCGGTGCCATCGCTTTGCGATTTCGCGTTGTCAGCACCAATTGTTTGCATTCAGCCTATTCGGAGGGGCCATCCTGCACTGGCGACATTCGCTCACCATACCAGTTGATGGCCTGCACGTTGTGCGCCTACAGGAGCGACACATTCCGGCGATGTGTCGCAGTGCGGGCGTACCGCTCTCATCCTCGCCTTGATGCTGTTTCCGAGGGAGATGGGATGCCGGTATTGAAATGTGCACAGGTCACAGCCGTGTCCGATGTATCACGCCGGCCCGTGCGTCATGCTTTCGTTGCCCCTGGCCCACTTGACTATGGCCCGATAGACGTACGTCGATCCTCTGTATTTCTTGGATTCCGCATGGGCGGAGAATATATCGTGACCAATTACATGGGAGAGCATCTCGTTAGAGCACGCTTTCTCGCCGATTTGATGAAATACCAGGAGCGCCTGCCCAGTCACTCGTTGTGTCTTGCTGGTGGAGCGGTGCGGGATACGCTGTTAAACCGTCTCGTCAAGAATCGCGACTATTTCACCGATTGCGCCATGACCACTGCGCAGGCCGGCCGTGTGTTTGGGGTGTCGATGCATCGCGTGAAGCTACCGCGCGGGCTGAACTATCGGGGCGATGACAAGCAGTCTTCGGTGCGGTGGGTACTGACGTCAGAAGATCAGGCCATCAAGTGCATGTGTCTGCTGTGCGAGCCGTGCAATCAGATCGTTCAGTTCCCCGATGCGCTCTCTATGTGTTGGCTTACCTCGGATGGCGAAATTCAATACGATGGGGAGTTTCGGCAAGCGATCAATAGCAAGACCGTTCCCTATACGACACGGATGAGCGAGGAGCGCTTGGCGCGCATCAAAGACAAGTACGCGGACTATGAGTTTGTGGCGACAGGGCGCGAATTTCTCTGATCCCGGTGAAGTCAACCTATACGCCCGTGCAACTTCTCAATGATGGACTCCGACTGGAGCTTAAGCTTTGAAGGGATGAACATAGTCAGACTGGCCCGGTAGAACTTGCGGCAGATATGCCTCAGAGTCCACGCACAGTACGCGGCCATCTTCCACATTTGTCCGGTCGCGAGATTGTGGCAGTCCGCATGACGCACCAACGCACCAATTGATTCGGATCTAAAAGTAGGCGAAGGGGCGTGTGGATGTGGGTGCACGGGTGCGCCATTCCGTTTCGGCAACCCGCCGGTTGACGTTATGTGCAGGCGAAACTGGGCGCGAAAGACTGCTGGCTATCAAAATTGCGGATCACCCACCCAGAGGAGAGAAATCTCAAGCGGCGAGGGTGGGCGGAAGTTCTCCACCGTTGGCGGCCAGCGCCTTCATGAGTTTGGCATGCAGCCACACGTTCATGCTGGCGGAATCCGATAGTCGCCTTGGTAGCTTAGTTCTTGCGCAAGCTGTTTCCGGTGCGCAAGACTACGGTCGATGCCAAGCGCTTTCATGAGATCAACGATTGAAGTGCGCCAATTCAAGGACCGGCCGCTTTCCTGGATAAGTTGATCCATCACGGACTCAACGTCTACCTGAGCAAGCGAGGGAGGATTGTTTGCCACATCGGCGCTGGCTGCATTCGCGGGGTCCGGCACTGGCTCGGCAGCGGGTGGGGGTTGATCCGGTTTAGCCTTGCCAGAAATATTGCTGACGATATCACCAGAAATGCCCATACCAGGACTCCAACGTGTTGAGAAACGATCACCGGCTGCAATGGCGCAGATCATTGATCTCGGCGCGGGCGCAGGCGAGCGGGGAAGGGGCCAAGTTCATCCGCTCTTGTTGTTGATCAGTCTTGCACGCGATGATGATGGTGTGCGTGGCGCTTATGGTGCGGGTGATGCGGCTTGCCGCTGGCATTTTGAGCAAACGCGCCGGCGGCAAACGCCATGGCAATGACAGCAAGGGTCAGCTTCTTCATGATCTCTGTGGCCAGACTCGGTAGCCGGCGATTGGCCACCTGAGTTGGATGAGCGCTACGGTTTGCCGAGCGTTGATCTTTTTGGGATCAGTGGGTTACGCGGGTGACGCCACCTGAGGACAGAAGACGGACGCGCTCGCCCGGACGAAAAGTCTCATCGGCCTCTTGCGTGATGGCACGGTATTCGCCATCGTCAAGCTTGACAGTGATCTCCAGTCCCTGTCGTTTGTTCGCTTGGTTTTCAGCGACGCTGCCAACCATGCCGCCGGCGATAGCGCCCAGGATGCCAGCAGCCAGTGAGCCGTTGCCGCGCCCGATGGCTGCAGCCGAGCCAATGCCGGCGATGGCGCTACCCGCCAGCGAGCCGACACCGGTTTGCTCATGATCGATCACGACAGTGCGAACTGAATCCACGCTTCCCAAGCGCACGGTCTGCTCGCGTTGTGCCTGTCCGGCTGTGTACGCGCTGTTGGAGTTGCTCCCCACGGCACAGCCTTGCAGGGCAAGAGCGGCGACCCACAAAGCGCTGGCGCAGATACGAAAACTCGTCGTCATAGGTGACCTTCGGAATCAGTGTGTTCGGCACATGAAGCACGCCGTGCCGAACACGGATACGCATTCAGTTGCGGATCGGATGGCTTACTGTTGCGAAGCGTTGGAGCCCGTCGCCTTTTTGTGATGGTGATGACGGTGACGCTTGTGCTTCGCAGGTGCCGCCGTGGTGCCGGCATCGTGGGCGGGTGCCATTGCAACCGCTTGCGTGGCTGGCTGAGGCATGGAAACTTGCGCTTGTGGTGCCATCACTTGGGGTGCTGTGACCTGTGGCGCAGCCACTTGTACTTGGGGTACCGTCACTTTGGGGGCGGTCACTTGCACCTGTGGCGCGGTCACTTGTGCGAAGGCTGCGATGGACACCAGGCTGGTGGCGACAGCGGCAACGATTTTTTTCATGTGTTCTTTCCTTGGTGTTGTGTTTGTTTCCTGTGAAGACGGCGTCCCCACACGTCAACAACGGCCCACTCGAATGCATCGTTGACGGTCCGCGGGGGTGGTTTCAAATGTTTGCAATTGAATGGGTCACACCGCCAAGCGCTGTCTCTCATCCGATCCTGACCGTAGCATCAGCCTCTCCTTGCTTGGCTCTCATGAGCCGTTTCGATGCAGAGAAACAAGCGCGTCTAATAATTCTTGGGGAGGCGCTCCGTAGCTCGAACCGGATGCTCCACGCGTACGCGACCCCCGTGTGTACCGGGCGTCGAACGGTCTACCCGTCGACATAGCACGACTACGCTAGCAACGTAGCCTGTTGCTGCGCAGGCGCGTCCGACGTCTGGCCGGTGTACTCGGCGACCACCTGCTTGAATAGCTGACGCGCCCAGACCAACATCGGGTTCATATTGCGGCTACGGTGCCAGAGCATGCTGAGATTCAGGGGCGTCTCTAGTTCCTGCGGTAGTGGGAACGCATTGAGGTCATAGCTCCTGCACGCCAGATCCTTCATCAGCGAGTTGACCGTGAACACCATGTCGGTGTGCGCGGCGATTTCGCCCTGAGTGCGCCAGCCCTGCACAGTCATGCTCGAGTTCCGTTTGAGGCCGCGTTGCTGCAAGGCGTAGTCCAGCGGAATGAGTGGTGGCAGGAAACGATTGGCGTGGCTGCCCTGCGCCATGAAGACGTGTTCGCAATCGAGATACTGCTCAAGCGTGCAGCAATCGACCAGAATAGGGTGGCCCCTGCGCGCGCAGACCCACATATCGAAGGAGGTCACGACCTCCTCCATGATTTCGGGATGGCGCGTAGGGAGTGGCAAGAATGCCAAGTCCAGCTCGTTCGCACGCATGGCGCTCACATCGGCTTCCCAAGATGACGATGCGGTCAGGCGCACCTGCAAACTCGGTGCGAGACGCTTGATGCACAGTACATAGCAATCGAAGAGGGCATCGCCGAGCGTACTGGCAAAACTGATGGTGAAGGTGCCGGTAGCTTCCACTGGGTCGAATTTGGCGATATCACGCGCGTTGATGGCGGCCCATACGTCGAGTATTTCGCGCACCTTGGGGCCAAGTTCGAGCGCCTTGGGTGTAGGGTCCAAACCATGTGGAATGCGGGTGAAGAGCGAATCGTCGAAGATCTCACGCAGGCGCGCCAGAGAGTGCGATATCGCCGGCACGGTCATGTGCATTTTTTCGGCCACGTAAGTGGCGTTGCGCTTGTTGAGCAACTCGATGAAGATCGCCAGCAGCTTGGTATCGACGTTGACCATGGAGCATCCTTTCCAAAAGACTGCGGACCACCATTTCGTTCAGATAGACTCCGCAGCGTGTCGTATCGGTTCCGTGTGGCCAAACGTCCGCAAGTGGTGCATCGCCTTGGACTGTTACGCAGCAACGGTTTCGCGGTGCGCGCTGACTGGCTCAGGCATCAAATCCGTGCAACACGGCACCCTGCGTGCAAGAAAAAAACCAAGCTCCGGAAAAAAGGCAGAGACCTGACTCAGAAGAGCCGGAGGAGGCCATGGTTAGGATCACCGCGTGGAAAGTTCAGGAACCACGTGGTGTGGATAAAGTGCCGGAACTCGAACGCTAAATTAAAAATAAATGTATCAACAGGGGATGAATTTCAAAAACAACGTGTAATGGATTGATCGTCCCGTTCCAATTGAATTTGCGTCGCTCCCATGTTGATACTGGAATGATTAAATACTGTGGCATCGCTGAAGTGTCGCCAGGGCCATCGCATGACACGTCAATACGAGCTAAACGTCCGCTCAGCCGAGCCAACGTCGTTCGTTGACATGCGTTCAATGAGTTTGTAGAGCGTAGTAGATCCGTGCTGCTGGATGTGGGGCCTATGAATTCCTTTCGTCAACACGCCGATTCGGTAAGTCATTGATAGTTGGTTTCGTGTGGTGGGCCTGGCCAAGTCTGACCGCTCGGCACAAGTTTTCACATTCACACCCGTCAGTGCCCGCACACTTGGGGCATCGTCGGCTCTGTCCCTGGTCGACCAACCCCAGCAGATGCAAGCGTGACACAGTGCGATGTCTTATCGTTTACAACCGCATTCCGGCGTGGATCTATCTCGGCAGCATTGCGCTGATTGCCTACGTCAGGCATCTCGATCAAGTCGAGAACGCGAAAAATGCCCGCGACCTAATCGAGCGGTAAGGCACGCGTGAGTCCTAATTTGGCGACGGCCCGGTCGCGGGCCGTTAATCGCTGGGTTGAGCTGCTCTTGTAAATAGCCGTGTCGGGCCAATGGCAGCCGACGTAGCGCGATGTACGTCGGGCACCCCTGCGCGGGAGGTCCTCAGGCTGTCTGACCCCTGAGGATGCGAGGCGACGCGAAAAGACCGATATGTCGCCGACCCGCTCTTTGCGGCGAAGCCTTAAATCGCCGTGGAGCCGGTGAAGCGACAGGGAATGGCCGTACTCTCCCGGGAACATGGCCTTGCTTCTGTCGCTGCGAGTTGCATAGGCGTTCGCGGTGGGCCGTCTTTGATGGTCAGTACGCGTACGGCATTCCGCTGGTGTGCTTGCTGCCAGTACTGTTCTAAACGAGGAGCCGGAAGTTGACGAGCCTAGGAAATCGTCGCATGGCCCATCTGGGTGACAAGACTGATCACGGTGGGGAGATTATCGAGGCCTCACCAGATTTTCATCATCAGGGTGCTCCCGTAGCACTTGACGGACATCGGGTGTGGTGCCCGCAATGCCAGGGTAGCTATCCGATCATCGCTTCAGGCAGTCGGAAATTTCGCGGCATCCGTGTGGCCTACCTTGGGGATTTGACAGCCTGTGGTGCCACGCTATTGGGTGCGGAATGAGGGTTCAGCGTAGACCACTTCTTCGAAAGGTGCTTTTGCTAATGACAGCCTTGTGTCCCAGTGACTAGCGGTTGCAGCAACCGTGTCAACGCGGTCATAGATCCCATGGGAAGTCTATCTGACTGTGACTGCCGGCTTCCATATGAATGGTGGCTGTGCGAATGCGCCATCTCGACCGTCTCGTTGGATCGGCACCATGAACCTCGAGAGCGAGCTGCGAGTCGCGGATTTTGTTGAACGTTGATTGGTCCCACGCCGTATCGTCCTTTGGCAGACCGATAGACCATCGGAACAGCATATCGTAGGAGATTTGCTCCATCAGCATACGCTCGTTTCGAATCCAAGATGGCACTTGCAACAACATCGCACAAACAGCAGTCCATGCGCTTGTGCGGATCGTTTAGCTAGACGCGAACCGATCTCAACGGATGATTGGCTGACACGAAATAGCTCAGCTTCGCTATCGTGAGTTTCGACTCGATATAGCTGCTCACTTCCGCATCGCTTCGGTCTCAGTGTTGTGCGATTTTTCGCGTCAACGTTTGCCGTGCCTGTGCGGATGACGGTCGCTGGAGTTTTCCTGGCAGCCGGCTAATCAACATTCAGGGCTGTGCTCGCCTCGACCCTATGTGCTTGGTGCATGGGTGGCGGGATGGTCTTGAGGGCTTTGGCCAGCGCCATGCGCT
>NZ_JBEPKQ010000011.1:0-25936 GCF_040544795.1 Ralstonia sp. 1138 | reverse complement strand
TCTCGGTGATGGCCATCATGTTCGGTGACCCGGTGGGTCACTTCCAAAGTGTTGCATCCCCTCTCGGGTGGGTCACTCCTAGAGTGTTGTTGACATTAGTCGAGTCTCCACTTCTGACACAAGCATCCTGAGCCGATCAGCACGTTCTCTTCCGTCCAACGCAGAGTCGAGCAGTTCCTGCCTTCGCTCCATTAGCGCTGCCTGCTCCGCAGCGATCTCCTGGCGCTTTCGCTCCTCCGTCTCTTTTGCCTTCCGAGTCGCTTCCTCCCTACGTCTGGTCAGATCGCGATATAGCCAGCCAACCCAATCACGAAGCCGCTGCTCCTGCTCGGATAGCAACATCAGCGTTATCGACTTGAATACCGGCATGTCAAAGTCCGAGAAGGTGTAGACACCTTCGCCAGGCTTGCTATTGCGGCTGTCGGATTCGAACTGAAGCTGAAACGATGCGTCAGTGGCCTTGCTGCTCTTGAGCGACAATGGCCCACTTTTGTTCGTGAGCCTGACTTCGAAAGATTTGTGGTATTGCCCACAGGTGACACCCAGGCGAATGTGTCGTGTACCGCTGGAGCTAGGCTTGAAGCCCAGGTCAGTCCACCACCAGAGCAATCGACTCAAGCCAGCTAAGAGCCGGCGCCCCTGCGGGCTGGCGTACGCAGGTTCTGTTCCCCAGCGGTAGGTGACCAAAAGTTGTGCACGTCGCTCATCTTCCGCCATGAGCTTTTCGACGGCCGGGTGCGTGCCGCGAGTCGACTTTGGCAGAGCTACTCGATCAATCAGCCCCTCGTAGCGACGCAAGGCCTGCTCGACGCTTTCCTTGAAAGCTGGCAATGGCGGGACAGGAATGGCCAGCGCATTCGGGTCCACTTTAGGGACCAGTCCTATCACTTCTTCGCGGTCTTCCTCGATTCGCTCGGCAACGGTGTAGGTTAGATCAGGCTTCACATAGCGCCGCTTGGCGCTTGTCCCGGCTGCAAGGCTAGCCCAATAGCCAGGCATTGGTGCCGGCACATTGAGTTGCCGACACATCTTGCCGATCATTACATCAGATATGCCGAGTTCCTTGGCGAGCTGCGTCCGTGGCTTGCTCCAAACGAGGTTGTAGAGTTGTCTTCGTCCAATCGCCGATGCGTTGCTCATTTGGCTCGATCCTATATGTCGAGTCTCAACGATAGCAATAGAAGGTGATGCCGGCCAGCGTCGACGAAGATGGCTTGTGACATGGCGCCGCGCAATCTCCCGGCCGCGGTTCAGTGCCCCAAATAGTATTTCCCCTTTCTACTAGCGTCAGTGCGATTCCGGGCATGGCGGGGAAACGCAATGGTCTTAGTGCATGCGCTTCCCGCCGGGATGGCCGCAGTGATCATCGTGGTGCAGGTTATTGCGGTACACCGCGAGCGCGGTAGTGGCAACGTATCGGGTCGCACACTGCAACTGCTTGGCAACGTAGATGGCGCAGGATGTCGATACACGTAAGCGTTCGTAGGAAGCCTCATGCGTTGAGAGAACACGTTGGAGTTCGATTGCGGACTGCACCTGGCGTTCCCGTTTGTTCGGCAGACGGACTCCGTTTGCAATCAAGGCGCCAGAGAGATTTGATGCACTCCCTATGAGCGCGTACTTTGCCCGCAACCTCGCATCTTCGCATCGGCCGCCAGTAGAGTCGACGCCGACAATGGAGCAGCAGGTGGTTTCCGGTTCTTGGCGGGGCTGCGCTCTTTGCGCGCGACGGGGGCCGCCTGATTCTCCAGCTGGCTGAGGGCCTTGCGCTCGCTTGCATTCAGTGCCTCCGCGGAGTATGTCGCGACAATCGCTTTTTGCTGTTGCTCTCGCGCATGAGCAGCCGCAGCGGACAACGGGGAATCCACTTCAAATGGACAGAGCAAGTCCGAGCGTGGTTGGATGCCGCCGATCATCTGGGCAAGCAACGCTTCCACCTCGGATCTGTGCATGTTCTCTGGGCTGAGATAGGCGTCTTGTAGATGTGCTAAGGTCACCGACTCGCGCCCATCCTGCCGCATATACCGGTACGCAAGGCAAATGAGGTCGATGACGATTCGCTTGATGCCGAACGTCAGCTGAAAGATCTGCCGTTCGTGCTTGTGCGCCTGAACCTTAAGCCACGGACCTGCGACACGCTGGCATTCCTCCAGGTAGTCACACCAGTCCTGCGTCCCAGTGCTCTCCGGGTGCATGACGATGGGGCGGGATAACAGGCGGTGCCGGTCTTGCTGCGGTCGTTTCATCAGGTTGTGACACAGACTGTAGTTCGCAATGTAGACGAGCGGCACGTTCAGACCGAGCAGTGTCAGCAGTGTCGACGTCGCTCGTGCATTGGATGTACTGCCATGCGTGATGAATTGGCATTCGTCGGCAAACATCAATACCGAGAAGTCGCGAAACGCCCGCCATCTTGCATCTTGGGTCAGGCGGTCGAGCTGGATTCTCGCCGGCGCCAGCTCCGCGTCTGAATAGGCGCACTGTCTCAGCGAAGCGCCCACGCTCGGGTGGGTCCGAAAGTTCACATTGATGCAATGGCTTGCAACAAATGGGGCATGACCGCCTCCAACGTCGATTGGCTCCTCGATATGGAGGAGGCGGCCAATGGCAAGCGCCAATGCACTCTTGCCAGATCCAGCCAAGCCGGTCAGGCAAATCGCGGTGGCATCGGGAAAGTCATCCGAGAAATCGCGGTTGTACACGTGGCGAAGATAGTCGACATTGCCTCCGTAACGTGTGGCTGAGAACCCGATCGACGCGCCAATGAGTTGCTTCATGATCCGGCGTGCCTGCGTGGTGGGGACAAAGATGCTCTTGAGTGCGATACGCAAGCGCTCCTCGGCTGCGGCCGCAGGCTCACCCGCATGTGCCTTGACCGTAGCCGGCCGGATACGGGTCCGTGCGGTCATGACAGCGTCATCGAGCAGCGGCGCGATGCGATCAAATAGAACCTGTTTGAGGGTATTCATCGTGCGCTCCCATGTGCGGTCCCTAGCGCTGCTTCCTTAGAGGCTTTGGACGACGGCTTCGATCGAGGATTAGGCCTGCCCTTCTTTTGTTTGCCTGCATCCCAATCCTTACCTGTGTTTTCCTTGAAACGCTGCCGATACTCGGTCTCTGCGGCTTTCTGGTGCTCGCGAAATTCCGATTGCAGGATCGCCTCTTGCGCTGCGATGGCCTGCAACTCCGCCAATGACAGAGGATCGGTGTGGTCGCGTAACGGCAACACCAGGTCAACTTCGACAATTCGCCCGTGAATGTCGAGCCAAGCGTGACGCAGGCACAGAGCCAAGATGTAGCCTCGGACTTCGATGGTCTGACCATTCGCCAGGCTGCCAAGAATTCCGGTTTCGCGCAGGGCGTCGGAGTTGAAGCAGCGGTAGAGCAATTCAGCCCCATCGCATCGGAGTCGGAACGTGACGGGGGTGAGAAAGAGGCGGACCGCGCGGTCAAAACTGATGGGGTTGGCGTCGGTTCGTCCGAGATCGCTCAAATATTTCCAGAGCGCCGCGGCGCTCGGTAGCATCCCGGCGGAAATCATGTCGGGCGTGAGCTTGGCGGATATGTTGCGTTTGTGGTTGTCTTGCACCACACGCATGATCTCTCGCACGGCCATCTTGACCGGGCTGAGGTCGCTCTGCGCGTAGGTTGGGGCACCCTCGACCTGAATCTTTCGCGGGTGGGAGCTTTCCACAGTCGCGTTCGATTGAGGACTCCAACTCGGCGTGCACTCGCGAAAAGGAATATTGATCTCGTCGAAGTGGGTGGCGAGCACTTTCTTGCCCGGACCGTTGTCCGCGATTAAGGACGATCCAAGACCCTCGCAGTCCCAATCCCCGTCATGAAGGGTCAGCCCAAACAGTTCGGCGAACCGCTTCTTTGGAATGGCCATGCTGAACAGCGCCATTCGGTAGGCTTCCGATCGCTCGCGATTGAGCGAAAAGCCGATGCCTACGGTGCAAGACGATGCAACATCCACGATCGACACGACGCACAGCCGCGGGAGCAGCGACTTGCAATGTGGCGAGGTGGGATGGTCTTTTGTGTATCCCCCGTCGGCTTCAACCTTTTCCAGTAGATTCGCCACGGCTTGTGAGAACCGGCCCTCCGGCGGACGCAGTCTGTTGCGCGTGCGGACATCACCGTAGAGCGCGCGCTGCACCTGGTCTTGCCCGAACGTCTTCATGACGTGATACCGGTACTGTCCATACGAGGGAAACGGCTTACCCTGTGGGTGGAAATAGCCTTTAGCAAGACGATCGTCGGTCGTGACCTTGCATCCAAACGTATCGGTCATGGCCCTGCTGTAAATGGTGCTCAACGTTACGGCATCTCCACGGTAGCGCACATAGGAGTCCGCGATGGTTTGCGCCATTTCCTCGTCTACAGGCCAACCATTCTGCCTTTTGTGGGAAAGCGGCCGACGCCCCACCTTTTTTGTCTGCGCTGCTTGACTATCGTCTTCGGTGTCCTCGGCAGTTGGACCATCGAGTTCGATGCTGTAGAAGTAGCGTGGACAGAGCGACCATGGTTCCCGGCTGAACGCCAGATACGTGAGAAACCAGAGGCGCATACGTGTTTCATTCTGTCCGCTGCGTCTTGCAATGCGGTTGATGGCTTCGTTGGGCGTGTCGGAGGACAGGATCTCGGGTTGCTTCTCGAGCAGCGGAGCGATCGCGGCATAGCGTTCATCGACGTGCTGTGCAAGCGTCTTCTTGGACCTGCGGCGGCGGCCATCGATCTCCATCAGGTCCTCGTAGTCGAGTTCATCGCCAAACCAGATGGGGGTTTTCCTCTGCCGAGGCGCGATGACGATACCCTGGCTACGTATGCCGTCCTCAAACTGCGCGCGGGGTATGCCCATGACGGCGCTGTCCGGCTTGCCTTTCGCCTTGATCCAGAACCATGCAAGACAGACTTGCGGGCTGCCAATGCGGCTGCCGAGGAAATAGTACGTGACATCCTTGGCCAAGCCTTTGTAGCCAGTTGGTGCAATGAGTTGAGTTCCCATGTTGATCATGCAGCCCTCCGAAACCAGTCTCCATACACGTCCAGGATGTCGCGGGACTCGGGCGTGAGAGGGCGATCAAACAAGACTGGGGTAAACAGATCGACACGTAGGCGTCGATTCCATACACCTTGGTACAAGATGGCTCGGACGTCATGGCAATCACAGCTGAACTCATGCATGAGTGTCGCTGCAGCGCTGAGCGCAGAGGTATTGCTGCCGATGAGGGATTGAAGCCTTGCCTCAATCGCGTGCCGAGTTTTCGAAGAGACTTTGACTGCGTGGTGGTTGTACCCATACAGATGCCTCAGATTGTTGGCGACGTCAGTATCGATCTTGTCTTGCGTGACGCGTACGGTCCGGATGCCCGCATCTTCGTAATAGAGCTCCTCCAATTGGTGACGAAATGCGAGGCGCTGCTGCCGAAGTTCTTCCCGTCTTTGACTGCGTTGTAGGCCAAGGCCTCGCTTGAATCCATCCTCATCCTTCTTAACCGTCCAGTTGATGCAGAAGGGCACATCGTTCTCATCGCGCACGAAGAGCAGAAGATCGCCCAGAAGAGGAACGGGAACGCGCAGGACAGCCGTGGGGTCGTCTGGGTCGTCGATGACCGTTGTCGGATGCAGCCGAAGTTGGCCCAAGCGCTCGGCAACCTCGACGGTGCCTCTGAATGGGGGCAGGTCCAGGCCTCGCGTATCGGGGTGGCCGCTCAACGGGTGAAAGTCCGGTCGGGGCGATAGGACTGTCTGCTCGTGCAGCGCAAAAAGCCTCGGGTGGTACAGGGCGAGAAGTGCCGCGTACTGCTCGGGCGTAGATAGCAGGTGGATATCGCGGCCCAGTTTCGCCGAGTAGATGCAAACTCGACGCGAGCAGTTTGGGGCATCTTTGGAGAACGCCGTGATGGCCGGCCGATATGCGTTCGTCCATCCGCTGTAGGTGCGGGCCGTTAGCCGGGCGACGTACGCTGGGAGACCGACCTTCTTGGCGATGGCCGAGAAAACATCGCCCAGCATGTGAGTTAGTTTCATGACTCTTCCTTATCAAGGTCAAGGGGTATTGCCTGCCAAGGCAGGCTGTCCTCTCTGCGGCGTGGCGCACTTGTGCAAGGAAGCGTCAGATGTAACGCGTGAGGGCGAACCGCCCCCCCCAGTCGCCTTGACAGGCAACTGGGGTCGTCACAGAATGACAGCGTCAGGCTTCAACCGACACTGGCAGTTCAAGGGCCGCGATCTTTGCTGAGATCAGTGGCCCTTTCCATATCCAGGCTTCGTGCGCGTCCCTGTCACGGTTCGTGCATGTTCGACTCCTTTCTTGTCTGCTGGCGCGAGCTAACGCCAGTCTTCCGAGCACTCCTGGTCAAATTCCATTTTCTGTAGTGTTTGGGGTACAGAAGCAGGCCCCAGCCGGAGCACTTTTCCTTCGAACCGCTTTGCGTTGTTTAGGCAAGGTTCAGTACTGGCGGACCCAGGCACCAACGTGGTGGCTGGCGTGGCAATCATCTTCCATCGTTTGCTAATTTGAGATCGAGTCTTCGTGAGACCGAAGTCCTCGATTCAAATAGCATGATTTCAGTCGATTGCAGTATAGCCGGCAAAATGGATTGCGCCATTCTATCGGTGGTGCGTTGTATGTTGTTTTTTTGATTGCGTTTAAATAATTTACTTTTGCGTGTTAAGTAAAAATGTATGGTCTGTGGTAATTTTTTTATTGGGTATCGTGGTATGTAAAGTGGGAATTATTCAGATTTCTTCTTTAATGATTTTGTTATTGTGATGTCAATGCATGAGAAATCTTGGGGATGCTTTTCCGCACCAGTGACATAACGTCGTCTCGGCGGCTTGCGCGACATGCGCCTGCTTTTACTGGTGATCGGAAGCGATAAGGTGGAATGTACGGTATGGCCTACGCCGCCAGTCGTACTGCCCGCGCGAATCCTACGACAGAGTTGCGGCAACGCGCCGCACAGCTCTGTCCGGGCTTCACAGAAGGCTCCCCACCTTGAGTCACCCCTAATGGGGATCCGCGTCGCATCCTTTGCGCTCTTCTGCTGGAGACTCGCCGCTATGCTAAGAAACGTTGCTCCCGAACCGGGCGAGTACATTCGCGGACACGCCGGTCGGCTGGCGTTGTGGAACGGATTTTCCGGCGCCAAAGAACTTGTCGCGTTTTTGGATCGTAAAGAAAAAAGAGGATGGACGAATGATTTTTCTGTCAGCGTCTATCGACTCTTTTCGCCATTCAGTGGGCTGAATCTTGGAAGCTATCTGAGGTGGCATTCATTGCTTCCATTTTGCCGCGTGGGATCACGTGGTGATGACGCTTTCGACTATGACGGGCCGACAATTGGAAGTGCGAGAACTGCATTGAAGCAGCCAAAAAAAGGCGCATTTCTTTGTCCGAGGTGTATCGCGCGAGATGAACGCATGCTCGGCTATTCTTACTGGCGTGCATTCCATCAATTGCCCGGTATAGACGCTTGCCCTGTTCACGACATAGCGCTTGCTGTTGTGATGGACATCAATGCCTTCGAGCAACCGCCGGGCTCTTGGGAAGGTGCACAGCCAGTCTGCGACGAAATTGTATCCGTGCGTGCGGTACCTGCCGTTGCGCGCTATGTGGAAATTGCTCATGCATTCATGAGTAGAGGCCATCGGGTTCAACGCATTGGCGCAGGCCAGTGCATTGCCAGGCGCGTTGCGGAGATTCGATTGCAGACCGAGCGGAATAACCGCCGGTCGACGCTGGTGGATTACATCCGCGAAGCTTTTCCAGAAGCCTGGCTGCAAGCCCACTATCCTCGACTGTCTAGCAGTGAACGGAGCGAGAAGATTGACGCTGTGAACGCGCTGTGTTTTGGTAAGGTCGTTGACGGTATCGTTTATGCCATGGCACTGGCGGCCACTTTTTCGACGGGGCGCGAAGCCATCGACGCCTTCTACTCAAGCCAGGATGGTGCGCCATTGACGCGAGTCACTGCAACGAAGTCGGTGAAGATGGCGGCCCGTCTCGCGCGCCTCCTGCCGCACTACCTTGCAGGAAAGGGGCGTGTTGCCCATGTTGCCGAATCGCTTGATATCTCATTTAAGGCAGCATCGTCGCGGCTTAAATCGGTCGGGCTGCCGCTGCTCGGAAATGCTGCTGAATCGGATAGGCAGCGCATCATTGCTTTTCTATCGGCGGCATCAAAAAGTGAGATCGATCGTTGGATTGCGGCCGGATCGGATGTCAAACGCTTGTGACACGTGGAGGGTGGGGCACGAAGCGCGATTCGGGCAACAGACCAAGGTCGAACACTTCGTCCTCGTCGGTTGTCGTGCGATGCAGCGCCGCCACGAATTACACCTGCCCAGGGATGTCGATGCCCAAGCTGATAAGGTTAGCCCGTACCTCAGGGGCATTGGGGAGCAGGGCTAAGGTACGGGCGTCAACTTTCCACTTTGGCTGCAGCAAGCGCCGCAATCCAAGGTAGCCGATGCGCATTGTTGTATGACTGGCTGCCATGACCGACGAGCTCCACTAGCGGGCCAGATTGTTAGCGGGCCCCATGGTGCTGAGCATGCACCCAGCCAAATCGGCCTTTGCGCGGGCAGACGGCGGTTGGAGCGCAGGTCGGTATACCTTCATGTACCGTGAGGGCAATTCTGCCAAGTCCGTACGCTCGCGCGTCGACGGACGCACCCACCGCCACAGCGCGCCAGCGTAGCCAATGCCTGCAACCTCGACAAATGAGAACGCGTCGCTGGGCCGGCGAGTCCATTGGTTGCAATGTGCGGCGAGCCCTAGGCGGGTGGGTCTTGCTCGGGCCACCGCACTGTCAGAAGGCGGTCAGTCGTGGCCTGCACTGAGGTAGACACGGTTTGTCACCTCCGTCGAAGGTGAGAGTAACTGCGTCAGCACTGCTCGCGGCTATGTCGTGCATGAGCACGATTACTTGAACAGCCTTCTCGCCCCGGTGTAGCGAACATACCAATACGGATTCTCAAGATTCTCGATTCTCACCCGGCCACCTGTGGACGGGGCATGAACGAATTGCCCACGTCCGAGGTAGATGCCGACGTGGGAATATACTGCGCCGAGCGTATTGAAGAACACCAAGTCTCCCACGCGCAACGCGTCGCGCTTGACTTGCTGCCCTTCGGTGGCCATGCTCGCAGCGGTGCGGCCGAGGTTCAATCCGGCTGCGTGACGAATCACGTATTGAACGAAGCCGCTGCAGTCGAAACCGCTTTTCGGTGTGGTTCCGCCATACCGATAACGGATACCCACCAACTCGAGCGCCTGCGAGCGCAACCGCTCTAGGGCCAACGCGATGGCACCCCCGTCGACCAAGTCGCTCGCCGCCAGCGGCTCATCAAAGTCCGTTGGGTTGATATATTCCGCTCGACACCAAGCCGGAATTGACAATATCAAAACCGCCATGGCGACCATGGTAATGGAGTGCCGCCCGACGCTGTTAGAACGCCGACATCGGCAACTTGTTTTAAGCATTCTCAGATCCACGTCTAACCACTCAACGTGGACCCCCTTCGGCACCACCTTGAATGACTTCACAAGAGCCCTGAACGCTAGCCGATACGCCTCTGAGAACAAAGCGTTTTGCCACACTTGTTTGCAAAGCCATTGCAATGCAAACCGCTTGCCACGGTCGTTCGTGAAGTTGCGCAGTACGGCAGATTCTCGGCACCAAGACCTACTTTCGGCGACGCGGTAGTTCCTTGTCGGTATGGCATGCCACCATGTCGAATATCTGCGTATGCTAGAGGAGCGAACGATATTGCTCCGTCATGTGAGTTTGCAAGCCCCGCACTCTGTCATAGTTACAGACCGCAATAGGTCAGGGTCACCGCTACTATTTGGAAGGGCGTGCGTGCAAACTGGAAACAGCACTGGCGGCACAAGAGTGCCTCATGACTTCGTCAGCAGTTACCAGCAACATTGCAACAAACATTTACCCTTGCGCAGTCCGGTCAGGCTATTTTCTTCTACACTGCGTGCGCCCAAAAGTTACCCCGTTCTTTTTGCGCGCAGTATCTGTATGAACCCACCCACTCAGCGCCAGGCCATTCCCCCGGATGCTTGGCGCTTTTTTTTCGAGCGCGATCAGTCAAAATGCTGTGCGCCAGTTCAGCAATCGGCACCGTAGCATCAGCATCGAGTTCTTACATTCACGCACAATACTGTTTCACTGATTCCCCCTCCGAGTGCGCTGTGGTTGCGCACAGAGCGCATGGGCGGGCGGCGTTCGTTGCCAACCGGGTGGCTGTGCTGGCCGCAATGCTGGGCTTGTATTGATCCCGCGTGACGATAGGCTACGAGGATAAGAGAGCGTCAGCACAGCTATGCAGACAGCGTTGGAGCCAGTTGGTCGCCCGCGGACTTCGAGCGAAGACTGTGGCTATGTCATCGGCAGCAGCGAGACCGCTACCAGTATTCCGATCAACGCGCCGGCGAACATCCCGGTCAGCGCTCCCTTGCCGTCGAATAGGACCATGCCCCACGCTGTGCCCACGACAGTGGATGCAACGATCACCAAATAGTGGCGCAAGGTAAAGAGCGGTGGCCGGCGGCGCGGAGGATTTGGCATGGCGCATCGGATGTCAGTAAATGCGCGCCGAAGGGATTCGAGCCTTCGATGCGCGTTCAAGCCCACATGCTCCTTTGCGGGGGGGCGGGGGCGTCTTCCTCAATTTCTCGGCAGAATTTCGTGCCAAGCTTTGCTCAGGCATTCCTCTGCATAGGTGCGAACACTGTTTGCATCGATGCCATCCCAGTGCGTGCGCAGACGTAGCGCTTGCACATACGTGCGGAACACTTCAACGCGTTGGTTACCTTGATACTTCCGGTAAAGCCCGGCGATAAATTCCAGCTCGTGGGTGGTGCGGTGCGCTGTCATATCAACCCATTGCATCCGAGGTGAGGAGAGGCGAACACTCGTCATTCCGTTGAGTACACCAACACAAAAGATGAGGGCCGAACGCACCATTTCGCTCGGCCCTCGTGCCGTCTTTCCGGCTGTCAAGTCCCCCACGGACTATGCTTCCCAGACCGAAACAGATTGTCACTGCCGTTCGACGATGACATTTCCATCGTAGGGGACCATCCCACCATCGATTCACAACAATTGCGTCAACCCCCTTTGCTCAACAAGCGTTCGTTTTTTCCAGGCGGCCAGCAATATCGTTAAGCCCTCCGGGGTTATCTATCATCCCTCTTTTGCCGAAAACCGCCCCGCGTTTTGCCCTCGCGGCTTGGTGGCGGTCTTCCGTGTTTTGCTCGCGCCCTGTCGGCGGAGCCGTGAAGCAACAAGCATTTGCAATTCATATGGCAAATCGGCCTACGCTCTGGGTGCTGTGTAGGTCTTTTGATTGTTCACTCGCTCCGCCTCAGGGTAGGGCGATTGCTCTAGATGGTGCCGCTTCAAGAGGCTCCACGCCAGCGCACTGGGTTGCCTCCAGTGGAAATTGATCTGTGATTTGGCTACGGATGAGATGCCAGCAATTCGTTGCAAAGGTTGTCGTACATGCGGTAGTTACACCTATACGAAATTGCAGGCCGGGTCCTGGAATCGGTGCCCGGCCTGCGGTGCAATCGATCCGGCGGATTGCCATCCGAAATTGCGTACGGTCTTGCTCCTGTTGGTGGCCGCATTAGCTTCGTGGCTCTTCATGGGAGGTGCTGTGGCCTTGTTCGACGTGTTTGGGGTAAGCGTGCATTAGCCACGTGAGCCTGGTTGTGGAGGTCACGGTGACTTACGGAATGCGGCCAATACCGCTTGTGCACTGGTTCAGCTCTCGTTCACGGCGCAAGCTGCGGTATGCTCAGCGGGCCGGGCTCGCCCGAATCATGATGTTCACAGTGCTATCTGTGACGGTCTGTCAGCCCGCTATGAGCGAGCCACTTGGTGCCGACGGCGCCTATTTTCTGTATCGTGTACAAAGAGGCGACACACTGAGTGCGTTGGCTACCCGCTATATGGGGGGTGGTGAGGCCAGTTATCGCGTGCTTCGGCGGTACAACCCCATGGCAAACCATGCTCGCATTGTTCCCGGTGCTGTATTACGGATTCCCTTTGCCTCAATTCCTGTCGCTGCGTCGATGGTGCAAGTCGTCCACGCGCATGATGCGGCCACTGCCGACCACACACCGATTCAGGCTGGCACCAAACTGCCAGAAAGCGCAACGATTGAAACGGGGGCAAAAGGCAGTGTCACACTGCAGTTTGATGACTTCACCCGCGTGAGCGCGGGTCCCAATACTCGCGTCGCACTGGCGCGCGTACGCAGCTTTGTTCAGACCCGGCTCATTGATGTGCGTCTGCATTTGGACAAGGGCGAGGTCGAATCCATTGTTTCACCCACCAAGTCTGGTGTGGGACGCTACGAAATTTCGACGCCAAACTTGGTGACAGGCGTGCGTGGCACCCGTTTTCGGGTGCAAACACAGGGAGGCATATCGACGGCGTCGGTCTTGGAAGGTGAAGTCAGCGCTGCCACAGCGCACTCCTCACGCTGAGCCTTTTGGTCGCAAGCGCCAGCACGCTGCAAGGCTGTCATACCGGTATCAGGTGCACACCCCATAACCACTCCCAATGGTGCCATCTTCGATTGTGAAAAATTCGATGGCCTTCCCGGAACTGTTGAGAACATGCAGTGGCATGGGGGGCTCGAACTTTATCGGGGCACACAGCTGTTGCGCATAAGCCTACGGTATATGTGGCTTGGAATGTCGATGGGTTTCCCTGGGGGCTGCGACACCGTGAAGACCCGGTTCGACAATCGTGGTCCGCTACCTCATCTCGCGGAATCTCCCGCCAATCTTTGCGCTCCAGCAACCGCGGAGGCGCGCATGTGCCTCGCTTTCGTATTGCCACTTCGTGGGCAATTCCGCGCTTGATGCTAAGGAGTTAACACCCCGGGCTTGCTCAAGCGTCCCGGCGGTGGTGTTTCTGCGTGAGGATTTCCCAATCGGTCACGGCGCTTGCTCAAAGGTGTTCGTCACCCGAAAGAACTGCAATCCCCTTCTTAGCAGATTCAGATGTTAATCAAAAGCCACTTTTTCAGCTGATCGTAAGAAAGTAAGCAACGTTATGCTTGTCATTTGAGCTTAGACTCTTAGTCATTAGAGGGGCGATGGGGGTGTATCGATGCGCCGCACCACGCTGACAAGATCTGGCTATGTCGGGGGGATTGAATGATGGGGCAACGCTCGCCTATAGCATTCAATAATGGAGGTACGCCGCCGCAGTCGGGCACGAAGCAGCCCACCACGATTGGCGGCTATGTTCTCGCGGTGGCACGGACGCTGGAGCATTATGGTGTCGAGCCCGGCAGCGTTCTAAGAATGGCGGGCATTCAGACCCCGCTTGCCAACGACCCATTGCTGCGGGTGCCTGTCACGACCATGACGCGCCTGTTTCGTGCATGTGTCGACGCCACTCAGGATCCGTACTTCGGACTAACGGCATCTCGCTACATCCACGTCTCGAACATCCATGCGCTCGGTTATGCGCTGATGACCAGCAGTACGTTGATGGACTACTGTCGCAGACTCGCTCGGTATTACCATTTTGCATCGCAGGTCTGCGAGGTGGAAGTCGAACAATCAGGCGAGGAGATATCGTTACGTTGGCACCTCAACGCGGCGGTGTGCGGTGAAACGGAAGATGCGGTCTTGGCCTTTGTCGTTGCTCAGATGCGCCAATTGCACAGGCCGACGATCGACCCAATACGGATCGAACTCCAACACGCCATGCCCGCCAAGGGGGATGGGCCGTACCGGCAACTGTTCCGTGCACCAATCGTCTTTAATGCTCGCCAACCCATGGTGGTCATGTCCCGTCGCGACTTGGAGCAGCCGCTCGCAAGCGGCTGTCCCGAGCTCGCGCAATACCATGATCAGGTAGTCAAGACTTACTTGGCGCGGCTGGAGCGCAACGATATCCTTCTGATGGTCCAAAAGACGATCATTGAACTTCTTCCCAGCGGGGAATGTGGGCGTGAGCGTGTAGCGCAGGCCATGTGCATGAGCCCCAGCACTTTACAAGCCAAACTTCTACAACGGCAGACGAACTTCCAGGCGATTCTGGACGAAACGCGCAAGGAACTGGCGTGCGGCTATGTCCAGCAGGTCACTCGGCCCCTGATCGAAATCGCTTTCCTGCTGGGCTTTTCCGATAGCAGCAATTTCACCCGCGCCTTTAAACGCTGGACAGGCTTGTCCCCTAGCGAATACCGCCTTAAGCAGACCATACAGGCTTCTGGGGGCCCTGCCTGACTCAGCAGCTACGCGAAGGATTGCGCTTTGCTGGACGGACCAATTGAATCGCCAAAATGACAGGCCACCGCGCGAACGTTTGTATAGCCTTCAGTCATCGGTCGAGCAGATCGTCGACCAATAGCCCCTGGTGCCAACGTCGGCACAACTAGAGGGCATGACAAGTGCGGGCACGAACCGCCAACGGAGGAAATTTTGAAGCACGTCTCATACGATTCCTTGGAGATCTCGCCAAGCGCGGTATTCGTGTCTCCTGTGAGCCTGATTGACCAAGCCCATGTCACGCACGCGCATCGGTTCGTCCAAACTGCACCAGTCTCTTCGTTGGACGGTGCCTCCCATCGATTCCGCCACCAACTGGCTCCCTTCTGCCAGCCTTTCGATCCTGGCTCCGATCTGATTCCTCACACATTGACGGACACGATCGGCGGTGTTCTCGTATGGCACCCCCAGTAGCCCAACGAGGCTGATCACACGCCTGCGGGGACGTACGTAATTGCCAACCTGTGGCGCGGCCAGCCGCGCTCTGGGCCATGGTGCTCGTCGGGCCTGCCAGCGGGATTCGATTGCATGGGGTAACGAGTACGACCGATACTCGACGAGGTCAATTTACGCCCCCATCGTCCGTGTATCAGCACGCTCATTATTCATGCACGGGAAAATCGCGTTCACTGGAACGGGGGGAGAGCGTTCGAGCATGAAAATCGGATACGCGAGAGTTTCTACCGACGAACAGCATCTGGACTTGCAAATTGCCGCGTTGAAGGCCCATGGCTGCGATGTCATCTATACGGACCAAGGGGTATCAGGCGCTCGCTTTGATCGTCCTGGACTCAACAACGCACTCGATCAGGCTACGGGCGGCAGCACGTTGGTCGTATGGAGATTGGACCGTCTTGGCCGCTCTTTGAAGCATCTAGTGACCGTGATCGCGTCGCTCAACGAGCGCGGCGTCCAAGTTGTCTCGCTCACCGAAAGCATCGATACAAATTCGTCGACGGGTCGCTTCACCTTCCATATGATTGCCGCCTTGGCCGAGTTTGAGCGTTCGCTCATCAGTGAACGGACGCGTGCTGGCATGCGAAGCGCGCGCGATCGCGGCAGCCAAATTGGTCGCCCACCGGCGTTGAATGCTGAGCAATTGGAACAGGCGCGCGATCTGCTGCAACATCAGTCCGCGCGGTCGGTCGCTAAGGTTTTCAATATCCATCACCGCACACTCAGGCGCAGTCTTGGCGAACAGAGCACGGAGTCCAAAGTCTGCGAGTTGCTTGACTGAATCGACATCGAGTCCATCAGCACAACGAGGGACGAGGCCAGCGCGAGCCCTCGCATCGGTGACCGAGCGAATGCCGCAGCCACTCTCTAGGTTTGGCCTTACGGGGCTGCGACATTTGTTCGAAATCAGACCTTCCGGTCCATGTTTTGATGATTGTCCACCGCACCGATCTGCAAGTGTGCCTTGTGTCGGTCGGCGTGCATCCGAGTAGAAACCGTTGCCAATTTGACGGGTGTGGCATGGAAAGAATTTCAAGGCAATGTGCGGAAGTCGTATTGCGACTGCTGCAAGAGGGCGCTCATATCGGGCGAGAAGACGTTGTCGGACGAGGCTTGCTCAGTCCGACTGAATGGACGCGCGCCATTATCCTGCTCAGAAAGCAAGGGGTAATCGCTCGCACGCAAAAAACCCTTGGTGGTCCAGCGGGACATGCTCGATTCGAGTGGACGGGAAAATTGCTTGATCCAGATAAAAGTGGAACGAGTGCTCTACCGCAGTTTGACGAGTTGCTCAAGGCGTGGGCCACTCTGATGCAGGTCAGGCCTGTGAGGAAATGACCGCTTTTGCCAGTTTGCCGTCTAGCGTGCGATAGATTGGTCGTTCTAGCCAGCTAAGCGTAGATCCTTCTGTCTCGCTGGCAGGAGAATGGCTTTCTTATCAACGCGTATTTGCTCTTTCCCCGACCCTCCAGAAAAACGCGTATGCGGTGCTGTACACCGTATCGGGACGATGGTCGCAGCGCTAACGGCGCGATGAATTCCTATCTTGCTGCAGTAGCGGCGCCCCGGGGGAATGCGCTGATGCGCACCGGTAGAGCGTGGTGAGTTCTCATGGGTTTTGGGCTCAGTGTCGGCCGTTGGATGTGCTACGTAACGGAGCATGTAACGTAACAACCGGTACACACCGTTGTTTGTATCTCTCTTAATTCGCTCAGAGAGTCGCTGTTCCGGGGCGATAAATGCAAAGTCAGCAGCGCTGCAGACTTTGCTAGCAGTAAAACTGAAGTTTCCAATTCGCCCTCTCCTCCTTGGCATGCTTTTTGTTTAACAAACTAACGGTGAGTCAGCCAAAGTGCGTACGCCGTTATGTATGCGCCTTAAGCAATACAGGCTGCGCCTTGGATTCTGTTGATCAATCTTGGGGAGGGGGATTTGGTCACATAGGCCGAATCCCGGCAAGAATGGACATGGGGTACGCACGGGTAACGACAGAAGAAGAACTACAACGGGAGCGCGCGATTGATACGTCGTTTGCGCGGGAGGGCGACGAGGTCAAACATGTGTCCGCGCAGTCAGATCATTGGCTGCCTACCACGATCGGGAGCTATGCGTTCGCGGTAGGGCGGGCCTTGGAACACTACGGTGTCGACCCGGACGCGGCATTCAGAGCTGCCGAGGTGTTGAAGCCGCAAGGCAGCAACCCCATGGCTCGAGTACCTGTCGCCGCGATATCACGTCTCTTTCGCTTCGGGGTGATGGCCACCGAGGATCCGTACTTCGGGTTGAACGTCTCCCGCCATCTGCATCTGGGGGACCTGCATGCGTTCGGCTACGCACTGATGGCCAGCAGCACTCTGATGGATTACTGTCGCCGGCTTGTTCAGTACTATCCGGTTTTCTCATCAGGTGCCCGTGAGGTCACGCTTGATCAAGATGGCGAGCACGTTTCCCTGCGATGGCATCTCACCGAAGGTGTGTGTGGCGAGACGAAGGACGCTGTTCTTGCCTTCTTCGTGACCTCGATGCGGCAGCTGTACCGCCCAGCAATGAATCCCGTTCGGGTCGAGTTTCACCACGCGATGCCCAGCGAAGGGGAAGAGCCCTACCGGCGACTGTTTCGCGCACCGATCGTTTTTAACGCGCCCCAGCCTGCACTGGTTATATCTCGCCAAGATCTGGAGCAACCGCTTGTCGGTGCCTGTCCCGAGCTTGCGCAATATCACGATCAGGTTGTCCAGGGCTATCTGGCCCGCCTGGATGGCAACGATGTGGTTCGGACGGTCAGAAGAAAGATTGTCGAATTCCTCCCCACTGGAGAGTGCGGACGTGAGCGCGTTGCCCAAGCCATGTGCATGAGCGCGAGCACCTTGCAGATCAAATTGGCACAGCGCGATACCAGCTTTCAGGCGATTCTGGACGAGACGCGCAAGGAGCTTGCGTGCGGCTATGTTCAGCAACTCTCTCGGCCACTGATCGAGATCGCGTTCCAGCTGGGCTTTTCCGATAGCAGCAACTTCACGCGCGCCTTCAAGCGCTGGACAGGCTTGTCTCCCAGCGACTACCGGCTCCGGCAGCGGTATCAAGGCCATTGATCGATCACGAGGATGGAGAATAGCTGACTTACGTGGCCGGCCGCGGTCGCCAGTGCACAAGGTCGCGTCTAGCCAAACTCGATGGCATTCACCGCTACAGCGCTTCGAGCAAGGGCGAGCGAAAATTGCCTCGAGCGGGCAAACGCAATTCCACAATTGCTGACACGGCTAGCGTGATCGCTACAGTTACTTTCAATTGCCCCGGGCGACTTTGCAATACTGGTGCTATGGACTGGCTCCAACCGAACACCCTCGTACCAATGTTCGGAAACCCTGCGTCACGGTTGTCCCGAAGTGGTGTCGTTGCCGAATATGCAACGCAAGTTCGCTATGCCGAGCTATGGACCATAAGGAACGCCAACTCGATGGGCGTTTGGGGTGGCGCGGCATCTCAAGCAAGCAGAGGAACGAGCCTTTGCAAGTGGTGGGTGCCCGCTAAAGATGGTCGACCTCGTCTGCGCGTTTGGCACGGTGACCATTCGCGAAGGCTCGGCAATACATTGCAGAGGATGTGCAAAAAAGCCTTGATCGCGTCCAGTGGAAGCCTAGAAAAACGCGGGTGACGCTCTGACTATGGCGGCTCGGTCAGGATCCTTAAGACCTGTGGAAGTGAGCATGCGATTTCCTCAACAAAGTGTCATTGCGGGCGTTCTGGTTTCGTTGCTGGGGTTATGGGGGTGTGATCAACAGAGAGTGGATCAGGCCGTCGATCGTGTAGACGATACCGCCAAATACGTGTGGCAGTCGGCTAAGCCTGACAGCCTTCTGTTCAAAGGCATTCAACTGGATCAGTCGACCGAAGCCGACGTATTGGCCACGGCAGGCAAGCCGGAGATGATCTGGGAAAACGAAGATGGCACACGCCAGTTGGAGTATCCGCGCGGCCCGGAGGGTACTTCTACCTGGAGGGTGGCCGTTACACCAGATGGTCGGGTGCGCGGTATCGAGCAACTATTGACGGCAGCGAATTTCAACCGCGTGCGCCCGGGCCAATCGCGTAACGAGATCCGTCGCCTACTTGGCAGGCCGACCAAGGTGGAGGCGTTTCGCTTTAAGCAAGAAGAGGTGTGGGTCTATCGATGGATGGAAAGCCCGACTGAGCCAGCGTTCTTCAACGTGCATTTCGGCCCGGACGGGCAAGTGACTACGACCTCGCGCAACGACGGTCGGTCGAGCGGAGGCTAGCCGAGAGAGGGATTCGGCGGCTAGTGGATGGCTCGGCACCTGAAATGAATGAGCCGGTGTCCATTGCAATTGCACGGGCCATCCAGAGCATAGCTGCGGAGTCGAATGCGGTTACCAGTTTGCTGGAGTTGGTCATGAAGCACGATGAAGAAGCGTCCAAGGAGAATCGGGCGTTTTCACGCCTGAAAGCCCAGGCGACACGGTTCGGGTTTCTATGCGTCTCAACGCAATGGCAAGGGCGCTACGCCCAATACGACTTTGTGTGCGCACAAGGACACGCTGTGCAGCGAACGGCAGGAGCTTTGCTCTATGGCAAATCATCTGTTGCGCTTTGTCCTGACTGCACGCGGTCGGCAACATATAAGCGCCTACAGATCTTGGCGAATTGGAAAGGCGGCATTTGTCTGGAGGCAGATTATCTTGGCGCGAAGGTCATGCACCGCATGCGTTGCGGCAATGAACACGACTGGCAAGCCGAGGGGCACAAGCTGTTGGCCGGAAATTGGTGTCCGATATGTATGCGTGCGGCGGCAGCGGTAAAGCGTCGAATCCATGCGAACCGAAAGCCGACAGGTGCATCAACGCGCCGCGTGAGCGGCACTCCTGTCATCGATCAATCTGGGAATCATGGGGCGAAACAGCAAGCCGCGTAAGCGCTACCAGAAGCGAACCCAGCTGGAGCCACTGCAGGGACGTTCGAAGCTGTGCATGATTGAGGCGATCTTTAGCCCGTTCGAAGCGATGTTGCATCACCTGTGGTCAGGCGGCGAGTTTGAAGTTTCCGATGCCGGCGAGTTGATGTACTTGCAGAAGAGGTCGGGAGTCCTGTGTCCCGTAGTCGACACGCTAGAAGTGTGCGCGGAGTTCTTTGACATTGCGCGCAAGCGAGACCCCTCCTGCCCCGAAACCGGGCCACTGCATCGATTGACGCAGGCGCTGCGGGGCGGTGCAGTGAACGATGTAGATTTGGACGCCGCGATCGACTGTGTGGCTGCCTTGCGCGCGTACTCCACTACTCAACCGGCTAATGCCTTAGCCGATGTCGCTAGGACGATGGAGATCAAATGCCGGTTGGAGTCGCTCAGCGTTTGAGTTTCGACTGAGAGCTTCCTTGCTCCATTGGTGGGACCCGAAGTGTTCAAGTGTTCTTTTGCCGACCCGCGATCGCTGTAAGGTTCATCTAGCGACAAGTAGGGCAACAGCTGCCACCATTTTCAGGACTTCCGTCGAAGCCACGGCGAAAGAGGGTGCCACATGAAACGTCTCAGTGAAAAACTAATGAAAGGCCGTGTTCGAGTTGGCGCCTTGCGTAGTTTGACGCTTGCCGTCGCGCTAGGCATCGTGGACGTTCGGGCAGCTTCAGCAGCGCAGGACGGCGACATCGAACTGATCGTTCAGGCACACAAGGCCTGTAGTTTGGAAAATATGCAGAAGACTGTCGCCGACATCCGGGACTGCCTCCCCGCTGTAGTCAAGCAATCCGAAGCGGTATTGGAGAAGGCGGAAGTCGCGGTGCGTGCGCAACTGCATAAGGAATGGCACGACGACAAAGTCGTGCGTCAGTTCTATGTTGGTATTCGGGATGCCTTCGAAAACACCACGATGACGTTCCGCGCCCATCGGGATGCCGAATGCGTCTACGTGCGGGCCAGGTATGCCTCGGGTAATGGCGGCGGTATCGCGAGTCAGAATTGCCAGATTGAGCGGAATCTCGCCCGTGCCCGCGAGTTGCGCGCCGACGACTGACGAATGGCTGTGTCGGCGATTGTCGCTTTCACGTTTCATGAAATGGCTCCGCCTCGAAACTAGGCGTGAGGCAATTGTTGTCAATTGGTGGGGCGGCAGCTTCTACGATAGAGGCGTCACGGCTAAAAGGCGGTGGCGATCTGTTTCTGTTGGGGAAACATAGTCGCTGGTGGACTTGGCAGCCGGAAAGACGGCACGAGGGCTGGGCGAAATGGTGCGTCCGGCCCTCCTTCTTTGTGCGGACGTAGCTCAATGGCAGAGCAGAAGCCTTCCAAGCTTATGACGAGGGTTCGATTCCCTTCGTCCGCTCCAACGCATGCGAACGACTTGACATGAGAGCCCACGGTACCGAGGACGAACTGGACTTTATTACCCGGCTATATCGCAAATATCGGGGCGCCGAGCGGGTCGTGATGTTTCGCAGATATATGGCGGCGCTTCATCAGCGCACGCAGTGGGGCGACCTCGACGCGGACAGAATCCTAGCTCATGCGGAAGAATGCCTGCAAAAAGCTTGGCGATATGAAAACTAAGAAAACGTGGCCGAGAGGCTGAAGGCACGTCCCCAGAACCTCCAGCGCATACGAACCAAGAGTACTCTATCCCTCATCGGCCTAGGGCTCTTCCAGGCGCACTTCGACCAGCTTGATCTCCTGCTGTGGCTTCTTTGGCCGGAACTGCATACGCAAGTCCATGGCCTTCAAAGGTTCAATGTCGCTGAGTGGCCCATGCAGCCACGCAAAATACGACGGTTTCCTGAACGGAAGAGTCCTCGCCCGTTTGGGCCTCAACGCGGCAACTGTGTAACCCCCAAAAAAAACAGCCAGGCGACGGGACGTGCCTGACTGGAATGGATAGAAATCCGGGGAGTGTCGCGCAGCAATCGTAAACTGCACGACGTGTTAATGGTATCTGCGAGGGGTTGTGACAATGTAAATTTTTGTGTCAAAACCATTTCTGGAAGAAATGCCGCTTTGATACCGTGTTGTCGAGGAAATCCTTATTAATTTAGTTTTTATGATTTCAGAATTAAATTGATTAGTTCCGTTTCGCTTCGATATGTCGTGTTTGTAATCAGTACTTTCTAGACGTTCCAGAGTCCGCACCCACTTCCATGTGAACCAGTCAGGGTTAGCGGTCACATGCTGTTTGCATGTCCCGGTGCTGCAACAAAGATTGACGTTTGTCTAGAGTTGTTACGGGCATATTCGCAATAGCTTGTCCGCCGGTGATCGCGAGTCTATCGATGAGTGCAATCGGTTTGGTTGCTCAGTGACATCTCGTGCGTGATGCGGATCAAGACGGCACTCGATGGCAGGTGGCTTTTGAGCGCAATTTCGCGCTCACGTAAATCGATCGCTGCCTTACATGAAGTGCCTGTATTCCCATCAGCAGATACAGTTGCTGGGAGATGCTTTGTTGGATGCTGGTTGCAAGGCAACGATAAGCGTTGAACTACGGTTTCACCGTAGAAATCTTGTTTGGATGTGTCCCGTCGGAGAAATGGTATGGCATACGGACTGATTGCATGGCTGGTGATTGGGGCGGTTGCGGGCTGGCTTGCCGGCCTACTTGTTCACGGAGGTGGCTTTGGACTGATCGTCGACATCATCGTGGGGATCGTTGGCGCATTGATCGGGGGCTGGCTCTCCGGCGTGCTCGGCATCTCGCTTGGCCAAGGTTGGATTGGCTCGATCATCACAGCTGTGATTGGTGCGGTTCTCCTGTTGTTTGTCATACGACTCGTAAAACGGGGGTAACCAGAGTCTTTTCGCGCTACCGATTTGGACGGTTTCCTAGACAAGCATATGGAAGTTATGGACAAGAAATACTACTGGAGCCAATCATGGGCTTGATGGACAGTTTGCAACAAGCCGTTGGCGCGTTGAGCAGCAACCCTGCGCAACTGCTAGAGCAGGCCGCGCAAAACGCACCGACGGGTGCGTTGGGACAAGGTCTGGCGGCAGCGTTCCAGTCGGATCAGACGCCGCCTTTTGCGAATATGGTCGGTCAGTTGTTCGGCCGGTCCAGTGGGGAGCAGCAGGCGGGCATGCTCAACCAGTTGCTGGAAACCGTTGGACCTGCCGTGTTGTTCCAGGCGGGTGGTGGCGCGCTAGGCAGGTTGACGTCGCCGGGGGCCTCGACGGTGACGCCTGAGCAGGCGAATCAGTTGACACCCGATCAGGCGCAGGCCATCGTCGCGCATGCGGAGCAGGCGCACCCCGGCGTGGTTGATCAACTTGGGCATTTTTATGCGAACCATCCGGCCCTGATCAAGACGCTCGGGAGTGGAGCGCTCGCGATCGTTCTTGCCAAACTCAAGGAAAACCAAGGCTGATTGGGAAGGCATAGGCCAGAGAGTGTGGCGTGTGCGATGGACTCGAGGCACCTATCAGACTTGCCATGATTGGTTTGAAGACAATTGTTGCGCTGCTCGGCATTGCCGCTTTTGCCGGGTGTAGTTCCCTGGCCTCTGAGGGCACTTCGGCTGCAGCCGGGGTTGGCGGCGCGGCGCTGGCCGCGAAGTTAACTAACAACGCGGCCGTGGCTACCGGTATTGGTTTGGGCGTCCAGGCGGGCGCCCGAGCGGCGCTGCAATATGAACAGCGCGTGGTGCACGCGCACACACAGGACCAGATTGCCCAGGTTGCCGGCCCCCTCTCTCTGAATGCTGTCGGCACTTGGCGGGTGCATCACAAGGTGCCCCTCGAAGCCGACGAACATGGGCGTGTCGTCGTTACGCGCAAGATCGACCGCTCTTTGACGGGCTGCAAAGAAATTCTCTTTTCGGTGGATGGTGATGCCGACCAAGTTGACTTTTTTGTTGTCACCATCTGTCACGACGGTCGTCAATGGAAATGGGCGACAGCCGAGCCCGCCACCGGTCGCTGGGGTGCTCTGCAATGAGTGTTCCGAGCTTTTCTCTGGTCGCGCTCCTCATGCTCCTCTCAGCCTGTTCGTCAGTGGCGCCCGTTGCGGGTGCTGTCGCAGGTGTGACGTCGGCGGCTTTCACAGCAAATCCCGCTGTAGCCTATGCTGTGGCCACCTCCGTTAATGCGGCTACGGATGCAGCTGTTAAATACGCGGCACGCCAATGGCACCAGGGTGAACAGGAGGCTTTGGCTTCAGCAATCGGACAACTGTCGGATGAGCGCATACCTCATCCGTGGTCGCTTGATCGTGCAGGAGGTCTGAGCCGCGTACAAGGAACATTGACGGTTGTCCGGGCGTTCAAGACGCCTCTTGCTATATGTCGGGAAGCCGTGTTGAACATTGCCGCAAGCGATTCTGTGCAGCCTGTAGAGCGTTACACGGTTTACGCATGCTGGGATAGGGCTCGCTGGCGTTGGGCGAATGCAGAGCCGGCAGTCAGCCGGTGGGGTGGGCTTCAATGACGCCGCTTCATGATCAAGCGCGGCATCTTGCGAAACAACGTAGTTTGAAGGACATCACCTCATGCCGAATTTCAATGCGTCTAGCGTGGATCGCTGTTGCCGTCGAGAGGATCACGTTGAGATTTCGCGTACTTCCCACCGCACGGTTGTTGTGTTCCTTGCGGGGGCGCTGCTTGCGACAGCCTCCGCAGCCTTTGCAAAATACCGAGAGGAGTGGCTAAGCGACAAGCAGGTTAGTGCGTCGGAGGGCGTCAAATCCACTCGCCCGCAGCAAGTCGCTCGTCAAGGACATTTCGTTGTCAGTACAAGGGTGAAGCCCGCAGCAAAGAAACGGGCTGGGAACATCGCTCCCACTGTCGAGACAACGGACCCTCTTGGTGAGCTTCTTCGTAAGCAGGAGTTCCAAGCGCAGCGGAACGCGCCGCACCGTCATAACGGGAAGCCCGCAACTCATGCCCGATAGCGACATTGGTGGACGTCAACATCACTGCAGTTGGTGCGATCTCGATTTGGGCGTGTCATTCTCGACTGAGCACTGTGGGCAGGTATCGGTGTTGAGATTCAATGTGGCGAAGCGGGTCTCGGCCATTTCTTTGCGCTCACGCCTTTGTTTCGCGAGTAGCGCATCGATATCGAAGATCTGCGATATCGAGTCGCCCCTTTGTCTCATTGCGTGGCTCAATTCGCTGACGCTGGCGAACACCGCCGGAAATTGTTCCGAGGCAGATGTTCATGCCATAACACGTTCCAATTGTTGTGAATTATCTTTTTGATTAAACCCTATGATAGTCCTGCGCTTTTGCGAGGATGTAACGTGATCGCTATGAGGCGAATCTCCATGGGGAAGCTGCTACCTGAAGGGCTTGTAATGGCTTGGTCGTCTGGGCCCTCTGACTTTTATGTCTGAATGGGGCTATTCGTTGTTGAGCGTGAACGCCTCCCGGCTCGTGTCTGCAATTTAATGTTGCGTACTCGTCGGTCAGCTCGAAATCGCATGAAGTGACATGACGCCGTACAAAACTAAAGACGAGCTCCGATTTCTCGATAGTCTATATCGTAAACACGAGGGCCTCGCGCGAATCAATGCGTTTCGTGACTATCTTCGTGTCGTCTATCTACGCAAGGACTGGGGTGAAGTTGACCCTGAGAGAATTATCTATTATGCGGAATCTTGTTTGCGAAGGGCGTTGCGATTCGAAGATTATTGATTTTGCATTTATTTGTTTGAATTTTATTGCTAATAAGCTTTGTCAAGACATGCGGTAGTTTGTGCTCGGGTTCGTCTGTCGCCTTTATATGCAAGACGAGAATTGGCGGCAAGCTGCTGGTGGGATTTCGGATGCACATGGAAATATTCCCGATAGGTCGGAGGCCTTTCCTGCCAAGGACGGCTGTATTGAGATTCAACCCCTCGTCTTCGCACTAACTAGAGGTCGATCTAGCTGGATGTGGCAGGTTCACAAATCCCCGAAAGCGTGTAAGCGATGGCGCTGTTGCTATCAATGGCGTGTCTTCTGCCGGCAGAGAGTGCGCGCTGGTCGAACAAGCCAACGAGGAAGCCGAAGAGCACGATCATTCATCTGAGGTTCGAAGAGGCTGTCAAAGCCCTGCGGCCACTGGGGCAATTGATAGGCTGAGGAATATCTAATCAACATTCAGGGCTGTGCTCGCCTCGACCCTATGTGCTTGGTGCATGGGTGGCGGGATGGTCTTGAGGGCTTTGGCCAGCGCCATGCGCT
>NZ_JBEPKQ010000010.1:0-38012 GCF_040544795.1 Ralstonia sp. 1138 | reverse complement strand
CGCCGCAACGTCCGTACCCGCAACATAGACCTTCATGCCCGTTAGTGATACGACCGCGGTCGCATCGGTGTGATAGATCCGGAGGTAGCGGCCCGTCGACCTCAAGGCTCCCGTTGTGCCACCAACCGCCTTCGTCACCTTTCCCTGCCCCAGATCCGCATTGATGCCAGCGCTCCAGGAGGCTGCCGTGAGACTATAGTCCACTGTGTCGTTGCCTTGACCGCCATCCAGCCTGTTGTTAAACCGCTCGATGTCCTGCAGGATCAGGTCGTCCCCCCCGCCTGCGTTCACTATGTCGGCCCCGAGCCCGCCGGACAGAACGTCATCGCCATCGCCACCATTGATCATGTCATTGCCATCGCCACCGGAAAGGGCGTTGCTGTTTGTATCTCCGATCAACGTGTCGTCCATCGATGTGCCATTGACATTCTCGACGTTGGAAATTTGGTCAATGAACGTATGACTAGATGGGGCAACTGTGGTGCTCGCCGCACCGAACTCGGCTCGCTTGGCGGTCGTGTCTGCTGTCAAACTGGCGTACGTGTCGCCACCCCCAAACGCCGTGTTGGACACAAACACCCGCAGGTTACTGGATTCATTCAGAACATCAGCACGGCCCCACAGCGAAATCGCATCAATGTTCTGCACCGAGCCCAGGTCCAGTTCGATGTACGCGCCTGCTCCTCCGGCATAGGCCAAGTTGCTCGTTGTCGACGTGCTCGCTCCGTTCCAACCCCCACCAATATTGCTGTCCGTCAGCGCATTTACGTTATTCCACTGCGCTCCGCCCAGACTGCCGCTGTCCACACCACTGCGAGAGATCTTGCCCGCTGCAACATCCACACCCCCAACGTAGACCTTCATCCCCGTCAGCGATAAAACCTGGCTCGCATCGGTGTGGTAGATCCTGATGTAGCGGCCTGCGGTGCCGACATACGCAGTATTGTCTGCCAGAGTCTTTACAACTTGATTGATGCTCAAATCTGCTTGTATGCCATAGCCGATTCCCGACAAGGACGTGCTGCTGTAGTCCACAGTATCCACGCCTTCGCCGCCATCAATTACGTCACGATCACGGCCGATGTCCTGCAAAATGACGTCGTCACCAGCATCTCCTCTGATGACATCTGCCCCGGCACCGCCGGCCAAGCGATCGTTGCCGCCGCGGCCCGAGATCACGTCGTTCCCCGCACCGCCGGAGAGCGTATTGTCTTCATCGTTGCCGAGCAGAGTATCCGCCAGCGAGGTACCGATAATGCCCTCGACCCGCGTCAGACTATCGGTGACAGCGTCACCTGACGCCGCGCTGACGACGCCCACATCGACGACCTTCTTCGACATGGCGGCAGCATCTGGTTGATAGTCCGAAGTGAATGGTGTATCGGAAAAACACACCTTCAGATCATTCGATACAGAAAGCCCGTTACTCGTTGCCCACAAATCGATCGTATCAATTGAATATTGAGCACCGAGGTCAAGCTCAAAATACGGCGTGGTCACCCGTGGATAGCGCGCTGTCTCGAAAAGCGCTGCAGTTCCTGACGCGCCGACGCTGTCATCGGTCAGCACGTTCGTTGTCCTTGGACCGGGAGAAATAATGTCAATATTTGCCCCCATTCTTACCGAACGTCCAGCAGAGACGTCAACTCCACCAGAGACGACTCGGATGCCGCTCAGCCCGATCCAGGGAGTAGTAACGCTATTATGATAGACCCGAACATAGCGGGCAGTTACCCCGACTGCAGCTGTCGTCCCGGTGTTCGCGAATTTCTGGACGGTTCCCGCGGCAAGATCTGCCGAAATTCCCTTTCGCCAGTTTTGCGCTCCGGCACCGTAATTGACAATGTCATTGCCATCGCCACCATCTAGCAAATCCGCTCCAGGACTCGCATCCTGAACAACGAGGTCATTTCCGCCACCGCCGTGAACATTGTCATTACCGGCATTACCCATTAGTACGTCATCGGCGTCGCTACCCCAAAGCGTATCGTTTCCGCCACCACCGGAAAGCGTTACGCTGTTCTTTGCTTTGCGTGCATCAAGACTATCGTTGCCGTTTCCTCCGTAAATTTCTTGAACATTCGTCAACGTGTCCGCTGCCGTCAATGGCCCCGACATCGTCTGCAATTCGACGGACCTGTAATCAACGGTTTCAGTTCTCTTGCCAGCTGAGTATTTTTGAGTCGATGTGGTTTCCCGATAAATTTCAACATTCTGCAACGACTTCTGGACGCTAAAACCCGTGTCAGTTGCGATTATATTGAGTTGCACATCTCCGCCAAGACCTGCATACGAAATGCCGTTATGCCCGGATCCTCCGTCGAAAGTTATTTTTGATGCATTGGCAAGCACTGTATCGTCGCCATCACCGCCGTTGACGATCAAGCCAATGTCACCATCGATCGTTCCATTGCTATTCTTCAAGCGAGAGACAATCTTTCTTAGATCCATGGTCGAACTCGAAGCACCATCACTGATCGACCAGTTTGGGGACTTCATGATCACGTCCAAGCTTGTATAGTAGGAATTTTTTCCCGTGGACACGCGCTGCCGCACCTCATTGCCTGGGGCCATTAGCGGGGTCAAAAACGTCAAAAGCTGCTTGCTACCGACTTGCCCCGTCCCGAGGTTGATAGATCCACTTGCAACGTCCAGCGACAGGGTCCGATCGGCCTGCTTCGTGCCGCTGACAAAGCGGTCGATATAGGCGTCGCGGGTCTTGAGGTTCGCCGCGTTATAGGTGACGGCGGCGAGCTCCATGGCGGTACTGGACATGCCGACGGAAGTAATGCCGATAACACTATCGACGCCGAAATCGGATTGGAGCTTTTTTAACGTATCAATTGCACCAGCGCTGCTGAGAATTTGCGAATATTTCGCATTCAAATTTTTCGCAAAATATGCAAAACTTCCGCCTTGCTCATTGATTTTCTCAGCATAGTCACGCGCAAGTCGTTCAATGAGTGGTTGTTGTATGCCCTTCAGAATTCCGGACAATGCACTTGTCACTAGGCCTACAATCACAGCGACGGGAGCGCCGATACCAGTTGCCGCGATCGCGGCCGAGACAGTGGCACCGGTCACGGCAAGAAGCGTCGTTGCGCCTACAATCGTTCCGTCTATCGCTGTCTTATCACGATAAAAACTTGCCAACAAGCTGTCGCCGTCATAGCCCAATGGCCCCAGCTCTTTAGCCAACTGATCCAGTTGGTTGGCATATTTCGACTGTTGAACCAAACCATAAATTTCCAGCGGACTCATTGCGAGCACGATGCCCGCTGCCGCAGCACCTAATGCGGGTCCCAAGACGCCGGCACTCGTGGATGCCGCACCCTTCGCCGCATTAATCGCGAGCAAGGTGTTACAAATTCCTTGAACGCTTCCACCAACGATCTGTACACCCATTTCTGCTGCGATCACACCCTTCTGCTCGGGAGTAAGCTTGTCGTTAGCTAGAAGCGGAGCCAAGGCGGCAATGGATGCGGCGCCGTTCAACGCCCCGAAGAAGCTGCCGGCAATGCCTAAATTCTTGCTAGTGTTCGCGGCGCCACGGACTGATGCGACCGTGCTGGCCCCTTTCAGGGCGTTCGCAATCACATTTGCGCTGTTGGCGATCAAGCCCATCGACGAGGACACAAGATCAAGATTGTTTCCATACTCATCACGTGATGCTGCCGGATTGTGGAGCGCCAAGCTCAGTTGTTTTCCTGCCGCCCCCAATCCGATAAGGGCATTTGCTGTAAATCCAAAACTAGCAGCTGCACCAAACTTCGACCGACCGGATTTGACGGCGGTCTGGTACGGTTCCTGCACAAGAGATTGGAAGAATCGTATCCCAAGAGTATTTGAATTGACGGCAATCGCCGAATTCATCTTTGACGCATTCCAACGAATTCCGTTGGCCACAAAAAGACCAGTTTCCAGGGTCGCATTAATTACAGACCTGGCCGCAGTTATTGCAGCCAAATTATATGCGTCTTGATTTCCGGCCGCACGATCACCCGGGATGGAATTTTGATTCCATAAGTCCGAACGATTGAACGAATATCCAACACCCAATATTGCGGTACTAGCCCAAAGATACTGCGAAAGAAAATTCGTCGTTGATTCGTAATTCCAGTTAATAGAGTTCTTGATTCCGCTCAGACCATTTTTCTCAATCAGATTTCCCAACTCGCCGGTAGTCCAAGCCCGATATACAGCATTCAATACTCGATCTTGGTTGTTGTATATGCCATATGGATTTGACGGTTCGCGGAATCGCTTGTAGACCTCAATATCCGCGGTATAGGCAGAGAGGTCAACGTTGTCGAGAGTCTCATCGTTCAGGCCCACATTGTCTCCATTGTTATCTATGCTGATTATTAATTACCTGAAATCAAATTAACAACTTTCACATTTCACATCAACCGTGCTGGCACCTTCGTCACCCTGGCTAGAAACTGTTCGTAATATTCGTTAAGTAGGCGACCCGCGTCGGTTGGGTTTATTTTTTTTCCGTGAAACTCCATTATTCGAGCGCGCTCAGACGCTGGCTTGACACGAATCGCCCTGGCGACTTGATCAGGAAATTTTTGACCCATTAATCGCTTCAGCTCCCATGTATCGCGCGACGAAAACGGTGCGACCCAATCCACAAACCAAAGACGATCCCCGTCATTCCAGTTTTCCAACTTCAGCCGCGCTGGATCAGCCATATATTCAAGCTCGGACGCTTCGCTGAGCAATGCCCAACTGCAATAAGCGACAGGAAGCCCATCGCGCTCTATAAGGTGATACTGACCTTTGGCGATCGGGGGTAGCAGAAATTGGCAGAGAAGTTCATTGCTCCACCCCCTGTGCAGACGAGAGCTCATCCACAACCAAGCAAGCTTTCCTAATACAGAAAATTCTGATTGATCAATAAATTCAACCACTGTTTCTCTCCACTATTGAGTCGGCGCTCTTATTACCTACCACATCGATCATTCAGATGCACACGTCGAAATAATCAGACCATCATTCGATGCCTCGCCATAACGGACCACTAAACAGCGAGGAAAATTATTTTAATTAAAATTCGACAGCAAAAAATGTTGTTTTATCTTCTGATGCCCAGAATTGAACAGACACTCCGCGTCACGGCACTGCGCACCATAAGATGCCGATGACTGAGGAATTGCAAACGAATGTAGCCATTGAGGGTTAATACCGAGATCAGATTGTGACTGTGCCCATCCGATCTCACCCTTTTGGGGCTAGCATGAAACACCTTCCCGTAGTTCACTGGCAACTGGCCCGGTTGTCATCACAGAAACTGTCCCTAGCTGCGATTCGAGAGCCTCGTTAGATTATCTGGACCATGTCGTTTGGAGTAACCATGAAGATGAAGACGATCGGATTGATCGGCGGTATGAGTTGGGAGTCTTCGGCCGAGTACTACCGCTTAATCAACCAAGGCATGAAGAATCGACTGGGTGACCACAACAATGCACGCAGCATCATGGCGACCGTGTGTTTCGAAGAAATCAAAGCACTGCAGTACGCCGGTCGGTGGGACGAGCTCGCTTTGCGCATGCAGGAGGCCGCGCTGCAGGTGCAGGCTGGCGGTGCAGACCTCGTGCTGTTGTGCACGAACACCATGCATAAGGTCGCGCCGGCGATCGAGGCAGTACTACAGGTGCCCTTTGTTCATATCGTTGATCCGACGGCGCAAGCACTCAAAGGTGCTCGTATCGGTAGGGTCGGATTGTTGGGCACAAGATTTACGATGGAAGAAGACTTCTATCGATCTCGCATGACGCAGCACCATGGTATCGAGGTCCTGATTCCGGAAGAGAGGGCTCGGGCGCGCGTTCACGACATCATCTACGACGAGCTATGCCACGGGGTTTTGAGCGATTCGTCGCGAGAAGAGTACAAACACATCATTGGCAAGTTGCAAGCTCGCGGAGCACGGGGAATCATTCTCGGGTGCACGGAGATCACTCTGCTGATTGGGCAAAGCGACGTTCCTATACCCGTGTTTGATACGACGGCGCTACATGCGCATGCCGCTGTGTCATTAGCGCTCACAGAGGGCGATGACGCCTGAGCGGGACGAACGTGCATTGCGATAATGAAGCTGGGGCGACGATAGTAGCGACACAGCGTTCCACAGCAGCAACTCGCCCGGCAACGTGAGAAGGAACCTTCGGGTGGTCCCAGTGGGGACGGTGTACGCCCTTGCGTCCTTGTCCAAGGACAAGCGCGAAGAATTCGAGAAGCCAGTTAATGGGACGATGAGCGATCCTGAACAGAAGCAAAAAATCTGCGCGTCTGTTCAAAGCTTTGCCCCCCAACGTACTACCCGAAATACATGATCAACCACGGACTGAGTGCAATGCTTGCAGCCACGTCGAACATTAGGGCGCCGAACCTAGGACTTGTCGCCCCCTTCGACGAGACCACCAGTTGGAGGGCGGCAGTAAAAACCTATCTTCTTTGTGACGCTCCCTAGTTGCGCCGTCGTAGACGGGACGCGTCGCCGGTGATAGTGTTCGACCTCGCGCTTCTCAGCGGCGACATCGGAGCCGCACCGTTTGCGTACGGCATCGGAAACAACATCGCCTCCCCAAAGAGGACCACAGACTGTTGAGCGTGAATCAATTGATTAAATCAGGTGAAGCCAACGAGTCTGAATGTGCCCCGCAACAAGGCATTTACCTTTTCACACTCCAAAGCCCCATCTCACCAGCAGCGGCCAATAGCCGAAGGCGTGCCGAACGCCATTCCGCCAGCGTTCGAATCCTCTCCTGACCAGCGTCGGCCAAGGCACTCTGTACATTCAGCATTTCAAGGATATCGGCGATCCCACGATCATACTTACGCTGCACGTTGTCACGCGCATCTTGCGCGGCATCGAGCAGACGGCGCGACGATTGCAAATTTCTCAGCGCCGAGCTTGCTTCCGCGTAAGCCTTTGCCACATCACCGAGCACCTGGATCTGGGTATCCCGAAGCTCCGCCTCTTTGATCTCGATCTGCGCTTGGGCCCCACGCACCTTGTAGGTCCTGCCGAAACCTTCAAACAAGGGGATATTGAGCGTTACCCCAATCACCGATTCTTTCGTCTGCATGCTGGTCAGCCCCTGACTGGGCCGCCCATTGACGTATTGACTCTTCGCAAAATCCAGCGTCGGCAGCCCTTCAGAACGTGTCGCGGTGAGCTTCTCCCGAGCGGACTCCAACTGTGCCCGTGCCGCCACGATCGCGGGGTGTTGCTCCCGGGCAAGCCGCAACCACTCCGATAGATTCTGCCGTAGCAGTCTGTCTTCGTCTTGGTAGTCCGGTGCCAGCACTAAACCCGGTGCATCCTCGCCCTCTGTTTGCAAGCCCAACGCCACAGTCAAGGCCACCAGGGATTTTTCATGCGCGCCGATGGCCCTCGCATGCTCCAACTCGGCTTTCGCTAAGGAGGTCTGAGCCTGCAACGTATCGGACTGCGCCCCCGCGCCGCGGGTCTCGCGTTTCTTGGCCGCCTCGAACGTTTGTCTTGCCAGGGCTTCGTTCTTCTCTTTCGCTTCCCGGCCGGCCCTAGCAGTTTGTGCGTCGAAATACAGCCCAATGACGTTGGCCATGGTCTTTTGCAGCACCGCGTCGTGGCTCGCCAAGGCTGCTTCCAACAGCGCATTGGCGGATCGTCGATTGGCCCCTCGCCCTCCGAAGTCCAGTAACCGCCAGGTCAGCGAGTAATACCGGGACAGGCTGGTCCTGTCCGAATTCACCTGGAACTGGGATTCAGGGTATTGGGTTCTCTGGTTGAGATAGCTCGCTCCAGCCGTGATCGTCGGCAAATAGGCGGCCCGCGCCTCGCCCACCTGGGCGGCCTGCACCTTGATGTTGGCCCAGGCGCTTTGCACCTGCGGGTTGTGACACAGCGCCAAGTCAATCGCTTCGGCTAAGGCGATCGGCGTTGTCGGCTCATACCGATTATCGTCACAACCAAGCGCCTGCGTATCCCCCGGCAAGATCTTTCCTGCATCGAGCGCCCGTGGGCGCGTCAGCAAGGGATCTACAAACGGGGACGTCACGATATCCTCCCAGTCCCGCGCGTGCGCGCTGGTGCATAGCGCCCACATTGCCAGAACGACACCCCAGCGAGGCCACAGCCATTGCTTAACGCTCATGCAAGGCCTCTCTTTGATGTTGCACCAGCGGAGACAGCACATACTCGATGACACGCCGTGTGCCTGTCTTGATTTCCACATTCACCGACATGCCCGCTGACAGCGGCATCGTTTTGCCATCCACGGCGATGACGTTCCTGTCCAGAACCACCTTGGTCGAGTAAATCAGTCCCTTCTTGTCGTCCTGGATGGCATCCTGCGAGACGTGCCTGACCTTGGCTTTGATCGTGCCGTACTTGGTGTAATCAAAGGCGTCGATCTTGACTTCGGCATCCTGACCCGCCAACACGAAGCCGACATCCTTGTTTTCCAGGAAGGCCTCGACCTCAACCACGTTTTCCTTTGGCACGATCTGCATGAGCGGCTGTGCGGCCGGTACAACGCCGCCCACGGTATGCACGTTTAACTGCTGGACCGTCCCATCCACGGGCGCGGTGAGCCGCAGCAGCTTGCTGTGTTCTCCCGCGCGACGCTGATCCTGTACGCCCGCCTCAACCAGCTTCTCGCCCTCCACCAATGCATCGTGCGCCTCCTTGCGTGTCTGCGCGATCAGTGCCGAGCGCTGATTCCTCGCGTCCGCCAACTGCCCCTGCAGATCCACCCTGGCTTGTTCTTTCTCCAACCAGGCATGACGTGACACCGTGCTGTCCATCATCAATGCCTTGTAGTCCCCGGCCCGTTGCGCAGCCAAGGGCAATGCTGCCGAGTAGCGCGCGATCTCACCATTCAGTCGCGCGAGCTTGGCGGAGAAATCCTTGTATTGCCCGTCCAGTTGATCCTGGGCGGCCTGCCACTGCGCCCGCGTCACGCCTTCTACAACGGCAAGACGAGGAGCATGCAGCTTCTCTACCGCGCGAATCATGGCAACCGAGCGGGCCGCCTGAAGCTTCGCCTGCGCCACCACGTCTGTGGCTTTGTCGTGCTCAGCGTCGCTGCTACTCGAATCCAGCTCGATCAAGACGTCGCCCGCATGGACTTCCTGGCCTTCGGTAACGTATGAGGCCTTGACACTGGCAACATCAACGGAACCGATGGTTTTGGTGCGCGCTGAGGGGATGATTTTTCCCGTGGCATTGACGATGATGTCTATCTGACCGAACACCGCCCACAGCACAGCAAAGATCACAAGCCCCATCAGGATGCGCCCTGTCCAGCGCAAGGTCGACGAGTCTGGCGCTTCCTGCAGCGATAAGCCCGCCGGCAGGAACTCCGCTTCTTGCTTGTTGAAAAAACCCGTTCTCAACGCATGCCGCATGCGCCAGAAATGGGCGAATACCCGCACGTAACGGCCCAACAGGTCTTTCAAGGCGCCCGCCCGGTGCCGCATGCTCATGATGCGACTCCTTCAGGTATGGGGGCAGACGAGCCGTGAGCCGTCTGCAAGCGATAGAGGTGGCTATAAATGCCCTGCTGGTTCTTCAACAGCTCCTCGTGGCTTCCCGTCTCGACGATCTGGCCACGCTCCATCACGATGATTCGATGCGCGTCCCGCACGGCAGACAAACGGTGAGCAATGACGAGCACGGTTCGCCCCGCACAAATCTGGCGCATGTTGTCCTGAATGATTTTCTCGGACTCGTAGTCCAGGGCGCTGGTGGCTTCGTCAAAAATCAGGATGCGCGGGTTCGTGATCAAGGCACGGGCTATGGCAATGCGCTGGCGCTGACCGCCTGACAATCCCGTTCCGTGCTCCCCCACCACCGTGTCGTAACCTTCGGGCAACTCGCAGATGAAGTCATGTGCCCCCGCCAATTTTGCGGCGGCGATGATGGCTTCAATGGGCAACGACGGATCGGTCAGCGCAATGTTGTCGCGGATCGAACGCGAGAACAGTGTGTTCTCCTGCAACACCACACCGATCTGGTGCCGCAGCGAAGCCGTGTCGACGATCGCAATGTCCTGACCATCCACCGTCACCCTGCCCCGGTCAGGCACATAGAGTCGCTGCACCAGCTTGGTCAAGGTGCTCTTGCCCGAGCCCGAGCGCCCGACGATGCCAATGACTTCGCCCGGTTTGACGTTCAGTGAAACCGAGCGAATCACGTCCGGGGCGTCAGGGCCATAGCGAAAGGACACCTGATCAAATCCAATGGCGCCAGCCACTTGCGGTATGCGTGTCTTGTTACCCGCCACTTCTGAGCGCGCGTCCAGGATGTCGCCCAGACGGCTCATGGAAATGCCGACCTGCTGGAAATCGTTCCACAACTGGGCGAGGCGCAAAATCGGAGAAGACACCTGACCGGCCAGCATGTTGAACGCCACCAACTCGCCCACCGTCATCTTGTTGTCAACCACCAGCATGGCCCCCAGCCACATGATGCCCGCCGTCACGAGCTTGCTCACCAGACTGACGCCGCCGCTGGCCACCAAGGCGATGTTAGTGGTGGAGAGTCCCGCCGAAACATAAGCGGCCAACTGCCTGTCCCACTTCTGTTGCCAGCGCGGCTCCACGGCCATCGCCTTCAAGGTATCCATCCCGGTCAAGGTTTCCACCAGAAAAGACTGATTCTCCGCCCCCTTGTTGAACTTGTCGGCCAGCTTCGCGCGCAGAATCGGCGTAAAAAGGAAGGACAACGCCAGATAGACGGGAATCGAGGCCAGCACAATCAAGGCCAGCGTCACGCTGTACCAGAACATCACGGCCATGAAGACAAAGGAAAACACGATGTCCAGCACCAGGGTCATGGCGTTGCTGGTGAGGAAGGAGCGAATATTCTCCAGTTCGCGAATACGGGCGACCGAGTCTCCTGCGCGGCGTACTTGAAAATAGCTGATGGGCAGGCTCAGCAAGTGGCCGAATAGCCGTGAGCCCAATTCCACGTCAATCTTGCTGCTGGTGTTGGCAAACACCGCTGTCCGAATGCCAGTCAATGCCGCCTCAAATAGTGTGGCGGCAATCAACCCGATGGCGATCACGTTCAAGGTCTTCATGGCGTGATTGACCAAGACCTTGTCCATCACGACCTGAAAAAACATCGGCGTCACCAGACCGATGATTTGCAACACCAGGGAGATCAGTAGCACTTCGCCCAACGTCTTCCGGTACTTCACCACGGCGGGGATAAACCATGTGAAATCGAACTTGGCCATGTCCCCGGCAAAGGTGGCCTTGCTGGTCAAGAAAATCAGATCGCCCGACCACAGCCCCAGGAACTCTCCCAGTGGCAGCACCTGAGGCGGATGACCGGGGTGCTGAATCAAGACACGCCATATTTCCTGGCTGGTATCGACCTTGCCAATCAAGAAAAACGCCCCCGACGCATCCTCGCCAATGGCCGGCAGTGGGGCGCGATCAAGTCGTGTGGAATCCTGCTTGACATGTTTGGCTGTCATGCCCAGCTTCCTTGCCGCCAACAGGAGCGTCTGGGCGGAAAACCGTTCCCGGCCAAAGTGGTGCTGCAACTGCACAGCATCGGCAGCCACGCCGTGCAGTTTCGCCATCATCATCAAGCACTGCAATCCGGTGTCGATGCCGATGTTCGTGTCGTTCTCAAACTGTGAGCTCGTCCCTGCGGCCTGACGGTTGCTATCGGTGTTCACGCTTTCTGTCGCCCAATCCCAGTCACAAAAAACGGCCCACTGGTTGAGGGTGAGCCGCTGCTGCTGAAGCTACTCGGCTAAAACGAGGAACGTCCTACTGCTCCTCGTTTCAGTGATCGCTCATGGTCGTCAATGTGTGACCGTCATCAACACCTGACCATTGCTGGTTTGCCCATTGGCCCAACTGGTCTGCGTGGCGGGAGGGGGCGCGAACGCATCCATGGCCTGCACGAACTGCTCCACGTCGGTGTCGTACATGGTCAGTCCGTCGGCCGTTCGGATGCGCTCAATGTGGTTGTCTGTGCCACTGGCGCCACCCACATACCAGTCCTTGACGATAATCTGGTCCGTGGTTCCCATGACACTGATTTGCAGGTCGTCGCCGACATGCTTGAACCAGAGGTTGTTCTGGTTGATGCCGCTGAACTGGATCACATCGATATTGCCGGCCGTGGCGTCACTATCGATCACGGTATCCTGACCATCGCCGTGGGCGAACTTGTAGGTATCGTTGCCGGCTTGACCGATCACGGTGTCGTTGCCCAGCCCGCCTGCGAGAACGTTGTCACCCCGGTTGCCCGTAATGGTGTTCGCCAGCTCATTACCCGTGGCATCAATGTTCTCTTCCCACAGCTTGATCGGATCGACCGTGTAGATGCTGTATGCGTTCGCCACATCCGCATCGTTGCGGAAGTCGGCACTCGACACGTAGCGGGTCATGTCGCTGACCAGACCACGGCCCGAATCGGCAATATAGAAACCGTTGATGGCCCCGGTCGCCGCATCGCACGCCACGCCCGTGACGGTCACAACATGGTTCACACCACCGTTGTCCAGGTAGTTCGCATCGTCCCAGAGCTTGCCCGCGTTCAGGCCAATGATCACGCCACGTCCACCCTTGATAAGGTTGGCGATCGCTTGCTCGTTGTAGCCCATGATGATGCCGCTATTGATGCCGTAACTCGAGAGCAAGGCCTGCTGCTGCACGTAGTTGGAGCCGCCGCGTTGGTAGTCGGCCTTGGTCGGGTCAGTCACGCACCAGTTGTTATCGATCGCCGTCTGCACCACCTGCGACTCAGACAGCGCCTGATTGGCCTGCGTCGCCAAGTTGGCAATACTGGTCAGCGCACACGTGCCCTTGTACCCGGCCACGGCGTTGCCCTGCATGTAATCCAGCTCGTAGGCCTTGGGGTAGCCATAGACGAGGATGGGCACCTCATCGGCGATGCCTTTTTCAGCCTTGGAGAAATCCAGCAGGGTGAGATCTTCGACGTTGGCGCCCAATGTGTAGCTGATGCTGGCGGCTGCCGTATCGGTGCCCTCACCGGCAAGTTCAATCACCTGATCGCCGACGTTGTCGACGTAGTAAGTGTCATCGCCTTGGGCACCGATCATCGTATCCGCGCCCGTAACGCCGTCCAGAATGTTGTCCTGGTTGTTACCGATGATTCGGTTGTTCAGGCTGTTGCCCGTACCGTTATAGGCCCCGCCTTCAGTCAACCGCAGTTCTTGAACATTGGCGTTGAGGATGTAGTTGGTGCTGGCGATCACGGTGTCGTAGCCTTCGCCGGCCTGCTCCAAAATGACATCGTTCACGCTGTTGACGATGTAGATGTCATCGCCCTTGCCGCCTTGCATGTTGTCGGCACCAGCGCCGCCATCGATGTAGTCGTTCCCCACTCCACCAATGATGGTGTCGTTGCCCGCGCCGCCATACAGAAGATTGTTGTCGGACACGCCCGCAGCCAGTGCCGCCTCGTTGGTCGCGACACCGCCCACAATCAAATCATCGCCATTGCCACCGTAGATGGTGTCATCGCCTGCGCTGCCGAAAAGACGGTCGTTACCGTCTTCGCCGTAGAGCTGGTCGTTGCCGTCACCGCCCTGGATTTCGTCGTTACCAACGCCACCCCATACCTGATCGTTGCCAAGACCTCCCAGCATCAGGTCATCGCCGGCTCCACCGTACATCAAGTCGTCGTCGGTCTCACCGGCCGCCAAGGTTTGCTTGGTATCGTTGCTGGGGGTAAAGCCCATCATGATGTCGTTGCCGTCGCCGCCCCACATCTGATCGTTACCGACGCCACCAAACATCCGATCGGCACCAATGCCGCCGTCCATGATCTCGTTGCCGGTGCCGCCGTTGACTTCGTCGTCGCCGGCGCCACCATACAGCCTGTCGTCGCCATCGCCGCCGGCCACAAGGTCGTTGTCGGCACCGCCGTCGATGTAGTCATCGCCCAGACCACCATACATTTGATCGGTACCCGCACCACCGAACATGGCGTCGTTGTCGGTTTCACCAGCGGCCAAGGTTTGCTTAGCCTCGTTGGAGGCCGTGAAACCCATCATGACGTCATTGCCATCGCCACCATTCATGACATCGTCGCCAACCTGCCCGAAGAGCATGTCGTCGCCCGCGCCACCGTCCAACGTGTCGCTACCATTCCCGCCCTGGAGCTCATCGTTACCCGCGTCACCGATGAGGGTGTCATTGCCCTCCTGGCCAAGCAGCACGTCGTTGTCCGCACCACCATTCAGAAGGTCATTGCCGTTCCCTCCCTGGAGCTGGTCGCTGCCCTCTTCGCCGTAGAGCTGATCGTCGCCGTCATAGCCCAACAGGGTATCGTTGCCCGTGCCGCCCCAGAGGGTGTCGTTACGAACACTTCCTCCCATCAGGTCGTCACCCGCTCCAGCATAGAAGTACCGCACCAGCGAGAGGTTGAAGTAGCTGCCGTCGTATTGGGCGTAATAGCTGATATCGAAAGTATCGCTGCCGTCGGTGCCAACCAGGTTTTGCTGATTGCTGGAGAGCTTGATCTGATCGGGAGCCCAGTCAATCCATTGGTTGGCGTTGACATAGAAACGGTTGTCGTTATCACGCAAGGTGCGGTAGTTGCTCTCCAAGGCAGCGGGGACACCAGGTGCTGCGAGGCTATTGGCGGGGGCCAAGAGATTCTCTTGCCCCGCCATCTTGAAGTTGGCGTTGCCCGACGTGTAGAACGCGTAATCGGTGGAGCGAACACTGGACAGACCGGCGTTTGCCAGCTCGGTTGTGAGTTCGGTCAACTCGCTCGTTTGTGCGAGGCCGTCTTCATTGGCGTCAGTCCATGCATTCAAGCCATTCAACTCGATACCGCCGAGCTTCCCATCGTGATTGGCGTCCAAGGCTGCAAGTTGAACTGCAGTCAGCCCTTGATTCGAACTGTTCAGGACACGGAAGGTCTTGTTGGCAATGGAGGTAGCGTTGTCCGTGGCAGCAGACTTGCTCTCGTAGAAAGCGCCGATGGGTGCATAGGGAAGGCACTGGCTGCCGTTGTCGATGTAACTGATACCACCTGCATTCACAAGTTGCGACGTGGACCATGCAGTGTAGCTCTGCCAGGTTTGGCTACCAATCTCACCCAGATTCAACCAATTCTGCATCTGTTTATCAGAATTATATATTGAATCCCTTGAGCCAATACCATTCTCATACTTATTCAGCATGTCGTCAACAAACGATTTATTCCATGTTGGCCATACTGCTCCTTGGAAATCGCTCGGATTAAGTCCACCAACCTCCATCGCCTTCCACGTGTAATCAATACAACTGTTCGTCAACCCATTGTAGTGCAGCGTGAAGCTCTCACCTTTTCCGTTAATGTCGTTGACGTGCACAGTACTGTCTGGCATTCCAATTCGCGTCGCCTCACCAAAATTTTTCATGGCATCGTATTGTGCCTGCGATATCTCTACCGTTCTGGTGTAATACGTACTGGTGTAGTTACTATTGTCATTTGAATATACTTGACCCGGCGCAAAAGGCTGGCCGTGATGATTTTCATCCGGTGCAAAACCATAGCTGGAAGGCTGGCTACCATCACCTTTATCCAGTGAGTACCACATGTGGCCGACGGAGGAAGTGTTCCCGTCTGAAAGAGGAGTTCCAGCATTGGCAATATTGACAGTTACGAACGGCATAGCTTCTCTTGTTATTCGTTGTCGTTGAAAGTAGTTGACTTGGGATAAAAGCCGATGTGCAGGTAAGTGCCCACCCCCTCCGGCAGAACTGTCTCTTGCAAAGTGCTTGCAATCACCTTGTATTTTCCGGGGCGGAGCTTGACGGTAGCAATATGCCGAGTAAGGACATCGCCACCGGTAAACTTTGGCTCCGTACGCGCATCCTGATCAATTAAAACTGACACATCCCCAACTTCATTTATTTTCTGGACTTGAATATGAATCGGAATATCAATGGCATCAATAAGATCTACAGCTCGCCGATCCTTTCGCCATTCTTGATGCGCCTTGTCATCCCACGCAACCGGACTACCGAAGCCAACATCAAAATTATATATACGGTATTCTTCGATAATAAACGCCTGCTCAATGCGGCTGCTTTGGCGACCAACATCCCACTTAAAATTTCGCCCTGGCGGAATGGTCGGGATATCAGAATCGGAGCGAGAAAACCAACTAGAACGCGCCCATCGCGGCAGACACAAAAAAGAAAAAAGACACGCCACAGCCCCTCTCCTTTGATTCGAAAATTCCCTGTTACTCATTTTTATTCCAATGCCCCTTCAATGCTTTGCGCCTTTTCATTAAAAAAGCAAATAGATAATCGCTGTTTACCTTCATCCGAAAAATGAGTTTCAGCTTCAAATATCATCCAAATCCCGCCTTCATCCGGGCAAACTGATTGCCTGCCCATAACCGCATGTGGATCAGCATTGAAAGGCCATTATTTTTGGCTAGCTTCAACCTTAAAATAGAACATCCCCAGCGAGTTTTTCCTCATAGGGTGATATTCCGAGAGCCACTCGCCGCTCCAGGATATTTTTTGCACTGCAACCATAGGTTGCGTTCCTATCAGCAATAAATACAGTAATTTGCGGCATAGTTATTTCCAGATCAATCTTCGATTTATTGAAGCCTCGGATCAAATATGACCCCGATTTTCATTTCCCTATCAAAAAACAGCGGGGAGTCGCGCAGCGCTTTTACCGTTAATTCATAGGATTTTCCGGGGCGCAAATCAGCAGAGAAAATTTCCCGTGTGAATTTTCCGCCCCCACCGGATTCCATACCTAATGTATCCAGCTTCTTTTCAAAAATTAAAGATTCCTCACGATCACTCTCAACCTCAGAAAGCCTAACACTTAAGGGAATCAACCCCTTTTTATTCTGAGGCACATAAGAGTATTCGTATTTAACTCCATCGAACCTGGATCTAATTGCCTCACGCACGGCCTCGTCATACTTCGCAGCAGCTTCTGTTAGTGCGGCACTCCTCTCCTGACTTGATGAAAATGACCCTTTACCCATAAAATTCTCGTACGTAACCTTTATGGGTGACGTCGACTTAAGACTGTCCGTCAAATACCACGCCTCTTGGGAATCCAGTAGTTTTCGCAAATTCTCCGCGTCTTCTCCTCCTTTATGGAAGAAGCTCAGTGTGATTTTGTAGCGCCTACGCTCTCTAACAGAAAATCTCCCAGTCACCACAACACCAGCATGACTTGCATCAAATGAAAATGCACAAGGAGCAATCATGGCGATAGTCTCAGCAAATATGCCGCGCATCGAAAATGGAATTAACCCAACAAGTATCAAAAACCCGCGTCGACTCATTGAATTCATAATTCAATTTATTTTTTAATAATTTCTTTTGCCACTCCGCGCTCAAAATACACTTGAAATTTCTTTTTTCCTTCACTAGGAAATTGAGTCTTCGTTTCAAATGTCATCCAAATCTTGCTTCCATCCGGCACCACAGACTGTTTGTCAATAACCACGAGAGGATCAGCATCCGCGGACCACACCGTAGGATCTACCTCAACCTTGAAGTAGAACGCGCCCGCCGCAAGCTTTGCCTCATAGGGTGACATTCCCGGAACCACTCGTTGCTTCAGAATATATTCTTGAGCCGCCATGGGAATTCGATCGCCATATAAGCGAATCGCCTCGCGAGCAAATTCAAGTCTCTTTACATCAAGATTTATTGTTGAATCTGTCATTTTCCACTCCAAAAAAATCCAGCCTGAGCTTAATAATAGAGAAATAGAGAAAGAAAACCGACCAGACCATCTAAAAGTGGATTATTCATCGCGACTCAATCCATTCTTTCTCCCGCCTCGCCCCAAGCCATTGCCTCCATCAATTAGCATGGACAAGGCAATGTTAACAATAGCGCTTTCCGAGATTAGCCTTGAAGCAAGGCGGAAGTAAATGGTACAAAAGTACCGTTCATCGAAGAAGTTCGATGAGTTGAGAGCGTCTTTGCAAGCCCAAGCGCTGGTAGACGGCAGACAACTGGTTCTTAACAGTCTGCGGGGAGACTCCCAACTCACGCGCAATTGCTTTGTCGCTATGCCCAGCGACCACCCGGCGAGCAATCTCTCGCTGTCGAAGCGTCAGATCTCGCATGACCTTGGATACGGTGTCGAAGTCCGCGAGTTGCGCCAGGTACAAGTCATTGAGCACCGGAGCCAGTACGCGCAGAGCGTCGAGGTGCCAATCTGAGAGAGGTGTTGATACGCCTGCAAAACTGAAATACGTTCCCGCGTTTGCTTTAAGATTCAAGATTCCATGAGCAGCAACGTTCTGTAGATCGAACTCCCTAATTTCATTGACCTCGAATTCCGTCGCATAAGGTGGCGGGCAATCGGGGTCGATCACAAAGGGTTGTCGGTTTGTCAGCCACCAAGATAGTGCACCTCGCTTTTCTAGCTCGAATGTCAATGCCTGTTGCTCGAGATACCTTGCATCGTGCCCGTGAGCTTGCCAGTGAGTGATCGTGATTTCACCGGCAACCAGCATGCCGTGCGCCATGAAAACTCGTTGAAACGGGAAGAAGTCTCGGAGTACGCCAGTTGTCCATGTCATACATTGCGTGGGGTCGGACGGCTGGCCTAGAAGAGCCCTCTGCCACCGGCTCAAATCACTTGCAGACAGTGTTTTCATGAACGCGATGCGGGAAAAGATTCGTCGTACGCGTACCGCTGTGTATCGGTAATTCGCGGGATTGGTTGGCACGAGTCGACGGCCAGACCAAGTCAGTATTCAGCACTTTCGGAGTCTGCTGGCACCGCACCAGTTGGTCGAACAGTTTCCGCGCCCCTTCAACGGACAACTGAATGCCAAAGGTACTTACCGCTACGGCCTTCTGCGCCCAAACGCGCCTCTTCAGCGCGCATAGGTGTGCGCCCGGCATACCATCGTAAATTGACGTCTATCGTCAGATCATCAACGTTTGCAACAGAGACCAACTTAGGCGTTGAAGACCAGCCCAGGACGGACTTCGGTACGGTAGACGGGCGCCTTCAGGGCAACAACGGTGGACGTCATGCTGGGTGCCCTGTCTCATCCGGGCCGCATCACGCTCGTCCGCGAACAGGGCAGTTGCCTGTCACCGTCGGATAGATCTCAGTACCGGATAGATACTCCCCATCGGAATCTATGACTGGCATTGATACCCTTGCCGGAGCCGGTAGTCACTGGGAGACAAGCCCGTCCAGCGCTTGAAGGCGCGCGTGAAGTTGCTGCTATCGGAAAAGCCCAGTTGGAACGCGATCTCGATCAGTGGCCAGGAGAGTTGCTGAACATAGACGCACGCGAGTTCTTTGCGCGTGTCGTCCAGAATTGTCTGGAAGGTGGTTTCGCGTTGCGCCAACTTGACCTGCAGGGTGCTCGCGCTCATGCACATGGCCTGTGCAACGCGTTCACGCCCACACTCTCCGGTGGACAGGAACTCGACGATCTTCCTTCTGACCATCCTAATCACATCGCTGGCATCCAGGCGCGCGAGATAGCTCTGGACAACCTGATCGTGATATCGCGCAAGCTCAGGGCAGGCACCGACAAGCGGCTGCTCCAAGTCTTGGCGGGACATGACGAGCGCGGGCTGGGGAGCGTTGAAAACAATCGGCGCATAGAACAGTCGCCGGTATGGCCCATCCCCTTCACTGGGCATCGCATGGTGGAACGCGATCCGAACGGGGTTCATCGTCGGCCGGTACAGTTGTCGCATCGAGGTCACGAGGAAGGCAAGTACAGTGTCCTCCGTCTCGCCGCACACGTCTTCGGCAAGATGCCATCGCAGCGATACCTCATCATCATCTTGATCGAGCGTGACCTCACTGACGCCCGATGAGAATACCGGGTAGTACTGAGCAAGGCGGCGACAGTAGTCCATCAGCGTACTGCTAGCCATCAGCGCATAGCCGAACGCATGCAAGTCCGCAAGATGCAGATGGCGGGAGACGCTCAACCCGAAGTACGGATCCTCGGTGGCCATCACCCCGAAGCGGAAGAGACGTGATATGGCGGCGACAGGTACCCGTGCCATGGGGTTGCTACCTCGATGCATCGACACCTCGGCCGCTCTGAATGCCGCGTGCGGGTCTACACCGTAGTGCTCCAAAGCCCGCCCTACCGCGAACGCATAGCTCCCGATCGTAGTGCGCATCCAATGATGCCGGCTGCGCGGGCGCATGTCTGACCTCGTAGCCCACTCGTTCAAGTGCACCATTCGCTGGATCCCGGTGTAATTCTTCTGTCGATACCCGTGCGTAGCCTATGTTCATGCTTGTCCGGATTCAGCCCCCGCAACCACAAATAGAAGAGCGACGCATCGAGATTTTCAGGCGCCCTCTTCTGGCAAGTCGAAAGGCTCGCTCCTAGACCTGAGCCAAGATCGGCATAGGGGCGGCCAGCGTAACTGACCGGTCCCCTGCCACACCACCTGGCATGCGGGTCCGCACCAGGCGGTTCGAGAAGTTGAGGTTATGTGAGACGGGCATGCCAAGGCGATCAAAGTAGGCCGTCGTCAAGACGTGGTGCAGCGCGGTCATGCTGTTGTGCCACCAACGGCGGCCGAGGGCCGCCACGGATCGCGCAGTCTGAGGATACGCCCCCAAGTTCAGCAATTCCCGGTAGATCGTCTTGCCATGCCGCCAGTGCTTAAGATGGAGTCCGCGCATCCGGCGGCGCATCCACTCGTCCAACTGTTGCCAGCGGCGATAGGTTTGCACCAGTCGAGAGTACGCTTTCCACCCCAATACATAGCTGCGTAGCCGTTCGATGACTTCACCGATACTGCGGCCGCCAGATCGACGGGTGAGCTGCCGGATTCGTTGCTTGAACGTCGCCAGCGCCTTGTCTGATACGACGGGCTTGATCTCGCCGCTGCGGGTCTCCCAGAAGGCATACCATAGGAACTTGCGGCCAAAGACAGGGCCCACTGCACTTCTCGATTCGTTGATCTTCAGGTGCAGCTTGTCGTAGCAGCGCTTGAGCAACACCATCACGCGCTCGCCTGCCTTCAGACTGCGCACATACACATTGCAGTCGTCGGCATAACGGGCAAAGCGATGGCCTCGCCGCTCCAGCTCACGATCTACCTCGTCGAGCAGCACGTTGGCCAGCAACGGGGAGAGCGGCCCGCCTTGCGGCGTGCCCTCTACCCGGTTGCCCACCACACCGCTACTCATGATGCCCGCGCTCAGGTAGGCGCGTACCAGCCGAATCACTCCGGCGTCGTTCACGCGTCGCTTCAGGCGGTCAATCAGGATGTCGTGGTTGACCCGGTCAAAGAACTTGGACAGGTCGACGTCGACAACGACTCGGCAGCCCTCCTTTACGTAGCGTTGTGCCGCGAGCACGGCATCGTGCGCGCAGCGGCCAGGGCGAAATCCATGACTTTGCCTGCTAACGGTGGGGTCAATCAGCGGTTGCAGCACAGTAGTGCCTGCTGGATTAGACGGTCGGTCACGGTGGGTACCCTTTCAGGATCGAGGCGAGATCTCCCCGAGTAAGGTGCATATACCTTCACCACACGGCCGCCGCATCTACGCCGACTCGCCTTGGTCACGAGAGCTTCGCGGATCCTGGCCCGCTCGCCCTGCTCGGCATCGCCTTGTATGCAGTTCTTGTTCATCGGCTCATGATTTACGTTCCACGCTTCCTCCCCACACTCGGTCACCCTCATGCAGTTGCGTTTCACTTCGTTCGCTGTGAGCAACTTACGGCGGGACTTGCACCCGCAGGTATGCGCCCATGCTGGGCGCACATAGCAAAGCCCGCGCAAGCGGGCTTTTTGCTTTTTAGCCACCGCGGCGATGATGAGAGCGTGGTCGCACAAGATGCCACAAGTGCTGCAAGGTAGGGATCGCATGCCCACCTTCATCGCCTGCCTGTCTTCGTTCGGTCCGGAGCCATCACCTCAGGCGCTGCGCTACATGGCGAGCTTGTACGAGATCGAAGCCGAGATGCGGTAGTAAAGCCTGGCCGCTCGAAAGCAACGGCCCGGCCCCATCCTGACGCAACTGCGTACCTGGCACCCATGCGTTGGACGCGTCCATGCATCACGTCCCGCACTCGTCAACCACGGTTGCTGTACGACGCCCGACCCGGGCCTCCTCCGGCCCCGCAATGAGCCCAGCATTCCCTCGGATGCTTGGCTTCTTTTTTTTTGGGGCACCCTGGTGCTATGCTGCCCGCCGCGCGGGACCGACGGCCGACACCTTGCCTTGGACAGCGGTGCTGCTGGCCGCCCGCGTACCGTCTAACTGGCGGAAATGGTACCCAAGGCCGGGATCGAACCGGCACGCGCCGATGAGGGCACAGCAGATTTTAGTCTGCGGTGCCTACCAATTTCACCGCTCGGGAAGGTGGATGGTGCGGCAAAAGGTATTGCCCTCCGACCTTCGCATTACAAGTGCGCTGCTCTACCAATTGAACTATGCGGGCGTGGTGGCCTCTCACGAGTCGAACACGGCACCGAGGAATTATGGTCTCGCTGCTCTAAACAAGCGTGAGCTAGGAGCTCGAAGTGACTTCATCAGAAGAAAAACGAAACGGCCGCCAACACACCGAGCAATCCGCCAGCGAAAAAACCGGGCAGCGCTCCATTGCCGCCCGGTAGAACTGCCCCGAGAGCCGTGCCCGAAATCGTGGCAACAGCGATCACCACGTACTGTAACGACGTAAAGAGTGGTAGTCGATGATGTGGATTGTTTGGCATGCTGCATTCCGGACGTAAGGTGGGTGGGCGAATAAAATCGAACCGTCGTCATAAGCCTGGAAGGCTTCTGCTCTGCCAAAGAGTGGCGCCCACGAAAAGATAAGGGCCAGACGTTGTCGAAGGCGTCCGGCCCTAATGCCGTCTTCCCGGCTGCCAAGTCTCGAAAGACTTTTCCCTTTCCACTTTCAGCAGAGTATCGCTGCCATCCCAACAGCGACAGGATCATCGTAAGACTGCACCAACCAATCGATTGATAACAATTGCAATTTTGTTTCTGACAAAAAAATTTACATTTGCATGCCCATGTTTACCTAGCCTAATTAAACCGTGCGGGTCTTGTGAACTTCCCCGTTCGCTCGCGCGGTGAGCTCGTATTTAGGGCCTCACACGCCCTCCAGGAGTCAAGCATCTCTCCCGGTGCTTGGCTCTTTTTTCTGGGCAAGATGGTCATTGCACATGCCGCATCGAGATGTCGGTGATCGTCTCAACACCGGCAAGCAATTCCCGCGCAGGATATTGCGCCATCAGCCCATGCTTTTTGACGCAGTCGCCTCCACGTCCACAAAGCTTGGCCAACCTCCACCGTAGACTTCAATTGGCATAGCACATCTCTTGCGTCAAGATAACCTCTACAAGCTGTGTGCAATTTACGCCGATGAGAATTCCTCTCCGAGCGAGATCCGTCGGTGAGGCCAATATTGCGCATAACTGCAGACAAGGAATTCCGCCAATGAAATTTAGGGTTCTTTTGAGTAGCCCGTCAGGGGTGGCCAGATCGCACAACCACTGAAGAGGCCGAACTCATTGTCGAGGGGCCTGGGCCTTTGCCAAGCGCGCCTGCGTCTCCTTCATCGCCTTCTCAATGATGTATTGCTGGTCCTGGTCACGAAACGCTGCAGCATCCACCGTAACGATCAGATACGACAGCCCCAGCAGGTAAGTCATCCATTTCTGCGTTCAGGCCGCCAGTTCGCCAGGTCATGGGCGTACGACATCCATCACATCGGGCTTGGGCAGCACCGCAAGCGGATCTATCGGTTTGCCACCCTTGCGCACCTCGAAACGCAGCATCCCGTTTGTTTTCCCATCGGACCCCATCTCCGCAATCTTCTGGCCCCGCTGCACGGTCTCGCCCTCTTTTACAAATAGCTTGCTGTTGTCACCGTACGCGGTCACGAGGTCGTTCTCGTGTTTGATGATGACTGCCAGCCGGTATTTCCTGAGTGCCGAGCCCACGTACACCACGCGGCCCGCTGCCGCGGCCTTCACAGCCTTGCCTGGCATGCCCCGAATCACAATGCCTTCCGATTTTCCTGGCGCAAACGATTCGACGATGGTCCCCTGCGCCGGCCATGCCAACCCCGGCTCAGCACCATTCTCGTTGTGCTTTGATCCAGCTTTCGCCGGCAGTACAGTCTCTGTTTGCGGGTTCGGAGCCACGCGCAGCACTTGACCTGGCTCAATGCCTTGCTCCGCCCTCACGCCGTTCCATGCTGCAATCTCCCCTGGTCGCCGCCCAAACGCTGCGGCAATGGAGGCCAACGTATCTCCAGCATTGACTTGGTAGTACCCCGCCGCCACGTGCGTGCTGGTCTCGAGTTTGGTTGACCATGGCATCAACGTACAGGCCCCCAGCGATGTTGCCCACAACACCGTACCCAGCCAACGCAGACACATCGATCGTTTCCTGACGGCACATTGCATACGAAATCGCTCCCCAAGGATGGGCCAATACTTCTCAACGCAAAGCCCCACATGCAAATGCATGGAGGTTAATGTTCGGCGTGCTGGCGGGCACGTCATATGAGCGCGAACCAACCGGCGTCGCCCAACCGCTGTGTAAATTGATCACAACACCGACCGGTAGTCCGCTGACTAGGCTTGCCGCTTGTTGCGCCAGTAGAACCCGTAGTCGCCCTCGAAAAGGTTTTCGCCATCAAGGCCGCGTACCGTGCAGTAGTACCGATGGTTCATGGCGCCCCCCCACGAATAGACAACGTCTCGCGCGCATGCTCACGGAACGTGGTGACGCTGTGCTGAGCCCGCGGCCCAACCTTGAGGGACCCCTACACGCTTGGCGACTGTAGCGCTTGCCGGTGCAGCAGAATGCAAAACTTTCGCTCACATGTTCTGCCTAACTAAGACGTAAAAATGTCGGCCCCACGGCTGGTTCGCCAGGGACTTCCTGGCTCAATGGGCATAGGCTTCGCTGGCAGTTGGCGTACGTCAAATCAACGGTACGAGTGGTCGTGTCCCGTCCCTAATCCGTCTGAACCCGCGCAGCGGTTTGCCGTTGGCAGGGGCTGAGCGGCAGGATCCTTACCGGCGTGCTCTTTGCACGTCCCCGATCCACGTCGATCCGCGATAGGTTCATCGCCATCACCGCCCTTCTGCACGGCTTGACAATGGTGACGTGCAACGTGACAGATTTCCAGCAATATCGGTCGACATTTTTTCATCCGACTCTCAAGACCGCAACTCTGGAGACTCCACTGGACTATCCGAATCATCAAATTGAATCGGAAATTTAAATATATAAATGAATGGAAATTTTCATTTCCACTTACCCGAGAAAGTACACTTGTTACGAAAAATTAAATAAATATTAAATCATATTTAAATACAATTTACCATCACTGCAACAAATATTGATCTTTTCCGTGATGGCGTCGCCTAGCTTTGAGCTGACCGAAGGAGCACTTGATTCAGTCTGCGTCACTCGAGTTACACAGGCGCCGAACAATCCGTCCTCAACTACCGCTGCGGTGGTCTCGGCGACTTGAATCAGCCGTCTCCTTGGTATCGCACCACTCGGATCTTCTCAGTTGGAGAACATCGCTAAGGCCTGACAGGGATGAAAAAAAGCGTCCTTGGCAATTTCGCTACGTCTACGCATAAACCGGGAGCGATTGGATGGAAAAGCCGCAGTCTGCACAACATTGCGAAGTCGTATCGAATCTTGAGCGAAGAAGTTTTCTCGCCCGAACCTCAGTGTGGTCACTCGGAGCGCTTGCGTTGCCGCTTGCAGGATGTGGGAGCTCAACTGCACAGGAAACGCAGGATGCGTCGTATACAATCGACACGTCGATCCAGTCACCAAATCAAGACTCGCGCGTGCGTGCGCTTGTTTTGCACTACACCGCCGAAACGCTTGCGGACTCGATCGCCTCGCTGACCGATACGCAAAAGCAGGTCAGTGCACATTATCTTGTGGCGGATACAGCTAGTGGCGATGGGCGCTTTCGTGTCTATGCGCTTGTCCCGGAAGAACATCGGGCTTGGCATGCTGGCTTAAGCTACTGGCAAGGCGAGCGCATGCTCAATTCGAGCACGGTTGGCATAGAAGCGGTCAACCTTGGTTTTCCGCCGCAAGATCAGAACGCGCCGCTGATGCGCCGTCGTTGGTATCCGTATTCGGACGAGCAGATTGCGGTGGTCGGAAAACTTGCCACCGATATCGTTGCCCGTCACAAAATTCTTCCACAAAAGGTCGTCGGCCATTCCGACATCTCTCCGGGACGCAAGTTTGATCCAGGCCCTCTATTTCCGTGGCAAAAGCTCTATACACAGTTCCAGATTGGGGCGTGGCCTGAAGCGGAGGCGATTGACTACTATCGGAACCATCAACCATTTCGCGGCAACATCGTTGATCTGCAGGCGAAGCTGCTCGCATACGGCTACGATACCCCGCAGACGGGCGTGTTAGACACGCAAACTCTCAACGTGGTTGCCGCGTTCCAGATGCACTTTCGTCCTGCCCAATATGACGGAGTACCCGACGTCGAAACGGTTGCAATTCTTGATGCGCTTCGGGAAAAATACTTTCGAGTTAGACGCCCCTCATCAATCCAAAGCCCACCCGACAAGGTTCGTTCGCAAGGCACAGACGAAAAGGGCCCCGACATATGGTCCCCATCGAGCGCGACGGATCAACCAGGCTCCATGCGTTTCTGAGAGTCCGTCCGAGACCCGGGGGTGCGCAATTCTGCGCGGAAGGAAGTTTCACGCTCTCGCTATAGGACTCGTGGCCTCCGTTGCGTCCGTGCATCGGTATCGTATGCTAGCGAACCATCCCGCTCCCAGGCTGGTCGATCAGCTCGCGGCGATGGAAGACAAGAACGAATGCTTAGCACCCATCTTTACGCCCACCCCAGTCACCAAATCCAGGGCGACGACTCTGCCCATTACAGGCCGTCATTCAGCAATGTCCCCCCCTGAACCGCTCATTGCTTTTAGCAGGCATACTGACTTGCGTTCACCCGTTCGAGCGAGGTGCTTCTCAAGAGGGCATTCGCTGACATGCCTATTAGGATGGCAAGAACAGAATTCATGCATCTCCAAGTCAATGTCTGGGGGTACCTATGCTCACATCGCCATGGATAGCGATCTTCCTGGCGGTGCCCGCAACGTGGGCTACAGCGTTCCGATGGAGAGGACTGGGACTGGTGGTTTTGGGCTATGGTGCCGCGCTGGCGAACGGGCAACTCGGCCCTTTGGCCACAATCCCCGTTGCGCTGCTCCTTCTTGCCGCTTACGCAGTGTCGCAAAGCCGCAAGCTGCCTCTTCAATATGCTGCGCACATGCTGTTTCTAGTGCTCGCGATCGCGCTCTGCATGCATTGGCTACCGGGCTTTCACAATCCCCGGGTCATTGGTCCAGTGCGTTTCACGCCGGATGCGGTGCTCTTTACGATGTACCTCAATCTGGACAAGCCGTTGATTGGTTTCTGGCTAGTGCTGTTTATTCCGTGGATTCGGTCGCCGCAAGAGCTGCCGGCGTCGTTGATATCCGGTGTCGTCGGCTTGGTCAGCACAGCGGCGGTTTGCCTGACCGCTGCCTTATCGCTCGGCTTTGTGGCGTGGACGCCGAAGTGGCCCGCCGACAGCGTGCTGTGGGCATTGAACAACCTGCTGCTTGTCACGTTCACTGAGGAAGCTTTGTTTCGCGGCTATCTGCAGGGTGGCCTGGAGCGGCTCCTCAAGCGTTGGAGATGAGGAGGCGTGCTTGCCTTATGTGGGGCGGCCGGCCTGTTTGGTATTGCTCATATCTCAGGTGGATGGCAATGGGGTCTGTTCGCAAGCGTTGCGGGGACCGGATACGGGTTGACGTACCGCTTTGGCGGACTACCAGCTTCCATCACAGCCCATTTCGGGCTGGACGTGATGCACTTTTTTCTGTTTACGTATCCGATGCTACAGCCCATCGTTGGTTGATGAATCGCGCTATTGCTCCATAGGGCTTGCGCGGTCTTTTCCCATGCTGACCTGGCGCAACTGCGCAAATCCAGTGTCTGCAGCGCTTTCGAAGTGACCTAGCCAGCGAGACCGCCCACAGTGCAGCTGCGGTGGCGCTCACTCACCGGGCGCCAACACCTCACGCTGCCCATTCCGCCCCATCGGCGACACCAGCCCCGCCGCTTCCATCTGCTCGATGAGCCGCGCGGCACGGTTGTAGCCGATGCGCAGTTGCCGCTGCACGGAGGAAATCGACGCGCGGCGCGTGTTGAGCACAAACGCCGCGGCCTCGTCATAGAGCGGATCGGCTTCTGCATCGCCGCTTTCGCCACCGAACAAATCACCGCTCGCGGCAGCTTCACCCGGATCACCGGCGAGGATGGCTTCGTCGTATTCGGGTTCGCCAAACTGCTTCCAGTGTTCGACCACGCGGTGTACTTCCTCGTCGGCGACGAACGCGCCGTGCACACGCTGCGGATAGCCAGTGCCCGGCGGCAGGAATAGCATGTCGCCCTGGCCGAGCAGCGATTCGGCGCCCATCTGGTCGAGAATCGTGCGCGAGTCGATCTTGGAGGACACCTGGAACGCCACGCGCGTCGGAATGTTCGCCTTGATCAGGCCGGTGATGACGTCCACCGACGGCCGCTGCGTCGCCAGAATCAAATGGATGCCGGCGGCACGGGCCTTCTGTGCGAGGCGCGCGATCAGCTCTTCGATCTTCTTGCCGGCCACCATCATCAGGTCGGCCAGTTCGTCGATGACGACCACGATCATCGGCAGCGTTGAGAGGGGCTCGGGCGCATCGGGCGTCAGCGAGAACGGATTCGGCACCTTGCGGCCGGCCTGTTCTGCCGCGCGGATCTTCTGGTTGTAGCCGGCCAGGTTGCGCACGCCCAGCGCCGACATCAGCCGGTAGCGCTTTTCCATCTCGCCCACGCACCAGTTCAGCGCGTGCGCGGCCTGCTTCATGTCGGTCACCACGGGCGCGAGCAGATGCGGAATGCCCTCGTACACCGAGAGTTCCAGCATCTTCGGGTCGATCATGATCATGCGCACGTCGTCGGGCGTGGCCTTGTACAGCATCGACAAGATCATCGCGTTGACGGCAACCGACTTGCCGGAGCCGGTCGTGCCGGCCACCAGCAGGTGCGGGGCGCGTGCGAGATCCGTCACCACCGGGTTGCCGGTGATGTCTTTGCCCATGGCCAGCACAAGGTGCGACGCATGCGACTGGAAATCCGCCGCGTTCACGACTTCCGACAGGCGGATCATTTCGCGGCGGGCGTTGGGCAGCTCCAGGCCCATGCACGTCTTGCCGGGGATGGTTTCGACGACGCGGATGGACGTCACGCCCAACGCGCGCGCCAGGTCTTTCATCAGCCCGACAACCTGCGCGCCGCGCACGCCAATCGCCGGGTCAACCTCGAACCGCGTGATGACTGGCCCGGCCGATGCGCCAACGACCGTGACTGGCACCTTGAACTCGGCCAGGCGCTGGGCGATCAGGTTGCTGGTCTCTTCCAGGTGGTCGGCGGAGACGGCTTCCGCGCTGGGGGTTGCAGCGGTCAGCAATGCGGCGCCCGGCAGGCGATAGTCGACGATGCGCGGTACGGCAGGTGCCGCAGCCGGCACGGGTGCGGGCGCCGGCACGGACGCTGCGGCAACGGCCGGCGCCGCGCGTGACACCACCTCCCCCACCACGGCCGGCAAGACGATGCGCGGCTTGGGCGCAGGTACGGCAGGCGCGACTTCCGGCTGCGCGGCCGGCTCGATCGACGGCGCAACGGGCGGTGCTTCCGCCTCGGGCAGTGCTTCGACAATCGGGGCGGCTTCGGCTTCCGCTTCCCCGCTCGGCTCGGCAAGCTCCTGCGCGGGCGTCGGCGTTACGGCGGGCGCCATCAGGCCGCGCAGTTCGGCCAGGAGCGCCTCGGCTTCTTGGCGTACGGCGTCCAGGTCGACGGTTGGCGTTTCGGCAACAGGGGCTCGCGCTCGCATCGGCTGCGGCGCCGTCGCCTCACCGGTCCGCGACCCGGCATGCACGGTCTCGCTAGGCAGAGGGGCAGGCGCCCGCCCATGCCCTCGCGCCGATACTGAATAACGCTCAAGTTCCAGCTGCGGCCGGTGGAATGGGCTGCTGACAATCGTACCGCGCAACGCTGACGACTCCGGCGTTGACATCCGGTCAGGCAGATCGGAATGATGTTGCCGCTGCTGCTGTGTGGTATGCCGGCCGCGGTCCGTTGCGTACACGCTGTTCTCGCTGTTCGACGACGTCTTGTCGCCCCCTCCCCCAATCCTAGTGTCACCCGCCGGGTCAGTGTGACGCCTGCCTGCAGGGTGAATCAATGGGGCGCTAGCTGCTTTGCGTTGACCAACGAAGTGGTGGGTACCACAGACAATGCACGTCCACGTCTCTGATATATGGCCGATCCCAAGGGGAGATCGTTTGGAATCAAGAATATGACTACGCAACGCCCCACAGTTCGCGCAATGTAACCAACGGGTCGTGACTATCATGTGCAGGTATGCGGTTAAATGAAACGCTGGCAAAGTGAAGCTACAGCCGCAGCACGCATTCGAAACTGGATCCGCATCCCTCCTGAGTTCACTCAAGGCCGCCTTGCCCGTCCGGCGCAGTATCCCCACGAGCCGCTAATAGGTAAGACGGGCCTACTCTCAAGCAAACGCCTTGAGCGGGTCCAGGGCGAGCTTAATGCGCCCGAAGTTACCACGGCGCACGTGGCCAGTAGAAAAACAAACGTTACCTTGTGACCGGCTGCCCTAGCATCCAGCGCCGCACCAGCCGGGTGACATGCGAGCGGCTGAAGCCACTAATGTGGCGGATGTAGCGAAGGAGCAGACCTCGATCAGCGCGCTTGAGTCGGCGATAGCGAAAGCGGTGCAGCACCGACGCAACCCAGTTGCAGCGGTGACATGGGCTCCCAAGAGAGACCAAGTCCAAGGATTCTGTACCATCCAGGATGGCGCGCACCTGATGTAGGGCGCGGACTTTGGATTCATCCAAGCTGATGATCATCCGTAGATGATCAGCCACCCCCGGCTATCTCCGGCCCATCGCGTCGTCAAATCGACCGCGGTTCTGGCACAACAGCACTCTCATCCGTTGGAAACGCCTCGCGGATCGCCGCCAAATGATCGCTCCAGACTCATCGTCCACTGGACAACGCTCATTGAACTGCTACTACAAGTTTTAATATGCTCGTACGGTCTTGTCGCAGCAGGTTCATGGCGATGCGCCTGAGCACGGCGAAGTTCTGCGCGGCATTGTCGACCCGCACCCGGCACTGGTCCTCGCTGAAGGCCATATCGAGCGTCCAGTGCATACCATTCTCAATAGCCCAGTGCGACCGCCGGCCGCGCCCGGACACGGGCATCTCCGGCGGCGCCAACACGCTTTGGTCAACCCACATCGTGATGTCTCCCCTTGCAATCAGACCGGCGTTGTATTGCGCCCAGTTCTTGACGCGGTAGGTGCCCTTGGATTCGGTTGGCTTCTGTGTGTCCGTGCGCATCTTCCCGGCAAAAGTCGAGAATCTACGCACACAGCCGAAATGTTTACAGTGCTACCTGCCGTGGCTGTTGCGCGTAAACGTCAGCACGCCGCGCGCCGGCCGGATTTATGCAACAACGCCGCGTCCATACCATTTTTACCGAGTAGCCGTTGCAGTTCCTTGATTTCCTTGATGGCTGCGGCCAGCTCCGATGCAGGCACAACGGTTTCGCCCGCTTGCACTGCCGCCAGGCTGCCTTCCTGGTATTGCTTGCGCCAGCCGAACACCTGGTTCGGGTTCACGCCGTGCCGCCGCGCCACGGCAGACACCGATGCGCCCGGTGCTAGCGTTTCCTGCACGATGGCGATTTTTTCCTGTGCCGCGCGCCGACGACGGCGCTCCGGCTCGGTCAGAACTTCGATGGATTCCACGTAATGACTAGGCTTACTGATAGGCACAAGACTATCCCTTATTTTAAGAGTGTCCCTAAAACCGTCATTGCCAAGGGAGCGAAAAACAGCCATTCTTGATCCCCGTTCGAGCCCCGGATTACGCCACTTCCTGTGTCGTCTTTACGCCGAAAAAGACCGGCGCCTTTGCGGCGAAAAATCACAGCTCCGAACAGAAGGAATTGTTCGACATCATCAACCTGCCCACTCCGACCCTCCGCGCCTTGTAGGGACAAAAAACAGCGTCCCGCTCAAACAAGATCAAACACTTACGCAATAATCTGTCGAACTCGAGAGATGGGCTGCTACACCCGGCTGCCGTTGGTGCGGCAGTGGGGGCCATTATAGCGACGGAGGCGTCCGGCAAGTTCTGATCTTTCCCGCGGCAGCCGGAGCGTCACGCCTGCTGCAAAGCAGGTGCTGCGCGAGGGGCGTGGGCTATGGCAGCAACACGCTGAGAGGCGTTGTGCAAAGACGGCTTACCACCCTGCTGCCACCGGTCTGTGAGCAGCCGTGGATCTTCATCGTTGCCCGAACGGAGAGAGCGAGGTTGCCGGATCAAACTTGCACGAATCCGCACCGTATGGTTGTTCAGCGGTGGGCTGGCGACCGACTGCGCGCAGCAACGTCCCATCCGCGGCAAGTTGCCCATGCTGCCGCAGAATTTCGCAGAATTGCTCCCGGGGCAACACAATGTGGGCAGCGAAGGGCAACGGTGCAGCTGCGGTAGGCAATGTTGTAGAGACGCGCTCATCGTTCACGGATGACCGTGCCGTGGTCAGCGGCTTGCCAGTTTCAATGGGAGACTCAACGGGGCGATGCCTGTGTGGCGGTGGCTCATCGGCCCAGTAGGCCATCGCCCAAAATGTTACAGCGACACCACATGCCATAGCGGCACCCCCCCACCAGTAGACGCTACCCCGTCCCGGTTCGTCTTGATCGTCTTCAGTGCTGTTTCGCATCGGTTTCGAAACTTGCTTGAAAATTTCAAGTGTGAGGGGGCTTCGCATGGCACAGCATATTCAGCGATGACCCTCATGTTTGCTCACATCACAACGGCACTTACCTTAAACTTTGGAGGTGCCCATATAACCAATTAATTGGTGGGAAGAAAATCGACCTCGCCGCTGTAATAACCGCCGGTTGCGGCATTAATATAAGTCCAATGACCCGTCGCGGTTTTCACAATATAAAACTCTTGAGTCGAGAAATGCGGGAGCTTGTAATTATAGAGTGGATCCCAGTCACCAAAGGCACCAACCTGGCCATTCGTTCCATATCTGGCTGCCCAGTAGGAGCCACCGTCTGTTAGAAAAACGGTTGGCTGACATTCCGAGGCAATGGTGTAGGCTCCATTGGCTTGGCGGGTCACAAACCACTTTTGACGAAATAGATCAGGATTAAGCGGCGCATCTACCGGGCTGTCATCTGCGGGAAATTCGTCACAAGATCCACGTTTTGTGTAGACTATATTGTGATTGCTAGCCAATGCTATACGATACAGGCCATTCGGCAGTTGATCCGTGTCGGCATGCGCAAAGGTGCCACTCAGCCCGAACGCGGCAAAAATAGCCATATTCAGCGGCAAGGCAGACCATTTTTTAACAAGACGTACTATTTTCATAAGAAATAACTCCTCAATATTGGAGAAATTTATACACAACACAGAGCCCATCTCCAATTCAAACTCAGTGCTTCTCGTAAAAATCAGAAAAGACTGACCCCACGGCACACGAGCATCGTCTAATCGGAAATCACCCTTCCCTTTTTAAGAGGAATCTAATTGACACCCACCTCCGCATAGGTGTCGGAATCGCAAATACTGGCATCAATTTTTTGATGACAGTCGTTAGTCATATTGAATTCTGGCGATGGCAAGGCGGCCCGAGGCACCCGGACCGGATTTCCAGGGCCGTGGAGGTACGCAAGCGCCGGGCACCGATGCCTTGGCCTCGGTCAGTTGGCTGCCGGTGGCCGGGATCGCACGGCCACCGGCCGTACGCTTACCCCTGGCTGCGTGGCTACCCGGACAAGCTGCGCCTGGACAACGGTCCCGAGTTCATCGCACTGGCGCTGGCCGAATGGGCTGAAAGCAAAGACATCACGCTGGACTTCATCGAGCCGGGGCGCCCGATGCAGAACGGCTTCATCGAACGCTTCAACGGCAGCTATCGGCGAGGTGTGCTCAAGATCTACGGCGAAAACGCCCAGGCGGAAGGTGAAGCCGCCGTCAACGCACGAATCGGCACCGACTACCCGCTGACGCTGCTAGGCGAACGCGGACGAGTCGCGCCCGAACGGTCGCCTTATGGCGTTGCACTGGGTATTCGCTATCCCGAATGCGACCCGGCCGCGCTGGTTGTCGCTGCCGAAGCGGCGGAACCGGGTTGGGCCGCCACTGGACCGCGTGGCCGGATCGGCTGCCTGCTGGAAGCGCTCGTTCGCATCCACCGGCGCAGCCATGAGATTGCGCATGCCGTCATGCTCACGACGGGCCAAGGGCCGATGATGGCCTTCCAGGCAGGCGACCCGCACGCGCAGGACCGCGCGCTCGAAGCCATTGCTTACGCGTGGAAAGCGATGGCTGACGTTCCCGAACAGGCGCGGTGGGAGAAGCCGCAAGGCAAGAAGCCGCCGATGATCATGAACAAGCATTTCGAGATCGTCGGCCGAGGTGTGGCGCTGGTGATCGGCTGCGCCACGTTCCCGACCTGGAATACCTATCCGGGGCTGTTCGCCGCGCTGGCGACAGGCAACCCGGTTATCGTGAAACCCCATCCGAACGCGGTGCTGCCGGCCGCGCTGACCGTCAGCATCTGCGCGATGTGCTCGCCGAACAAGGACTCGACCCGAATGTGGTCACGCTGGCGGTGACGACAGATCCAACCGTGACACAAGCGCTCGCACGACACCCGGCCGTTGCATCGATCGACTTCACGGGAGGCAATGCATTCGGCCAATGGTTGCGTGCCAACGCGAGCCAGGCGCGCGTGTACGCAGAAATGGCCGGCGTCAACACGATCGTGATCGAGTCGACCGATCAGTACACCGCCATGCTGCGCAACATCGCGTTCTCGCTGTCGCTCTATAGCGGCCAGATGTGCACGACCACGCAGAACATCCTGATCCCCCGGGGCGGCATCGCTACCGACCAGGGCCACAAGACCTTCGCGCAAGTGGGCGAGGATCTTACGGCGGCCATCACGCAGTGGCTGTCGGCCCCCAAGGTGGCCACGACTGTGCTCGGCGCGGTGGGCTCCCCCGACACGCTGGCCCGCATCGAAGCCTCAAGCGCGCATGGCAAGACGGTGCTGGCTTCCCGGCGCTTGGCGCATCCCGCCTATCCCGAAGCCGAGATCCGCACGCCGGCCATCATCGCGCTCGACCAGGCCGACACCGACGTGTACACACGCGAATGCTTCGGGCCGGTGTCCTACCTGGTGGCCACTGATTCACGCGAAGGTGCAGCCGCACTGGCGCAATCGGTCATCCGCGAGCACGGCGCGATGACGCTGGGCGTGTATTCGACCGATGCCAGCTATGTCGACCAGATGATCGCGGTCAGCCGGCGCGCCCGGGTTGCGCTGTCGATCAATCTCACGCAGGACGTCTACGTGAACCAGTCGGTGAGCTTTTCCGACTACCACGGCACCGGCGGCAATCCGGCCGCCAACGCGAGCTACACCAACCTGGCGTTTGTCGCGGACCGGTTTGTCATCGTCCAGCGACGCGAGCACGCCTGATTCCTTGTTGCGAACTGCCATGAACGATTCCAGCCCGCAGATTTCCCGTGACGATCGCGGTGTGTTGCGTGTCACGTTGAACCGGCCCGATGTGCTCAACGCTTTCGACGAAGCGCTGATCGAGCGGATCACCCAAACCTTCGAAGCCCTACGTGATGACAGCAGCGTGCGCGTTGTCGTGTTGGAATCCACCGGACGCACCTTCTGCGCCGGCGCCGACGTTGGATGGATGCGGCGTGCCGCAGCCAATGACCAGGCGGCCAATCTTGAGGACGCTCGTCGCTTTGCATCGATGATGGCGGCGATCGACCAATGCCCACAGCCCGTGATCGCGCGCATTCAGGGTGCGGCGTACGGTGGCGGCGTGGGCCTTGCCTGCGCGGCGGATATCGCCATCGCCAGCGAGCGGGCCAGGTTCTCCGTCAGCGAGGCGAAGTTCGGCATCCTGCCCGCCGTGATTGGTCCATACCTGATCAACGCCGTGGGATTGCGCCAGGCCCGCCGGCTGGCGCTCACCTGCACACTCATCAAGGCCGAGGAGGCGCTGGCGATCGGGCTCGCTCAGCAAGTCACAAGCGAGCACGATCTGGACCGCGCCGTTCAGGCAGATCAGCAAATCCGGCAAGTGCTCAATGTAGTTTTGGATCTTGCCAACGTTGCTGCCTGCTGATTCTCCCTGCAGGCGAGGCGAGCGCGAGGCTTGCTGGCCGAGTTCGGCATTTCCATGGCCCGCGCTCGCTCGACGCTGCAAGTCGCGCTGCCGCTGCTGGCCGACGATCCACGGGTGCCCAATACGGTTCAGGCGTTGTTGCTGGAGGCACGGGAACAGCTCGCGTCCCTCGAAGCACGCATTGCGCGTTGCGATTTGGAGATCAAAGCGCATGTCGCCGACAACGAGCCGGCCACAAGGGTTCGAGAGTTGCTCGGCATTGGTCCGCTTACCGCCAGCGCGCTTGTGGCCACCGTCACCAATGCCACAGCTTCAAGAACGGCCGGCAATTCGGAGCATGGCTCGGACTGACACCACAGCAACATAGCTCTGGCGGCAAGAATCGACTTGGCAAGATCACCCGACGAGGAGACAGTTACCTGCGTCAGCTGCTGGTTCAGGGCGCACGTGCAGTAATCCAGTCGGCACTGCGCTGCCAGCCCGACAAACTGTGCCGGTTCAAGCGCTGGGTGGTCGAACTGTTCCAACGCAAGGGGTATCACAAGACACTCGTTGCGATCGCCAACAAACACGCGCGGATGTTGTGGGCCATGCTGGCACGCAATGAAACCTACGATCCATTTGCCTGGAAGCGCGAGCAGCCCTCTTTCGCTGCTGCGTAAGGCAACCACCGGTCTCAAGTGCTGCAATGAGCGATAGCAGGTAGAGGTCAGACCGAGCGAGAGCAGAACCCGGCTATCCTGCTGGCCAGCAATCAACTGTGAACGGCTGATCCCTGTTCCAGTGTTTGGCCTCCGAGTGAATAGGGAGCTCTCGTGCGGCTTAGATATGGTGGCCCGCGCGATCAGATTCATCTTGCGCGCAATAAGGCCGGTTACAGAGATGCAGTCTGTCGCCTCAATCCGCTTACGCATGATGCAGCTCGACCAATCGCCAAACAGAGCACGCTGAAATGCCATAACTCACAACCCTTGACTTATCGAGGAAGTCCTTACAGCAGGATAGGCCCACAGGGCCAATTTACCGGGCCGCGATCCCAATCACCCTGTCCGCGCTATCCTAGGAGCCTCGTCTCCCGCATTTCCGCTTGATGTTGATCCGCGAACAAGGCCGTACCATCCAGCTCATCCGCGTCGAGCGCACGCCAGGCGCCATGCGCACCACTCAACGCGTAATTGGCACCTTCCGCAGGGAAGCCGGCCCCAACAAAACCTTGCTCGCTACGCTGACGGCCGATGAACGCACCACACTCAATCGCTGGCTGATCGCGCGGCACCAGCTACATCACCGCCAAGCGCTAGACCAGGCATTGCCCTGCCTGGCTGAACTCGCCGCTGCCATCGACGCCGCCGCCGAACAGCTTTCTCCGACCGATGCCCGCACCATCTGGAAGGAACTCGATACCGTCGCACGCGTTCTCAAGCGCGTCGGCTACTCCAGGCCAGCACGTCAGCCGGCCTCTCCCGCCACACCACCCATGCAAGGCGATCTGCTCACCTAACCCTCTTCGCCCTGCAGATTCCGGCTCATCTGTCCCGCCCACTTCCAGTCATGCGTACAACTGCGGCGCTGCGCTTGCGAATGGGCTATTGCTCGCTCAACATGGTGCGCAGAGCGAGCACCGTTTGCGTGGTCAAGGCGCGAATCTGCGACAGCCAGCTGTCATCGTCCGGCCAGCGTCCGGCGATCACCGGTTCGTAGGTGCGCCG
>NZ_JBEPKQ010000009.1:0-40275 GCF_040544795.1 Ralstonia sp. 1138 | reverse complement strand
GGTGGAAGTTGGAACGGAGCCAGTACGCCGACGACGAGCAACCTGGCTTATGCCGGGGGAGCGGGTGCCTACATCGAACTGGATCTGGGCTCGGTCCAGAACATTGATGGGATTTCGCTGTGGGGTCGCACCGACTATGCAAATGAATCCAACAACCTGCGCGTGTTTGTGTCCAACACAGCGTTTGCTCGCACCGATACGTACGCCAGCCTGAGCGCGAACACCGGCATGGCACGCGTGGATGTGGGAGCGGTGACAGGCAACGCCGCCGATCAGTACGTTGACACAGTCACCAGCGTTGAGAACGTGGTTGGTACGGCACTGGATGACACCCTGACCGGTGATACCAACAGCAACTTCCTCTGCGGCGGTGACGGCAATGACACCTATCGATTGGCGAAAGGAGGGAATTCCGATGTCATTAGCGATACAGGCGGCAATGACCGTTTGATTGTCGACGCGGGCATTGACGCGACGCAGCTTTGGCTGCGGAAAGTCAACAGCGGTGCAGATCTCGAGGTGAGCTGCATCGGTACCAATGATCGGGTCACCATCAAGGACTGGTATGCGAAGCCGGCTGCTATGGTCGAGCAACTCCAACTCGCGAATGGCAAAGTGCTCACACAGACTGGTGTGGACCAGTTGGTCAACGCGATGGCGGCGTTCGCTCCTCCGCCAACAGGACAAATCACCTTGACGCAAACTATGGTTTCGCAGTTGCAGCCGAGTATTGTGAGCGCCTGGCATTGAACGGCGTGCATGTTAATTTCCGCACGCTGTGCAAGGACCTCAGCTACTCGTGCCGCAGCTGAATGTGTTCGGGGGCGCTTGGTGGGCTACATCGTTGCTAGGTTTCGAGGTCGATCCAAGTGCCTGGCGTGCCACTGGTACTCCTCTGGTAGATACCGGTGATACGCCAGGCTGGAAATTTCAACGATTCGGGCAGATTAGGCCCTTGCCGTGAGAATGGCGTCAGCCTTTTTGCCGGTGTGCGTTGGCGTGGCGCCATCTCGATCACCGCAACCTGGTAGGCAGGCCGGAATGCTCTGGAGGCCTCGGAAATTGACGTGCGCAAAGTGCCGGCCCTATACGCTGTTGCTGTCCTTTCAGGACGGCTCTAATTCCGGTGTAGGGAGTTCAAACAAGCTCACAACTCTGGTTGGCAGATCTGGAGCCGACATGCTATGCACAAGGTTTCAGCAATTTGCTTCATTTTAGGGCCGCTTCTTTACATCAGCGTTGGGCACCACCAACGAAAACACGTCATGGTCAGTCAATCCCTTTCGATTATGCAAGTCCGCGCTGCAAACCTGGCTGATCTCAACCAGCTATCGGACCTTTTCAATCGATATCGCGGGTTCTATCAACAACCCGACGATCTGGCCCTTGCTCGTGCGTTTCTTTCCGAGCGACTGCAATGCCACGACTCGATCATCTTTGTGGCCGACGCAGATAGCCGGTTGCTCGGTTTCGCTCAACTCTATCCAACGTTTTCCTCTATTTCAGCCAAACGGGCTTGGATATTGAACGATCTTTTTGTCGCAGCAAATTCCCGTCAGCGCGGTGTCGCGGGTGCGCTGCTGGCGGAGGTAATAAATCACGCCCGAGAGAGCGGCGCAGCATGGGTCAACCTGGAAACAGCCTCGGACAACGTTGTCGCCCAAGAGTTGTATCGAAAGTTCGGCTTCCAGCCGGAACAAAATTACCTCACCTTGTCCCATTCTTTTTCTTGAGGGCCCTACGCCAGAATCGGGCACCGACTTCAAGACGAAGGTACGTTTGAACTCCGACGGGTGGGAACCCGCCAGTGTGCCAGCACATGGCGCAGACATAGCCTAGCGTCGATGCCTTTGAGCTTGGCCGCCCCGATCAAACTGTAGATCACGGCTGCGCATTCATGATCGCGTCCAGACGGTGATGATGAGACTGTTGCTCCTGTGCCAATGCTCGACGATTTATCCCACTTGTTCGGTTAGACCGATGTGTAGATTGTCTTTACGTTTCATGCGATGACCCTGGGACTATCAGTCCGTTGATGCATTTATTTTGAATTGCGCGCTCGAAATCCGGCACTTTAGCCATGCCGCGTGGTGTTTGGGACTGTCCACGCGGCCTGCCTGGGCCTCTTCGGGGCTCTTTCATAAGCCAAACATCTTCGCACGGATGTTTGGCTTCTTTCTTTGCAGAGGACGGTGTCGTAAGCATGGGTTCGGGAACCGGATGCGGAATCCGGTGAACTCGAGTTCGATCGAGCAGCATGAGACGCTCGCCCTCCCAACCCCGCAGCCCTGTCGCAGAACGTCTGACCGATTCCGTTCCACGATGCGCCGGATACAAGGAGAATGGCTGAAATATTTGCCTGAGAGCTGCACGCGATACGCCCGAGCCGGTATCATGCGCAACGATATCGACTGCGTGTGCCAATTGTTCGTAGTCAAGGCGATATCATCTTTGCCCATTTCCGGATCATCTCCAGCGCGCTCTTGGTCAAGTTGGTCATGACATGTCCGACACACATGTTGAGCGCTAAGAGCCGCTCACGAAACTGTCGCCCCGTCCCTCGGCTCAAATCTGAGTCATCAAGGTGCTATGTCGCGATCTCTACTGGGATGTCGGAACGGAACGGCGTCTTGCCAATCGCTCTTGGGTCTGCAGACGACCACCCAGATAGCGTTCGCAAATGTCCGACTCAACATCACCATGGGCCACTAAAATGAGCATGCAACGATATGCAAGGTCTATCGAGTCGTAGCAACAACTTGCAATCAAGGCTAGGTGTTCGAGCATCTCGGAAGACAGGTTGTCTGCGTTACGGAAGTCACGCACGTACACCAAGTCAGCTTCAAGAAGCTGGTTTCCGCCCTTCATTGGATCACCGTCGATGATCAGTGGAGCGATAGGTGCAGTTTTGCTAGGCATCGCAAAGCAGTGAAACCCTTGATAGCGCAACTCACGATCAACATCACCGATGCATGGCTGCCTCTGGTAAAAGGGAGCGAAGCTTACTTCCGTCTGGATGGCCACCGCGTTCGAAAGCTTTTGTCTGCCGTGCTCAATCACAGATAGTCCACTATCCCGAATATCGATTTTCAGAAAATCTATATCGTTGATTTCGGCAATGTTGCCCAGACGAGTCGTTACCAATGCTTCCCGACCGCGCAGCAAGGATTTGTAGATTGGAAAGATCTGTATGCAGGCTGGATCTAGCTCTAGCAGACTCACCAGCCCACGATTTTGATAAAGCTGAAGCGTATGTTCTTGCCCATCGCCTATGGCGCATCAACGAAGTTTGAATTCGGTGTTCTAAACTAGCATGAGTCGGGACCCGGGTTAGTTCATTAGAAAAAGAACGAGACAGCCGTTAGCACACCGATCAATCCGCCAGCGAAAAAACCGGGCAGTGCTCCATTGCTGCCCAGTAGAACAGCCCCTAGAGCCGTGCCTGAAATCGTGGCAACAGCCATCACCGTGTACTGTAACGACGTAAAAAGTGGCAGTCGTTCATGCGTATTGTTTGACATGACGCTCTCCGGGAGTGATGGAGTGGGCAAAGGGAATCAGAACCCTCGTCATAAGCTTGGAAGGCTTCTGCTCTGCCATTGAGCTACGCCCGTGTAAAAGATAAAGGCCGGACGCTGTCGATGACGTCCGGCCCTTGTGCCGTCTCTCCGGCTGTCAAGTCCCATGTATTGCGCGCTTTCCCAGCAGGGTATCGCTGTCGCCTCGACAGTGACGGGATCATCCTACTCGCTGTCCCCTCAAGCGAATCACAACAATTGCAACTCAATTTGACCAAAGTATTTACATTTCTTATCCGCGGACACCTAATCTTGATTAGGTCGCGTGACTCCCCGAGAGCCTCCTTGTTCCACGCGTCCGGTGTGCTGGACCCGAGCCTCTGTGCCCATCTAGGAACGAAGCCTTTTCCATGGTGCTTCGCTCATATTTCGAGCTGAGACGGTTTAACAACATGCCATCACCTGCCCAGTGATCGGCTCGACATCGGCAGCATCGAGACCCAATAATTCCTCTGGGCATTGCGTCATGAGGTGTTCTTGTTGGCCCGATCGCGCAGCTCGAAGTGATGCACCTGGGTGCTGCGCTGCGCCAGCGAGAGTCACCACGGCGGTGTTGGCCTCGGACTGGGTTCAGAGATGAAGCGCTATGCGTAGGCGTATGAACATCGCGTGGCGAATGCATGCAAGACGGTGGCGCAGTCGCCGACGGACGCGCCAGTCCGCGGAGCGAAACGGATCGCATGATGGACGAATACTCACGTTGCCTCGGTTGTTTTACAGGCCAACAACTGTGGCGCGGCCGCATCCTTTTGAACCATGCCTCCCCCGTTAATCGGGTTCCACTTGGGGCAGGTAGAATCCAGAAGCGCGTCCCAACATCGACAGTAACCATCGCGACCAGCATACTCATCATGGACGCCGCCCCAAGAAATGAGGGCCACTGCCCCCAGTGGCCCTCGTGCCGTCTTTCCGGCTGTCACATTGCATTGGAGAATGCGCCAATATCGCTGGCCTCGGTGCAGGCCTGTTCCCTTTCTTTCAGCGGAGCCCCTCATCTCCATGGCAAAGCCAAGAGGCGGTTTTACCGTACACCCCCGTCACGATGGGATTGCAAACAATTGCCCTGATTTTAGTAGTCGATACGTTTGTTGACGTTCGATCTTTGCTTCGCAAAATCCAAGGTTCGTGGACCGCTTCACCACCGACATCGACTTGAATTTACCCCTTACCGGCAAGCTGCCGAGCGGACGGTGCGGGATGGTGAGGCGCTCCGAATTCTCGATCGCAAGGATGCTGTCGCTTTCCTTCGCCTGCAATGTTCCTGTTGATTTTCCTTGCTCGCCGGCGCCAAGAGCAATCTGGCCTTGGATGGTCGGCGTGGCCTCAGGTATCGGGTAGGTGAGGTTAGCGGGGACCTTTGCGACCCTCCGGGCATCGTGCGTTGTTGGGGCGAGCACATAGAAAAAACGCCTCCCGTCATTCTGAGCGCGGTGGAGGCAACTCCGACGAACGGGAGTGCCACCGGGCCGCACAGTCCCTGCGCTCGCGGCTGGCCGACAGTGCGGTATCGGTTAAGACGATTCGTTCGGATACCTCAGGGCCGGTCGATGCGTGACGCGCCATGGAGCGCGTCAAGAACGATCTGTACCTCGAAACCCACAAGCTGCGGCATGAAAGAGGGTGTTGCCTGCCGAAGACCGCCACGAAGGCCCTCGGGGAGGCAAGACCTTGTCGGTCTTCGGGATTCTTGGCGATCTTCGGCGCGAAGGGGCGCGAGCGACCTCGAACGGGCTTAACGACATCAGTGGCCACTTGAGATAAAAGCGAGGTCCTATTTCGTAAATGGGTCGACACAGTCGTTGTGAATTGCTGGCGGGATGGTCCTCTACGATAGGATCGCTATCGCCGAAAAAGCCGTGGCAATCGAGGGACATCGTCAAACGTCCGGATATTCCACATCGACTTGAGGCCTCGTCTGACGTTGAGGTACATGTTGTTCCCCAAGTGGATAGCAGTACCGACCGATTGCCAAAACAAGCGCAGCGGCAAGCGGGGCTACGGTTGCCCATTGGAGAGCGCCGTGCAGGCCGAGGTGGTCTGCAAGTACGCCGGTCAGGAACGGCCCCAAAGCGGCGCCCAGCAGATTGATCGTAAGTGCCAGCATTGCCAGCATTGCCAGCGCTGTCGCGTGTAGCCTGGGTTGAATCAGGCTGGTAACCGTTGCGCCAGCGGCTCCCCAAATGCCAGCACCCAGCAGCAAACCGGCCGCCAGCAACATCAACTGCGCAGCTCCAGGTGCGCAGAACAGACCGGCCATGATGAGCGCGGCAGATAGCAGGCAATAGGTGGCAGCAAGCGTGGCCCTACGTGCTGCTTGGTCACGACTCGCCCGATCGGTCACCACTCCGCACACGATCATGCCGATACCGATGACAACAAGCAGTGTCGCAGCCATGACTGCAGACCTGTCCGGTGCCATATCGTAGTAGCGATGCAGATAGCTTGGCGTCCATGCTACAAAAGCGTAAAGGATGAATACCTGCAGGCCGCTACCGACATAGACGCAAATCAACGACCAGGTTCCAAAGAGTTCCCGCAATACTGCCGCGGTCGCCGGCGGCGGCGCCAGTTCGGTCTGCGTGGGCGTGCTTCCCGCGAGATGCCCAACGAGCTTGCGCTCTGTCACGGTAAGCGCATAGAGCAGAGCTACCAGCAGCCCGAACAGTGCCATGACGATAAATGCTGCGCGCCACCCGTATCGGGCTGCTACTGTGCCGCCAACCGCTATACCGAGCACGGCGCCCAATAGGCCGCCGGAGGAAAAGGCACCCGTGAGCGTCGCGCGCATGGAGGCCGGGAAAACCGAGAGAATCACGGCGAGTCCGACGCTGCCATACGCAGCCTCGCCAACACCCACAAAAAACCGCGCTACCATCATCTGCCCATAGCTGGCCGAGAGCCCGCACGCGAGCGTGCTTAGACTCCATAGCAACGCCATCAGTACGAGGCTTTTCGTGCGTCCCCAGCGATCGGCCATCAGCGAGATCGGCAACGTCAGCATTCCCACCATCAGACCGACGATCCCGCTCAGCGATCCAAGCTGTGTGTCTGACAACCCCCAATCCTGCTTCAGGTGTGGAAAGACCGCGTTAAGCACCTGCCGTGACATGTAGTCTGACAGCAGCAACATGAAGACCAGCGCGAAGACAAGCCAGGCATGGGCACGCGAATGTTTTTGTGGTGAAGAAGATGCCGCGTGCAAGGGTTCCAGTGAGGGCAGAGTCATGGCTATGTCCTTGGCATGTATTTGATCAACACCATCTTGAGCAGGTCGACTTCCGGTTGGAAGCTTCCGGTGATCTCTTGACGGGAGTGGGCTCAGGGCGCCTTGGCTCCCTTGCATTTCTTCTCCATTACCCGTTCAAGTTTTCTTCAAAGCCAGCACCTTGACGCGCGCCGTCCCAGGCTTGGCTTCGAACTATTGGCCTTGACCGGTAAAGGCGCCTTCCCAAAGCGCTGCTTGGTCACCGGAACCTTCACTGACATCACCTTAAAAAGGTAGGGCAGCGTGAGGTTACAGGACTGCCTTCACGTTCTCCGGCTTCCTTTCCCAGCATCACCGACAGCCTGCTCGAGCTTGGCTTGCCCGTAGGGTAGTGATACGAGCTTACCTTCTCTGCATTGCTTGCAAGGATAGGTTCAGCGTCTCACCGGTAGCTCTTTCCCCTTGTTGCCCCGCATTCCAGAGCGCAAGCCCGCTACCTTCCCTGTGGGGGCGTCAGTGCCTTTGGATAGTGCGATTGCTTTGTAACCAAACATCTGTTGCAACAAGCATTTGCATTTGAGTTAGGAGGATTCTCTACATTGCATCCTACAGTGTCATTTAGCGGACGCTGCCCCCGCGCACTGAGCTTCGTCGCAGTGTGGCGCTAGGTCGCTCCCTTCTGGTTTGGCGCGTTCTCTTTGGGGGAGGGTGCTTGATCTTCTGCGATCACGGAGGTCGCGGATGAGTGGATGTGATTGATGCGCTTTCAGTCCAAGATCAGGCATAAATTTAAAAAACTCGGGAAGATTTAGAAATGAAGAAGACTACTCTTTTGAAATGCGTTGTTGCAGCGGTTACGGTGGGCGCTGCGGCTGGAGCTATGGCTTATCCGCAGTATAGTGATTCCGTTGGGTATGGCCCTGGCGTTGCTGTTGAACGTTTTGGTCGCGTTTTCCAGCAGTGCTGGAATGGCTGTGAGAGCTTTGGTTCCGCACCCGCACCGGGCAACCACTGGTATTACGGTAACAGCTGGGATGATCGCGGTCTCGTTGGTAGCGCGGTACTCGCCCCGAAACCTGCGTCCAGTGCATCCGCCAGCACCTGGCAGGCTGGCAAGGGCTATAGCGCTGGCGCTGCCGTTACCTATAACGGCGTGAAATACGTGGCCACCCGGACTATCGTCGCTGGCGAGTTCACTTCCCAAGTGACGCCGAATCGCACTTCGGCGTGGACGCGCGGCTGATTGCTGATACCTTGAGCCGTTGAGACTCGGGAGGGGGCGAGGTTGCTGTGCCTCTCTCGAGTTTTTCTCTTCTACGCGAGTTCCGAGCTTGGCCGTTGTATGCCGGCACGCGAAAGGCATCGTGCGTTCACACACGATGCGATGAGGAAGCCTGCTGGCTGCCAATTCAGCGCAGCAGACGCCAAACTCCTATGAGAGTAGGCAGTTCACTACAGCAGATATATCGATGGACGAATGGATGAAAAGCCCGAGTCCAACGGGGCGAGTTCTTCGTGCATGAGAGCATCTCGCAGATCTCTGATATTCATGTTCACCACTTACGTGTAGATGCTAAAGCATGGCGTAAGTTGAGCGCGCAATATCCATGCATCTTTACCAAACACCATGAAAGCGTAGAGCAGACGCGCTCCGCTTATCGTTAGACTGTCGCCCTTTATTTGTCTTGCACGTATCTAAATCAATTCGTCGACCTGCTGCGACGTGCATGGTTTTACTGATGCTTGCGCTCGCATTTCGTCATTTCTTTGGATCGGAGCCCTCTGTTCGATCCGCTCGGGTGATGCAAGCTGAGCTTCCTCTTGTATTGCAAGGCGATCTGCCCGCGGTAGAGGTGGGGGCACTACGCGAAGTGGATATGGTCAAGAGGTGGGCCGGTAAGCTGGTGGCCGCTCGGAGGCAGGTGATTGTCGCTGCTGTCGATGCGGAGGTTGAGGAAAACAAGCTGGCGTACGGCCGCACAGTTCATGAGGGTGAGTTGCTGCTGCGCCTGCGCGACAACGCACTCTTCAATGAGCAGTTAACAACGGCGCGCAAGATTGCGCGCCTACGCTATAACCTGCAGGCGCAGCCGGCGGAGGTGCTACATGCCCAGCAGGCTGAATACCGGGTGCGCGTGGAACTGTCGCGCCTGCAAGCGGAACTCGCGACCCAGCGCGAGCTGTTCCAGCACGGCTTGATTTCACGGCTGGAGCTACAGGGACTTGAGCAACGCGAGCAAGACGCCAAGGCTCAGCTTGAAGGAATGAATCGGGATTTGGTCGCTGCCAAGGGGTTGGCGGGCCTAACTCGTGCAGACTGGCAAAGCGAGCTGACCGTGCAGCAGGAACTACAACGCCAGCAAGCGAACAAGCGCGCGGCGCTAGAAGTGCATGCGTCGTTTGACGGTCGGGTGCGGTGGGTAGCAGATATAGCTGACGGTTTGGTCAAGCGCGGCTCCGAGCTTGCCATACTTGAGTCGCACGGCGACCCGCAGGTGGAGTTACGCATCGTTCGCGATGTTGAGGCCGAGCGCCAGTTCACCGTCGGCACGCAAGTGGTGGTGAGCCGCAGCGAAGGTGCTGCCCTGCTCGGGGCGAACGGGCCTCTACAGCCAACAGCGGCGGGTCCCGGGATAGGTGCCAGCGCTTTGCCGGAAGCGGAACTCCACGGCGTTGTTGTCTCGCTAAATGCAACCCAGGCATCGGGGGATGTTGGTATGGAGGGCGGGGCAACTGCTGGGCCGTCGTTGCAAGGCGCCCCCATCCTCGTGGTTCGCATCGCTACTGGTTCGCAGATACCCGCGGCTTGGGTGTTGGATACGGAAGTTGATGTGCGTGTTCAGCAGCCCACCAAGGCATTGGAGGTGCCTACCAGTGCTGTTGTACGGAAGGGCGAGCGCACGTTTGTTTACGTTCGTGCCAAAGGCGCTGGGGCTCCCGCATGGAGTCGGCGTGAGGTTTTCGGAAGTGAGGACGGGGGCAGCTATTGGATCGGCGTGGGATTGACGCCAGGTGAGACCGTGGCGCGGGTGATCAAGTGAGCGGCCACAGATGTGCGAGGGCGGCCATCGATCTGATAATGGCCGCGCTCTTTCTACTGCCAGTTTTTCACATCACCGCATCCGCTGCGCCTTATGTGCCGGACGACACGGCGCAGCAGTGTGCAGCGCCGGGCGATGTGCTCAGTATTGAGCAAGCCTTGCGCTGGGCCGCGTTACGTCCGACGCGCACAGCATTAAGGTCTCAGCTCTATGCGGAATTAGCTCAATTGGACGTCGTTGCGGATAGACCATTCGTGCCCCGAGTGTCCCTTTACGCGCAAACGCTGAAAACCCAAGCATCTGGCACATTCGGGATGGACAGCGAGGGTGCCCGGTGGTTGACAACCACCTACACGGCTCAAGCGGGCGTCAGGACAAGTTGGCAAGGACCCATTGGCACGCGCCTCGATCTGGATGTGGCCAATAGCAGGCAACAAATACAGCCCAGTACGTTTGCGATAACGAATCAACCTCAGGTTACTCTGACACTTTCGCAGCCCTTACTTAAGGGCGCAGGACTGCGTGTGGCGACGGCAGCGCAGCGCCAGGCGCAACGCGCCCGGCAGGTAGCCTACCTGCAGTATGCCGTGAATCTAGCGGATGACTCCGTAGCGGTTGCCAACGGCTACGTACAGGCACTGTCGGCGCAGCAGCAGTTGATAGTGGCTGAGGATGCGCTAAAGGCCGCGCGCAACGTTCGTGATGCCATGGAGCATTACCTCGCAGCGGGTGTGCGTCCAGCAGCGGACTTACGTCGCGCCCAGTTGTCAGTGAGTCAAAGTGAGACGAGCCTGAACAGTGCGCGCGCACTCCACCAGACGGCTATGCTGACCCTGGCGCCGCTTGTTGGTTGTCCCCTGGGCCGGGAGTGGCGGTTGCAGTCCCCACGCGTGAACCTGGCACGACAAGATGCAACGCTGCGCACCGATAATGATCGTGACTTGCCGGAAATCATAATCCGACGCGTGGCTCTCGAGGATGCGGAGTTGGCGCAGGACGTGGCGCTCAATGCAACTAAGCCAGATTTGTCGGTTTTGGCCGGCTATTCGCGGGTTCAGGGCGTAGGGCCCTCGGTCAACTGGAGCGTTGGACTGTCGCTGAATTTGCCGCTGAACGACTACGAAGCGCACGCCAACTTGACGGCTTCCCGCTATCGTGTGCGGCAGGCGCAGAGCGATCTCGAGCAGGCGCGTGCGCAAGCGTCGGTCCAACTGCAATCGGCCGCATTGTCTGTTGGTAGTGCGCAGCGCCAACTACTGCTTGCGCGTGAGCAGTTGCGTTTCGCGACACAAGTGCTGGAAGACGAGGACGCACGGTTGCGTGCGGGTCGTTCCACGCTGCTTGAATGGCAGACAGCGCTTTCCACACGTGCGACCTCTCAAGTCGCATTAGAGCAGGCCGAGGCGGACGTGTACCTAGCGCAGCTGGGGCTTTGGCGTGCGCGTGGCACGCTGCTGCAAGAACTCGGTGTTGATGTTCCGGTGCAGGACAGTGATGCCCTTTGACACAACGGGTCCCGATATCCTGTGCCGCCTGCGCGGCATTGGGCGGGCGTATGACGTCAAAACGACGATTGATGCGAGCTCCACACATGCGCTGTGCGCAGTCGATCTGTGTATTGGCCGGCGCGAACTTGTGGCATTGATCGGACCGTCCGGTTCTGGTAAGACGACTCTGCTCAATATCCTGGGTCTGCTGGACCGGCCGACTGAAGGTGAATATTGGCTTGATGGCTACGCCACCGCGTCCCATGCAGCAGACCGGCGTGCGGTGATGAGGCAAGAGAAGATCGCCTTTGCATTCCAGGCTTTTCATTTGCTCGCTCAGTTCTCCGCTCTCGACAATGTGGCACTGCCTCTGGTGTATCGCGATCTTGGCTGGTCTGCGGCGCGCAAGCGTGCAGCTCAGAAACTTGCGCAGTTGGGCCTCGCAGACAAGGTAAACAAACATCCTTGGCAACTCTCTGCTGGACAACAGCAGCGTGTGGGACTTGCGCGTGCGCTGGTGGGGGCGCCTTCGCTGCTGCTCGCGGACGAACCCACTGGAAATCTCGATCCGGCAACTGCCTCGTCGGCATTCGGCTTATTCGACCAAGCCCGGCGCGAGCAGGATTTGGCAGTCGTGTTGGTTACGCACGACCATGCGTTGGCCCGGCGTTGTGATCGCGTAATCCATATTGATGGTGGCCGGATTGTTTCCGATCCGTGGCGGTCCGTGGCGATGTCACTATGCTGAACTCTTGGATCCGGGCAGCCCGGTTGCTGGGGCGCAATACGACACTAGCATTCATGCATTTGCGCCGGCAGCCGGCGTTCACAGCAACGAGCGCGCTCAGCATGGCGATTTCGCTAGCGATCATGGCATCGACCTTGAGCCTCGCAGCGCTCGGATTGGAGGCCGCGAAAGCACGCGTGGCAGACGCTGGTTTTAACGTGCTTCAGGTTTCATTCATATTCCGGGTAGCGGGAACGCCGCGCGTGATGCTGGAACCTCACGTGTTGCAAGAACTCAAGGATGCCGTGAGCGGGGCAGGCGATATCACTACGTTTAGTGTTGGCGAGGCGCTGGTGAGCGATGGCGTGCATATTCGTTCTACTCAGCTTGTGAGCAGTGATGCGCAAGCGGTTCGCATCTTGATGCCTCAGTTGGTGCTTGATCCATTATTTCGCGAGCGTGATACGAACGAGCAAGTTTGTCTCGTTGATTCCGATCAGATGCCGCAGCCCTCGCTTCGCACGGTGCTTCCCGCAGGGGTGCAGTTGCGTACCATTGGTCGGTTCTATCTTCAGGGAGCGATAACGCTGGCTGTCGATCCAGCTCGCACTGCATTGTGGGTGCCCGCTCGCGTTTTCGATGCTTTGCCGGTTAGCAATGCGCGCAACTTTATCCAACTGCGATTGCGGTCAGCAGAATATGACAGGGTCTTACGTTCCTCGGCGCAGACGCGTGCATTCTTTTCTCAACGGTATCCCCAGTTGTCGGTCAGGGTCTATACGCCGTGGGACTCACTTGGGGAGATTAAGAGTACTGCCGACACAGTCAACCAGATGGCAATGTTGCTAGGGAGTGTGATTGCCGCGCTATCGGCCGTAGCGATGGGTAATGCAGTGCTGGTGTCGGTAAAGCACAGACAAATGGAGATCGGTGTGCGTCTCGCGATCGGCGCCCAACCGGCGGACATTGCCTGTCAACTGATCATGGAGACCATGGCCATTGCCATGGTTGGTATCGTGATGGGGTGGCTGACCGCGTTGCTGGTGACTCGCATATGGTGTTCGTGGTCGGGTTGGACGTGGCTGCCCGTGTACTCCGCGCTCGCGTTGACTGCGGGCGTTGCTGTGCTATGCGGCTTGGGTGCTAGCCTCTGGCCGTCGTTGTCCGCAGCACGGATGGATCCAGCCGAGGTGCTGCGACAGTAAGGAGCCTGTTGAAACGTCCCCATGTTCGTCATCGGTCCGTCGAGGCCCGGCATTGTTGGTAGAACGGGACGAAACGAACGACAGTCCCAACTCTTTGGATGAGTCAATTTTTTTCATTTCGTGAAAGCAATTCACGTACGGTTAACGAGCCATCACGTTTCCGTACATAAAATTCAACCGTACGCACTTGGCACGCGTAATGAATTTGGAAGTCTTTCCGTGTCATGTTAGATGGGATAACTTTTCATTCCATTAATAAAAAGCGTGGTGGGATCCGTGGAGAAATTGGCCAGGGTCGCGGTGATATCTGCTTAATATGTCTTGTTGCTTTAAGGGGATGCATGGTGGCGGGAGTCAATATTTTATGTTTTAAAAAAGTCAATGACAAAATGAGGGTTGTTATGAAAAAATATCTTAATTGCTTAAGCGCTTTGCTTGGAACCGTTTTTTTTACTGCGGGCGCACAAGCAGCCCTGCTCTCACAGAGCGTGGTACCTCTGAATGATAATCACAATGGATTTGCTCAATCTGTGACCATCGATTCCGTCACAGTCTCCAATCCGGCAAATACAATGGCGACGCTTTATATTTCTGGTAATGGGAACTACAAAGGTGACTCGTTGTTAGCTCCTGCCAATGTGGCAAAGAAGACGCTTCCCTTGTCGTCGCCGGTCACTCTTACTCCCCCGGTATTCAATTCCAACGGAAGTATTAATTATTATCCGATGAGTTCGATGCTTCAAGCCTCATTCCTAGCGCAGAAATCTGGACAATATATATTGCCAAGCGCTGCTTCCATCGTAAGTTGGAATCGAAATCTGCCCACCACAATTCGCTCGTCCAGTGGGACATGTGTCAACCAGCCGGGTTGGTCTACTGGACAAGGCGTGAACCTGATTCAGTGGGGTTGTCAAGGTCAAGACAATGATACCTGGAATCTGATTCCCACGGCAGATTACTATCATATTGTTGTCAAAAACGGTAATCTTTGCCTCAATGTCTCCGGTAACTCGACTGCTGCGGGGCAAAAATTGATTCAGTATGGATGCCAGGACGATAATTCTTTCAACGATCAGTGGAGCATTGTCGATAATAATGATGGGACTTACAGGATCCAGTCGCGATCCAGCGGTCTCTGCGTGAATATGGCTGGTGGGACTAATTACTCCCCGGTTACACAAGATTCCTGCAGTCTGCCCACCACTAAGCTTCAGTTGCCGAACCTTCCGGCGAAGTGGGGTACTGCAGCCCATCTGTAATGAGAAAATTGGCACGAAATTGTTAAAGAATTAGAGAGCCCTGGGGCCACGAGCCTTCTCTAGGTCCCAGGAGACCGTCTCAAGTTTGAAGCGCAACCCTTCTTCTCTGGTAAGTGCCAGCTCGAAGCGCAAACCGCCAACTTGCCGTACGCGGCGCTCTTTTTTGCTTTACGCGGTCGGCTCAATCCGTGTTTGCCGAGTGCGGCCAATGACGCAATCGGAAAGGGCAGCTGGCGCGAATGGAAGCATGCCAGTAGTCGAGATTGCGATCACATATCTGGACTGACTGTCAGGGTCATGTCTGTCGTCTGTCGTCTGTCGTCTGCCGGCGGACTCGCTCCTATCTGCAGAGTAGGCTGAGCAACCTCATTATGGCGGCCGATGACAGGGACACAAGCTCAGATGTCGTTGTCGAATCGACAGATACGAACCTACCGTCTGTTAGTCGATCTCCTGGTCGCCAAGGTGTTTGCAGGCGAGCCAATGGCTGAGGCCACACGCGACACGTAAATTCGCCAGGCGTCTTGTTGACAGTGCACTGTAATACCCAGTGGCCTTTGGCGAGGCCGCTCCAACATTGCAGGTTGGCGATAGCGTAGGCTTCGATGCCCATGTCTGTCGCTTCTCCCGCCGCTTAGTGGATAGTCTTCCAGACTATGCTGAAAGCTCCTTCACGAACCCCATGCTATGCGTTCTTATGTCTGTCGGTGCGGCATAGCGGGGCATCCGGCATAACTGCCAAGGCCAACGACGGCGCGTTGATCCGTACCGGTATCTTATAGCTGTGCTCCAGCTCTTACCAAGAGTTCAGACCGCTGACGATTACGAGGCCTTACAGCCTTGGAGTTGATGCCGACACAGTTCTACCTCGCGCGCTCGTAGCTCGCGAGGAGGCCCGAAAAGAGCGCTTACAGACGAGTACCCCTTACGGTTCGACGTGCGCATCACTGATCTTGGGATGAGCATGGGTTCTGCCGCTTACAGGGGAGGCCTTGTAACGCGAGAAGGCACCGCCCCTTTTGTGAGACGGGCGGCAAGTTTGCGGCTGCGAATGTCACCCACGACTTGCCTTGGCGGCGCCACGAAAACTAGAGGGGCTGACGCCGTTGGCGCGCCGGAAGGCTCTGCTGAAGTTCGCGACATCGGTGAAGCCGAGTCGGTAGGCGATTTGCGAAATCGGAAGTCGGCCGTCAGCCAGCAGCTTGCGCGCACGTTCGTCACGCACTTCGACGGCTAGGTTACGGAAGCTGCTGTTTTCCTTCTTCAGATAGCGGTCCAGTGTACGTGACGAGATGCCGAGCAGACCGGCAAGCTCCTTCAGCGTTGGCTGGTCATCCTCGGCTTCGCTCAGCATCATGACGGCCCATTCGGTCCAGCTTTCCTGTTCATTGTACTTTTGCAGGAGCGCGCGGCATCGGGCCTCCGCCATTCGCACCACGTGAGCGTCGGCCATCGGAAGCGGCGCGTCCAGACTCCATGTGTCGGCAACGAGGCGTATCTCTGGCAGCGCAAAGGCGCCGAAGTGCACGCGTGCGGGGACCAATTCCCGATAGCGAGTTGCGTGCGGCGGTGCTTCCATCGACATGTAGATGTCATAGACAGATGAAGGATTTTGCAGCAAGGACTTGCACTGCAGATGCGTCGAAACTGCGATCGCTTCCTGGATCAGGTTGAGCGTTTCCTTGGGCATCGGCAGCGCTGGCCGGAAGACGATTTCCGCGTGGTTGCCCTTGCGTTGATAGCTCATGCTGAACATGGGTGTCAGCAGCCTGTAGTAGCGAGAAGACAGGCGCAGCACGTGGTCTAGGGTTGGGCACGAGAGCATCGCATACCCAAGAATGTCGTGCGAATTCAGCTTGAGACGACAACCCCATTCGAAGCCAAGGTCGCTGCGCCCTGTCAAGCGCTGGGTTTCTACCAGCAACCGGTCGAGTTGCTGCGCTGTGAGGCTGAAATCCGTATCCTTGAGCTGGTCCGGATCCATATCGATGGCGTGCAGCACTTCGCCAAGCGAGGTGCCTGCAGACTTGAGGTAATCCCCCAGCAACAGGAAATAGCGGGCGGGCAATAAGGGGCGGGCGGCGGCTTTTATCTGTGCGTTGGGCATGGTCTTGCGCGGTGTTTCAGCCTCGATCCCATCAGGCGGCATGGGTGGCTGCCACCACTGGATTGGACCCGGTCCATCTTCGATTCAACACTGGGGCGAAGCGTCGATACGCTGTCCGAAAATGATAGATGGCTGTCTGAAAAAGACAAGTCCCCGCATGGGCTCTCTTCGAAAATGGAGGCACCCAAAAAGCCGATTCCGACATGGATGAGGCAACACCACAGGAGACAGTCCATGTTGTTCGAATCCATCAACACCGGTTGCCTTGACGGTAACGACACCCCCTGGATGCCGTTTGCGCCGTACAGCAACGACGTGATGATCAAGTACTTCAAGATCGATCCGGTGCGGGGAGAGACCATCACGTTGTTGAAGGCGCCCGCCGGCATGGAGATGCCGCGCCATCATCACACCGGCACGGTCATCGTCTACACCGTTCAAGGAAGCTGGCGCTACAGGGAACATGACTGGATCGCTCACGCAGGCAGCGTTGTCTACGAGACGGCCTCCACGCGGCATACACCTCAGGCGGCGTACACCGAAGGTCCGGAGATCATCACCTTCAACATCGTGGTTGGCGAGCTGCTCTACCTCGACGACAAGGACAACATCATCGCGGTCGAGAATTGGAAGACGTCGATGGAGCGCTACCTCAACTACTGCGAGGCCAACGGTATCCGGCCCAAGGATCTGTCAACCTTTGAAGGTTGATCGGCGGCTCGTCTGAGTTGCCTCAAAAAAAAGACAGGAGGAGACATGATTGCACTGAATCAAACATCATGGATGCGGCGCGCGCTTGTCGCGCTGCTTGGCATGGCCGCATTTCAAGCACATGCCGGGCCGGTAGCGCCGGGTGTTGCCGATGCACAGGACATTGCCAAGGAAGCCTACATCTACGCCTATCCCATGGTGCTGATGGAGGTGACGCGACGTGTTTTCACCAATGTCGAGGTACCGGATCTAAAGAACGGCATGCGCGCGCCGATGAACCATTTCGCGCACGCGGCTGTTTTCCCCGACGACAAGTTCGACGCGGTGGTCCGCCCGAATGCAGACACGCTGTACTCAACGCTGTGGTTCGACGTCACGCGCGAGCCGCTCATCATCTCCGTTCCGGATTCCGGTGGCCGCTACTACTTGTTGCCGGCGCTTGACATGTGGACGGATGTCTTCACCTCTGCCGGTACACGCACGACAGGGAATGGCACACAGCAGTTCGCCATTGTTGGCCCGCGCTGGCACGGCAAACTGCCGGCGGGCACGCCGGCTTATGTCTCACCGACCCCTGTGGGCTGGATGATTGGCCGCACGCAAACCAATGGCGTCGCAGACTATGCATCCGTGCATCAATTCCAGGCCGGCCTCAAGGCGACACCGCTCAGTGCATGGGGCAAGCGGGGATACGTGCCGCCCAAGGGTTCGGTCAACCCACAGCAGGATATGAGCGCACCGGTGGAGCAGGTGGCAAAAATGGACGCCGCGAGCTACTTCGCCCTGTTCGCCGAGTTGCTGAAGAACAACTCTCCGCACGCAAATGACTACCCGATGCTGGATCGCATTGCGCGCGTGGGGCTGGTGCCGGGGCAGACCTTCAACATGGATCGGCTGTCACCGGACACGCAGGCTGCACTTCGCGCAGCGCCGGCGGCTGCGCGCAAGGAAATCGCCCAGGCGCTGCCGCGCGCCGGTTCCGTGGCCAACGGCTGGAGAATGATTGGCAACCCGATCGGCACATACGGTACCGACTACCTCCGGCGGGCGATGATTGCCTTCGCGGGTCTGGGAGCCAACCCCGTCGAGGACGCCATCTATCCATTCGCAATGACCGACGCGGACGGCGCACCGTTTGATAGTGCAGCGAAGTACGTGATTCACTTTGACAAAGCGCAGTTGCCACCGGCGCGCAGCTTTTGGTCATTGACGATGTACAACGGCCGACAGTTCTTTACCGCCAATTCGATCAACCGTTTCGCCATCGGCGACCGTGATCCGCTGAAGTACAACGCAGATGGCTCGCTGGATTTGGTCATCCAGCGCGATCCTCCGACGGGTGCCGAAACCAACTGGTTGCCCACGCCCGGGACTGGCGGCTTTTCGATGAACCTTCGGTTGTACCTGCCCATGCCCGCAGCCCTTGATGGAACCTGGAAACCACCCGTGGTGAAGCGCGTCGGTTGATCTGCGACTGCTCGCCTGCCGAGATATCCCATGGCAGGCGACACCATCGAATTGCCAGAATGGCGACGGCGTGCCCGCAAAAAGCTACGCGCCGTCACGGGCAGGCAAAATAAGAAATACGTAGCGGCCACTAATCAAAAAGAAACGGAGGAGACTTGTATATGAAACTGGGGAACATCACCGGTGCCGCGCTGCTTGCGTGTTCGGGGGGCGCTCTTGCGCAGTCTGCAGTCACGCTCTACGGCGTGGTAGACATGAACGTGGAATACGTCAACCACGTTGGTGCGGTGCCGACTGCTGCCAACCAATTCAACCGAGGCCCATCCAATGACGTCTATCGCATGAATTCCGGTGGCGTCTCAGGATCGCGGTGGGGCCTTCGCGGCACCGAAGATCTTGGTAATGGCGTGAAAGCCCTGTTCGTGTTGGAAAGTGGCTTCAATCTTGATACGGGCACGTTGCAACAGAGTGGCCGCCTGTTTGGACGCCAGGCATATGTCGCCGTGCAGAGGGAGGGCATCGGTCAGTTCAGCCTGGGCCGCCAATACACTTCCATGTTCGAGGCCCTGGCCAACTTCTCGCCCACGGCATATGCCACGCAGTACGAACCTGCGGTGCTGCAATCCGGAGCGAACTTTCGCGAAGACAACACGGTGAAGTATTCGGGCCAGTTCGGCCCGGTCACTGCGCTGGCACATTGGTCCTTCGGCGTTGGCCTTGCCTTGCCGGCCACGGTCGGTGTGGCAACGCCGGTCGGTGGCAATGGCGAAGTGCCGGGGCAGTTCCGGCGTGACTCGGCTTATGGCGCAGCGATGGTCTACGCTGCCGGCCCATTCGGCGCAACCATCGGCTATGACCAGTGGAACCCGACCATCGGCGCTGGTAGCGGCACGGTCAAGAAGGCCGTGATCGGCGCGAGCTATACCGTTGGTCCGGCCAAAGTCATGGGCGGCTACCGCTGGGGACAGAGCAGGAATGCGGCCGATGCGCTCATCCAGCGTGACGACTTCTATTGGATCGGTGCCAACTATCAGGTCACCCCGGCCATCGGCCTGACGCTGGAATACAACTATGACAACGTCAAGAGCCTGTTTGGTGATGCACATGTCGCCAACCCGTGGCAGATTGCCTTCATGGCGAACTATGCCTTTTCCAAGCGCACCGACGTTTACCTGACCACGGCCTTTGCCAAGAACGCCGGCTTGATGCTTGAGTCGATCGCGACGATCTACGCCAACAGTTTGTCGCTGGGCAACAACTACGCGCTGGGCAACGGACAGCGCACGATGCTCGGTGTGGCTGTGGGCTTGCGTCATAAGTTCTGACGAGCCTCTCGAACGATCGTGCGGGCCATCGACTACAGCCTTACACGGTGGTCGGCCATTACGCGTTACCTCGACGAACCAGCGGTGCCCAGCGACAGCAATTGCGTCGAGCGACAGATACGTCCGGTTGCGCTGGGCCGCTCCAATTGGTTGTTCGCAGGCTCATTGAGCGTCGGTCAACGCGCGGCTGCTGTCATGAGCCTGATCCAATCGGCCAAGCTCGGGCTTGGTCCATACCGTCGTGAGTACGGCTGCGAACGTCGACGATGTTACGCAGCGCATGCCTTGCAGCATGGCGAGGTGGCCGACGTGTTTGGCGAGGCGAGTTACTAAGGCGTGAACAAGCGCGATGAGCCCCAAGGTTGGAGATGGACTGCCACGCGCAATGCGTTCGGGCAAGCGCCGCGCGCTGGACAAGACCAGTGCCCTTGGCAAGCTGAGTCGCCGTTTTGATACCGGATCTGGAGGCAGTCGCCGTCTTTGAGGAGCACCGCCGTCGCGGGAGTTTTCGAGTTCTAAATGGTGTCGTCCCTGCTTACCTCTGGTAGTAAGACTATGGACACCGTAGTTACTGGCGCTGGGACTGCATCCCGGCGGCTTTAACAAATACAAATGACGAAGTTGCCGACGCTCACGTCGGTATAGCCGACGACTCGGTGTTCTTCGCATCACTTGTGTTCTACGATTCGCTGCTGCACACGCATGCGCCCCGGCGGCTCAAAGTAGGTGCCGAAGCGCACCAGTCCAGCCTTCTTCAGGTGGCACGTCATCTCGAAGCCCACCAGGATCCCGGGGTCATCGTTTTCCAGGATCTCCACGTCGATCGACTGGATACGCGGCTCGTATATCAGAAGCGTTGCTTCCATCTGCTGCTTGAGCAGATGGGCCGAAGCCGGCAACGTCTTGTAGATGTTCGTCAGGTCCGGCAAGCCGTAATCGGGCAGGTGCTTGAGCGCACCGGCTCGCGTGTTCAGGATGCGTTGCACATTCTGCTGCACGCTCAAGCACTCTAGCGTCCGATCGTCGTAGGCTTCGATCGGCTCACCACCGATCTGGCCAAGTAACATGTCGTAGAGAGACGGTCCCGCCGGCATGGTTGCGTCCCCGCTACGCGATAGCCGGTGCCGGCACAACAGGGCGGGCTGCCTCGTCGCGGTCGATGAAATCGATCGTCAGGCTGCCTCCCGATGAGCTCGACAGCGCGATCCTCGCGGGTGCCGCGCCGCTGGCCATGCGTGTGAGCAGTTCTCGCGACACCGTTGGCAGGATGCGCTGGTTCAGAAACGCATCGACATTGCGCGCCCCGGATTCGCGGGCCAGACACAGTTCGGCCATCGCATCGATCAACAAGGTGTCGCACGTCAACTCGACATCATGCTGCCGGCGCAACCGGTCTGCGACCTTGACAAGCTTGAGTTGCACAATGGAGGCGAGAGCCACCACATCAAGCGGCCGGTAGACGAGCGTTTGGAAGCGGGCGAGCAGGGCGGGCTGGAAGTGCGCGACCAACTGCGGACGAATGGCTTCGAGGAGTTCCGCCTGCGTCGCCTCAGGGTTTTCGGCGCTCAGCTCGTCGATCTGCGCACTGCCGAGATTGGACGTCATGAGGATCACGCAGTTGCGGAAGTCGATCTCGCGCCCCTCGCCGTCACGCATCATGCCGCGATCAAATACTTGATAAAAGATGTCCAACACGTCGCGATGGGCCTTTTCGACCTCATCGAGCAGAATCACGCTGTACGGTCGTTGCCGGACGGCCTCGGTGAGAATGCCGCCGCGGCCATAGCCTACATAGCCGGGGGGCGAGCCCTTGAGTTGCGACACCGTGTGCGACTCCTGGTACTCGGACATGTTGATGGTGGTCAACGCCGACTCGCCCCCAAAGAGCAGATCAGCGAGCGCCAAGGCGGTCTCCGTCTTACCGACCCCGGAGGGGCCCGCAAGCAGGAACACACCAAGCGGCGTGTGTTCGCTCTTGAGCCCTGCTTTGGCGGTACGCAGGCTTTCTGCGAGCGCGCTCAGCGCGTCGTCCTGCGCGACTACGCGCTGGGCTAGCTGTGTTTCGAGAGTAAGCAGGCTCTGTAGCTCATCCTCGACGAGATTGCCGACAGGCACCCCTGTCCATTCGGCGACCACGCGTGCGATCGCCTGCGTATCGACATCGGCAAAGATCAAGGGCGCTTTGCCCTGAGCGTGGGCAAGCGCCTGCCACGTTTCGGCAAACGCAGCCTCATCGCGCACCGGAGGATCGGTGTGGCGCTGCGCATGTAGGGACCGAACCAGCGCGAGTTCGTGGTCATAGCGTGCTTGCAGGTCGGATAGCTCCTTCCTTGCACTCACCAGCGCCGCGTCGAGCGCGGCAAGGCGCGCTGGCCCGTCCTTGATGCCGGCATGCATGTCGTCTTCTAGCGTGGCGTACTCGAGCTCCAGTGCCGACACGGCAGAACGGGCCCGCTGCAGTTGGGCCGGCGGCGACTCGAGACCCATGCGTACGCGTGCGGCAGCCGTGTCAATCAGATCGACGGCCTTGTCCGGCAATTGCCGTGCGGGGATATAGCGCCGTGACAGCTTCACGGCAGCAATAATGGCCTCATCGCGGATGTGCACGCGGTGATAGGCCGCATAGCGGTGCTTCAGTCCACGCAGCATCAGGCACGCCGCATCATCGTTGGGTTCGTCGACCTTGATGATCTGGAAGCGCCGCTCAAGCGCCGCGTCGCGCTCGAAGAATTCCTTGTATTCGGACCAGGTGGTGGCGGCGATCGTGCGTAGCTCACCGCGTGCGAGCGCTGGCTTGAGCAAGTTCGCGGCATCTGCGCCGCCGGCGGCGTTGCCTGCACCGATCAGCGTATGTGCCTCGTCGACGAAGAGCAGGATCGGCACGGGAGAGGTCTGCACCTCGTCGATCACAGTCTTCAGGCGCTGCTCGAATTCTCCTTTGACGCCGGCGCCGGCTTGCAGGAGGCCCAGATCCAGCGTGAGGATGCGCACGTCGCGAAGCACGTTGGGCACGTCACCCTCGGCGACACGCAGCGCCAGCCCCTCGACCAGCGCCGTCTTGCCCACCCCCGGCTCGCCAATGAGAATCGGATTGTTCTTGCGTCGCCTCGCCAGCACGTCGACAACCTGCTGAATTTCGCGATCCCGGCCGAAGACGGGATCAATATCGCCCCGGCGAGCCTTGGCGGTCAGATCGATCGCAAAGCGGGCGAGGGCATTGCCTTCCACAGACCGATGCGGGGTGGACAGCGCTGCATCGCTTGCGGCTGCCGTGGGGCGGATTTGGTCAGCCGGGGTTGCCTTCGTCTTATCCGCTCCCGTTTCGGCATCTTCGGACGGATGTTCACACGAACGATGACCAAGACGCGGCAGGAGCCGCTCGATCTGAGAGCTGCTGACAGAAAGCAACGGCCACGCCCGCTGCGTTCGTAGCACGTGCGGCATGTCGACAATGGCTTGCAGCAGGTTGCCAGACCGCAGGAACACGTCCTCGGTACTCCGTGCCGTGCGCAGCCATGCTTCCTGCAGCACGGTCGCGAGTTGCGGCGATAGCGCGGGCTTGCCACGCAGAGTGCGGGGCAGGTGCTCGATCGCGGCAATCAGCGCGTCCCAAACGACATCGATGTCAATGCCGTAATGCGTCAGGATGGCAGGGAGGTCACCGTCTCCCGCCTCGATCAGCTTCAAGAGCCAGTGCTCGACGGTAATCTCGTCTGCAAGACGCGTTTGGCAAAGACTCACCGCAGCCTCGAGCGCTTTCGCGCAGTGCGGATTGAGTCGGCGAAGCAGGTGGGTCGTATCGAGCGAAGCCATGAGTTTGCTGCGTCCTGAAGAGAAGAACAGACAGAAGCAGGGTTGCCAATGCGCGACAAGCGCGCACTGGCGGGGATGGGCCGGCAGTTTTGGACGGGGGAGCGTGCAGAAGACCGGCCCAGGACAACAGACCTTCAACGCGTTACGAGCGCTCGTTCCAGGTGTCCTTGTGGATGATGTTGCCGTCCTTGTAGGACCAGGTGATGGTTTCGTAGCGCAGCTCGACGTCTTCGAGATGGTTGTGCTTCTCGTAGTCGGGATTTTTGATGTCGTGCATCTTGGGCTTGACTGCAACGATCTTGACGTTGTCGAGCTTGGTGTTGAAGTACTCCTTCTCCTTGCCCGCGTCGTCGATCTTGTACCACTTGATCTCGACAGACTTGAGCGTCTGGCCGCTGGTGACCGCCTTGTAGAGGTACGGGGTCGCCGCGTCGGTTTCCTTGGTCAGCGTGATCGGTTTGTGCACGCGTGTGCCGGTGAGCTTGCCGGTGTTACCGTCGGTCGGGATGTGCACGCCGTGATCGAACGCGACCAGCTCGACGCTGCCTTCGCGGCCCTGTACCGTCACGGAGCCCTTGATGTCGGCACCGCCATCGTCCTTAAGCCACATATAAGCCGGAATTGCCATTGCATTTCTCCTCTTCTTACTACGACCATCGCCCGGAGCCAGCCCCCGAGCTTTTAAATCCCGAAGCGCGGTGCTTCGGGGGCTAAACCAGTGATTAGGGCTGCGCGAGCTCAGGAATCAGCGTGATTTCCACCCGCCGGTTCCTGGCGCGGCCCTCGGATGTACCGTTGTCTGCCACGGGCCGGGTGTCGCCCAGTCCCTGGGTCGCAAAGCGCGTGGCCGCGATGCCGGAAGCATCCGAGAGCCAGTCGCGCACGGCCGCCGCACGCGCGAGGGACAGGGTCAGGTTGCTCCGGGCGTCACCTACGTTGTCGGTGTGGCCCGCTACCAGAATGCGCTTGTCCGGATGGGCCTTGATCATCTCGAGCGCGTCCACCATGGCGCGGTTCGAGCCGGCCTTGAGCTGTGCCCGGCCGCTATCGAAGAGCGACATGCTGTCCAGCGTCACGATCGTGGGAGGAGCGGCCGGGGGCTGGTACGAGGCGATTGCCCTGTTGAGCGCGGGGACCAGAGCCGCGCCGTGGTACATGCCGAAGGACAGGCGCAGCGGCACGCCCGTGCGCGCATACCGCTCCAACTGATCGCGGTCGGCAACCAGTGCCTGCAGCGCGTCGCGCCGGGCGGTGTCGTCCGCGGCCGGGGTCCTTGCATAGCGACCCAGATCGGCACCGATACGGCTCAACAACGCCTCGTTGTTGCGGGCCGCACCCCAAAAGGCCAGGGCGGCGGCACAGGCGAGAAGCGCCAGCGCGTGCAAACACGCCACCACACGGGGCGACATCCAATGTCGTTGAGGGATCGCCTCAATGAGCGGTTGCGGCAGCGGCCATGGCAGCGGGGAAGCGGTGGCGGCAGCACGCATGACGCCGGTTTGTGTCTCGACGTCTCGCTCCCACGGACAGTCTTGCCCGCTCGCGGGTCCGCAGTCGATCCAGCCGGCGCCAAAGAGCGCCCAGGGCGCAGCCGGTTGCCGCCGATCTGTCAGGGCATCGACCGCGACGCGCTGTGTCCAGCCGATGATCGAGGTCAGGGCGGCGGCGCGGGTCGCGGCGATACGATCGCCTGCACCATGCTGGACTTCGCTCTCGGCAGAACGGATCACGGGTTCAAACCGGGTGGCATCCACCAGGCACGTCGCCGATGACACGCCGTACCAGGTGCTCAGACCGGCAGCGCCCGTAGTGAGTCGCTGATAGAGCGCGATGTACCCGGGCAGTCGTGTGCCCAGCGCACGCCCGGCATCAGCAACGGCCTGACGTATGACGCGTAACTGCTGTGTGAGTGCATCGGTTTGCCCGTGCAGGGCAGGGGCTATCGACAGCACGACGCCGTCTGGCGCGCGGCCGTCCCGCCATTGCGTCACAGCGACGGCAAGCCGGCGCAGGTCCTGCGGCCGGTCGACACGCAGCCAGATCCCGCCGTCACCGATCCGCGCGTGGCGCACGTGTCCGGGCTGGTCGAATAATGCCGGCAGGCCGTCACCGGTCACGAGCACCAGCGGCATCCGAGTGCGCAACGATACGGGAATATCGGCCATTGCTGCGCCCAGTGCCACCAGTACCGGCACACTCTGTTCGCGCGCTAGGGAGAGTTGATGCGTGCGCCACCATGCAAGCGTCAGTGCAACGGCAGCAATGATGACTGTGAGTGTCCAGGCCACGCTGCGGCTCATCGGCAACACCAGCCAGATCACCGCGAGCGCCAGCGTCGCCGCAAAGGCGATCATGGTGCAAGACGGATAACCGAGCCCCTCATGGCCGAGATCCGACTGCATGTGCGCCGGCGCAGCAGAGATGATCGGCAGGTCGGATTTCACGGCTGGACACCAACGAGGTGGGCCAATTGCACGTCCAGAACCATGGACCACGCGAACCAGACGATCACTGCGGTCAAGCCAGCGACGCCCGCGATGCCCCACGGCGAGAGCCGGTAGAACCAGTCGACCAGGCGCCAGCCGGCGCGGTCTGTGACAAACGGCAACTCTCGCGACGGACGGAGCTTGGCCAGCAGCGCGTTCAGCGTTGTGATGAGCGCCGTGCGTTTCGCTTCGCCTTCGCGGGCATAGCGGCCAATGAAGCCCAGTCCGAGGATCGTTGCGTAGCATTCGAGCAGATCTACGGATGGCGAGGCTTCCCGCATACGGGCTTCGAGCCGCTCGATCACACTTTCGCCCGCGTCGTGCAAGTTGAAGCGCTCCACCTGCAGCGGTTGCTGTTCCCAGCCCGCACGCAACTCACCCGGCAAGCACCGCAACGCTGTTTCATCCAGCAGGCCGCACTGGGCGATCAACGCCTCATGGCGCACATCTGGTGCATAGCCCCGGTGCTCAAGCGCATCAGAGAACTGCGCGATCAGTTGCCGGCATTTTCGACGCAATTCTTCGCCATCCTGGACTTGGCCACCCGGCGCAAGTGAAGTGACAAGCAAGGCGGTGTCGCGCAGCAGGTCACGCATACCGGGGTGCGCCGGAGAATTGATCCCGGACACGTGGTCCGACATGCGGTCCAGCGGGGCTTGGGGGCGGCGATCGGAAGTCAGGACGTTCATGAGCGCAGCACCGCATAGAGTTCCAGTGCAGCCTCGGGTACCGACGCTGGAAGATAGATCTGACAGGCGCGCGCCGCGAGCATCTTGGCGTGCGCGGCGCTGGCTGAGTCGAGCGCGAAATACTGGTTGTCCAGCCGTACTGGTATCGCGGCGGGCACGCGTGGCACGGCTTTGAGTGCAATGCCCAGCAACGCCGAATTGATGATGTGCTCGACGTCGTCGGGGGCGCCGATCTTGCACAGCCGCGGGACCTGTTCGACCAGTTCGGGAACGGGGACTGGCGCGTTGACCGACAGGTACCAATCGGCCGCATCCGCGATGATCCGCTCATCGAGAAATTGGCCGCTCCAGGTCGTCGCATTCTTGCGGGTCAACCCGATCGAGATGACGCGCGAGGGGATGATGGCATCCAGAAGATCGCGGATCATCGATTCGAGCTTGGCGAGCACCGCGTCTGCATGCGCGTGGTCGTAGGGCGGCAGGTCCGTGAGCTGCGCCTCGGTGGAGAAGGTCATCAACGCGCTGGCCAACTGCGCCAGCGTCACATACAGGTGCTCGGGCGGGCGGCTTGGGTGCGTAGCAAAGAGATGCAGTTGCGGCCAAGCGGCATGGATACAGTGCAGCAGCCAGAACAGCTGCACGTCTGCGACGCCGTATTCGGTCACCTGCTCAATGCGCTCGCCCCGGCGTGCACCGAGCGCCAAGCTCTTGGCCTGCAGGATGTCAGCGAGACGGTGAATACGCTCGAGGTGCAACGGGTGCGCGCCGAGAGTCAGGCACGGCGGCACGAAACGGTGATCGATTTGAAACTGGCCGTGGGTTCCACGGGTCAGGCGAGCGATCGGGCAGGCTGTGTCGTCCGCCTGGGATTCGAAATCGAACAGCAGCCGTATCGCATGGCGCTCGGCCGCGATTTCGGCGTCGCCGCTGCCATTGAGGTCTGTGACCTTGACGAATTCGCGGTACGACCGGCGTGGGCGTGCCAGTGAGGTCTCGTCAAATCGACAGTTGTTGCCGTTTGCATCTGGTAGCGCGAGCGCGGCAAGCACAACCATGCTTTGCAGATCGGCCGGCACGCCCTGCGTCAGATCGCGGGCGGGCGGCAGCGCATCAGCCATCGTCGTGTCGATAGGCGTGCCATCCGGAAACCGCAGCTTCAACCGAGTGAGCTTCAGCCGCCCCGCGGCAAGCGCCTCCTCATCGACCTCGACCCCAAGCGTACCCCACGGCTGCGCGAGTGCGGCCGTCGCAAACTGATGCTGTGCGAAGGCATTCCAACGTTCCTGCTGTTGGAAATGCTGTTGCGTCAGGATCAGTCCCTCATGCCAAAGCGGCTTATGAATCCGCATGCCAATTCGTCCATGGGTTTTGGGGCGGCCGATTCTATCGCCCGAAAACAATGACGTACATTGAGCAGTCTATTGCAGATGAGAGTTTTTGATTTCAGATTTAAAATAAATTAAATACGAAATTTGCTGTTAAACGGCTGCAAATGGCGTCGCGACGGGGGTGGGTAGCGGTGGTGCAAAAAATAGCCCGTGGCTATTCGATCGACGTATTTCGGCGGTATGAATTGTTTCGATTTTGAAAAAAACCAATTGCCACGCGGCCTGCAGAGATTCTTTGATGGATTTTTGATTGACGACATCCAGAATTTGAACAATTGAAACTGTCACGAATATTTGCAATTCGTTGCTGAATTGAAACGGAGCGCACTTTTGCGCTGAGGATAGGGGCGTGTTTAATACCGCGACCATCGCACAGCGCTTGGGATTCGTCTGCCCAAGTATGGCTCCCTAATGGAACTGACAAAGAGAGGACGGGTTGTATGGACAGCTTTCAGAGAGAAATTCCGAAGTCGCGCGTCTCGATCACCTTGGATCTGCACACGGGCGGTGCGCAGAAGAAGGTCGAGTTGCCGCTCAAGCTGTTGGTGGCCGGAGACTTCAGTGCAGGACGCGAGCAGGCGCCGCTGGCCGAGCGCAAGAAGGTTGACATTAACAAGAACAATTTTGATGCGGTGCTGGCGGACTACGCGCCGGACCTGAAGATCACCGCGCAGAACACTCTCGCGGGTGATGGGAGCGAGCTACCGGTCAGCTTGTCATTTCGCTCGATGAAGGACTTCGCGCCGGAGCAGGTTGCGCGCCAGATTCCCGAACTACAAGCCGTGCTGGCGATGCGCAATCTGCTGCGCGACCTCAAATCGAATCTGCTCGACAACGGCACGTTCCGCCGCGAGTTCGAAAAAATCCTCAAGGACAAGCGCCTGTCGGAGAAGCTGCGCGGAGAGCTGGCGCAGATCGTGACGGCCGCCACCCAACCGGAAGGCCACGCCTGAGTGCACAGAGCCCAAGCGGGCCCTCGTGTGTTCCGCCATCACGTCGCGATACGAAGAGACCACCATGAAACAGAACGAATCCCGCCAGGGCGCCGCTGAAGCGGTCGCGCTCGAGAACGACAGCGTCTATGCGTCGTTGTGCACCAAGATCAACCTCAAGCCTGTCACAGAAGCCCGGCCGCTCGAGGCATTCCGCGACCATGACACGCTGTCCGAGGCCTCGGCCGACGAACGGGTCGCACGGGGAATGGATGCGCTGCTCAACCTCATTGCCCAGGAGCGCAAGCCTGTCGATCGTCTGGACAAGTCCCTGCTCGACTTCTATATCGGCCAGCTCGACCGGCAGATCAGCCACCAGCTCGATGCGGTGATGCATACGCCTGAGTTCCAGGCCCTTGAAGGCCGCTGGCGCGGCCTCAAGATGTTGGTCTCGCGCACGGATTTCCGTCGGAACGCCAGAATTGAAGTCCTGGACGTCTCGAAAGACGCCCTGCAACGCGACTTCGAGGATACGCCCGAACTCATCCAGAGCGGCCTGTATCGCCTCACCTACGTCGAGGAATACGACACTCCGGGCGGCCAGCCGATCAGCGCGATGGTGAGCGACTTCGAATTCGCCAACGCACCGCAGGATGTGGCGCTGCTGCGCAACATCTCGAAGGTCGCTGCGGCCGCCCATATGCCCTTCATTGGCTCGGTCGGCGCAGCGTTCTTTGGCAAGCAGTCGATGGAGGAGGTCGCCGCCATCCAGGACATTGGCAACTACTTCGATCGTGCCGAGTACATCAAGTGGAAGAGCTTTCGGGACACCGACGATGCGCGCTATGTGGGCCTGGTCATGCCACGCGTGCTCGGCCGCCTGCCGTACGGCAAGGACACGACGCCGGTGCGGGCCTTCAACTATGAAGAAGAAGTCAAAGGCCCCGACCACGACAAGTACCTGTGGGTCAACGCCTCGTTCGCCTTCGCGGCCAACATGACGCGCAGCTTCGTGAACAACGGCTGGTGCGTGCAGATTCGTGGCCCGCAGGCGGGCGGTAAGGTCGAAGATCTGCCGGTTCACCTGTACGACCTGGGCACCGGCGTGCAGCCGAAGATTCCCACGGAGGTACTGATCCCCGAGACGCGCGAGTTCGAGTTTGCGAATCTGGGCTTCATCCCGCTGTCGTTCTACAAGAACCACGACTTCGCCTGCTTCTTCTCGGCCAACTCGACGCAAAAGCCGGCCCTCTACGAGACCAAGGAAGCGACGGCCAACAGCCGGATCAATGCGCGCCTGCCGTACATCTTCCTGCTCTCCCGCATCGCGCACTACCTGAAGCTGATTCAGCGCGAGAACATCGGCACGACCAAGGATCGGCGTCTGTTGGAGCTTGAGCTCAACAACTGGATCAAGGGGCTCGTGACCGAGATGAAGGATCCGGGCGACGAGCTGCAAGCCTCGCACCCGCTGCGCGAAGCAAAGGTGACCGTGGAAGACATCGAGGACAACCCAGGCTTCTTCCGCATCAAGCTGTTCATCATCCCGCACTTCCAGGTTGAAGGTATGGACATCGGCCTGTCGCTGGTGTCGCAGATGCCCAAGGCCAAGAGCTGATCCGCAGTTTCCGTATCAGCCGCCGGGGTCCCGCACGGCCCCGGCGTTGTCGTCTCTACGCGTTCAACGGAGTGTTCGTATGTCGATGGTTTTGCCTACGCAGGCTTACGAATTGAAGCTCGCGCCACACCCGGCGCCGTTCTCGGTTCTGCACTTCACCGGCTTGGACCGAATCAGCCAGCTGTACCGATACGACATTGAATTCACCAGTCCCGTGGCGGGTCTCGCGATGGATCAGGTGCTGGGGCGACCAGCCAGGTTCACCATCACGCCGATCGACCCGACGATGGACTATCTGCGCAAGATGTTCGGCGACAACGCAAAGAAATTCAGCGCCATGCCGCCCTCGCACACGATCCACGGCATCATCACGCAGTTCGACGAACTGGGGACCTCGGCGGACGAGACGCGCTATCGGGTCCGGCTCGAGCCCAAGCTCGCCGATCTGAACCGGGGTGTCACGAGCCGTCTGTTCCAGAAGCAGTCGGTCGAGGAGATCGTGACCGCGACACTGCGGCACTATGAGTACCGCGCCGGTGTCGACTTCATGTTCCAGTTGCGCGCGCAGTACAAGCGTCACGAATACATCACGCAGTACCACGAGACGACGTTTGCCTTCATCCAGCGTATCTGTGCGGAGGAGGGTATCTGGTTCCGTTGGGAGCAGAAGAAGGATCGCGCGGTGATGGTGTTTGGCGACGATCTGGACGCCTATGCACGCAAGCAACGCACCGTGGCGTATCGCCGCGACTCGGGGCTGGAGAGTGCCGGGATGGACGCGGTCAAGACGCTCGAGAAGCGCACGCGCCGCGTGAACGAGGCGGTGCGCCTGCATGACTACAACCATCGCCAGGCCGGCGTGTCGTTGCTCGTCGAAGAGAACACCGCGCGCGACGACAAGACGACGGATGCGGTGGACTATCGGTGGGGCGAACACTACGAAACGCCGGAGGAGGGCAAGCGGGTCGCTCAGTTGCGGCATGAGGCCTACCTAGCGAGTCAGTTGACCTTCAAGGGTTCAGGCAACCCGTTTTGGTTGGAAGCCGGCGAGGTGATGCGCGTCGATCCGGTGCAGGCTGATGCGAAGCACGGAATCTTGGTCACCACGGTGGAATCCCAGGGTGGGCGCGACCAATCGTACTGGTTGTGTTTCGAGGGGATTCCATCGGACCGGGTGTGGCGCACGTCGATGGCGACGATTCCGCGGCCGAGCATCGATGGGGTTTTGCCTGCGCGCATTGCTTCGCCTGGCAACTACAAGTACGCGTATCTGACTGAGCACGGTCACTACGTCGTCAAACTGCCGTTCGATCTGGACACGTGGAGTCCGGGCGGCACGAGTCGGCCGGTGCGCCTGGCCAAGCCCTACAGCGGCGGCGACTACGGGCATCACTTCCCGCTGATCGATGGGACGGAGGTGGCGCTCGTCTTTACGCAGGGCAACCCGGATCGGCCGGTGATCATGGGGGCGATGCACGACAGTTTGCACCCCGATCTCGTCAACAACCTGAACCACACCCGCAACCTGGTCCGCACCGCAGCGCAGAACGAGCTGCGCATGGAGGACAAGGAAGGTATCGAGCATATCCACCTGACAACCCCGCTGCAGACCAGTGAGCTCAATCTGGGGCACATGGTGGATGACAGCCGCAAGGAGCGGGGGCGGGGTGCGGAATTGCGTACCGACGAACACGTTTCGGTGCGGGGGGCCAAGGGGGTTTTGATCTCTGCCGAGGCGCAGCCGTCGGCGCATGGTAAGCAGCTTGACGCCAAGGACGCGCAGAAGCAGTTGAGGACCGCGCTGGATCAAGTCACTTCCTTGAGATCGATTGCACAGGCAGCGCAAGCCGAACTTGCCGAGGTCAAGGCCCAACAGGCGCGGCTTGAAAACGCCTATACGGAACTTAAGGACGCCGTCGTCATGCTCAGCGCCCCAAAGGGCATCGTTGGGGCCACCCCAGAAGACATCCAGTGGTCCAGCGGCGGGCATGTCACCACCACGGCGGGAGGCAATGCCGAGTTCAGCGTGGTCGAAAAATTCACGGTGGCCGCCGGAAAAATCGTCTCGCTGTTTGCCTACAAGCTGGGAATCAAGCTGTTTGCCGCGAAAGGACCGGTACAGGTGCAAGCGCAGGCGGGGGCGATTGAGCTGACCGCCAACGGCGATGTAGTCATCAAGGGCAAGCGGTTGCTGTTCGCGGGTGAACAGGCGGTCATGATTTCATGCGGTGGTGGGGCGTTCTACAAGCTGGAGGGAAGCCAGCCCCAAGTGGGGGGCAACAGCAACTTGCTGATCAAGACCCCGTCGATTACCAAAGCCTCGCCCGAGTCGGCATCGAGTTCCATGCCGAAGTTCGAGCAGGGCACGTTTGCCCGGAAGTTCTATCTGCATCCGGATGGGGATCCGGGTACGCCCATGGCTCACCACCGCTTCCGTGTTCACCTGCCGGACGGTACGTCCACGGAGGGTGTGACTGACGCCAGTGGGACGAGCCGGCTGTTCAACCGCGACGACGTCGAGAATCTTCGTATTGAACTACTGGGGGCAGACCATGGATAAGACCGTCACACAGCAGCCGACGCTGCGTAATTCGAAGGACGGCCAGCAAGCGATGCCCATGCCGCAAGGCAGTGGAGCCATGCTCACGTGCAAGGTGCCGGCCAAGCGGCCGATGCCGTGCATCGTGATTCTGGTTCATGGCGTCAACGACGATGGCCAGTGCTATCCGAATCTGGATCGCGGCATCTGTGCGGGACTGAACGAGCGGCTTGGGCGCAATGATCTGTGGCCACATGAATGGGGGCGGTCTGAAGCTGCTTCAGCATCTGGCGATGCCACCAAAAGCACGTCGGGACCGGTGATCAAGAAAGAGGGCCGCTCCCCCGTCATTCCCTTTTATTGGGGGTATCGTCCGGTTGACCGGGTCACGTACCAGGCGGACCAGAAACGCTACCAGGAGGCGCTCAGGAACGGGGGAGCTACCGCTGAGTTACCCTACGATTCCTACTGGGTCAGTCATGCCAAAGATGCGAAGGCTGGCTACGCGACCAAGGACAAGTTCGGTAACTGGCTCAACGCCAAGTACGCAAAGAACGGTGGCATCTTTGCGAACGCGACGACCAACCTGCCGGACATGTGGGGGCCGGGCACCGACATGTTCGGTTGGAGCGCGGTCATGGGCGCGGTTTCCCGTACCGATGTCGCCAATGGTGGTGATTACACCCACGCCATCTACCAGAACCCGCACCGGATCTACATGATCCACGCGGCGCAGAGGCTGGCTGCCCTGATCGCCAGCATCCGCACCAACCCCAAAACTCGCGACGACGCCATCAACATCGTCGCGCACAGTCAGGGCACGCTGATCTCGATGTTGGCCAATTTGATGCTGCAAAGCATGGTTGACACTCCGCGTCCGGTCGATTGCATGATCCTGAATCACTCGCCCTACGGGCTGGACAGCACGATTTCTGAAGACCTGACCCACGGCCTGCATCAGACCAACGAGGCGCGGGTGCAGACATTGATCAATGTTTGTGCGCGCATGCGGGAGAAGAGCAAGCCCGCCTCGGATCAACGGATCGTCGAGTGGTGCTCCGCAACTAAGGACGCTTGGCAAGACCCGAAGCGCAACCGTAACAACTTCGGCAAGGTTTACAACTACTTCTGCCCGAACGACCAGGTTGTGTCGTTTGCGAACGTGCAAGGCATGGGGTGGCAGGGCGTGCCGGACGATTTGCTCAAGAAGCTTGGCTCGAATTTCCATCAACGCGCGTTTGCGGACGGGCGCAAGGTCGGCGAGCAGCAGGGGGAGATCTTCAGCATGCCGACGACCTATGAGGTCGACAAAGACGCTCTCGTGTATTCGGCGTCTCGGCCGGGTGACACCGCGAAGCGCTTTACGTCGCTTTCATTTGGCGATCGGAAGCGGACCATCAACGCGGCAGCCCTGCCTGAGCCCTTCATGTTCAAGTTGCAGGCTGCGCAGTCGTCTCTGGACGATACGGAAGCCCAGATTCAGTTGGCAGCGCAGGGGGTGCAGGAAATCGTGCCACGCATCTATGACCCGAAGACGGGGCAGGAGATGCCGGAGAACACGCCGCTGCCCAAGGTGCCAGCGCTGCGCGTGGAAGCTGCACCTGTCCAAGCGCTCCTGCAACAGCAGGGACAAAACATCCAGGTATTGCAGGCGTGGAAGCTGCCGGATGGTCGACTGCAGATCAACCGGTACGAGACGAAGGACGAAGCCCTCCAGCGCATCCGCAAGAACGTCAAGAGCGAGACCTCGCAGCACTCCTCGATCGTCATGAGCAAGGATGCGCCACGCAAAGCTATGGCCTACGACCTGGCGATCGGGTGCAGCGCGGCGTTCGACTATGACACGCTGTGGTGGGCGTTGCTCCAACGAGCCGATTGGCGGAATCCAAAGAACCCTGATCCTCGAACTGTGCAATATTTCCAGACAGGTCTGCTGGATCCTGAGCTGAAGCGGCAGATGAACCGCGTTCCAACGCTCGATGGCCTGGTCAATCGCTACGCGATGCCCCATATGCCGGCGGACCCGCAGCGCAGGTTCTCGGTGGGCACGCCGATGCAGTGGCGCATGCCGGCGCCGGACGTGGAGGGTTGAACGTGGAACCCGTCTTTGCATCCGTCGCCCGGTGGGCCGTGCCGCTGTGGTGCGCCAGCGTGCTGGCGGCGCTGGCATGGCTTGGCTGGACGCGCAAATGGGCCGGGTGGCGCGTCAAACTGCTTGGAGTGTGCGCCCTGGTGGCCGCCTATCCGCTGCTCGACGTTCGGATCGCCCCGCCTAGGCCCACACAGGTGGTCTATCGCTTTGACGATCATCGCTATCTGGAATTGACCGGCTTCGGCTGCGAGGGGGCGCTGTACTACGTCGATCCCAAGCTCCAGATTCGGACGGAGGCAGCAGCCCAGTTCTACCGGCTTTTTCTGAAGCCGTATATCCATCCTTCGACAAGGTATATCGCGATCCCTGATGAGGACGGAGGTTCTTTCATCGTTTCCAGCGATGGCGGACGGACTTTTAGGGATGCGCGCTATGCGACGGAATACAAAGTAGGCGGTCGCGACGGCGGTGGACAAACGCAGCCGGTCTATGACGACATTGATCACGTGGTCGTCGTGAACGACCAAGGGTTCGTCGCCTTGAAAGATGGCCGGTTGTTTATGAGTTCGAAACCTCTGGACAACGGCGAGAAGTGGGGTCATGGCTATGTTGACGCCATCGGCCTGAAAAACAGCACATTGGCCGAGCTCCCTGAGTTCCAGAACCTGCCGACCCAGATCCCCGAAATCAAGAATTACACGGGTTGGACACGCATGCAGTGCGACCCGGACTTCGGGACCACGCCGCCCTTCAACCCGTTCGCGTATGTCCAGCAGAAGGTGTTCGATCTGGAGGCCTGGACGCTGGGCGCACCGGTGTATTTTGGCCTACGGGCTCTGGCCCAGTGAGGTGGATCGTGACAAAAGCCCCTGTCAGATACGGTGACGTTTCCACGCACGATGGTCAGGACAACGGCCGCGTCGTCACAGCATCGTCGACATTGATTATCGGCGGCCGAGCAGCCGCGCTGCGTGATGACCTGGTCGACTGCCCCAAGCACGGCAGGGTGCAGTTGGTAGGAGGTGATGACGGCTATACCGAGAACGGGCGCCCGCTGATTGGGCACTTGTGCCGTACCACTTGCGGTGCGCAGGTGTTGGCGAGCACTGACGAGTTTGGAGTGTAGGTATGGGGTGGCCAGTTCCGCAGCGTATTGAAGCTCCGGCGGTGCAAAAGCCATCGGCGTGGTTTGTTGGCTTGGTATGTGGCGGCTTGCTGGTCGTGACTGCCGCGCTCGTTGTCTTTGTCTGGCCCAGCATTCATGGCCAAGCGACTGGATGGCAATTTTGGTTGTGCTTGCTAGGGTTGCCGACACTGGTGTGCGCAGTCTTTTTGGGCCTTTTCCTCCATTTTCATGAAATGGCGGTTTTCCGCAGCGCGTGCATTGCCCTGTATTCCCTGCTGGTTATGTTGGTTTGGCAACGATGGAGTCGTCGCTATGTTGTCGTCGTAGCGGCGGCCACGCTGACCAGCGAAGACAGTCTCGCGGAGAAGATTGCCGGCTTGGCGGGCAGTGCGCCGCAGAACAAGATGGTTGTCACCAAGCTCGAGGAATTTGAGGGCGAACTTGATGGCAATCGTGTGGAGTTGGTGCTCGCGCGCTTGCTGGAGAACCTCAGTTCCGCGATCAACGCGCTTGGCGCGGATTGCTCATTGAATGTGCAGGTGTGGACCGGTGGCACGCAGGATCCGGCTGCGTTCGATGCTTCCATGAGGACGTTGTGGGAGAAGCTGGCTTTGCTTCCCCACCCCAAATTTGCAGCGACCGAGACGCTCTCGTGGTCAATGGTCGAGCAACACGCCCTGAATCAGGCGGCGCCACTGTTGGTGCTGTGCGTGCAGTTGCACGATGCCGACGAGGCCCTCGCGCAGTTTTCTGAATCTGCTGCTGGGTTGCTGTTCGATGCGGCCTCAACGCCGCAACGTGGAGGACGGCCCGCCGTGCGGCTGTTCCGTTCGCAGCCGGTGTCCATCGGATCGATGCGCGCGGATCTCGTGCAACTGGGTGAGGTGGGTGCGGTTGCTCTGAAGCAAGTGCGCATCGCATGGAACTGCGGCCTCGGAAAAGCCGAAGGATATGAGCTTTCGCAGGCGATCGCCGACAGCGGATTAGTGCTCAAGGGTGGGGCAACCGGCATGGTCAGCCTTTCTGACTGTATCGGGCCCACTGGCCCCATCAGTCCGTGGGTCTCGCTGGGGCTTGCAACCGAGCTGTCGCGATACGGACAGGAGGCGCAGCTTCTCGCGGTCCAAGAGGCAAACCAGGTGACGCTCGCGGTCATCGCGACGGCGGCTCGCGAGAGTGTCCCGGACAAGGCATCTATGCCGTCGGTGGACCTCAGAGGAGCGGCGCTGCTTGTCTGCTCCGTGCCCTGGTTGAGCGGCTTGCTTGCAGCGCTTTTGAAATCGGCGGATCTGTTTCCTTGGATGATCGCCAGTCTCGTCGTGGCGGGGCTTTTTGCCCTGTTGACCATGCTGGTTCATCCGCTCACGGTTCGAATATCTGCCGAGCGCGAAGTGATGGACGTGGGCGCGCGTTTGCCCGCCGGACAGTGAGCTGGATACACGAACCCATCCCAGACAGATAGTCGAATCGGAATTGAAGATGTTGCAACTGCAAAAGAGAGCGGCTTCGTTGGAATTGGCTGGGGGCTCGCTGACAGGCGCAAGCACACGGGGGGTATTGCTGGGCCTAGCCATGGCCCTATTGGTCACGGGACTTTGCGCTGGGCTGATTGGCCGGCAACTTGGCTGGAGCCAGGATCGCGTGCTCGGCGTGGAGTTCGCACTGGCGGTGCTGTTCTTGGGTATCGCTGTCTGCATCTTGTTGGTCGAACGCGGTGTCACGCGATCCCTTGCCAGAATGTGGGGCGCAGGCTTCTCGGAGAGGCAAGTCGCTGGAGAAATCCCCCAAAAATCTGCAGCACAGGCGCTGCCGGATGTTCTCAAGGACCGACACGGCTGGCGTTGGCGCTACCGCGATCGCTGGGTCCTTGTCGCAGGCGATTTGCCGCTCGTCAAGAATCTGGCGCCCGGCCTGGTCGACACGGGTTACGCGATCAGCGGTGGTACGGTTTTGCTGTACGCCAAGCAATCAGGCGACGCGCTCGATGCCGCCTGGCTCGACCAGATCCGCCGCTTGCGCCGTCGCCGCCCGGTGGACGCGATCGTTGCTGTGGTACGTGACCGCAGCCGGACCGACGCCCCATTCGACGTCGATAGCGTGGCGCACCGCCTCGCCCGCCATGCCCGCGCGCTACGCTGGGCGGCCCCCGCCTATCTGCTCAACGCAACCCTCTTCGCAAACAACGCCCCCAATCCGGACGAGGTGTTCGGATTCACCTGGCAGCACCCCCGCATCCAACCCCAAGAGATTGACGCATCGCTGCACCAGCTCGTCGGCCGTCTCGCCGATGCCGGAGTGGTGCGTTTGTCTCGGAGCAAGCACGACCGCTACCCGGCTGAGCTGTCGAAGCACCTGCAGCGGCTGCGCACCGGCTTGACCGATCTGGTGACACGCGTCGGTCAATCGGGACGGCGGGGTGGCCAGGTATACGGTTTGCTGTTCGCGCCGCTGCGCGGGCCTGCTGCGGTTCCTACCCCTGACACGCCATCGGACGCAGACAGTAGCTCCTCGCTCCAGCCGTTCGGCTTCTGGCAAACCGTCGCCGATCACAGCCGCACGGTCTATGGCCGGCGCGTCGGCTTTTCGTGGTCAGCATTGGCGGCCTGGAGTGCAACCGCGCTTGCCGTCTGCTGGATCGCAGGCACTGCGCTCTCCGGCGTCTTGAACCGCGCCACGATCCAATCCGCAGACACCACGCTGGCCAACCTTTCAACGGCACGCGATGACACGCAAGCCCTGCTGGCACTGGACACCCTGGACAAGCAGATCGACACGCTCGAAGTCCACCTGCGCGAGGGCGCGCCCTGGAGCACACGTTTTGGCCTGAACCGAGACCGCGCGTTGCTCGATGCATTGTGGCCCGGATACGCGAGTGCTGCTACGCGGATCGTGGCCGCTCCGATCCGCCGCAACCTGGAAGAACGGCTGCGCGATCTTGCCTCGCTAACCGATGCGCAAATCGCCAGGGGTGGCCAAGACCAGGCCGCCTACGACACGCTCAAGACGTACCTGATGCTCGCCAAGCCCGAACGGGCCAGTGCGGCATTTCTGATCCCGCATTTGATGGCAAGCGGTGCGCCCATGCGTCCGCGGTTGTCCGAGTTGACACCGGGGGCGTGGGAAGACGTGCGCGCACACGTCATTGCCTTTTTCGTCGACCACCTCGCGCATGCAGCTCCTGCACAGAACAGCAGCGCAGATTCGGCCTTGGTCGCTGCAGCTCGCCAAACGATCGTCAGTGTGCGCGGCCTCCAGAACTCGACGGATACGGTGTACCAGCAGATCCTCGACGAGGCGACCCCTAAATATCCACCCACCACACTGGCGACGTTGTTGGGCGACACGACAAGTCGGGGCCTGTTCGGCACAACGATGACCGTGCCGGTGTCAACAACACTCTAGGAGTGACCCACCCGAGAGGGGATGCAACACTTTGGAAGTGACCCACCGGGTCACCGAACATGATGGCCATCACCGAGA
>NZ_JBEPKQ010000008.1:0-80094 GCF_040544795.1 Ralstonia sp. 1138 | reverse complement strand
CACTTCATTACTTGTTAGCTAGCGGATCGAAATCCGCCGCATCCAGTATTAAGCGCCCACACTTATCGGCTGTTTGCTTGTTAAAGAACTTCGCGGTCAACTTTGTTCACCGCGTCGCTGCGTTGTCTGCAGCAGAGAAACGAGATTATGCAGAGCTTTTTCGTCGCTGTCAACAACTCGCCGAAGAATTTTTATCCGTCAACTCGCTGCCAACTACCACCCAGTCCACCACCGACCGCCAACCACCCGATCGACCGCAAACCCGCTCCACACCTGCTTCTCCACCACTCAACCCCACCACCGCCACTTGCGTTTCGGCGCTGTGTTTTGCAGCGAGGGGCGAATACTAATGTGAGGACGCGCGGCTGGCAAGCACTTTTGTGAGTCACTCGCAAAAATCTTGTTGATCACCGGCCTGCATCGCCATGGGGGCCCTGCGTCATGGCAGGGTGGAGACGCCGGCGAACGCCGCGACCGCCCAGTCTGCGACACAGATTGGGCCAGCCCGTCGCCCGTCGCCCGTCGCCCGTCGCCCGTCGCCCGTCGCCCGTCGCCCGTCGCCCGTCGCCCGTCGCCTCGTTACTTATAGAGATGCGGTTGGCATCAATGTTTGCCCGCCGACTGGCACAGCTTCTGGTTGTAGAGGATGGCCTTGCTGGTGGACGCGTAATTGTCCGCGTCGCACGGCGGCAGGCTCAGCGATGTGTCTTTCTGCGCCTTCACGGCAGTCGTTTCGGACAACACAGCCAAACACTGGGCGTTGTCACCGCGATGGTATTCAGTCACCGCGAGATCACTGCGGGCCTTGTCGCGCTCGATCCAGTCCATGAAGGGATCGCACTCGGAAAGCAGCGAACGCAGCGTTGTGCGTGCTGCGTCGTAGTCCTTGGCGCCATATTGCTTGTGGGCCTGGCCGATGCGGGCTTGGCGCTGGCGGTCGGTGCAGGCGGCGGGCGCGCGGCGGTAGTCGCCATCAAACATGGCGCGCATGCCGCAGAAACCTCGGCAGGCCTCGGCGGTGGCGGAGGAATCCAGCTTGAGCGCATCCTTGTTACCTGACACGGCGATGCGGCACGTGCCTTCATCCTTGTCGACGCCAACGCGGCCACGGAATGTGCCTTCGATCGCGCACGTATGGCAGTTGCCGCCAATCGTCGTGATGTTGAAGCTGCTGCCCTTGACCGTCATCGTGCCGCTCGCGCTGCCGCCCAGGATGTAGACGTACTCGCCCGGCTCGACGGCCGGGCCGGCCGCCATGGCCCATGCGCTGCCCAACAAGCCTGCGATCATCAATGTGCGCCGCATCCACATTCCACGTGTCATCTGTTCATTCCTGATTCATGGGGGCGGGATGCCCCCTTCAAGCGCGCCATTCTGGCGGCTGGGTATGTTGCCTCGCAACCGCCAGTGAGCAGCGCACCAACCGGTCAGATGTGAAGCAGCGCCAGCACGGCGACGACACCGCCGACAGCGCCAACGCCGTACGAAAGCACCTGCATCCAGCGCCGGCGAGAAAGCAAGGTGATGGCCGCCAGGGCGATCGACACCTGGATGGCGGCCACCGCTTGCGCCCATCGGTGGTGATGGTGGACGGCAAGCTCGCTGGCCTCGTCGGCTTCTTTGGCAAGACGCTCTTGGTCTTCGGCCTGGCGACGGATGTCTTCCTTCTCGGCGGCGTAGCGCTGGGCGTCGCGCTTGGCAGCGGCCTGATCGGTACCGGGAAGTTGGGCGGTCAGCTCGGCAATCGCCTGCTTCTGACCCTTGGCTTGGTAATAGGCCCAGCGGTTGGCGGCCTCAGTCTTATGAATGGCGGCTTCATTCTTGGCAAGCAGCGCGGCATTTTGCGTTGCACCGCCCTGGTAACCGAAGATGGCACCGGCCGTCGACAGAATCGCCGTCATGACAGCGATTCGCCCGGCAAAGCTGTCGGCGTGGCCGCTTTCCGCTGCGTGCTCGAGCGCATGATCGTGCGCACCGTGAACGTGAAATCCTTCGGACATGGTTGCTCCCCTTTTTGTCTTGTATCGTCGCGCGCCCGTCAGGCGCGGGCCTCACAATGCATGGCCTTGCACGGAAAGGCAACGCCCTGCGATGCGCATCCAACGCTGCAGGTCCGGATTCGGAATACACACACGCTTATCGGAAAAGCGTGGCAAATCGCAGATGATTGTTACGCGGGAAAAAGCAGCATTGAATGTGTGAAACCGGCCCGTATAATCGCGCGGCAATGCGAATGAGGGCCAATCCCGATTGGCAATCGCATTGTTAATAAAACAAAACAATACTGCGAGTCAGATCCATGGATGCGTCTAAACAGCCTTTGGCGCCAATGCCCGAAAAGGAACATCACCCCGCCATTGTCCGCGTGGCCGACGCGACGATCCGCGATGCCAATGCGCTGCTGCATGCCAATGGCGGCCTGAAGTTCGGCCGGGGCATGATCGGCACGATCCTGGCGCTGGTGCTGGGCTTTCTGTGCTTGCTGGGCGTGCTGGCCTTTCACTTCCCGCAGTATCTGACGACGCCGGAATTACGCCGCGCGTATTCAGTGGATGTGATTCGGCAGATCCTGTTTGTCTCGCTGTTGATTTCCGGCGGGTTATCTCTGGCGAATATCGTGCTGGATAACCGCCGTCGCCTGAACGGTCTGGCGTTCCTGTTCGTGGTGGTTGCCGTCGCGCTGGGCGGCTCGCGCGTGCCGGTAGGTGATTTTCCGGATCACACGCCGTATATCGGCATGGACTGGTTCATTCTCGACCTGCTCGGTTCGACAGCGATTTTCGTGCTGCTCGAGAAGCTGTTCCCGCTCTATAAAAAGCAGCCGGTGTTCCGCCCCGAATGGCAGACCGACATGGTCCACTTTGCGGTGAACCACTTCATCGTGGGGCTGGTGCTGCTGGTGGTGAACTTCCTGATCCACCGTGTGTTCGGGTGGATGGTGCATGCAGACTTCCAGCAGATGGTGCAGCACATCTGGTTCATTCCGCAGTTGCTGCTTTGCATGCTGGTGGCCGATCTGATGGAGTACGTCACGCACCGCGCGTATCACGAGGTGCCGTTCCTCTGGCGCTTCCACGCCGTGCATCACAGCGTGAAGACGATGGACTGGCTGGCCGGCTCTCGCCAGCACATTCTTGAACTGATCGTCACGCGGGTGGCAGTGCTGGGGCCGCTGTTCGTGCTGGGCTTCGACAAGGCCGTGGTCGATGTCTACATCATCATCGTGGGCTTCCAGGCGGTGTTCAATCACGCCAACGTGCACTTGCCGTGGGGGCCGTTGAAGTACATCTTCGTGACGCCGGATTTCCACCACTGGCACCATTCATCGGAAGACGAAGCGATCGACAAGAACTACGCTGCGCATTTCGCCTTCATCGATTACCTGTTCGGTACCGCGGTGAAATCGAAGAAGGCCTTCCCGGAGAAGTACGGCGTGGTGGGCGACTACATGCCCGACGGGTTCGTCAACCAGCAGCGCTTTCCGTTCCGCCGTCAGCAAAACTGAGTCGAAGGTTTCCCATCATGCCGCTCGCCGTCGCCGCCCAGAACCTCATCGCCCGCCTCGGTCTCGAACCGCACCCGGAAGGCGGCTTCTATCGCGAGACCTATCGCAGCGAGGAACGCGTCCAGCGAGGCATCCCGCCCATCGAACATGCGGCTGCCACCGCCATCTACTACCTGTTGGCGGATGATGCATATTCCGCCTGGCATCGGATCCAGTCGGACGAGTTGTGGCACTTCCATGCGGGGGACTCACTCAATGTGCATGTGTTGGAGGAAGACGGTACGGTGAAGACGCATCATTTGGGCCACGCGGCCGATGATGCGACGGCGGTGTACCAGGCGGTGGTGCCGGCTGGCCGCTGGTTTGCAGCCGAGCGCGTGCCGGGCGAGCTTGGGTACACGCTCGTCGGCTGCACCGTTGCGCCGGGGTTCGAGTTCAGCGAATTCGAACTGGCTGACGGCGACGCGCTGCTGGCGAGGTATTCGGCACATGGCGATCTCGTCCGCAGGTTGCTGACCAAGCCCCACGGCGCCTGATCAGCACCACACCACGCTTTCATAGCCCACCGTGCGGCGGTAGACGCTCATGCCCCGCCATGTGCTGTATTCCATGTAGGCACATGTCAGAACAACGATCCAGTTGGCTGCTGTGGTGGACATATTCCCTCCCATCTCGGCGTGCCCGATGACTTCTTATCGGCACGTTTTCAGTCTATGAGAGGGGTCTTCAAAGTCATTGCACGAGCAATGACGCTTCTTGCCCGCTATTTCGAGACCTCGCTTTCTCAAGGGCATCGCGCGTCGCAAACGCGCACCGGGCGCATCTCTCATGCATCTCCGAGCGCACAGTCCGGGGCCGACCGGTCACCCTGCCGGATATCGCCACTCCGCAGCAGCTTCCATGTGTGCGCGCCAAGCGCCTAAGGCCCGGGACTACGCGCCATGGTGCGCGCTGGAGCTGATGACAGAGCACACCATCGGCTGAAGCAAAAACGGCGAGGGCGCGCCTACTGAGCGCTACCCTCGCCGTCTTGTGACCATCAAGCGCTTCCGGCTTACAGCTCGAGCTGCTCCAGCACTTTCCCCTTGGTCTCGATGCCGAGGAAGTGGATGGTAATTGCCGCCAGGATGGGCACCAAGGCCAGCAGCAGGAACGCATTGCTGACGTTGCCCGAGCCGATGGTCGAACCGATCAGCATTGGCGAAAAGATCGCCGCAATCTTCAGCCACGCGCCGCCCATGCCGCAGCCGATCGCGCGGATGTTGGTCGGGTACAGCTCCGGCGTGTAGACATAGGCGGTGATAAAGCCGCACGCCATCAACCCCAGCGCCAACGAGCACAACCCTGCCACCACATAGAGCGACTGTTCGTGCAGCAGCCCAGCCAGCGCCAGCGAGACGCCGCACAGCACAAACGACACCACCATCACGGGCTTGCGGCCAACCTTGTCGACGATCATCGCGCACACCAACGAACCGACTACTCCCAGCACCGACGCCAGCGCCGCCAGATTCAACGCCAGTTGGAGCGGCGCGTGATAGATCGTCTTGTAGACCGTCGGCAGCCATGTCGACAGACCGTACTGGATGAAACCGCACGTTGCCCACAGCATGGCCACGACCACCGTGCGCTTGATGTACACCGGGCCGAACAGATCGCGCATGCCCCGCTTCGGGTGGCGGTGTGACATCTGCTCGAAGGCCGAGGTATCGCCCAGCGGAGGCAGCGGCTCCTTCGCCTTGGCTTCAAAACGAGCCTGCGCAGCGTCCGCCTCAGCCATGCGGCCATTGGTGGCCAGCCAGCGCGGAGACTCCGGCACGGCCTTGGGCAGCGTAAAGAACAGGACGAGCGGAATGCCACCGAGAAAGTACATCACCTCCCAGCCGAAATGCGGCACCAGCCATGCCCCCAACGCGTTGGACACCAGCAGGCCGATCGGGAACACCACCTCGTAGAGCAACACGAAGCGCCCGCGACCATGTGCGCGCGTGACTTCGTTGATGTACGTTGCCGCCACGGGCAGCTCGCCGCCCAAGCCCACGCCTTGCACGATACGCAGCGCTGCAAACACGGCAAAACTGGGCGCCACACCGCACAGCAGGCTCATCAAACCGATGATGCCCGCGCTATAGCCGATCATGCGCACGCGACCGAAGCGCTCGGCGAGCATGGGAAACACCAACGCGCCGACCAACTGGCCGATGCCGGGGGCACCGATCACAAACGCAATCTGCGCCGGCGTGAGATGCCACTGCGCAATCAGCAGCGGCAGCGTGGCCGCGATGACGATGACGTCAAAGCCGTCGAAGAACGTCGCCAACCCGATCAGCAGACGCGCCCGCACGTGCATGCCGTTGCTCTTGAGCCGCTCGATGCGGGCAACGATCTTGCCCAGGCTCATCGCACCCCGCGACGCATCGTGGTCAATTCCGCTATCAATCAAAACACCTGGCTTCATGTGAAGCTCCTTCCGGAGGAAGTTGATGCGCCACCGGGTCGCTGCCCAGCGGCGCGCGTTGGGTCAGGACGTCAGAACGAGTGGTGCACCCCGGTGCTGACAACGACCTGGTTGCGCTGCGCCGCTACACCCACGCCATTGATGGCAGCAGACTGCGCATCGCCGGACGCACGCTGATACGTCCCTTGCAGGTAGACCTGCGTGCGCTTGGAAAACGCATACACGTTGCCGAGGCTGAACTGATTCCAGCGGGCGCCCTCGTACTTGCTGAAGGTATAGCCCACGTTGAGCGTATTGGCGGCGCTGTAGTGCCACGCGGTGCCCAGATCGACGTTCTGCGCGCGGGCGTTGGCCCCGCCGAGCGTGATGCGCGTTTGCGTATAGACCGCGTTAATCTGCACCGGCAGGCCGCTGAACTGATACAGCGCGCCGGCACCGAACGACTTGACCGAACTCATCGGCGTCATCACGCCGGGCACGAGCGTCGTGCCGAGCGTGTTCGTGATACCTAATCGACCCGCGATGTCCAGCGCGCGGTCGTTGGACGCCGTATAGGCCGCGGCGGCTCGGAAACCGCCATTGGTGTAGTACGCGCCGAGGCTGTAACTGCGGCTCTTCGATGGCGAACCGGGTACCTCGCCAAAACCGTACATGCCGCCCAATTGCAGCCCGCCGAAGATGGGCGAGACGTAACGCACAGCGTTGTCGATCTGGAACTGGTTGGCCAGGTTGTCGAAGTTGCCGGGGTGGAACAGGTAGAAGTTGGTGAGCTGGAAACCGTTGCTCAGGCGGCCGAGGTAATCGAACATGAAATCCGCCTGATGGCCAAGCTGGATGTTGCCCAGGCGATCGTTCGTCAGGCCGACCCACGCCGTGCGGTTGAACAGCTTGCCGGCAACCACGCTGCTGCCGGTGTCGCCCAGAAAGCCCGATTCCAACTGGAAGATGGCCTGCGTACCGCCGCCGAGATCTTCCGAACCGCGCAGGCCGAAACGGTCCGGCTGCATCGTGCCGGGGTCCATGCGCAGCGCCGAGCCGCTAGACGCGCCGCTCTTGAGGCTGTTGATGTAGGCCACGCCTTCATCAATGCTGCCGTACAGCGTCACGTTGCTCTGGGCCGCCGCCGTGCCGGCCAGGCTCATCGCCGCAAGGGCGAACAAGGTTGTCTTCATTTGCAGTTTCCTCCATTGGACAAGGTGTCCGCCCCGCCAGTTGTTATCGCCGTCTTGGTGGACGAGCTGGTTGTGGTTCTTGCTTTGTTTCGTATGCGAAACGTCGTTTAAAAGAAAAACAGGGCGCAAAAAAAAGACGGCGCGGCTGGTCAGGCCGGCGCCTAAACCATCCTGCGCTTACAGATCGATCACCAGGCGCTTGCCCTTACAGCCGGATACGCAAACCATCATCGTCTGGTTGGATGCGCGCTCGCTCTTGGAAAGCACGCTGTCACGGTGGTCGGGCTCGCCTTCGAGCACGCGCGTTTCGCACGAGCCGCACACACCTTCCTTGCAGCTGTGTTCGACCTCGACGCCAATCTCCAGCAGCGCGTCGAGCAGCGACTTGCCTGCCGGCACACACAGTTCAGCACCGTTGCGCGCGAGCTTGACTTGGTATTCGCCCTCCTGCACCGATTCCACACCGGGGTCGGCTGCAAAGCGTTCGATATGGACGTTGGTGTAGCCCAGCGCCTCACAGGCCGCCTCGAATGCCCGCAGCATCGGGCCGGGGCCGCAGCAATAGAAATGCGTATCGGCCGGATGCCCTGCAAGCAGCGCTTTCAGATCGGGGGGCCCACCGGCTTCTGCGTCCAGGTGAAAACGCACAGCTTCGCCATGGGCGGCCAGCTCATCGGCAAAGGCTGCTTCGGCACGCGAGCGGGCGCAGTACAGCATTGAGAACGTCTTACCTTGCTCGGCCAGGCGACGCGCCATGCAGACGATGGGCGTCACGCCGATGCCACCTGCAACCAGCACGGTGCGCGGCGCTGTTTCGTCCAGCTCGAAGTGATTGCGCGGGCCGCCGATCTTGAGCGTCGAACCGACGCGCAACTGCTCGTGCACATAGCGCGAGCCGCCGCGGCTGTTGCGGTCGAGCAGCACGCCGACCACGTAACGGTCACGCACCTCTGGCGCGCCGCACAGTGAATAGCTGCGCACCAGCCCGTTGCCGAGATGCAGTTCGATATGCGCGCCCGGTGCGTACTCCGGCAAAGGCTTGCCGTCGACATCGCGCAGCTCCACGCTCACGATGCCCTGGGCTTCGTAGCGCATGGCATGCACGCGCAGGTTGAGGGGGGAATTCATAGCACGTCTCTCTGCAACGTTTCAGCGCTTTTCCGTCAGGAACTTGCCTTCGGGGCCGGCGACGTTCTTCTGCCGACGTGTATTGCCGTCAATGCCACCGTCGATGGCCCATTCGGCAAACACGGTCGGGCCGGGCTCGAAATCGCGCGGCTGCCAGTCGGCGTCGAGCTGGTCTTCATCGGCGTAGTACTCGATCAGGCCGCCAGCCGGATTCTTGAAGTACCAGAAGTACGCCGACGAGATCGGATGACGGCCCGGACCCAGCTGCGTATCCCACCCACAGCGCGACACATGCATGCCGCCACCGAACACTTCATGGATGTCGCGCACGGTGAAAGCCACGTGGTTGAGGCCGCTCTTGGCCTGCGGCGTCTGCAGCAGGAACAGGTCGTGATGGCCGCCTTCGGGCTCGCAGCGCAGGAACGCCCCGCGACCCGGGTAGTGGTCGGACGGCACAAAGCCGAGCTTCTCGACATAGAAGCGCTCCGTGGCCGCCACGTCCTTGACGAAGAAGACCACGTGGCCGACTTCGATCGGCGTCGCACGCTCGTAGATCGGGCTCGGTTGATTGCGGCGCGGCTTGTCCGTCCACGTGTTCATCGCGGCGCATTGCACGTCGACGTCGCGCTTGGTGGACAGCTGCACGCGCACGGCGAGGCCGTTCGGGTCCGTGCAACCGACGCGGCCGTTGGCGTGGACGTAGCCGGGCTGGTCAGCCAGCGTGTCGACCAGGCGATCGAGCACAGCCTGCGAATCGGTGCCCCAGATCACTTCGCGCAGCGTCGGGCCGGCTTCCATGGCCGGCGGCAGCGTGGCATCGTCGCTGCGCTTGACGCGTACGCGGCAGCCGTTGAGTGTCTCGAACAGCAGGCCGCTGGCGTCTTCCGATTGCAGGGCGAGGCCCCAATCCAGGAAGAACTGCTTGCAGGCAGCGAGGTCGTCGGCACCGTAGACGATTTCGTCGATGCCCCGAATCGTGTTCATCTTGATCTCCTGTGGTCTGGGTGTTTTGTTTCAGCTTCAGTTGGCGTTGGCCCAGGCCAGCGGCTGTTCATTCAAGCCCCAGTAGAGGCTCTTCTGCTCCATGTACTGCAGGATGCCGAGGCGGCCCTTCTCGCGGCCCAGGCCGCTGTCGCGCCAGCCGCCAAACGGCGTCGAAATCGAGAACTGCTTGTATGTGTTGATCCACACGTTGCCGGCCTGCACCGCGCGGCCGATGCGCCAGGCGCGCTTGTAGTCGCGCGTCCAGATCCCGGCGGCCAATGCGTAGACGCTGTCGTTGGCCTGTTCGATCAATTCGTCTTCATCGTCGAACGGCATGGCGACGAGCACCGGGCCGAAGATTTCTTCCTGGCAGATGCGGGCGCTGTTGGTGAGCCCTTCGATGATGGTCGGCGTGTAGAAATAGCCCGACTCGCAGCCGGCGATGGCCGGGCGCAAACCGCCCGTGCGCAGGTGCCCGCCGTCTTCCACGCCCATCGCGACGTACGACTCGATGGTTTCGCGGTGGCGGTCGGTGATCAGCGGGCCCATCTGCGTCGATTCATCGGCCGGATTGCCGACCCTCAGGCGTGCTGCGGCAGCGGCGATGCGATCCATGAACGGCTCGTACAGCGAACGCGCGACGAACAGACGCGAACCGGCGATGCACGACTCGCCCGACGAGCTGAAGATGCCGTACAGCACACCATTCACGGCGTGGTCGAGGTCGGCATCGTCAAACACCATCGTCGGCGACTTGCCGCCGAGTTCCAGCGACACCGGCATCATCTTGTCGGCGGCAATGTGCGCGATATGGCGGCCCGTGTTCGTGCCACCCGTGAACGACACACGGCGCACCAGCGGATGCTTCGTGATCGCATCACCAATCACGGAGCCCTTGCCCGGCAGCACGCTGATCATGCCCTTGGGCACGCCCGCCTCTTCGCAGATGGCAGCAAGTTCCAGCGCCATCAGCGGCGTGACTTCCGCAGGTTTGACGACGACGGCGTTGCCCGCGGCCAGCGCGGGCGCCATCTTTTGCGCTTCACTGGCAATCGGCGAATTCCACGGCGTGATGGCGGCCACCACGCCCATGGGTTCATGCACGCTCATCGTCAAGCAATCGCCACGCATGGGCGTGAGCGACTCTTCCAGCGTCTCGCATGCGGCGCCGAAGAACTGGAACGTGGCCGCGGCGCTTGCCACCAGCGCGCGCGTCTCCTTGATCGGCTTGCCGTTATCCAGGCGCTGGCGTTGTGCCAACGCTTCACTGCGCGAGCGGATCAGCTCAGCTACGCGGTACAGAACAGCGGCGCGCTCGTGCGGCTTGCGCTGCGCCCAGCCACTGGACAGGAAGGCGCGGTAAGCGCCCGCCACAGCCTCTTCCACATCGGCGACGCTGGCGGCATTGAGTTCTGCAACGACTTCCCCCGTGGCCGGGTAGCGCGTGGCATAGCGCTCGCCCGTGCCGAGGCGCCAATCGCCGGCGATGCAGATGGGCAACACGGACGTTGCGGTTGCGTTCGGGTTGGAAACAGTCATGGCGCAATGGCCTCGCTTAAATCGAAACAGCGTGCGCGCGGTTGCCCAGCGCACGCACCACGCTGAATACCGTCAGCGCAGAAGTCTTGGGATTGGCCGCCAGCGGCTTGCCGCGCATCGTCAGCTCGAAGCCGCCAAAGGCACCGCGCGCTTCGACGTGATGGATGTTCTCGTCCACCGTTGGGTCGGCCAGCAGCTTGACATGCGTGTGCTCAAGACCGAGGCCCGCCAATGACAGCGTGGCCGCCACGTTGGCATTCTTCGGAAACAGACGCGCAGCTTCACGGGCATTGCCTTCGAAGATCACCGTCGGCTCGCGCAGCGCATCGAGGTCGAACTGCTGCTCGGCCGGCGTGTCCTTCCAGGCGCGCGGCGGCTTGCGGCCGGTGTAGACCACGGCATCCAACCCGCCGACGCGCGCAGCGGCCAGTGCGTCGATGGCGCCGATGGCGCCCGACAGCAGTTGCACCTGCGCGTTGCCACGGCGGGCCGCAGCCTCCAGCCGTTCGGCCACGCCGGGTTCCGACAACGCACCCACCGATACGACCAGGCAATCGATGCCCTGCTCCAACGCCGGCAACACATGCTCTTCAAGCGCATCATGGCCAGCGCATTCGACCAGCAGATCAGGATGCGCATCGGCCGACAGATGCGTCGTGACACGCGCATTCGGCGCAAACGGGGCGATGGCCTCGCGCGCCTTGTCCATCGCGTGCTCGGGCACGATCACGGCGTCAAAGCACACATCCGGATCGCTCTTGAGCAATTCCAGTACGCCCTGCCCGATCGCTCCGCACCCGACCATCGATACATGCAGCATGTCCGGCTCCTTCAATTGGCTCGGTTGCAGGTTCACGCCACCACCGTCGTGCGCTCGGCAGCGCGCTCGCCCTGGCCATCCTTGGCCTGCTGGTTGACCGGCGGGCCTGCAAAGATCGTCTTGAAGCTGCCGATGGAGAGCATGTCGATCTCCATCAGGAACGGGCCCTCGCCGCTGGTGGCCTCCCTCAGCGCGCTGCTCACATCGGCCAGATCCGAGACGCGGCGATGACGCAGTTGCAGCGACTGGGCGAGCGCCGCGTAGTCCGGCGTGTGCAGATCCACGTAATGGCGGCGACCGCCGTACTGCGCGTCCTGGATGTTTTTTATGACGCCGTAGCCCTTGTCGTTCATCAGCACGATGACAAGGTTGGCGCGCTCCTGCACCGCAGTCGCCAATTCACCCAGGTTCAGGATGAAGCCGCCATCGCCGGCCAGGCAGAACGTGGTCTTGCCCGATCCGGTTGCAGCGGCACCAATGGCCGCGCCAATGCCCATTGCCAAACCTTGGCCGATGCCGCCGCCCAGCGCATGTACGCCGGCGCGCGAGTCAAAGATGCGGAGTTGCCGATTGCCCCACGTGCTGTTCGACACGGTCACGTCGCGCACCCAGTTGAATTCGCGCCCCACGGCGGCTTGCAGTGCCTCCACCAGCTTGGCGTACGGACCGAGGCCGTCGATCAGCCCGCCTACGGCCGTCTCGTGTGCCGCCCGCAGGTCTGCCGCGAATGTCGCGTCGATCTGCATCTTCTTTTCCAGCCGATCGGCCAGGCCATCCAGCGCAAGCGCCGAATCGCCGCACACGAAGTAGTCGCTGGCGTAGCAACGGCCTTCCGCCGAGGCATCCGCATCGATGCGGTACAGCGGACGCGGCAGCTTCAGTTCGTACTTGAGCGTTTCGTTACCGCGCAGGCGCGAGCCGACCACGACCATGGCATCGCACGTCTGGTAGAACGCTTCGACCGGCTTGTGCAGGTTGAATGCGCCCAGCGAGCGGGGGTCATCTTCCGGCACGATGCCGCGGCCCTGCGTGCTGGTGACCACACCAAAGCCGAGGTCCATCAGGCGCTTGACCTGCTTCGCAGCATGGCGGGCGCCGCCGCCCAGCCACAGCATCGGACGGCGCGCGCGCGACAGACGTTCAGCCAGTTCGTCCAGCGCGTGGGCCGACGGCACATGCTGCGGCACCAGCAGCGGGCGCAGGTCGTCCGGCATGGGAATCAGCGCAGCCTGGATGTCGATGGGAATTTCCACGCTCACCGGGCCGGCCGGGGCCGTCAACGCGGTCTGCACGGCCAGCTTCATCGTGCTGATGGCCGTGTCGGCACTGCGCACGCGGAAGGCAGCCTTGGAGACGGCCTTGAGCATCGTGAGCTGGTCCGGCGCTTCGTGGATGTACGCGAGGCTCTGGTCCAGGTACGGCGTTTCGATCTGCCCCGTGATGTGCAGCAGCGGCGTGCCGGCAGTCAGGGCTTCGACCATGGCGCCTGCCGCATTGCCGGCAGCGGTGCCGGTGCTGGTCAGGCAGACGCCCAGGCCGCCCGTGGTCCGGGCATAGGCGTCGGCCATGTTGGCGCCGCCGGCTTCACCGCGCGCCATGATGAAGCGGATTTTGCCGCGCTCGCCCATCGCATCGAGGATGGGCATGTTGTGGATCGAGATGACACCGAAAGCGGCCTTGACCTCGCAGGCCTCCAGGAAGGCGGCAATCGCGTGGCCGACCGTGACCAGCTGTTGTTCCTGTTGTTGTCGTTTAAGCATGACGGGAGTGTCCTCCGGAGATATCGATGTGGCTGCCCGTGGTGTACGAAGACAACGGCGAGGCAAGGAACAGAATGGCGCGGGCAGCCTCTTCGGGCAGGCCCAGGCGTCCAAGGGGAATGTGTTTTTGCGCGGCCAGGCGGCGCGTCCACGCTGCCCAGTCGAGATGGCGATCTTCATCGGGACGCGCGTCAAAGCGGCGTCGCCATTGGCCGGATTCCACCAGGCCGATCAGGATGCCGTTGACGCGCACGCCCTTCGGTGCAAATTCGGTCGCCATCGAGCGCACGAGGTTGAGCACACCCGCACGCGCGGCAGAGGTGGCCACCATGTGCGGCTCGGGCTGCTGCGCCAGCAGAGAATTCACGCAGACGATCGCGCCGTGCGCGGAGCGTTCGAGTTGCGGCAGGAAAGCGCGCGTCGGATGGATCACGGAAAAGAACTTGAGATGCAGCTCCTGCGTCCACGCGGCATCGTCGGTATCGGCAAACGTCGAGACACGGCCCTGGCCGGCGTTGTTGACCAGCATGTCGACGGGGCCCAGCGCTTGCTCCACGGCGTCGGCAAACGCTGCCATCTGCGCGGCGTCGAGCACGTCGCACGTTGCAGCGAACAGCCGGGCGTTGGGGAAGCGGCTGCGCAGACCTTGTTCGGCTTGCGCGAGACGTTCGGCATTGCGCCCGCACAGCGCCACGCCAGCGCCGGCTTCGAGCAGCAGTTCAACGGTGGCCAGGCCGATGCCGGAGGAGCCGCCCGTCACGACGGCGGTCTTGCCAGTCAGGTCGATCATCGGCATGGTCATTCGCGGAAGAGGTTGACGACCTTGCCGCCGGCGGGGCGGTAGTCCAGCAAGTAAGACAGCTCGCCTGCGGCGGCGCGCACCTTGTCGATCATCAGATCAAGCTGGGCCGCTTCGATGCGCGGCGACGGAATCGTCGTGCCGAGCGCGGCCACCACCTTGCCGGCGCGGTCCAGCACCGGTGCAGCAATCGTCGAGATGTTGGCTTCGAAGAAGCCTTCCTGCAGCACGTAGCCGTGTTCGCGGTCGCGCTGGACCATCTCGAACAGCTCTTCCACCGTGCGCGGCGTGTTGGCGGAAAACACTTCCAGCTGCGGCTCCGGATAAAGCTGGCGCAGCTCAGCCAGCGACAGATCGGCCAGCAGCACACGACCCAGCACCGTGGCGTGAGCCGGCAGGCGCGTGCCGACATTCACCGAACTGGTGAACGGGGTGGGCGCGACGGATTTCGCCACGTAGACGATCGAGCGGCCATCGCGCACGACGAGGTTGCACGGGTAATGAATCTCGTCGCGCAGACGATCGAGCAGCGGGCGGCCCAGCTCGGTCAATTCCAGCGAGGCGAGATATTCAAAGCCCAGGCGCAGCACCGCCATGCCGAGGCGGAAATCGCGGCCGCCGTCAACGCGTTCGATGAAGCCCATCACTTCAAGTGTGGTCAGCAGGCGGAACACCGTGGAGCGCGGCACCTTCAGGCGGCGCGCCAGTTCCGGCGCAGACAGCACACGGTCTTTGTGGCTGAACTCGCACAGCAGGCGCAGGCCGCGTTCGAGCCCCGGCACGATGTACTTTTCCTGCACGTCTTCTGGGATGAGGTCGTTGCTCATACGTCTTGGCGCTTAGGCGTTTTGGGATTGGGAGAGAACCGCATGTTCGATCCAGCCTGCAACAGCTTCAGGCGCATCGATGTAGGAGGCATGCCCGGCCGATGGCACAAGCGCAAACGGCAGATCGAACGTCTTCGCCAGCGCTTCGCAGCCCAGCGGCGGCGTAATACCGTCGACATCGCCGCACGCGATCTGCGCGGGTGTGGAGGCGGGGCGTTTGCTCAGATAGGCACCGATGTCGTCGCCGCTCAGCATCGCCACAGCCTGACGATAACCACCTTCGTTGAGGCGCTTCATGTTCCAGCGCACCCAGGCGCGTTCTTCGTCGGTGGCATTCGGGCGCAGCAGATGCGCGTGGCGCGATTCCGCCATGCCGTCGATGCCAAGCTGATCGAGCGTTGCAAGACGCTGGGCCTGCACGCTGCGGGACGTCTCTTGCTGCCCCGGTTGGCCGTAGCCCTGCGCGGGGTTCAGAAGCAGCAGGCGCTTCGGCTGCATCGCCGCTGGCGCGGCGGCCACATACGCCGATGCCATCAGCGCGCCCAGCGAATGACCGACGATCGCATCGGGCGTCACATCCAGCGCGGCAAGCCACGCCTGCAGCCGCAGCGCGTAGTCGGCGGCGCGCGGTGCCACGTCTGCAGGCGGCGTGGAACTGCCGTAACCCGGCGCATCCCATGCCAGCACGCGCATGTTGTGCGAAAGAACCTGCGCGCAAGGCAGCCATGACGCAGCGCTGGAGCTGATGCCGTGCAACAGCACCACCACCGGCCCGCGCTCGCCCCATTGCCGATAGCCGATGCGGTCGCCGTGCGCGTTGATGGCGACGGTGCGTTCGGCAAACCCTGCGCCGAGCACGGCAAGCGCGTCGGCAACGCGGAACGGAGGGGAAGACATGACAGCCTGCGCGCTCATGGCATCAACGCTTGATCTTGGCGAGCGGATGCTCGGGCGGATACGTCGGCGTGATCGGCTTCTTGGCGCCGAGCATCACGCACATCAGCGCATCTTCATCGCCGATATTGATTTCTTCGCGGTACACGCCGGGCGGCACCGAGACGAGATCGCGATCGGTCAGGATGGTCTCAAAGCGCTCGCCGTCCTTCTCCAGCACCAGCTTGAGCTTGCCGCGAATGATGAAGAACACCTCTTCCACATCGGTGTGCAGATGCGACGGGCCTTCGTGGCCGGCCGGAATGACCATCGTCGAAAACGTGAAGTGCTCCGCCGGCACCGTGTTGGTGTCAGCGGCCACGCCCGTGCCGCCCGTGCCGAGGTAGCGCATTTGCGCACGGCGGTATTTCGGGTCGAAGTCGGCCTGGAACTTGAGGGCGTCCCAGTCGTAGCGGCGGGTGGAAAAACGCGCGACGCGGCTGTTCATCCAGTCTTCAAACGACGCGCCTTCCGGGCGGTCCCACGTGCGTTGCACTTGCTGTTGTTCGGAGAGATCGCTCATCGAATACCTCTTCTGAATGGTGTGTGGATGCATTACTGCATGACGAAACCGCCGTTGACGGCCAGCGTCTGGCCCGTCACGAATCGGGAAAGATCGGACAGCGCGAACAGCACGGCGCCGCACACGTCGTCGGGCAGCTGGTCGCGCGAAATGGCGCGCTGGTCGCGGTACAGCGCGTGGCGGTGCGCCGGCACGTATTCGGTGGCCTCCACCAGCGTCAGGCCCGGCGCAATGGCGTTGACGGTGATGCCGTCTGCGCCACATTCGCGCGCCAGAGACTTGGTCATGCCGATGACGGCGCTCTTGCTGGCCACGTACGCCAGCAGGTTCGGCGCGCCCCACAGCGGGGTGTCCGACGACAGGTTGACGATGGCGCCGCGGCCCGAAGCCTTGAGCGCCGGCAGGCAAGCCGTCGTCATCAACCAGGTGCCGCGCACGTTGACGTTCATCACACGGTCCCAGGTCTCGATGTCGATCGACGATGCGTCGCGCCCGCCCGAGTTCGTGATGGCCGCGTTGTTGACGAGCCCGTCGAGCCCACCCAGTGCCTGCACAGCCGCAGCAGCGCATGCCTGAATCGAAGCCGGATTGCCAAGATCCAGCGCAAAGCCATGGGCGTCAAAGCCGGCCGCACGCAGCGCCGCGGCCGCTTCCTGCACGCGCTCGCCAAGAATGTCGGCCAGCGCAACGGCGCCACCCGCTTCGGCGATCGACTTGGCAAAGGCCAGACCCAGACCGCGCGCGGCGCCCGTCACGAGCACCTTGCGGCCCGCCAGCAGCCCGGCAGTTGAATTGCGCTCAGGCATGTTGGGCTTCCGTGGGAACCGGCTTGAGCATGGCGACAGGCGCGTCGGCCAGTTCAGCGGCGGCGCGGCGTGCGAGCACGCGGCGGATACGCGTGATGCCGATGTCGTGCTGATACAGCGTCTCGTGCTCGCGCGCTTCGGGTGCCATCGACTCCAGCACGACGCGGTCCTGTTCCAGCACATCCCAGTGCAGGCCTTCGAGGCGATTGCGATACAGGAAGCGCCACACGTCGCGCTGCCAACCCTGCACGTGGCGCGTGCGCCAGAAGTAGACGATGCAGTGCTCCTCATCGACCGGCGTCACGATGCCGATGATGGTGAACGGCCCGCCCGGGCCGACCTTCGGTTGATACGGAATCGACAGGCGCAGCCACATCGTGCCGGTCTCGCCAAACTCGGTCCAATCGAAGTTCACGCCGCGCTGGCCGGTCTTCTGGAACATGATCCCGTGGTCGGTTTCAACCACTTCCATCACGGCCTTCTTCTCGCCGCTGGCCATCGAGTGCGACACGGCGTGCAGATAGGCGCCGTGCATCGGGTCCATGACGTTGTCGATGGCATAGCGGTAGTTGACGTTCCAATGCGCGAAGCAGAGGAAGTGGCTGTGCTCGTCGCTGGTCAGCTCTTCAGGCAAGCGCAATGTGCCCACCGCGTCGTCGAACTCGGAGGGGGCCTTGTCGCCAAACCACAGGAAGATGGCGCCGGCGCGTTCCTGCACCGGGTAGCTGCGCACGCAGGTCTTGCCTTCCATCGGGCAAGCGTCAACAGCCGGCACGCTGGTCACCGTACCTTGGCCGTTCACTTCAACGCCGTGGTACCAGCAAGCCACGTGGTCGCCCAGGTTCCAACCCATCGACAGGCGCGCACCGCGATGCGGGCAGCGGTCTTCCAGCGCATGCACCTGGCCGGCGGTGTCACGCCACAGCACGATGTTCTGGCTCAAGCGGGTGATGCCCACCGGTGCGTTCTTCACATTCCACGACGCCGCCACCGGATACCAGTAGTTGCGCAGACCGGTGTTGATGCGCGCTTCCTTCTGCGCTTCCTTGTTGCCTTCCATTGCTTGCCTCTTCTGATGGGTTGAGCCGTGCGCCTCTGCGGGCAAAGCGGCGTCGAATCGTGTTGGAACCGGCCTCGTCTCAGGCGCCCAGGCGGCGCATCTCGGCCAGGAAGGTGTCTTCCGTCCAGGCCTCGCCACCGGCCGCATTGCGCGGGCCGCGCTCGTTCAGCACGGCGACGATGTCGGCCGGCGTTTGCGCGCCGCCCAGGAATGCCGCTTCCAGCGAATCGGCCAGCTGGTTCTCATAGGCCGTCGGCTCGGCGGCGCGTGTTTGCCACACCAGATTGGCGACGTGGCCCGGGCGTTCGACACGGCCCTTGCCAGCGACGTTGTTCGGAGAAATGGGCTCCCACGGAGCGAGGTCGGGGTTGTATTGCGATTGCATTTCTGTCGACTCCATCACGTTTCGCTTGTTTTACCTATGAAACGTCTGTTAATATCTGGAACACAGGTGCAACTATAGACCGCGTCTTCGAAATCGCAGATGCGGGATTACCCTATGGTTTGCGGAAAAACGCGTTGGCGGCGGACGGCGCATCCGCCGGATCGCGCGCTGGACAACGGTCTTGATGCCGCGCCCGCGGTGCGGTGCCTCAACGGACCTACGAAGCTGCGTGGCCTCTGTCGGGGCCATGTCGTCTTACGATCGACGCTCCCTCAACCCGCACCTGTCATCCTCATGAGCGCCAGCATCTCTGTCTGCGGAACGCCGCCGACCAACTTCTATATCGAATACAGCAACGGCCGCGAGCCGATCAACGCCCCCACCCTGGCCAACCAGGCCAGGATGGAAGTACGAACGGACGACGCCCGGAAGATTGCCGTCATCCGCCAGGATGACCACCACATCAAGATCGACAAGGTCGGGCCGGATGGGCAGCAGACCACACTGGCCGACGTGGATATCGGCAGTGTTGAAGACGCCCTCAAAGTCGTAGGTGGCACGCGTTCCAACGACTTAAAGATCGATTCGCACACTTCGCTGCTCGACCTCTGGGGGCACGGTACGTCAACCTCCCTGGACCTCGGCGACGGCTATTCCGTCAAGATCGACAAGACCATCGACGAACATCAGTTCTTGGCAATGATCGGCAGCAACCCGCCGACGTACACGACCAGCGTCGAGCTTAAGGGGCCGAACGACGAGCACATCAGCTATGGCGCCGAGGGCGGTAGCGATTGGAGCCATTTCGACGTGCCGAAATACGATTGTTAGGCGACCTCCAGTGCGGGCGCTGCGCGACCGCTAGCCATTGCCATCCGTCCACGGCGCCAGCAGCCCGAGCAGCGCACGCGCACCAATGCCGACGCCCAGCACGAGCGCCGGCTGGAACGTCGAAAGCCCGCCCTTGTCGAGTAGAAAGTCGTCGGCTGCCGGCACGTTCGGCCCTTTGGCCGCACCGCCGACCGGCATGCGCCACCACGGCAGCAAGCTGTTGTGGCGCACCACCCGGCCAAGATCACGCCGGGCGCGGTAGGCATCGATATGCATCTGCTGAAACGCGCGGAAGAACCACCAGTCTGCCGAGACCTTTCCGAGTTCCACGAGTGCTGATGACCAATGGTTGCTGCCGGCTTCCAACAGCAGATGGGTGGCGTCGGCGCCGGTAAAGGGCAAGACGCCGAGCGTCGCCAGCTTGTTGGACCACTCTTGTAGCAACGTCACAGGCACCGGCTTGCTGGTAGGCGTGCCGACCTCCGGCAGGAACGGATACACGACCAGCGGACGGTGCCCGAGGGCGACCAGCCATTGCAACGGCCGGGGCAGATGCTCTGTTCCGCCGAACATCGAGGGCAGTCTTGCGCCTGCCGGCCGCACTGTCGGGTCCTGCTGCAGCCGATCCGCCCGCAGGCTCAGGGTGCGGCCCAGCCGCGCACTGATGCTGGCCATCGGGTGCACAGCAGAAAAGATCAGTGTCGCGAGATTCGAAAACGTCTCGCCTGCCGCCTGCAACGACGCGAACGACGGATCGAAGAAGCCCGGATGCATCAGGTGCAACAGGTTGGAAACATCGTTCGGGCCGTAGCTCCACATGCGGATCGTCTCAAGCAGCCAGCCAAGCTCGCTGCGGGCCGACAAAACCTGCCCGGGCGCGGCGTCCACCTGCCGCAGGGCATCGCTGTCGTGCGGATTTACCTTGAGCAACATGCCGAGCATGCGGTAGCGGTCGCGGTCGGCTTTCGATACGCCGCGCAAGGTGCCGCGCCAGCCGGTCATGAGGCGCCATGTGGAAGCCGGCGAGGCATCGGCCTGACGCGCGATGCGCACGCGCACGCCATCCGACACCATCCCCAGCGTCGACCGCAGGCCCAGCATGCCGAGACTCAAAGCATTCCAGTCCGCCAGCGTAAAAGTCGGTAGGCCGTAGCGCACGCCGGCGTAGGTGGCGGACGCGATCGTGGCCGTCGACGCCAACGCGCGGAACACCGGACCACGGATCTTCATGCCGCCGGAAACGGTCGGCGGCGTGTAGGGCTCACCGGGCTTGGGTCCGTAGGTGTTGCGCGGGTTGGGAATGCTCTCGTGATGGCGCCGGCTGTTGGCGTCTACCGTCACGATGGCCCCCTGCGGCGACTCGGGCGGCAGCCAGCCCACCTTGAGCATGCGGCCCAGATCGCGCGCGCCCATCACGACGGGGTACGTAAACCGCACGCCTCGCCCGCCGGGAGCCTGCGCGATCTGGCGCGCCGCATCGCCGCGCGCCGCCGTGATCGACGACCACACCTGCGTATCGGAAGTGTCCAGCGCCAGGCCGATGCCCTGCTCGCCAAAAACAGTTTGCGGCGGCCGCGAGGTTGTCACGAATACCGCGGTCTCCGGTTGACGGGAAGCCCAGAATCGCCCGGGCTCGTTCGAGAAGCCATTGAGCAGACGGCGCCAAAGCGGCTGCCACTCCAGCGGACGCGGCTGAAGGTTGCTCAAGAACATGCGCCACGCTTCCTGCTCGTCGGAAATGTGCTCGGGGTCCACGCCCTCGCCGCGCAACGCAAATGCAGTGGCGCGCTCCACGGCGGCATCGGCATCGACGGACGGATTGGGCAGCGCCGGCTTGAGTAGCGGCAACGGCGGTTCGACGGTTTCCACGCGCGCGAAGCCCCAGTCCTTCCGGTATCGCAAAGGCGGCGTGGTCACGGTTTCGAAGGCGGGGGGTGTTCCTGGCGCAGCATCGCGATCGGCCGCTCGGCGCAGGAAATACCGTTGAATGCCGATCCGCACCTGGGCCGGTGTTCCGGCGGCAAAGGTGAATTGCTCGTAAGGCCGCTCGTTGCCGAAGTGGTGGGTATGTGCTGGCGGCTGCGAAGCGTAGGCAGCGATGGCATCAGCCTTGAGCCTGCGCTCCGCATCGTTCAACTGCAGCGTCCAGGTCCGCCCGCGCAGATTCAGCACGGAGGTCGGATACCAGCCGATCTCGTTGGCCCACATCAAGGGCAGTGCCTGGCCTGTGGAACGCTGGTACGCACGCGCGGCCTGGCGCATCAGGCGGCTGCCTTCGGCGTGGGCCGGATGCACGTTGCGGTTCATACGCAGCCCGACGGCCAGGTCGTATTGCTCCGTGCGCATGCGTTCGGCCAGGTAGCGGACGATGAAGGGCCTGTTCCATCTGGCAACGATGCTGTAGCGCAGGACGCGCTCGCCGGGCCTGCGCCATGGGTTGATGTCGGCGTTGCCGTGCAGCACCGTCACCTTCACGCGTGAGCCGCCACCCAGCCGCGCATAGAACGCACGCAGCTCCTCTTCGCGCAGTTGGCCGAGTGCGCCGGGCTCGGCAAATTCCGCACCGTCGCCGCCATACACCGGCAGTGGAATGCCGGACTCCGTGCTGAAGATCGTCCCGCCGTTGCCACGCGTGATGTACACCACGTGGATCTCCGTGCCTGCCGCGATGGCCCGCCGCAGCATGCCGGCCATGATGGTGTCGTCGTCGGGGTGCGCCAGCACCACCAGCATTTTGTTGACACCGGCTGACTGCGCCTCCGCACGCTGGCGCTTGGTGCGCGGCGTGGCGCCGGCGCGCCACTCGGCGGCTGTCATCGCCACGCCCATTTCCGTGGCGCCGGTCCCGCTGCGCGGCACGCGCGTCGTCCCAAACTCCGGATGCAACCACGCTGCCGGCGTTGTGCGCTCCGCCGGCGCCACGTAATCGACTGCATGCGTCAGCAGCATGGCCGCCACATCCGGAACGAGCTGCGCCCACACATCATCGCGATCGTGCTCGCTCATCTCGTCGAAATGCGGCAAGGCTTCGGCCACGCCGTCCGCCAGGTTGACGCCGCCGGCCACGCCTGCGGCCCTGCCGAGCGCCCGGGCCACGGTGGTCGTACGGGCAAGCGACGTGTTCAGCGCCGATGCGGCCGACGCCTCCAGTTCCGCACCCTCCGCTGCCGCCCGCGCACCAAGCACGAGCGCGCGACCGAGCGCAACTGTCGCGGCGCCGCCAAGGCCTTCGGCCAGCACGGTGCCCCACACCTGCCGCGCGTGGCCGCTCGTCAGCGGGTTGAGGTCTTCGTCGTGCGAGATCATCTGCGGCAGGTCCGAGCGCGCGGCGCCGTAGACAAGGCCCGCCGCACCGGCCAGCAACGGCACGATGCCGTCGGTCAGCACACCTGCGGCCAACAAACCGCCCGCCAGCACGGCGTCCAGATGGAACGTCCGGTTCGCCGCCTCGAACACACTCTCGATGCGCGCCTCGCCCATGAACAGACGCAGTTGCCCATCGGCATCGAAGCGATTGGCGCCCTGCGCGTCGCAGTCCGGCGCCACCATCAATGCGGCCTCGCCGCCGACGGGCAGGTCGCATGCATGGCGGAAGTCGTCGAGCGAATCGTAGGTGCGGTTGGCGCCGGCATCCACCCAGCCGGTCGTGCCATCGGGGCGCGTGAACTGCATCAGCGCGCCGTCTTGGATCACGCTGTCGGCGGGCGTCAGCTCCGAGCCTGGCTTGATGGCCGTGACAAACGGCAGAAAGTTCACCTGCAGCGGCCGCGTGCGATCGGCATCGCCATAGACGCGGTCAACGATCCGTTGAAGCTGGGCCCGCACGTCGGCCGGTGCACCGGCAAACCAGCGCCCCTGCCGGGCCGCCTCGACAAGCGCCTGCGGCGTGGGCGCGTCCAGACCGCTCACGGGCAGGATGCCGAACGCCAGGCCCGCGAGATTCATCAATTGATCGGCCGACGATACCGTGATGGCCTGATCGCCAAACTGCAGGAAAAACTGCTGGAGATACGGTCGGGCCAACGCCTGGCCGTGCGTTCGGAACAGCTCGAAACGGGCGCCTGCGTCGTCCTGCTGGGCTGGTGACAGCGCAGCAAGCAGGTCCTGTGCATGCGCGCTAGCCTCGTCGGTCTGGGCTTGCAGACGCGCGCGGGTGGCGTCTTGCGTGCCTTGCCGGGCACTGTCGACCTTCGCGCGCAGGTCGGCAAGCGTCTTCGCATCGGCGCCGGTGGCTTGAGCCATGCGCAAGTCCTGCTCGGCGCCATGCAGCGTGCGCTGTGCAGTCTGCCGCGTCAGCTCCGCCTGCGCCCGGTCGGCTGCGGCCTGGGAGTGCGCAGCCTGTCGCTGCGCGTCGCCCGCCAACTTGCCGGTGAGCGTCTTGGCATTGTCGGCAGCCAGGAAGGCAGCCGTCCACGTCGGCACAGCATCCTGACGCGCCTGCGCAAGCGCCGCCGTGGTAGGCAGCGTCTGCGTGCGGGGCTGGCACTGCAGAATCTGCTGCCGTCGGGCTTGTTGATCGGCGTACTGTGCGTCGGCAACGCGCTGCTCTGGAGCGACATCGGCTTGCGCCTTGACGAGCGCATCGTCGCCGGCCTGCTGAAGATTCTGCGCTTCGTCGTCGGGGATGGCCCCGCTGGCGCGGCCGGCGACAACGGCATCGTGGTACGTTTGCCAGTCGCCGCGGTTGGCAGCGTCAGAAAGCACTGCCAATGCGTCGGCATGCACGGCGTCGTGCGTGTGGTTAAGGACGAGTGTGGCATTGCGGGCCGCCGCCTGAGCGTCGCTCCATTGCCTGCGCGCATCCAAGGTGGCCTGCGAGGGCTCGTCGGGCAAGTTACGCACCGGCGGCCGCGCGGCGCGGTCACTGGCCTCGGCCGAATCCAGCACTTGCCGCGCATCGTCAAGCTGGCGCTGCGCCACGTCCTGGGCAACGCGCGCGTCGGCCTCGCCCGCCTGGGCCCGTGCAAGCACCAGCGCGGGCACTGCAGCCTCCTGACGCTGCTTCTGCTGCACCGTCATCACGGTCTGAACATGGTTGCCGGGCTGTGCCGCGGCCACGGCATCGGCCTGCAGATGCGCTCGGGCTGCGGCGGCCATGTCGTTCGCCAGTTGCCCATTGCGTTGCGCCTGCCGCCGCGCGGCTTGGGCGGCCGCTTCTTCGGCGTGTTGCCCACGCGACTGCGCGATCAATGCCGCGCGCTCGGCCTGCAGCGCCTGCAAGGCAAACTGCGCAGCCAGGTAAGCCGCCTGCGCCAGTTGCCGTGCGGGGTCGGTCGTCTCGGGGTCGATGGGCTGAGCAGGCCGCGCCGCTGTCACCGCGCGCTGTGCGTCGCGAATCTGCGCGGCGAGGTCGCGCAGACGCGCCTGCTGATCGGAAGAAAAAACGAGAGAAGACGACGCAGTGGACGCGTCCACCAACGCAGGCAAGGTGACAGGCATACAGCAGCACATAAGCTCAGATGCCGCGACCTTACGTGCCGCCCGCACATGCGGTGTTCCGGATTTTGCTAATGCAGCGAGCACATATGCCAGTTGCGCGCGGGCCGGTGCCGCACGCGCACTTCAGGCCTTACTGGATGCCGTAGCCGCTCAGAACAATTTGCGATAGACCACGAAGCCCGACTTGTCCGCCAACGTGTCATACAACCGCATGGCGGTCGCGTTGGTTTCGTGCGTCTGCCAATAGACACGTGGCAAGCCGTCGGCCTGCGCGCGACGGTACACCGCTTCGATCAAGGCCCGGCCCACGCCCTGCCCGCGCGCGGCCTGCGCCGTAAACAGATCCTGCAAATAGCAGCTCATGCCGATTTGCGTGGTGCTGCGGTGGTAGAGGAAATGCACGATGCCGAGTAGCTCACCGCCACGCTCGGCCACCAGCGCGTAGACGGGCTCCGCTTCGTCGAAGAACCGCTGCCATGTCGTCTGCGTGACGATGTCGGGCAAGGCCGTCTCGCCCGCACGGCCGTAGAAGGCGTTGTAGCCATCCCAGAGCGGTTTCCAGGCGGCAAAGTCGTCTTGGTGGATGGGGCGGATGTGGAGGTCGGCAGGGACGGTCATGGTGAGCTGGGCAGGTGGCAACGCTCCCGCATTCTGCCAGCCGGCTGCTCCGCATGCAGCCGGCTTTCCTATCGATGGCTTAGCGCGGGAGGAGCACCGAAAGGTCGACCCCGTCTTGCACCAGCTCGTCCTGGACCTTGTGTCGTGCCGCGTCATTCGGCGAGCCATACCCGAAGACGGTGTGAAGGCCCGGCGGTATGTGCTGCTGCACAAACGCCCGCGTGTGCTGATCCGCTGCATCCAGCGCGCTCGTCTTGTACAGGTAAGAGAAGTCGCGGTCACCGTTGAGCAATGCCGTCGACGTGTCGTTCGCGGCGTCCAGAACGCGTGCGGCGTCGCTCACGCGGTTCATGCCGCCCAACAGCTCTGTCTGCAGTTGTTGCGCATTCGCCTGCCGCTGCGGCGCATTGACCGGTAAGCCAGCCTCGCGCAGCGCCCGTGCTGAGGCAGCGGCATCCATGAACTGCCCCGTCACGATGCCGATCGTCTGCGCAGCACGGTCAGCGTCCAGAGCGGGGTTGCCGCCCCGGTCAAACGCCTGCTTAACCGGGTCGGCAATGTTCTCTGCCGCAGCCGCCTCGCTCTGGTGGTACTCCAAATACTGGCCCCAGTCCGTCCGAGAAGAGTCGCCCGAGTACACCTCAATATTGGCCCTCTGTACCGTGCGGCTGGTAGCGCCGATCTTCGTGGTGACGTCATCCACCAGGGCTTTGACGCCACTCTTGCCAACGTCACCCAGCGCCCCGTCCTCCAGATACGAGTCAAGGTTACGTAGCGCGACCGTAGCGTCCTGCTCGTCGACCATTGCGTGGCCCACGCGCGTGCGCGCCGCATCAATATCCGCGTCGCTCGGATCAGCCGGCAGATTAAGGCGATCCCGATCCCACCATTGCGCGTTGCTGTCTTTGGTGGCCCGGCTGGCCAGGACCAAATCCTGCACGCTCACCGTTGGCGAGGCGGCTTCATTCACAAACTTCTTCAGTGTCTCCAGGCAATTTTGGATGCTGGGCCGCGTTTGCACCGCGTGATACCCAGGGCCGTAGCCGTCGATCATCATCGTCATGCTGTTTCCTTGGCGTTAAGAATCGGATCAGCCTAACGGCACCGCGCGCCGATGTTGACTACGCCAACTCGTGCCTGCGCGCCTGGTCGGCTGCCAGGTGCAGCGCACGCCATTGGAGCGTCCATGCAGCGCTCATACCCTAGGGATTGTCCGCAGAAGCACCGCCGAGGAAAGAAAGTTTGATGAAAGCATCGACCTTTTACAGTGCGCTCCATGGCCCGGTCACGACCCGGTATCGGGCAGTGCGATCTCCACGCACATCGGCGTCACGACGATAAGGGTCGGGTGTTGTACCAGCCGCATCGCCGGACTCTACGGGATGTCAGTCCGGCGTCCGTTTCCATCGGTCTTTCCTGCTGTCAACCTTGGCCCACCGTCCTCCCGGTGGGCTGTTTTCTTTCAGGGCTGCACCGGATTGGGCACCACAAGGCGCTGCGTCAGCCGCTGCACCACCGGCGCCGCAATCAGCACGATGGTGAAGGCAGCCGGCCAGGCCAGCACGAAGGCATGCGCCCAGCGGGCAAGAAAGTCGGGGCTGATACCGGCGTTGATCCAGCCGATCCAGCCCGTCATCAACAGCGACATCAGACCCGACATCAGCCAGGCAAAAATGACACGCAGACGTGTGGCAGTGGAAACGGGTGTCGACATGGCGGTTCTCCTTGCAAGCCATCAAATGTGATTGACGGTATGCTAGACAACCGCGTTTCAAGAAACTATAGACGTTTATTGAAACTTAAATTCCAAACTTGGAATCATGCTCGACGATCTGGCCCTTTTTGTTTCCATCGTGGACCACGGCAGCTTGCAGGCCGCGGCGCGTCACGCCAACCTGCCGCCGGCCACACTGACACGGCGCCTGCAGAAGCTCGAGGCCTCGCTCGGCTGCCAGCTTCTGCTGCGCAGCGCCCGCAGCCTGAAGCCGACGCCAGAGGGTCAGCTCTACTACGAGCAGTGCCGCCCGCTGCTGACCGCCCTTGCGCAAACCACGGCCACGCTCGACGACGATCTCAACCAGGTCAAGGGCACGCTGCGGGTGCTCGCGCCGCTGAACCTGTCGCGCGGGCTGCTCGCGCCCGCCTATGCGAGCTTCATGGCGACGTGGCCGGAGATCCGGCTGGAGCTGTCGCTCAGCAACCGAAATGAAGACGTGTGGCGGCATGGCGCCGACTTGGCCATCCGCGTCGGCCAGCAAGACGACCCGAAGCTACGGCAGCGGCGGCTTGGTGTGATCGGGATGGTGCTGGTGGCGTCGCCTGCGTACGTGGCCGCGCATGGCGCGCCGACCCATCCGAATGACCTGGAAACGCACCGGCTGCTGGTGTCGTCGCCGCTCTCGACATGGCGTTTCACCTCGCCCGATGGCGAGGAAACCATCGAACTGCAGCCCCATGGACGCTGCGACCTGAACGACATCGAACTGGGCGTGACGCTGGCTGAAACAGGCCTCGGCCTACTGTACTGTCCGCACACGCTCTGCCACCAGGCGCTGGAGGCAGGCAGGCTGGTGCGGCTGCTGCCGGATTGGCGGACACCGCAGCGGCCCATCTACGCGGTGTGGCCGCAGCAACAGCTGCCACGCAAGGTGCGGACGTTGCTGGAGCATCTGGCAGCCTTCACGGCAGCCACGCCGCTGCTGCAGGCCGAACCCGCCCCGAGTGGCTCAGGCACTGCTTGAAACGGGTAAAAACACGCGTTGCCGCATCAGCCGATCACCCCGTAGGCTGGAGACTCCCGCGCCCATTTCACTGGAGACCCGATGCACAGCAGCCACGTGGTGCGCTCCGGCGACCTTCGCCTGCATGCCCGCATGACCCTGCCCGCCGACGCGTCTGCGCGGCAGCGCCCCGCCATCGTGCTTGTGCATGGCTATCCGGACGACAGTTCCGTCTGGCACGGCGTGCGCGATACCCTGGCGCGCGACCGCCGCGTGCTCACATTCGACGTGCGCGGTGCCGGCCTGTCAGATGCGCCCGCAGACACCACCGGTTACCGCATCCCGCAGTTTGTCGACGACCTTGCCGCCGTGGCCGACGCGCTGCTGCCCGGCGAGCGCTTTCATCTGGTCGGGCACGACTGGGGCTCCATCCACAGCTGGGAATCGGTGACGACCGATCGGCTGCACGGGCGCATCGCGTCATACACGTCGATCTCGGGCCCGTGCCTGGACCACGTCGGCCACTGGATGCGCGCGCAGCTCGATGCCGGCACATGGACCGCCAAACGTGCAGTGTGGAAGCAGCGGCTGCAATCCTGGTATGTGGGGTATTTCCACTTGCCGCTGGTGCCGGAATGGTCGTGGCGGCTGTGGGTCGCGCGCGCCTGGCCGTGGTGGCTGCGCAAAACCGAAGGCATCCGCATCGAAACCCAGCGACCGACGCTTGTGCGCGATGCCTGCAACGGCGTGCGAATGTACCGCGCAAATTTTCGGGAGCGCCTCGCCCGCCCGCAGGCGCGCGCGCCGCATGCGCCTGTGCAGCTCATCGTGCCAACGCGCGATCGCTACGTCAGCCCCGCCGTGACGCGCGCTGTGGAGGCCTGGGTGTCGCATTACTGGCGCCACGAGGTCGACGCCGGCCACTGGCTGCCTCTGCGCCGCCCCGACTGGGTGGCGGACTGCATCCGCTGCTTTGCCGACTACGTCGAATCAGGCCACGAGCCAGCTGAACTGCAGCAGGCCCGCGTGGCCGGCACGCTGGCATCGGCCTGACGCCACTAGAGCCACTAGAGGATTGCGCCCAACGCAAACGTTGACGCGCGTGTAACACACTGTAATCATCGTCCGCCACCACGCTGACGGCGCGCCATGACCTGGCGCCCGGACAGCTCGAGCCGCCGCTTCGCGCAAACCGCGTTGCCGGCCATCGATACAAGAAACAGGGACAAGACAATGAAAAGCAAGGTCGTGGTGTACGGCCCGCTCTACGGGAAGTGGTACGCAATCCTGGTCAACGACGGCGTGGCCGCCGAATCCAACCAGTTCGGCTCGTACGAAGCCGCCATGGGTTTCGCGTCACGCCGGTATCCGGAGCTTGAGCAGGAACGCCAGCCTTACGCGCGAGGCCGCGAAGAAAGTGAGGACGGAAGCGACAGCCGGGAAACCGCGCCGATCTGACCACGCCGGGCGGCATTGACGCCGCCCAGGTTTGTCACGACGTTAGCGGCCCGCCCCGCAGAAGCGGCCGGCGATCCATTCGAACACGCTGCCTTCGCGCAGCGAGCGGCTTTGCGCTTCGTCGCCGTAGTGGATCTGGTAAAGCGGCTTGCCGGTGGCATTGCGCGCGCGATAGAGCGTTTGCGCAATCACCGTGTAGCTGTGTCGCGCGCAATCGAGCACGACCTGTTTGACCGACGAGCGGATGGGCTGCCCATCGGCTGTCTTGATCGTGAAGTCGGGCAGCACGTTGCGCAGCAGCCGGAAGTGCACGGTGGGCGAATTGGCATCCGCCGCGGCGCCGGGCTGCGGCTTGACCGATTGCCGGTCGATGTACGAAACGATGCCGTTGATGCTCTCGAAGCGGCGCCACCGGGAATCGGCGCTGGCGGATTCGAGGGCGGGTGCCGCATCGCCCGAAACGGCTTGCGCGCCCCCCGCCGGCACAGCGGCCGACGCAGAAATGGTTTGTGCCGATACGGGCATCGCTGCCCACTGCGCGGCAACCAGAGCGGTCGCCGCGATGGCGCTTTGCCAGCGCCAGCCTCCTGTTTTCATGGGGTGTCTCGCCTTGCTGCAAAAAACTCAGCGGGCGATTCTACCGCGCTGGCGCAACCGCCTACGTCACATCTGGTCGACGGGCTCGGCAACCTCCACGCCGGCAAAACGCAGATACAGCGTACGCAGGGCCTGCGTGAGCGGGCCGGGTTGACCGTTACCGATCTGCACACCGTCGATGGACACCACCGGCATCACGAACGTCGACGCGCTCGTATAGAACGCTTCGGCAGCTTGCTGGGCTTCGGCCACGGTGAAGGTGCGCTCCTCCATCGTCAGGCCATGTTCGCGCGCCAGCGCAAGGATCGACACACGCGTGATGCCCGGCAGCACGGCGTTCGACAGCGGCCGCGTAATCAAGCGCCTATCTGCGGTGATGATGAACGCAGTCGACGACGCGCCTTCGGTCACGCGGTCGCCGTCGGTCATCCAGGCTTCGTGCGCGCCGGCGCGCGCGGCGATCTGCTTGGCCATCACCTGCGGCAGCAAGCCGACGCTCTTGATGTCGCAACGCTTCCAGCGCAGGTCGGGCACCGTCACCACGGTTGCGCCTTTCTTGGCCAGCGGGCTGCCGACGATGGATTTGACCTGGGTGAACGCCACGGCCGTCGGCGTGATGTCGGCCGGGATGCCGAAATCGCGCTCAGCCACGCCGCGCGTGACTTGCATGTAAACCACGCCCTCGTCCAGCCCGTTGCGCGCCACCAGCTCTTCGCACACACGCGTCCATTCGGCAGCGGTGTAGGGGTTGTCGATGCCGATCTCGGACAGCGAACGCGTCAGGCGGGCGAGGTGCGCGTCGTTGTCGACAAGCTTGCCGCGCGCCACGGCGGTCACTTCGTAGATGCCATCGGCAAAGGTAAAGCCACGGTCCATGACAGAGACGGTGGCTTCGGCGGCCGGCACGTATTGGCCGTTCAGGAAGATGATTCGCGACATGCTGGCAGAGAGGATTCAAGTGTGGGCGGGACTGCCCTTCCAACGAATCTACAGGATACGTGCGCCATGCCGCGAATACCGATGTGTGCCCACGTTATGCGAAAACGGCATGATCCGCGAAACCGCTCCGTTAAACTCTGCCGTTTTCGTCCGACCGCACACCCATGCCCGAACTCGTCATCCGCTCGATCCTTGCAGACGACCTGCCGGGCATCCTGGCCGTGCAGCAGGCGTGTTACGGCGACGGCTTTCTCGAACCGGGCGACGCGCTTGCCAGCCGCTGGGCGCGCAGTCCGGCCCTGTGCCTGGTTGCCTTGCGCGGCGGCGAGGTGGTCGGTTACCTGCTTTCGCATGCGTGGCATGCATGGACGCCGCCCAAATTGCTCGTGCCGCTGCCCGTTGCGGATGCCGCCGATGTGCTCTGGTTCGTGCACGACATGGCCATCGCACCTGCCGGCCGCGGCCAGCGTTTGGGCGAACAGCTTTACGCCATGGCATTCGCCAGCGCCCATGCGCAGGGGCTGCGCCACTCTCGGCTGGTGGCGGTGCAAGGCGCGGATGTGTTCTGGCGGCGCCTGGGTTATCGGTCCGCCGACGTGGATGGGGCCGCGTTGGCCGCGCTGCGCGCCATTTACGGAACCGACGCGGAATTGATGGAGCGCGCGTGGCTGTGAGCGGCCAGGGCGTCACTCCGTTACAATTTGCAACATCCGTATCGCTTCTGTAAGACCGCGCGCGCCCGGTTCCACTACAGTGCGGCGTCCTGAGGAATTCCCACATGCATAAGAACTTCGCGCTGTACGTGCTGGCAGCCGCTGCAGCGCTCTCGTCGCAAGCCGCCCTGGCTCGCGTCAATGTCGATATTGGAATCGGCGTGCCGGTCGCACCCGTTTATGTCGAGCCCGCGCCGGTCTATGCTCCCGCGCCGGTGTACGCCCCGCCCCCGCCGGCCTACTATGCGCCGGCACCGGCCTATGTCGCCCCACAGCCGGTCATCGTTGCACCTGGCTACTACGACGGTGGTCGGGGCCGCGAATGGCAGGAACGCCAATGGCGCGAACAACGCTGGCGCGAGCGTGAATGGCGCCGGCATCATCGTCGCGATTACGACGATTGATCCTGCACCGGGCCGCGTTCAAGCGGCCTTCTTGGCCAGACCCAGGTAGGTTTCGATCACGCGCGGATTGACGGCCAATTCCTGCGCCGGGCCTTCGAGCGTCATGTCGCCCGTTTCCAGCACATAACCGTAATCGGCCACCTGCAGGGCAGCACGCGCATTCTGTTCGATCAGCAGCGTTGCCACGCCGGTTTTGCGCAGGTCGCTGATGATGTGGAAGATCTCTTTGACGATGAGCGGCGCGAGGCCGAGGCTGGGCTCATCCAGCATCAGCAACTGCGGCTTCGCCATCAACGCGCGGCCCACGGCCAGCATCTGACGCTCGCCGCCTGACAGCGTGCCGGCTTCCTGCGCGCGGCGCTCTTTCAGACGCGGGAACAAGTCGTACACCACCTCCATCTGGTCGAGGTAGTTGCGCTCCCCCGCGCGCTTGCGGCGGTACGCGCCAAGCACGAGGTTGTCTTCCACGCTCATGGTGGCAAACAGCTCACGCTTTTCCGGGACGAGGCACATGCCGCGTGCCACGCGTTTCTCCACGGGCAGGCCGCTCAGGTTGTGGCCGAGATACGAGACCACGCCGCTGGCCGAACCGTTGGTCGGTAGCGCGCCCATGACGGCGCCGAGCATGGTCGATTTGCCCGCGCCGTTCGGGCCGATGACGGTCACGATCTGGCCCGCCTCGACCTTCAGGTTGGCGCCGTGCAACGCTTCCACCTTGCCGTAGCGGACGTGCAGGTCCTTCACTTCCAGGATGACTGACATGCGCGTTCTCCTTATTCCACGCCGCCCAGGTAGGCTTCCAGCACTGCGGGGTTCTGCTGCACTTCCTGCGGCAGCCCTTCGGCAATCTTGGTGCCGAATTCCATGACGACCAGCCGGTCGGTGAGGTTCATGACGAAGTCCATGTCGTGCTCGACCAGCAGCACGCTCATGCCTTCGGCCTTGAGTTTGGTGAGCAGCGCAGCCAGCGCCTGCTTTTCCTTGTAGCGCAGGCCGGCGGCCGGCTCATCGAGCAAAAGCAGCGCCGGGTCGCAACAGAGCGCGCGAGCAATCTCCAGAATGCGTTGCTGACCCAGCGCGAGGCTGCCTGCCTCCTGGTACATGCAATCGGCCAGCCCCACGCGCTCGAGTTGGCGGCGCGCTTCAAACAGCAGCTTCTGCTCTTCGGCCTGGTTCATGCGCACCACGCTGGCGAGCACGCCGCCCTGCGCTGCAAAATCGCCGCGCAGGTGCGCGCCCAGCGCGACGTTTTCCAGCACCGTCATGCCCGCCAGCAATTGCACATGCTGGAAGGTGCGGCCGATACCGCGTTTGACGATCTCGCGCGAAGGCTTGCCGCTGATGCGCTCGCCACGGTAGAGCACCTCTCCACGCGTGACAGGCAGCACGCCCGTCACAAGGTTGAAGGTGGTCGACTTACCCGCGCCATTGGGGCCGATCAGGCCGATGATCTCGCCGGCCTTCACTTGGAAGCTGACGTCGTTCACGGCAACCAGGCCGCCAAACTCCTTGCGCGCGGCGCGCACGTCGAGGATCAGCTCGCCGGCTTGCGGCTTCTCGCGCTGCTTGAGTGCCGGCGCGTCGTCGGGTGCGTGGGCCGTCGGCGCAGATGGAAACAGCTTGCGGATGAACGGCCAGACGCCATCACGCGCGTACTGCAGCAACAGCACCAGCAGCACGCCGAACACGATGATCTCGAAGTTGCCGTTGGAGCCCAGCAGTTTCGGCAGGACGCTCTGCAGGCTGTCTTTCAGGATGGTCAGCAAACCCGCGCCAAGCACCGCGCCCCACACGTGGCCCACGCCGCCGACCACCGCCATGAACAGGTATTCGATGCCGTAGTTCAGGCCGAACGGCGTGGGGTTCACTGCCCGCTGCAGGTGTGCATAGAGAAAGCCCGAAATGCACGCCAGCACCGCCGCAAACACGAAGATCACCACCTTCATCCACGCGGTGTTCACCCCCATCGCCTCGGCCATCGTGCCGCCGCCCTTGAGCGCGCGGATGGCGCGGCCTGGGCGCGAATTCAGCAGGTTCTGCACCGCCAGCACCGCCACGACAACGACAGCCCAGATCAGGTAGAACATCTCACGGCCGGTCTGCAGCGATTTACCGAGCACGTTCAGCACCGGAATGCCGTTCAGCCCGTCGTACTTGCCGAGGAATTCGAGGTTGCCGAACAGGAAGAACAACGACAGCCCCCAGGCAATCGTCGCCAGCGGCAGGTAGTGCCCCGACATGCGCATCGTAATCAGGCCGATCACGTATGCGCTGACCACCGTAATCGCCAGCCCGGCCAGCAGGCCGATCCACGGCGAGACACCGTACTGCGTTGTCAGATACGCGGTGCTGTATGCACCGAGGCCGACGAACGCCGCTTGCCCGAACGAGGTCAGGCCACCCACCCCCGTGAGCAGCACCAGCCCCAGCGCCACGAGGCTATAGAGCCCGATGTAGTTCAGCAGCGTGATCCAGAACTCGGGCGTGGGCACGATCGGGATCAACGCCAGCACAACGACGAACAACGCGGTCAGCACGCGGTTGCGCGACAGCCAGCCGCGCTGCGCCGTGCCTTCGGAAGATTTGGTCAGCGTGTTCATCGGCTTATTCCTCTTCCTCGACATGCTTGGTGGTGAGCGATCGCCACAGCAGCACCGGAATGATCAGCGTGAACACGATCACTTCCTTGAACGCCGACGCCCAGAACGATGAATACGACTCCAGCAGCCCCACCAGCAGCGCGCCCAGCGCCGCCACCGGATAGCTCACCAGCCCGCCAACGATGGCGCCAACGAAGCCCTTCAGGCCGATCAGGAAACCGGACTCGTAGTAGACCGTGGTGAGCGGCGCAATCAGGATGCCGCACAGGGCGCCCAACGCCGCCGCCAGCGTGAACGCCAGGCGCCCCGCTTGCGTGGTGCCGATGCCGACCAGCCGCGCACCGAGCCGGTTCACCGCCGTCGCGCGCAGCGCCTTGCCCGACACCGTGCGGCCAAAGTAGAAGTACAGCCCCACGATCATCAGCACCGACACGGCCACCACCCACAGGCTCTGGCCCGACACGCTGAGCGCGCCCAGGTCAAAGCGCGCATCGGAAAACGCGTCCGTGCGCGAGCCTTCCGCGCCGAACATCACAAGGCCGAGGCCGACCATTGCAAAGTGCACGCCCACCGAAACGATCAGCAGCACCAGCGTGGTGGCTTCGGCCAACGGTTCATAGGCCAGGCGGTAGATCATCGGGCCCATGGGAATGACGATCAGCAGCGTCAACGCGACCTGCGCAATCATCGGCAGTGTCATCGGGGCGAGCATGCGGGCGGCGATGTACACGGCAATCGGAAAGAGCAGGTATTTGCCCGCATAGATGGCACCCGTGCGCAGTGCGTGCAAGCGCAGTTCGGGTTGCAGCAGCGTGCGCCCCATCTCGACGAGGAACGTCAGCAGGCCCAGCGCAACCAGCATGCTGGCCGACAGGGGCGCCTTGTTGGCCTGGATGGCCGCCAGCGTGAGCGCGCCATACGCCACGAACTCGCCCTGCGGGATGAAGATCACGCGCGTGACGGAAAACACCAGCACGAGCGCCAGCGCCAGCAGCGCGTAGATCGCGCCCGATGTCACGCCGTCTTGCGCCAGGATGGCGGCAATCGACAAGTCCATGAAGCTCCTCGTTCTTGTAGTCGTGGAGTTCGCGCCGGGTGCAGACCGGGCGAGGGGGCGCCACGAGTTACGAGATAGTAAATTTCTTACGACAGGATGAAATTGGCGACAACCCTAACGCGCCGCCTTGCTCCGTCGGCTGCCCGCCTTCGGAGGACTTTCCGCAGGCGCCTGCAGCATGGCAGACAAGCGCATCACGAAGGTGCGCAGCGTGTGCTCCAGCTCGCCGCCGCGCTGCGCGTGAAATAGCGGTTGCAGGTTCAGCGCGATCAACACCAGCACAAGTTGACCGCGCGCGCCAAACACCGGCAGCGACAGCGCGTTCACGCCCGGCAGCAGGCTGCCCGACACCCACGATGCACCTTCGGTGCGGACGTCTTCGCACAGGCGGTAGTAATCGGTAAGCGAACGCGGCAGCCCGGGCAAATCGTCGCCGGCACGCTCGTGCAGTTCGCGTTCCACCAAGGGCAGCGTCTGTTCCATCGGCTGATAGGCGCCGAACAGGCGGCCGGTGGCGGAATTGAGCATGGGCAAGACGTCGCCGATGCGCAGGTTCACGCCAGGCGCGCCGCCGGCCTTTTCCCAATGCACGACGGTCGGGCCACGATCGCTCCAGACGGCAATGCCGATGGTGTGGCCGGTCTGGTCTCGCAGGCCGGCCAGCAACGGCCGCGTGCGGACGATGGCATCGGAGCGGTTGAGGCTGGCGAGGCCCAGGCGCAGCGCAAACGGGCCAAGTTCGTAACGGCCGGTCAGCGGGTCCTGCGACACCGCGCCCACCCGCTGCAGGCTCACGAGATAGCGGTGCGCCTTGGAAGGATGCATGCCCGCCGCGCGTGCCAGATCGCCGAGCGCCATCGCCCGCATGGCGCGCGTGAGCGCCACCAGCAATTGCGCACCGACTTCGATGGATTGGATGCCCGAGCGGTCGCGGCTTGCGCGCGCGTCCTCTGCATCGCCATCGGGTGGCAGGTCGTCTTCGACTTCCGTGGTCTCCATGTTTCGGGGGCGTATTGGCTGGGCTGGACTGGCCCGGGTCGGGCCGAGAAAGTGCTGCGAGCGTAGCACGCAGCCTCGCTCTGACGGCTATTTTTTGATTTTTATGCATTGTAGAAACAATGCTTCTAATCATAATCAACGTATACCCTAGGCGCATCCGGAAACCGTGCGGTCTATGATTGCCTGCGTTCGGTACAGCCTGACACTGGCGTCCCTCCCAACGCCGGTTTTCCGCCCCCTGTACGCGGCAGAACAATTCCCCCAACCGTAATTCACTACACCAGGAGTGACAGAATGGCCAAAGCCTTCGCCTCGCAAGCCGACCTCGAGGCCAAACAAGTCACCTTCACCCAGCTCTCCCCCAACGCTTACGCCTACACCGCCGAGGGCGACCCCAACTCCGGCGTCATCATCGGCGACGACTCGGTGCTGATCGTCGACACCACCGCCACGCCTGCGATGGCGCAAGACCTGATCGCTCGCATCCGCGCCATCACCGACAAGCCGATCAAGCATGTGGTGCTGTCGCACTATCACGCGGTGCGCGTGCTCGGTGCGTCGGCCTACTTTGCCGAGGGCGCGCAGAACATCATTGCCAGCCGCGGCACGTACGAAATGATCGTCGAGCGCGGTGAAGCGGACATGAAGTCCGAGATCGAGCGCTTTCCGCGCCTGTTCGCGGGCGTTGAAACCGTGCCCGGGCTGACCTGGCCGACGCTGGTATTCGAGCGCGAACTCACGCTGTTCCTTGGCCAGCTGGAAGTGAAGATCCTGCACCTCGGCCCTGGCCATACGAAGGGCGACACGGTGGTGTGGATTCCGTCGCAGAAGGTGCTGTTCTCCGGCGACCTCGTCGAATACGACGCTGCCTGCTACTGCGGTGACGCCCAACTCGAAGAATGGCCTGCCACGCTCGATGCGTTGCGCGCGCTCGGCGCCGACAAGCTCGTGCCCGGCCGCGGCCCCGCGTTGCTCAATCCAGCCGAAGTCGACAAGGGTCTCGCCTATACGCGGGATTTCGTGTCCACGCTGCTGCAACGTGGCAAGGAAGCCGTCGCGCAGAAGATGGACCTGAAGGCCGCCATGGCGCACACCCGCGCGGCCATGGACCCGAAATTCGGCAGCGTCTTCATTTACGAGCACTGTCTGCCGTTTGACGTGACGCGCGCCTTCGACGAGGCCAGCGGCATCAAGCACCCGCGCATCTGGACAGCCGAGCGCGACAAGGAAATGTGGGCCGCCCTGCAAGGCTGAACATGAATCCCGACTTCCAGAATCGCGTCTTCGCGTATGCGCCGTGCGCCGAGCAGCAGCCCGGCGCGGCACGTGCGGCTCGCCCCGTCGTCATCGTCGGCGCAGGGCCGGTGGGGTTGGCTACGGCCATTGATCTGGCGCAGCAGGGTGTGGCGGTGGTCATCGTTGACGACGATTGCACGCTGTCCACCGGCTCGCGCGCGATCTGCTTCTCCAAGCGCTCATTGGAGATTTTCGATCGGCTCGGCTGCGGCGACTGCATGGTCGACAAGGGCGTGAGCTGGAACGTCGGGAAGGTCTATCTGAAGGACGAACTGCTCTACAGCTTTGACCTGCTGCCCGAAACCGGCCACCGCCGGCCGGCGTTCATCAACCTGCAGCAGTACTACGTCGAGGGCTTTCTCGTTGAACGCGCGCAAGCCTTGTCGAACATCGAGCTGCGCTGGAAGAACAAGGTGACGGCCCTCACGCAGGACGCCGATGGCGTGACGCTCAGCATCGAGACGCCCGACGGCACGTACGAGCAGCGCGCCCAATACGTCGTCGCCGCCGACGGCTCGCGCAGCCCGGTGCGGCACATGATGGGCCTCGAAGCCCGCGGCCAGACGTTCAAAGACCGCTTCCTGATCGCCGACGTGCGCATGGATGCGCCCTTCCCGAGCGAGCGCTGGTTCTGGTTTGATCCGCCGTTCCACCCGAATCAGTCGGTGCTGCTCCACCATCAGCCCGACAACGTCTGGCGCATCGATTTCCAGCTGGGCTGGGACGCCGACCCCGTGGCCGAGAAGCAACCCGAGCGCGTCATCCCGCGCGTGCGGGCGCTGCTGGGGGAAGGCGTCGACTTCGAACTGGAATGGGTCAGCGTCTATACGTTCTCGTGCGAACGCATGGACCGCTTCCGCCACGGCCGTGTGCTGTTTATCGGCGATGCGGCGCATCGTGTGTCGCCGTTCGGCGCACGTGGCGCCAACAGCGGTTTGCAAGACGCCGAAAACCTCGCGTGGAAATTGCGCACGGTGCTGGCCGGCGATGCGCCCGACACGCTGCTCGACACCTACGCGAGCGAGCGCGAGTTCGCCGCCGACGACAACATCCGCCACTCCACCCGCTCGACGGATTTCATCACGCCCAAGAGCGCGGTCAGCCGGCTCTTTCGCGATGCCACGCTGCGCCTGGCCAAGCACTATCCGTTTGCGCGGACGCTGGTCAACAGCGGGCGGCTCTCGATGCCGACGGTGCTTGACGGTTCTCCGTTGCAAACAGCGGATGAAGCGCCTTTCGCCTGCACGCTCGTGCCCGGCGCTGTCGCACTTGATGCGCCGGTACGCCATGCCGATGGCCGCGCCGACTGGCTGCTCAGCCATCTGCACGGCAGCTTCACCGCGTTGCGCTTCTGCGGCGCGGGAGAACACGTCGACGCGCTGCCGCTGCCGACGCTGGCCATCTTCCCGGCCGGTGGCATGGGCACCGTCTCGGCCAACGTGACGGCGCTGGAAGACATCGACGGGCTGGTCGCGCAACGCTATGACGCGCGCCCCGGCACGATCTACCTGATCCGCCCGGATCAGCACGTGTGCGCACGCTGGCGCGCGCTGGCGCCGGCCAAGCTGGCCGCCGCGTTGCTCCGCGCCACCGGCCAGACCGCGCCTGCGGCAACCGCGCGCGCAGCCGTCTCCGCTTGAGCGAATACCTAATACCGCGATCACCATGCCGCTCAACACGCAACCCAACCTGCCCCGCCCGGACGATTTCTACGAGACGCTGATCGACGCGCACCGCAACCTGAGCGATGAGCACAGCGCGATGCTGAATGCGCAGCTCATCCTGCTGCTCGCAAACCATATCGGCGACATGGCGGTCCTGCGCGAAGCGCTGACCGCGGCGCGACTGGCATTGCCAGCCACCACCACTTGAGCGCGGTCGCGTTTCAACAATCCAACACTTACGTTTGATCGTACTTGCGAGTGCGCAAAGCGCGGTGCTAGTATCCGCCCCGCTTACCGATCAACCATTTTGCACAGGAGGAAAAAACATCATGCGTCACCTTGCTTTCCCCTTTGCAGGCCCTTGCCTGGGTTGATCGAATCTCTCGCGCTGTAGCTCACAGCGTCTTCGCATTGCCCGGCCTTCGGCCTGCCACATCAGATTTTTTTCAAACCTGATATGGACCATTCATGGGCAATTGCATCTTGCATTTGTTCGACGGCGTCTCCCTGATCGCCTCGGACGACACCTGGATCGAAGGCGACGCGATCCGACAACTTCAAACCACCAAAGCGCTCGACGGCATGCGCCATGTGGCCGGCATGCCCGACCTGCATCCCGGTCGCGGCTATCCCGTTGGCGCTGCATTTTTCTCCGTTGGACGCCTGTATCCGGCGCTGATCGGCAACGACATCGGCTGCGGCATGACGCTGTGGTCGACCGACCTCGATGCCAGCAAAGTCAGCCTCGACAAGCTTGAAAAGCGTCTGGGCAACATCGACACGCCGCTCGACGAAAGCTGGGGCGAGCTTGCCGCCGCGCTGGCGCCGGCAGGTACGGGCTTCGATGCTGCGCTTGGCACCATCGGCGGCGGCAACCACTTTGCGGAGCTGCAGCGCATCGACGAGATCTACGATGCAGAGGAACTGCCGCTGGACCCGCGCCAGCTTCTGTTGCTCGTGCATAGCGGCTCGCGCGGGCTCGGCCAGGCCATCCTCGATGAGCACGTGCGCGCGCATGGGCACGGCGGGCTCGCGCAGGACGATGCGGCGTGCCCCGCTTATCTGACGCGCCACGACACGGCGCTGCACTTTGCCAAGGCCAACCGCGAACTGATCGCGCGTCGCATGCTCGACCGCCTGCACGCGCAGGGCAAGGCGCTGCTCGACGTGCATCACAACTTTGTCGCACCGGCCACGGTGTTCGGCGAACGCGGCTGGCTGCATCGCAAGGGCGCGACGCCGTCGGATGCCGGCGTGGTCGTCATTCCCGGTTCGCGTGGCGATTACAGCTACCTCGTCGCGCCGCGCCCGAGCGAGCACGGCTTGTTCTCGCTCGCCCACGGCGCGGGCCGCAAGTGGATGCGCAGCGAGTGCAAGGACCGGCTCATCCGCCGCTTCACGCCTGCGCAGCTCAATCGCACGAAGCTCGGCGGCCACGTCATCTGCGAAGACAAGCAGTTGATTTACGAAGAAGCACCCGAGGCCTACAAGCCGATCGAGAGCGTGATCGCGCCGCTGGTGGGCGCCGGCCTGGTCAAGGTGCTCGCGCGCCTGCGCCCGGTGTTGACGTACAAGACGCGCGGGGAGTGCTGCTGATGGTGTTATTGCAACTCTCTTCTGCGCAGGGACCGGCCGAATGCGAGCTGGCCGTGGCGAAAGCGCTGGGCCGCCTGCAACGCGAATCCGCAGACGCAGGCGTCCAGCTCGAACTGGTGGAGCAGGAAGCCGGTGAACGCGCCGGCACCCTGCGTTCTGCCTTGATCAGCCTGGACGGCCCCGCCGAGGAGACCGTGGCGCGAGCCTGGGAAGGCACGATCCAATGGACCTGCCCGAGCCCTTACCGACTACGGCACGCGCGCAAGAATTGGTTCTTCGGGGTGGCGCGCTGTGCCGCGCCGTCGGAAGCGCTACCGGGCGAGATCCGCTTCGAGACCACGCGTTCTTCGGGCCCGGGCGGCCAGCATGTCAACAAGACGGAGTCGGCCGTGCGGGCCACGCATATCGCCACAGGCATCAGCGTGAAGGTGCAGACGGAGCGCAGCCAGCACGCCAACAAGCGGCTGGCCGTGCTGCTGCTCGCTCATAAGCTGGCGGACCACGATGCGGCTGCCGATGCGGCGCAGCGTGCGCAGCGACGCGCGCTCCATCACCAGTTGGAGCGCGGCAACCCGCGCCGCGTGTTCAAAGGCGAACGTTTTGCGCCGGCAGACTAGCGCGCAGCGTGCCGGATTCCGGCAAGCTGGCCGCGCCGGTACTCGCCTTGCCGCTCCAGCATCCAACCCGGGTATTCGGGCGGCAGCTTGCTCAGTTCATCGAGCTGCGACAGCTCTTCCGCGGTCAGCTGCACCTTGGTGGCGGCAATGTTGTCGTCGAGCTGCTCGATCTTCTTCGCACCGACGATCACGGTGGTGACCGCGCGTTGATGCAGCAACCAGGCGAGCGCAATCTGCGCGACCGACACGCTGCGCGCAGTGGCCATGACGCGCATGGCATCGACGCAGGTGTAGGCGCGCGCCTGGTCCACCGGCGGGAAGTCGAACTTGTTGCGGCGGCTGTCTTGCTCGCCGTGCTGCTCGCGCGTGTATTTGCCGCTGAGCAGCCCGCCGGCCAGCGGGCTCCACACCATCAGGCCGAGGCCTTCGCTGTGGAGCATCGGCACGAGTTCGCGCTCGAGGTCGCGGCCGGCCACGGTGTAATACGCCTGCAGGCTTTCGAAGCGCGCACAGCCGAGGCGTTCCGCAATCCCCAGCGCCTTGACGATCTGCCACGCCGCCCAATTCGATACGCCCACATAGCGCACATGACCGTGTTGGACGAGCGTATCGAGCGCACGCACCGTTTCCTCAATGGGCGTGGCCGGGTCGAAACCATGGATCTGATAGAGGTCGATATGGTCGAGCTGCAGCCGCTTCAGGCTGGCCTTGATGCCATCCATGATGTGGAAACGCGAAGCGCCGCGCGCGTTCACGCTCTCACCGGTCTGGCCGAACACCTTGGTGGCGACGACCACGCTGTCGCGCGACACCTTCAGGTTCTTGAGCGCCTGCCCCGTCATCTGTTCAGCAGCGCCGTTGGCGTACACATCGGCCGTGTCGATGAAGTTGATGCCGGCGTCGAGCGCGCGCCCGATCAGGCGCTCGGCATCGGCTTGCTGCAAATCGCCAATGTGCTGCCAGATGCCGTCGTTGCCGCCGAAGGTCATCGTGCCCAGGCACAGCTCCGATACGAACAGGCCGGTCCGGCCCAGCGGGTTGTAACGCATGTGATCGACTCCAATACGGTGGGAATGGAATGCTGAGCGCACAGGCTCAGATCTCAGATGCGAGAGACAACGCAGAGGATAGGACGGACTGGCTGATCCTGCAGAGCGCTCAGTCAGATGCGGATGCAGATGCGGGGTGATGCCCAAGGCGCGACGAGATCGCCGCCCCTGCCTGCTGCAGCAGCGCAACGTAATGCGCCTTGGTATCGGCGCCGCAACGCATGGTCGGGAACGAGATCGACAGCCCTGCAATCACGCGGCCAAAGCGGTCGAATACCGGCACGGCAATGCACAGCAACCCGTCTTCCTGCTCTTCGTTGTCTTCGCCAAAACCTTGCTGACGCACGCGCGGCAGGATGCTCAGCACGGCCTCGGCGGAGGCAAGCGTCTTCTGCGTGGACTTCTTGAACTCGACCTTCGACAGCACTTCGCGTGCCTCTTCCGGCGGCATGTACGCCAGCAGCACCTTGCCGATGGCCGTGCTGTGCAGCGGATTACGCCGGCCGATGCGCGACTGCATGCGCAAGCCGTAATCGGCATCGATCTTGTGGATGTAGATGATCGCGTCTTCGTCAAACGCGCCGAGGTGGACGGCCTCGCGCGTGAGCTGACCGATGCGGCGCATTTCGGTGTCGGCCTCGCGGACGAGGTCGACGTTTTCCAGGGCCTTGGCGCCAAGCTCGAACAAGCGGATGGTCAGCCGATACCGATCGGTGTCGCCTTCCTGCGCCACATAGCCGAGGCCTTTGAGCGACTGCAGGAAACGGTGCACGGTCGTCTTGGACATGCCCAACCGCTGCGACAGTTCGCTCGGGCCAACGGCGCCAAGCTCGCCCATCGCGGCCAGGATGGTGAACACCTTGTCGACCGCCGAGACCGATTCGGCTTTATCCGCACCGGTATCAAGGGGTTCGTTGGCGGACGGATCTTCCGGCTTGCGTTGCCGGGGCGTGGCTTTCATCTCTCGTGGTTCCGTGATTTCAAAATCTGGAGAGAGCATAACCGGTCTCATACCGCGTTCCATCAATCCACCTGCCGATTTGGCTATCGCGCCAGCCAGCCGCCATCCACCGCCAGCGTGTGGCCGTGCACGTAGTCCGATGCGGCCGAAGCCAGAAACACCACGGCGCCCGCGAGGTCGTCCGGCACGCCCCAGCGCCCGGCCGGAATACGCGCCAGGATCTCTTCGCTGCGCTGCCGGTCTTCCCGCAGTTGCGCTGTGTTGTCGGTTTCCATGTAGCCGGGCGCGATGGCGTTGACGTTGATGCCGCGCCCCGCCCACTCGTTTGCCAGCAGCCGGGTAAGCCCCAGCACACCGCTCTTCGATGCCGTATACGACGGCACGCGAATGCCACCCTGGAACGACAGCATCGACGCCACGTTGATGATCTTGCCGCGCCCGCCTTGCTGCACGAACTGCCGCGCTACTGCTTGCGACAGAAAGAACACGCCCTTGAGGTTGACGTCGATCACCGCATCCCAATCGGCTTCGGAAAATTCCAGTGCGTCGCAGCGGCGGATGATGCCGGCGTTGTTGACGAGGATGTCGACGCGGCCGAAGGTGTCCATCGCGGCTTCGACAATGCTGCCGATCGGCTCGAGCGAAGACAGATCGGCGCGCACGTCGACGAACCGGCGGCCGGCCGCTTCCACGCGCGCGACCGTCTCCGCCGGGTCGGAGCGGTTGGCCCCGACGATGTCGCAACCGGCCGCCGCGAGCGCCGTCGCCATGCCCGCGCCCAACCCCGTGTTGCTGCCGGTGACGATGGCCACCTTGCCGGTCAGGTCGAACAGGCTTGCGCCCTGGAGATAGGGATTCTCGAGCCGCATGGTGTCAGCGCAAGTCGGCGATGGCGATGTGGTCCATGTCGTGGAACACCTGGTTCTCGCCGACCATGCCCCAGATGAAGGTGTACGCCTGCGTGCCCACGCCGGAGTGGATCGACCAGCTGGGCGAGATCACGGCCTGCTCGTTGTGGACGAGGATGTGGCGCGTCTCCTGCGGCTCGCCGAGCATGTGGAACACGGCGGCGTTGTCCGGCAGGTTGAAATAGAAATAGACCTCCATGCGGCGCTCGTGCGTGTGGCACGGCATGGTGTTCCACAGGCTGCCGGGCTCAAGCTTGGTCATGCCCATCGAGAGCTGGCAGGTGGGCAGCACGTCGGGCACGATGAACTTGTAGATCGTGCGCCGGTTGCTGGTGGCCGGATCTCCGAGCGTTTCGGGCGACGCCTGCGCCAGCGTGATCGTGCGCGTGGGATACGCCGTATGGGCCGGCGCGCAGTTGATGTAGAACTTGGCGGGCCGCGCTGCATCGTCGCTGCCGAAGACGACGTTCTGACTGCCCTGGCCGATGTAGATCGCCTCTTCATTGCCAACGGCGTGCCGCGTGCCATCGACTTCCACCCAGCCCGCGCCGCCAATGTTGATCGCGCCCAGCTCGCGGCGCTCCAGCAGATGGCTCACGCCCATCGACTTGGCCAGCGATGCCGGCACCTCCACCGGCCGCGTCGCCGGCCACGCGCCGCCAACGATGATCCGGTCGATATGGCTGTACGTGAACTGAAGCGCATCGCGCTCAAACACCTGTTCCACCAGAAACTGCCGGCGCAGCCCCGCCGTGTCGAGGGTTTTTGCGTGTTCGCTGTGGATTCCTTGCCGCACTTCCATGCCGTTTCTCCGTTGGGATGCACCGGCATGTCCTGCGCCGCCGGCCGTTCTCGGTTGGATTGAAGCACAAAAAACAAAAATACGGAACGTCGATCCATATTTTTGAGATGAAATCGGCACCAAGCCGGGTACCGCTGCACCGCACACATTTGCGCCCGAGGGTAAACGATAAATCCGCGAAGTCAAAAATATGGAACATCGTTCCACATCATCCGCTATAGTCACTCCACGATGTTGGACCCTGACCAACCGAGCCCATAGAGGCTCATGGAGGAGACGTGAAGATCAAGAAGGCGATTGACCGCATTCCGGGCGGGCTGATGCTCGTGCCGCTGCTGCTGGGCGCATGCGTGCATACGTTCGCGCCCGATGCCGGGAAGTACTTCGGCTCGTTCACCAACGGCCTGATCACCGGCACGGTGCCGATCCTGGCGGTGTGGTTCTTCTGCATGGGCGCGACCATCGACCTGCATGCCACCGGCGTGGTGCTGCGCAAATCGGGCACGCTGCTCGTTACCAAGATTGCCGTGGCGTGGCTGGCGACGCTGGTGGCTGCGCAGTTCATCCCGGACGAAGGCATCAAGACCGGCATCCTTGCCGGGCTGTCGGTGCTGGCGATCACCACGTCGATGGACATGACCAACGGCGGCCTCTACGCCGCCGTCATGCAGCAGTACGGCACCAAGGAAGAAGCCGGCGCATTCGTGTTGATGTCGGTCGAATCGGGCCCGCTGGTCAGCATGCTGATCTTGGGGGCGACGGGCGTTGCGGTGTTCGAGCCTCGGTTGTTCGTGGGGGCGGTGCTGCCGTTCCTGATCGGCTTTACGCTGGGCAATCTCGACAGTGAATTGCGCGAGCTGTTCGGCCGCTGCGTGCATCCGCTCATTCCGTTCTTCGGCTTTGCGCTGGGCAACGGCATCGACCTGCACGTGATTGCCAACAGCGGGCTCTCGGGCCTGCTGCTCGGCCTGACGGTGATCGTCATCACAGGCGTGCCGCTGATTCTGGCGGACAAGTTCATCGCCGGCGGCAATGGCGCGGCAGGGCTGGCGGCATCGTCCACGGCCGGAGCGGCGGTCGCCAACCCGGCCATCATCGGCGAGATGATTCCCCGCTTCAAACCCATGGTGCCGGCTGCCACGGCGCTGGTGGCCACGGCGTGCCTCGTCACGGCGATTCTCGTGCCGATCCTGACCGCGATGTGGGTGCGCCGTGTGGGCCGAGCGGCCCCGTTGCCCGAGCCGGAAACCGCAAGCCTGCCGCCACAGGCTGCGCATCGCGAAGCCCATTTCTGACCCCGCCTGCGATGCAGCGCACACACCATCAGAGAGGAGATTGCCCATGCTGTTGCACACGTTTGTCCGCCGCATTGCGGGCGTTGCGATGACCGCTGCGTTCGCTGCCGGCAGCGCCCTCGCCCATGCCGCCACCGATGCCGACACGGTTGCGCAAGCCGTGGAGCGCCTGCGCGTCGCCATGGTGGCCAGCGACGGCGCCACCCTTACCAAGCTGATCGAGAACGATCTGACCTACGGCCACTCGTCGGGCAAGCTGGAAGACCGCGCGGCCTTCCTCAAGACGCTGGACGGCACGAATTCATTCAAGTCGATTGCGCTGACCAACCAGACCGTGCAGGTCAACGGCGACAACGCCTGGGTGCGCCACGTGTTCGACTCCGTCAACAACCTGCCCGACGGCAAGACGAGCACCGCGCATATCGGCGTGCTGCAGGTGTGGAAGAAGCATCCGGACGGCTGGCGCCTGTTTGCGCGTCAGGCCTACCTGCTGCCCAAAGAATGAGCGGCGCCGCTTTCCCCGGGCGCTTGGCAGGCAAGACCGCGCTCGTCACAGCCGCTGCGCAAGGCATCGGCCGTGCCTGCGCCGAGCGCTTCGCCCGCGAAGGCGCCCGCGTGATCGCCACCGACCTGCGCATCGATGCATTGAACGATGTGCCGTTCGAGGTCCGCCGACTCGACGTGCGAGATACCGGGCAGGTCAATGCGCTCGCTGCCGAGCTTGGAGGCATCGACATCCTCTTCAACTGCGCGGGCTTCGTGCACGCCGGCTCGGTGCTGGAGTGCGATGAGGATGCATGGGATTTCTCGTTCGACCTCAACGTCAAGTCGATGTACCGCACCCTGCGCGCGTTCCTGCCCGGCATGCTGGAACGCGGCGGCGGCAGTGTCATCAACATGTCGTCCGCCGCGTCGAGCATCAAGGGCGTGCCGAACCGCTTTGTGTATGGCGCATCGAAGGCGGCGGTGATCGGGCTGACCAAATCCGTGGCGGCAGACTTTGTGGCGCGCGGTATCCGCTGCAATGCGATCTGCCCCGGCACGGTGGTATCGCCATCCCTCGCCCAGCGCATCGATGAACAAGCCCGCACGCAAGGCAAACCGCGCGCGGAAGTCGAAGCGGCGTTTGTCGCACGCCAGCCGATGGGGCGCCTCGGGCAGCCGGAAGAGATTGCCGCGCTGGCCGCGTATCTGGCTTCCGACGAGGCCGCCTTTACGACGGGGCAAGTCCACCTGATCGACGGCGGCTGGTCAAATTGATACCTTGATGCCTTTCCCCCAACCGATCTGAGCTTTTCATGAAACTGCTGCGCTTCGGCCCCCAGGGCCAAGAAAAACCCGGCCTGCTCGATGCCACCGGCACGCTCCGTGATCTGTCGGGCATCGTCGACGACATTGCGGGCAACGTGCTGTCGGATGCATCGCTCGCCCGGCTGCGCGAGGTGGACCCTGCCACGCTGCCGGCCGTCAGCGGCCAACCCCGCATTGGCCCGTGCGTCGGGCGTGTCGGCAAATTCATCTGCATCGGGTTGAACTACGCCGACCACGCCGCGGAATCCGGCCTGCCGGTACCGTCCGAGCCGGTCGTCTTCAACAAATGGACCAGCGCCATCTGCGGCCCGAATGACGACATCGAAATCCCGCGCGGCTCCGTCAAGACCGACTGGGAAATCGAACTGGGCGTGGTCATCGGCAAGCCCGCCAAGTACATCGACGAAGCCAACGCGCTCGACTACGTGGCCGGCTATTGCATCGTCAACGACGTTTCCGAGCGCGAATGGCAGATCGAGCGCGGCGGCCAGTGGGACAAGGGCAAGGGCTTCGACACGTTCGGTCCGCTCGGGCCGTGGCTGGTCACGCGCGACGAGGTGCCCGACCCGCAGGCACTGGACCTCTGGCTGGAGGTGGACGGCCACCGCTATCAGAACGGCAATACGCGGACGATGGTGTTTGGTGTCGCGCAACTCGTGGCGTATCTGAGCCGCTGCATGAGTCTGCAGCCCGGCGATGTCATCTCCACAGGCACGCCGCCGGGCGTGGGGCTGGGCATCAAGCCGAACCCGGTCTACCTCAAGCCTGGGCAGACCATGCGCCTGGGCATCGCCGGCTTGGGCGAGCAATTGCAGCGCACGGTCTCGGCCGGCTGACGCCTAGCCTTCCAGTTCGGCAAAGCGCTGCGCAACGAGGTTGCGCAGCCATTGGTTGCCGGCGTCCTGATGGAAACGCCGGTGCCAGAAGACATTCGTCTTCAACGCGGGCAGCTTGAGCGGCGGCGCCACAAACTCCAGCCCGAACGGCGGCGCTGCACGTTCGGCAAGCTTGCGCGGCACCGTCACCACCAGGTCGGTCGTACTGACGATGTACGGCACCGCCACGAAGTGCGGCACCGAAAAGCGCGCCGACTGCGTGATCCCCGCCTTGTCGAGCAGCGGCCCGATCGCGTTGTACGGGCTGGCCGAACTTGCCACCACCAGGTGCGACGCGGCGCGAAAGCGCTCCAGCGTGAGCTTGCCCTCCGACAGCGCATGACCGCGCCGGAACATCGTCACGTAATCCTGCCGGAACAGGCGGCGCTGGAAGAGGCTCTCGCCGGAAAGATCATCGAACGCGCCAATGGCAAGGTCGATGGCGCCGGCCTCCATTTCGGCCTTCATGTCGAACCCGCCGGCCCGCATGGTATCGAGGCGCACGCCGGGCGCCTGCTCGGCACATAACTGCGCCAGCACCGGCATGAAATACACCTCGCCGACATCGCTCATGGCAATCGTGAAGGTGCGCGTGGAAGTGGCCGCATCAAAATGCGTGCGCTGGCCGAAGGCGCGCTGCAGCGTGTCGAGCGCCATCGCCACCGGTTCGGCCAATTGCTCGGCAAGTGCGGTCGGCATCATGCCGCGCGGGGTGCGCACGAAGAGTTCGTCGTCGAAAGTCTGGCGCAGGCGCGACAGCGCGTTGCTCACCGCCGGCTGCGACAGGCCCAGCCGCTCGGCCACGACCGAGATGCGCTTTTCGCGCAGGATTTCCTGAAACAGCACCAGCAGGTTCAGGTCGACATCCCGCAAGTTGAGCATGGCAGCGCCCCAACATTCACAATATCAATAGCATGCATTCTCGCATTGATATTCCAAATTTCCACCTGATCCGGACAATACGCGCATACCAAGAATCCAAAACAGAGCGGCAACGCCGCCACCGGAGACCACCATGCGCCCTGCCCCCGCTGCTCATGAAGCGCCACCCACGCCCATCGACCTCGCCCGGCTGATCGATCAGGGCAAGGTCGGCGGCTTCCAGATCCTGTTGCTCGCCATCTGCGGGCTGTGCCTGATCATCGACGGCTTTGATGTGCAGGCCATGGGCTATGTGGCGCCCGCCATCATCAAGGACTGGAACATCACCAAAGCGAGCCTCGGGCCGGTGTTCGGCGCGGGGCTGTTCGGCATGCTGGTCGGCTCGCTGGTGTTCGGCGTGCTGGGCGACCGCTTCGGGCGGCGGCCGGTGCTGATCGTTGCGACCTTCTTTTTTGCGGCGTGCATGCTGGCCACCACGCAGGTGGAAACAGTGAACGCCCTGCTTGTCCTGCGCTTTGTCACGGGCCTGGGGCTGGGTTGCATCATGCCCAACGCGATGGCGCTGGCCGGCGAGTTCAGCCCCGCACGCACGCGCGTGACCTGGATGATGCTCGTGTCATGCGGTTTTACCGTCGGCGCGGCACTGGGCGGCTTTGTGAGCGCAGCGCTGCTTTCACGCTTCGGCTGGCAGTCGGTGTTTCTGGTGGGCGGCCTCGTACCCCTCGCCATTGGCGTGATGATGGTGCTGTGGCTGCCGGAATCCTTGCAATACCTCGTGCTCAAGGGTGATTCGCAAACGCGCCATCAACGTCTGGCTCGCTGGCTGGGCAAGCTCGCCCCGCAACTGCAGGTGAACGCGCAGACGCAATTCGTGGTGCCCGAGGCGCCGGCGCGGGGCATGCCGGTCTCGGCGCTCTTCACGGAAGGCCGCGCCAAGGTCACGCTCGTGCTGTGGGTCATCAACTTCATGAACCTGATCGACCTGTACTTCCTGTCGAACTGGCTGCCGACCCTGATTCGCGATGCCGGTTACCCGACGGATACCGCTGTGCTGGTCGCCACCGCGCTGCAGGTAGGCGGTGTGATCGGCACGCTCACGCTGGGCCGGCTGATCGATCGCCTGGGCTTTGTGCGCGTGCTGGCCGTGTGCTTCCTGATCGCCTGCGTCACCGTCGGGCTGATCGGCCATGTGGCGGCTGCGCTGCCCGTGCTGGTGGCGGTGGTGTTCGTGGCGGGCTTCTGCATCGTCGGCGGACAGCCTGCGGTAAATGCGCTGGCCGCCACGTATTACCCCACCACGCTGCGGGCCACCGGCATCGGCTGGAGCCTGGGCGTGGGCCGCATCGGCTCCGTCATCGGCCCCGTGATCGGCGGACAACTGATTGCCATGCAATGGAGCGGCCCCGCGTTGTTCTCGACCGCGGCGGTGCCGGCGATGGTGTCGTTCGGCATGGTGCTGGCGCTTACGCTGGCCGCCAGTGGCCCGGACGCCGCACGCTTTGCCTCACGTCGCGCAACCAGCAAGCCCGCCTGATGGCCCGGTAACGACTACGCTTTCCCTGAAGACGCTCCTGACTTTTTCTCCAAGGACTTCACCATGAATATGCTCGCCCCGACGGTCAAGAACGCATTCACCCCCGCGTCGCTGGACCGGCCCGCCTACCAGAGCGGCTTCGGCAACGAGTTCGCCACCGAAGCCCTGCCCGGCGCGCTGCCGCACGGCCAGAACTCCCCCCAGAAGGCGCCGTATGGCCTGTATGCGGAGCAGATTTCCGGCACGGCGTTCACCGCCCCGCGCGCGCACAACCGCCGCTCGTGGCTGTATCGCATCCGTCCGGGCGCCGTGCATCTGCCGTTCGAGGCCATGGCGCAGGGACGCTTCCACAGCAACTTCAACGAGGTGCCGCCCTCGCCCAACCAGCTGCGCTGGGACCCGCTGCCCGCACCGGCCGCCGGCACCGATTTCATCGACGGCATCGTCACCTTCGCCGGCAACGGCGGGCCGGACGCGCAAACCGGCTGCGGCATCCACCTGTACGCCGCCAACGCGTCGATGACCGACCGCTTCTTCTACAACGCCGACGGCGAGCTGCTGATCGTCCCGCAGCAAGGCCGCCTGCGCCTGCTGACGGAGATGGGCGTGGTCGATGTCGAGCCGCTGGAGATTGTCGTCGTCCCGCGCGGCGTGCGCTTCCGCGTCGAACTGCCCGACGGCGACGCGCGCGGCTACATCTGCGAGAACTTCGGCGCGCTCTTCCGCTTGCCGGACCTCGGCGTCATCGGCTCGAACGGCCTGGCCAACCCGCGCGACTTCCTCACCCCGCACGCGTGGTACGAAGACCGCGAGGGCAACTTCGAACTCGTCGCAAAATTCCAGGGCAGCCTGTGGACCGCGAAGATCGGCCACTCGCCGCTGGACGTCGTGGCCTGGCACGGCAACCTCGCGCCATACAAGTACGACCTGCGCCTGTTCAACACCATCGGCTCGATCAGCTACGACCATCCGGACCCGTCGATCTTCCTGGTGCTGCAAAGCCCGTCCGACACGCCAGGCGTGGACACGATCGACTTCGTGATCTTCCCACCGCGCTGGCTGGCCGCCGAAAACACATTCCGCCCGCCCTGGTTCCACCGCAACGTCGCGAGCGAATTCATGGGCCTGATCCAGGGCGTGTACGACGCCAAGGCCGAAGGCTTCGTGCCCGGCGGCGCCAGCCTGCACAACTGCATGAGCGGCCACGGCCCCGACGCCGACACGTTCGAGAAAGCCAGCAACGGCGACACCACCAAGCCGCACAAGGTCGACGCAACGATGGCCTTCATGTTCGAGACGCCAGCGGTGATCCGCCCCACGCGCTTCGCAGCGGAATCCGCGCAATTGCAAGCCAAGTACTTCGAATGCTGGCAAGGCCTGAAGAAGCATTTCGACCCGACCAAGCGTTAAGCACGATCGACGAATTCACATTGACGCCAACGCGAGCATCCAGAAGGTGTGGCCGTACCCTGCCCTAGATGGCGCCTTGAATTTCTGTTGCAGGGAGGAAAAAGGAAGGAGCCCTGTCTGAGCGTAGCGAGTTTGGCTCCTTCCCCTCCCTGCGACATAAATTCAAGGGGAAGTCGCCATCTCGGGCGCGCCTTTCTTTGCTTACTTTCTTTGGCAAGACAAAGAAAGTAAGTCGCCCCCGGCAGGGGGTGAAACAGCGGATGCACCAACAAGCATCAAGAAATAACCGCCCAAACAAATCAAATCACCGCCCCAATCATGACCAAACGCCATTTGAGCTGGCTCGAATCCGCCAACACCCCCGACACCCATTTCCCGTTGGAAAACCTGCCCTTCGGCATCTTCTCCACCAAGGAAAACCCGTCGCCGCGCGCAGGCGTAGCCCTGGGCGATCAGGTCATCGATCTCGGCGTGCTGGATGACGCCGGCTTGCTCCCCGCAGCCACACGCGGCACGTTCCGCACCGGCAAACTCAACACCTTCATCGCGCTGGGCAAGCCCGTCTGGGCGGAAACGCGCAAGAAGCTGCAAGCCCTGTTCAGCGTGGCCGACACGCACGTGCGCGACAACGCCACGCTGCATGCGCGCGCGCTGGTGCCGCAGGCACATGCCGTGATGCACCTGCCGATCGACATCCCCGGCTATACGGATTTCTATTCATCGAAAGAACACGCCACCAACGTCGGCCGCATGTTCCGCGACCCCGAAAACGCGCTGCTGCCGAACTGGCTGGAAATCCCCATCGGCTACAACGGCCGCGCCAGCTCCGTGGTAGTGAGTGGCACACCGCTGCATCGCCCCATGGGCCAGATCAAGCTGCCCGACCAGCCGCGCCCGATCTTCACGGCCTGCCGCAAGCTGGACTACGAGTTGGAGATGGCCTTTGTGGTCGGCAAGCCCAGTGCGCTGGGTGAGCCGGTTTCCGTGGACGCAGCGCCGGACCACATGTTCGGCGTCGTACTGCTCAACGACTGGAGCGCGCGCGACATCCAGCAATGGGAATACGTGCCGCTGGGCCCGTTCAACTCGAAGGGCTTCGGCACATCGATCTCCCCGTGGATCGTGACGATGGAAGCGCTGGAACCGTTCCGCGTGGCCAACCCTGCGCAATCGCCCGAGCCGCTGGAGTACCTGCGCCAGAGCCGGCCGAACGCCTACGACATCGCCCTCGAAACCGCGCTGCGTCCGCACGGCGGCGAGCGCACCACGATCGCCCGCACCAACTTCCGCGCGATGTACTGGACGATGGCGCAGCAGCTTGCGCACCACACCGTGTCCGGCTGCAACGTGCGCGTGGGTGACCTGATGGGCTCGGGCACCATCAGCGGAACGACGCCGGATTCCTACGGCAGCCTGCTGGAGCTGACTGTCAACGGCAAGCAGCCGCTGGACCTCGGCAACGGCACCACGCGCGCCTTCCTGGAAGACGGCGACGAAGTCACCATGACCGGCTGGTGCCAGGGCGATGGCTATCGCGTGGGCTTTGGGGAAGTGCGCGGCGAGATTCTGCCGGCACGCAGTGTGAAGTAATGCGGTGTGGAGCGACGGATTAACAGTCCGCCGCTCGCATCATTCCGCCTTTGCCGCCAGCGCGGCGAGCATCGCGTCACCGACGACATGCGCGCCGCTGGCCTTGAGCGCCTCGCCAGCGCCGCGTGCATCGCGCGCTTCCCGGTTCTGGCCGAGCTTGAGCTTGCCCTCAAGGCGCGTGATCTCGATCTCGAGACCAACAATCACCTTCAGCAACTCATCGATGTAGTCAGCAGGCGCGTCGGACATCTTCCACGGCTTAGGTTGCGAAGCCTCGTGCGCACGCGTCAGGCGAGCCACCACGCCACGCACGAACCGCTCGTCGTCACGCACGGTGATGCGGCCATGCGCATGCACCACGCGGTAGTTCCAGGTCGGCACATCCTTGTGGTGCTCGTGCTTGCTCGGATACCACGTCGGCGAGATGTACGCATCGCCCGCGCGGAAGATGACGAGCACCTCATCGCCGTTGGCGACGTCTTTCCACACCGGGTTGGCGCGCGCCACGTGGGCATGCAGCACGCCAAGCCGGCCCTCTTCGGGCAGCAGCAGGAAGGGAATGTGGTTCGCATCCAGCCCCTGCTCGCCGTGCGTGACGAGCGTTCCGAACGGATTCTGCGCGATCAGGTCGTGCAACGCGTCAGGACGCGATTCTTCAAAGTGGGCGGGGATGTACATGGCGACTCCGGCAACGATCGTGCAATCGAACAGGAAAGCGCCCATTCTGAACCAGAACGTGGCTCCAAAACAGAGCCACATTCCGGAAGATTGTTAGGGCCAGCCTAGTCGCGCAGCAGGTTCTTGGCGATGATGAGCTGTTGGATCTGCGTGGTGCCTTCGTACAGGCGCAGCAGACGCACATCGCGATAGAAGCGCTCTGCCTTGTATTCGGCAATGTAGCCCGCGCCACCGTGAATCTGCACCGCACGATCCGCCACGCGACCGACCATCTCGGTGCAGAACATCTTGGTGCAGGACGCCAGCATGCTGACTTCGTGGTCCTGTTTGCCGATGGGCTTGGCGTCGTAGCGGCGCGCGCAGTCGCGCACCATGGACATGCCGGCGTACAGCTCCGCCTGGCTGTCGGCCAGCATGGCCTGGATCAACTGAAAGTCTGCAATGGGCTGGCCAAATTGCTTACGTTCCTTGGCATAGGCCACGGCATCGGTGATCAGCCGGTGCGCCATGCCGCATGCCAGCGCCGAGATGTGCAGGCGGCCGCGGTCCAGCACCTTCATCGCCGTCTTGAAGCCCTGCCCCGCCACGCCGCCAATGATGTTGGCCGCCGGCACGCGCACGTTGTCGAGCATCACATCGCACGTCTTGGTGCCGCGCTGGCCCATCTTCCTGTCGGGCTTGCCTAGCGTGATGCCCGGCGTATCGGCCGGCACGATGAAGGCGGAGATGCCGCCGGCGCCTTCGCTGCCGGTGCGCGCCATCAGCGTGAACGCCCCGGCGCGCGGCGCGTTGGTGATGAAACGCTTGGTGCCATTGATGACGTAGTGATCGCCGTCGAGCGTGGCGCGCGTCTGCAGCGATGCGGCGTCCGAACCCGCGTTCGGTTCCGTCAGCGCAAACGAGATGATCAGCTCGCCACTGGCGATGCGCGGCAGGTAATCGGCCTTCTGCGCATCGGTGCCGTCCATCAGGATGCCCTGCGAGCCGATGCCGACGTTGGTACCAAACACCGAACGGAAGGCCAGCGCCGTATGCCCGAGGTCGTACACCACCTCGCATTCCTGGGCCATGGCCAGGCCAATGCCGCCGTACTCCTCCGGAATCGACAGACCGAACAGGCCCATCTCTTTCATGTCGGCAACGATGTCGGCGGGCACGTCATCCTCTTCCTCGAGGATGTTTTCCGCCGGCATGAGCCGTTCCTGGATGAAGCGCTGCACCGATTGCTGCAGCAGGCCGAAGGATTCGTCGTCGAGCGCCATGTCGCTGGGTTCCGGGGTAGGTTCCGGTCGATGTTACCGGGTTGGCGCGTTTTGACAATCCGGACCGGCATCAACAGAATGTCGAGTCTCATTCACCAATCTGGCAGGCCGTCATGGATCTCAATGCGCTCAAGCTGTTCGTGGAAATCGTCGACGCGGGCAACCTGTCGGCGGCGGCACGCCGGCTGCAGACCACGCGCTCGAACGTGAGCCACCGGCTGAAGGCGTTTGAGCGCGCGCTGGGTGTGCAACTGCTGCGCCGGACCACGCGCCGCGTGGAACCCACGGAGGTGGGCGCCGGCATCTACGAACACGGCCGCAGCATCCTGCGCGAAATGGCCGCCGCCGACGCGCTGGTCTCGTCGCTCGGCAAGTCGCTGCAAGGCAGCGTGCGGCTGTCGGTGCCGACGGGGTTGGGGCATTTGCTGGTGTCGCCGCTGCTGGTGGCCTTCAAGCGGGCGTATCCGGATATCCGCCTGGATGTGCGGTTCGACAACCGCGTGTCGGACCTGATTGGCGAGGATGTGGACGTGGCGCTGCGCATTGTTTCGAACCCGCCGGAATCGCTGGTCGCCACGTTGCTCGATGAAGTCGACTGGGTGCTGTGCGCCGCGCCGGACTACCTGGCTGTGCACGGCGTGCCGAAAACACTCGATGCCCTCGCAAAGCACACCATCGTCAGCGCGCCGGCGGTCGGACAACCGTTGCGGCTGTCGGCGCAACTGGGCGATGAGCGGACACTCGTGACGCTGGACCCGGGCGTCTCGTCCGACAACTACCTGTTCCTGCAAGCCGCCGTACGTTCGGGCAATGGGCTCGGCATCCTGCCCTATTACGCCGCGGCCGATGATCTGCGCGACGGCCACGTCAAACGCGTGCTGCCCGCATATCGGTTCAGCGTGTTTGGCAGCCGCCTTTACATGCTGGCAATGCCCAGCCGATACCGGACGCTCGCGACACGGCACTTGCTGGACTTCCTGAAAGACGGTCTGCAAGGCAAGTTGCCGCGCCTGTCCCGCAAGGGGCACGCCTGATTACGCTTCCAGCGGCATCAAGCCCGGCAACTGCGCAAAGCAGATCGACTTGGCCGTCTCGATAAAGTCCTGCGCAAACGGCGCCTGCGCATAGTCACGCGTCATGGCGGCGTAGAGATCGCTCCACAGGCCCTCCTTGCCGACACGCTTGGCCACCACGTATTCGTAATCGACGTAATTCTTGATGCCCCAACTCGGCAGCGCGGCCAGCCCGCGGCGGCTGGCAACGAGTTGCAGCACGGCGATGGTCAGCTCCGCTGTGCGGCGGTTGAATGCGATGCCGGCCGGTGTCAGCACCTGGCGGATCAGATCGATGCGCTCTTCGGGCACCGGGTACGTGATAAGCGTCTGGTCCGTAAAGTCCTTGGCTTCCAGCCACTTCCTGTTGCGCAGCGCGTGGTCAACGGGCAGCACGGCGAGGATCTCGAAGCGGAACAGCGGCGCAAACACCACGCCGCGCCGCATCTTGGCGTCTGAGCCGATGATGACGTCGGCGCGGCCGTCCTTGAGCAGCGCGAGCGGATCGGTGTGGAAGCCCGATACAAGGTCCATCTCGACTTCCGGCCAGCGCTGGCGGAAGGCGTCCATCACGGGCATCAGCCAGTCAAAGCAGGTGTGGCACTCCAGCGCGATGCGCAGCGTGCCGGCCGCGCGGCCCTTGATGCGTTCAAGGTCGCGCTCGGCGGTCTGAATATCGGCGACGACCTTTTGCGCGAGTTCCAGCATGCGCTCGCCGGCTTCGGTCAATTCCACCGTCTGGCCCTTGCGGCGGACGACGGCCAGCCCATAGTGCGACTCCAGCGCGCGCAGTTGATGCGACAGCGCAGATTGCGTGAGGTGCAGCCGCTCGGCGGCGCGCGAGACGGAGCCACCGTCGGCCAGGGCGATCAGCGTGCGCAGATGGCGGATTTCGAGCATGTTCGTGCGATTTCCAAACTATGAATATCATTCAACGATATCGAAAATAATATCATTTGATTCATGACAACGGGTCGCCGATCATCGCTGGACTGAAAACCGAATCGCCTCTCCTGCGACCACTATGACGACCATCCACACCCTCGGCTACCCGCGCATCGGCGCGCAACGCGAGCTGAAGTTCGCGCTCGAATCGTTCTGGAAAGGCACCTCGTCCGAAGACGACCTGCGTGCCACCGGCCGCGCGCTGCGCGAGCGCCACTGGACTGCCCAGCGCGACGCCGGCCTCGACTTTGTAACCGTGGGCGATTTCGCCTGGTACGACCAGGTGCTGCAGACGGCCGCCCTGCTCGGCGCCATTCCCACGCGCTACGGCTTTGATGCCGCGCAACTGACGCTGGCGCAATCGTTCGTGCTCGCCCGCGGCAATGCCGATCACGCGGCCATGGAAATGACGAAGTGGTTCGACACGAATTACCACTACCTCGTGCCTGAACTGACGCCCGACCTCCTCGATCGGCAATGGGGCCAAGGCACCGAATGGCTGTTCGACGAAGTGCGCGAGGCACAGGCCGCAGGGCACCGCGTGAAGGTGGCGCTCATCGGGCCGGTCACGTTCCTGCATCTGGCCAAGGCGCGCAACGGCTTGACCGACAAGCTCGCGCTGCTGCCGCAAGTGCTTCAGGCCTACGCGGCTGTGCTGCAGCGCCTGGCCGCGCTGAATGTGGAATGGGTGCAGATCGACGAACCGGCGCTGGTGCTGAATCTGCCGCAAGCCTGGGTGGACGCATTCGGCCCCGCTTACCAGGCGCTGGCCGCTGCCAACGGCCCGAAGCTGCTGCTGGCGACGTACTTTGAAGCCGCTTCGCACCACGCCGCACTGATCAAATCCCTGCCGGTCGATGGCGTGCATCTGGATCTGGTGCGTGCACCGGACCAGCTTGGCGCGTTCGCACCGTGGCCCGCCGACAAGGTGCTCTCCGTTGGCGTGGTCGACGGCCGCAACATCTGGCGCTCCGATCTCGCGCGCGTGCTCGAACGCGTGGCGCCGCTGGCCGAAGCCTTTGGCGATCGCCTGTGGGTCGCGCCGAGCTGCTCGCTGCTGCATGTGCCGGTCGACCTGTCCGCTGAAACCAAGCTCGATGACGAACTCAAGGGTTGGCTGGCCTTCGCGCGCCAGAAGCTGGACGAACTGGCAATCCTCAAACTCGCGCTGGTCGAGGGCCCCGCCGCCGTACAGAAGGCGCTCGATGACAACCGCGCCGCCATCGCCTCGCGCACCCAATCGCGCCGCGTGCACAACGCCGGCGTCAAGAAGCGCGTCGCCGCGATCCGCGCAGAAGATGCAGAACGCGCCGCACCTTATGCCGACCGCGCAGAAGCGCAGCAAGCCCGCCTGAACCTGCCGCTGCTGCCGACCACCACCATCGGCTCGTTCCCGCAGACGGCCGAGATTCGCCAAGCACGGGCACAACACAAGCGCGGTGAACTGCCCGCGCTGGATTACCTGCAGCGCATGCGCGCCGAAATTACCGACGTCGTGCGCCGCCAGGAAGCACTCGGCCTCGACATGCTCGTGCACGGAGAAGCCGAGCGCAACGACATGGTCGAATACTTCGGCGAACTGCTGTGGGGCTACGCCTTCACCGCCAACGGCTGGGTGCAGAGCTACGGCTCGCGCTGCGTGAAACCGCCCGTCATCTACGGTGATGTGTATCGCCCGGAAGCCATGACGGTCGAGTGGTCCAAGTACGCACAAAGCCTGACCGCCAAGCCGATGAAGGGCATGCTGACCGGCCCGGTGACGATGCTGCAGTGGTCGTTCGTGCGCGACGACCAGCCGCGCGAGCAGACCGCACTGCAGATCGCCCTGGCCCTGCGCGACGAAGTGTGCGATCTGGAAGCCGCCGGCATTGCCGCGATCCAGATCGACGAGCCGGCTTTCCGCGAAGGCCTGCCGTTGCGCGCACCGGATGTGCCGGGCTACCTGGAATGGGCGGCGCGTGCGTTCCGCGTGTCGGCCTCCGGCGTGCGTAACGACACGCAAATCCACACGCACATGTGCTATTCGGAGTTCAACGACATCCTGCCGGCCATCGCGTCAATGGATGCCGACGTGATCACCATCGAGACCTCGCGTTCGAACATGGAACTGCTGGACGCATTCGGCGAATTTGCATACCCGAACGAGATTGGGCCGGGCGTGTACGACATCCATTCGCCGCGCGTGCCGCGTGTGGAAGAAATGGAAGCGTTGCTCGACAAGGCCGCCCAGGTTGTGCCGGTGCAACGCCTGTGGGTCAACCCCGACTGCGGCCTGAAGACGCGCGGCTGGCCGGAAGTGGAAGCGGCACTGCAAGGCATGGTGGAAGCCACACGCCGCTTGCGCGCCAAGCATGCCAATGCGCTGCATGCGGGGAGCAAGGCGACGCAGGACGAAGGTGCGACGGCTTAAAAGTCGGAGCACCAAAGAAAAAACGCCAACCGGCTTGCGCTGGTTGGCGTTTTTTTTCTTGTGGCAGACGGCAGCTTAGTCCGTGCCGTACTTCGGCGAGCGCGGACCATACAGCAACCCGCCCGGTTGCCCGGCCGACAGCAGACGCGCGCTGGTCGTACCGGCCACCTTGTAGCCTTGGTCGGTCACGTTGGCGATGATCTGGTTGACGGCCGCCGACACCAGCATGCCGATCAGGCCGCCGCCCGAGTTGTTTCCGCCTTCGTTGTTGGACGCGCTGGCGCGGCCCGTCCAGAGCGTCTGCCCGCTCTTCAGGTCGACCAGCTTGGCATCGGCCGACACGACGGTGGAGCTGCTCACCACCATGTACTTGCTGCCGTACTGCGTGACCGTGATGTACAGCGCCGCATCGGCACCGAAGATGTCATGCAACTTGGCCACCGGCACGCCATGGATGTCGCCTGCGGTGTTCAGGCCGTTCTGGCGGAAGGTTTCATCCACCAGCGCGACTGGCAGTACGTAGTAACCCGCCTCTGCCAGCGGCACCGTCACTTGCGAGAGCATGCCGTAGGTGGCGCCCACGTCGGGCGATTCATTCAGCGGCGGCAGCACCACGATCGAACGCGGCTTGCTGGCCTTGAAGGCTGCATAGTCGACGTTCTTGGTCGGCACAGCACAGCCCGCCATCAAGGTCACCACGCCGGCCGCGGCAAACAGTTTCAGAAAGCGCTTGGCCATCAGTTGGTCCCCTTCTTCACGTTCTTCATCAGGAAATCGATGTACGTTGCCGATTCCGGAAACAGTGCCTTCTCGGTATTGAACTCCTGGACCATCTGGTCGTCCTTGCCGAGGCCCGAATACAGCATGCCCAGCTGGGCGTGATAGCCCGGCGGCACGGCGCCATTCGTCGCCTTGATCTTCTCCAGGCCGCGCTCCAGCTCAGCCACCTGGGCTTCCTTCGCTTCACCCTTGAAGTACTGATACACCTGCGGTTGGTAGCCTTCCCACTGGTACAGCGGCTTCGGACCGGCACAACCGGCCAGCATTGCACTCCCGACGGCCACACCGGCCGCCACGCGCCACATCGCAAACACCTTGCTCATGACTGTTGTAACCCCTGATTTCGTGTTGTTGTTTTGACTGCGTCTGCGCTTATTGCGCGCCCGGCTTCCAGGCGCCGCTTTCGATGCCGTTGACCAGGTTGTTCACCGCTTCGCGCATGGCCAGGTCCAGCACCTTGCCGTTGAGCGTCGAGTCGTAGCTGGCCGTTCCGCCAAAGCCGATCACTTCACGGTTCGACAGCTTGTACTCACCCGCGCCGCCCACCGAATACACGACTTCCGACGTCGAGATGTTCACCACGTTCAGCGCGACCTTGGCGTAGGCCACCTGCTCCTTGCCACGGCCGAGGATGCCGAACAGTTGCTGATCGCCGGTTTCCTTGCGGCCGAACTCGGTCACGTCGCCGGTGATGACGTAGTCGGCGCCCTTGAGTTTCTGTGCGGTGTTCTTGATGGCGGCTTCCTGCTTGATCTCGGCCATGTTGTCGCGGTCGAGCACCGAGAAGCGGTTCGTCTGCTGCAGATGCGTGATCAGGATGGTCTTGGCCTGGCCGCCCAAGCGGTCCACGCCATCCGAGAACACGCCGCGCATGTACGCCGAGCGGTTATCGAATTTGCCCACCGCAATCGGGGCCCGCACGCCGGCGTATGGGCGGCTCGCGCTTTCCACCTTGGCAACCGGCAGTGCCTGCGACGATTCGGTCGCGCACCCGCCGAGCATGCCGAGTGCCACCGCTGCGGCGCCGGCAATCATCAATTTCGAGGTTTGCTTCATTCGACTTCTCCCTTAAAAATACTTAAATCTGATTTTCTAGAATATTATTTCGAGCACGCACGCGAAGCGCCCATGCACTATCGGCACGGGATGGCCCGCGCTTGATTCGAAAACAGAGGAAATTTGGATCGGCCCGCAACGCTCCGCACGACGGGCAAACCCATCGCGGATGCGCGCGCCGACAGCGTTGGCAACGCTGTATGCCGCGACGAAACTCCCACACCACCCTTGCATTATCTGGACGTCATTGCGTCCATTATTTTCAGCAAAGCGCGAATTGTAACGGCTGATGCGGTGAATGAAGGCAGCAATCGGTCAACTCAAAGCCCCCTCGGATTTCGGGTTGACTTTTTAAGGGGCAAAACCTGCTCGGCGAGCGATGCGGTTATTGGCCATGCCGGCCGGCACCGCCTGCAAATCGCGCGGCGCCTTCCACCCCTTCGGCAAACACCATCGGCGTGCCGCGCGCACCTTCCTGTTGCAGCGCTGCCGCCAACGGCAAATCCCACTGCGCATACGCCGACGCTCGATCGGCCAGCATGCATTGCTGCGGGAAGGCAGCGATGTCTCGGGCAAGCTTCTGCGCTGCAGCAAGCGACTCGCCGATTCCGACCACGCGATTGGCCAGGCCCATGGCGAGCGCCTCGTCAGCGGAAACGGCGCGGCCGGTCAGGATCATGTCCAACGCTCGGCCCATGCCGATGATGCGCGGCAAGCGCACCGTACCGCCGTCGATAAGGGGCACGCCCCAGCGGCGGCAGAACACGCCGAATACGGCGTCGCGCTCCATGACGCGCAGGTCGGCCAACAGCGCAAGTTCCAGCCCGCCCGCCACGGCATAGCCGCTTACCGCAGCGATGAGCGGCTTGGACAGCGCCATGCGCGAAGGGCCCATCGGGCCGGGCATGCCGCCGTCAGGATCGAGATGATTGCGTCTGGAAGGATCGCCCACGGCCGTCAGGTCGGCGCCGGCACAGAAGTGGCCCCCGGTGCCACCAAGCACGGCAACGCGCAACGCGTCATCGGCTTCGAAACGCTCGAACGCATTGAGCAGCGCGGCAGCGGTCGGCCCGTCCACCGCGTTGCGGCATTCGGGCCGATTGAGCAGGATGGTGCAGACCGGGCCATCGGTCTGGAAGAGCACGGCATCGGGCATGGGCGGTCTCCGCAGCGCGGTACGTTGGCAGACCGCCCGATGCTACACCTAGCGCGGGCCATGCTCCGACGCGGCCTCGGCCCGCTGCCCGTGAGGGTGCACGCCGCGGAACTTGCGCCACGCCCACTCCTTGAAGTCGTCCACCTTTTCGAACACCACCGGCACCACGAGCAGGCTCAGCAGCGTAGAAGTCAGCAGACCGCCGATCACCGCCACGGCCATCGGTGCGCGGAAGCCGGCATCGCCTTCCAGGCCGAGCGCCATCGGCACCATGCCGGCCGTCATGGCCACCGTGGTCATGACGATGGGGCGGGCGCGCTTGTGGCAAGCGTCGATGATCGCCTCGGTGCGCGACATGCCGAGATCGCGCCGCGCAACGATGGCGTATTCCACCAGCAGGATCGAGTTCTTGGTGACGATGCCCATCAGCATCAGCAAGCCGATCAACGCCGGCAACGACAAGCTGAAACCAAACAGCGCCAAGAGCCCGAACGCTCCGCCCACCGACAGCGGCAGCGCCGCCAGGATCGTCACCGGCTGCGTGAAGTCGTGGAACAGCAGCACCAGCACCGCATACACGCACAGCACGCCCGCAAACATGGCAAGGAAGAAGCTGCTGAACAGCTCCTGCATGCCCTCCACATCGCCCGAGGCAATGCGGCGCACGCCCGGGGGCAAGTTCTTGATGGACGGCAGCGCCTCCACCGCCATGTTGGTGTCGCCCAGTGCGCGCCCCTCCAGCCCGACGCTGATGGTGACGTTGCGGCTGCGGTCATACCGGTCGATCTGCGCGGGGCCACTGCCGATGGAAATATCGGCGATGTTCTCCAGCGGCACCGCGCCGTTGCGGCCCGGCACGCGCAACTGGCGAATCGTGTCGATCTGGTTGCGTGCCTTCGGATCCAGTTCAACGCGGATGTACACCTGCCGCTCGGGCAGGTTCAGCTTCGGCAGGTTGACGTCGTAGTCGCCGGCGGTGGCCACGCGCACGGCCTGGCCAATCGCCGCGGCCGTCACGCCTTGCTGTGCCGCGCGCGCAAAGTCGGGGCGGATGACGATTTCGGGCCGCAGCAGACTGGCCGACGACGTGACCGCGCCGAGCCCCGGCACGGTACGCAGATCGCGCATCACATCGCGTGCGGCCTGCTGGAGCGTGGCGGGGTCGTCGCCGGTCAGCACCACCTGGAGTTGCTCGCCGGAGCCCACCGCGCCGAACGAGATTCGCACGCCCGGCACGCCTTCCAGCATTTCGCGCAACTGGCGCTGGACGTCCTGCTGCTTGATGTGCCGATCATGCCGGTCGGTCAGCGAGATCGTGAGCGTGCCGTTGCGCACCTCGCCGCCGCTGGAGCCCGGCACGCCGGCCATCACGCCCGAGCCGATGGCCGTATAGACGTGACGGACTTCCTTGTGCTGCATCACGATCTTGCGCACGCGCTCTGTGTTGTCGCGCGTCTGGGCGATGGTGCTGCCGGGCGGGCTTTCCACCGTCATCTGGAGCTGCGCCCAGTCTTCGGGCGGCAGGAATGTTGCGGGAATCAGCCCGATGATGGCGACCGAAACAACGAAGAACGCCGCCGCCATGCCGCCCGTCTTCCACGGGTGGACGAGACACCAGCGTGCCGCCTGCAGATAGCGCGTCATGATCCAGCCGTCGCGGTTGGGCTCGTCCTGCGGCTTGAGCATGTACGCGGCCATCATCGGCGTGAGCAGCCGCGCCACGAGCAATGAGGCCAGCACCGCCAGCGACGCCGTCCATCCGAACTGCTTGAAGAACTTGCCCGAGATGCCGCCCATGAAGGCCGTGGGCAGAAACACCGCCACCAGCGTGAGCGAGGTCGCCACCACGGCCAGGCCAATCTCCTGCGCCGCTTCCATGGCGGCCTCGAGCGGCTTCTTGCCATTGCGCAGGTGGCGCACGATGTTCTCCACCTCCACGATGGCGTCGTCAACGAGAATCCCGACCACCAGCGTGAGCGCCAGCAGCGTGATGCCGTTGAGCGTGAAGTCGAGCAACTGCATCGCCGCGAAGGTCGGGATGATCGACAGCGGCAGCGCCACGGCCGACACGAACGTGGCCCGCCAATCGCGCAGGAACAGCCACACCACGATCACGGCGAGGATGGCGCCTTCGTACAGCGCGTGCATCGACGCGGTGTACGCGTCCGACACCGGCTTGACCATGTTGTAGACCTCGGTCACATGCACGTTGGGCCGCTCGGCCTGCAACACGGCCAGCGCTTCGCGCACGCCCTTGGCCACCGAGATTTCGCTTGCGCCGCGCGAGCGGAACACCTGGAAGCTCACGACAGCCTTGCCGTCGAACAGTGCCATCTGGCGCGGCTCAGCCGCGGTATCGCGCACGTCGGCCACATCCGACAACCGGATGCGCCGGCCGTCAGACAACGGGATGTCCATCTGCGCCAGTTCGCGCGCGCTCTTCACCGTGCCGAGCGTGCGCACCGCCTGCTCCTGCCCGCCGATGTTGCCGCGCCCACCCGGCGCTTCCTGCTGCATGCCGCGCACTTGCGCGCTGATGTCCGCCGCCGACACGTTCAACGCCTGCAGGCGCACGGGGTCAAGCTGCACGCGCACTTCGCGGTCCACACCGCCCTGGCGCGTCACCTTGGCCACGCCATGCACCGACAGCAGCCGCTTGTTGACGGTGTTGTCGACGAACCAGGACAGATCCTCCGCGTCCATGTCGGACGCTTCCACGGCGTACGTCAGCACGGGCAGGCTGGCGAACGTCACGCGCGAGATGACGGGTTCCTGCACGTCGGACGGCAACTGCGCGCGGATGCGACTGACCGCATCGCGCACGTCGTTCACGGCTTCCTGCACATCCTTCTCGAGCTGGAACTCGACCATCGTGGTCGAGCTGCCGTCGTTGATGGTGGATGTGATGTGCTTGATCGCGCCGATGCTCGCAATGCTGTCTTCGATCTTGCGCGTGACCTCGGTTTCCATCTGCGTGGGCGTGGCGCCCGGCAGGCTAGCCGTCACGGAAACCGCAGGAAAGTCGATGTCCGGAAAGTTCTGGATCGACAGCATCTTGAACGACACCAACCCCGCCACCGTGATCAGGATGAACAGCAGGATTGACGGGATCGGCTTGCGGATCGCCCAGGCGGAGAAGTTCATGGCTTGGCTCCGGCTGCCGGCGCCGCTGTAGCGGGTGCGGCGGGCGCGGCGGGTGCGGACGCTGCACCGCTGGCCGCCACGCGCACCACATCGCCATCGCTCAGGAAGGCAGCGCCGGCAGCGACCACGCCGTCATTCGCGCCGATGCCCTGCACGATTTCGACGTTTCCGGCCTGGCGGCGGCCGACCGTGACCTTGGTCTGGCGCACGCGCCCTTGCTGGCCGATCACCATCACGTAATCGTAACCATCGCGCGAGAAGACGGCGGTCTCTGGCAAGGTCGCGGCCGGCGCATCGCCCAGCAGCACATCGCCCGAGAGATACATCCCGGCCTTCACGCCGGACGTTGCCGCTTCCGGCGGCAGATCGACATAGACGAGGCCATTGCGCGTGTTGGCGTCAACCGTGGGAGCGACCTGGCGCACGCGGCCGTTCACCACGCCGCCGTCCATGCGGCGCACGCGCGCGGCCTGGCCGGGCTGGATGCGCGGCAGGACGTCGCCGTGCATTTCGGCGCGCCATTCCAGGCGGTTCTCGCGGATGAGCTTGAAGAGTTCGGTGCCGGATGACACCACGGCGCCCACGGTGGCCGTGCGGGCGCTGATCACGCCATCGTCGGGCGCGACCACACGCGTGTAGCGCAAGCGCAGTTGCTGGCTCTCGAACTGCGCCCGGGCCGCGGCCAGCTTGGCAGCAGCCGTCTTGGCCTGCGTGTCGTACTGGATCAGATCCTGCTGGCTGATCGCACCGCTCTTGTCGAGTTCATGCGCACGGTGCGCCTCGCCGGCAGCTTGCGCGGCCGAGGCTTCGGCTTCGGCCAGGCTGGCACGCTGCGCGGCCACATCGGCGCGCACGGTTTCATCCGACAGACGGGCAAGCAGCTGGCCTTGCTTGACCACATCCCCCACGTTGACGAGCACTTCCGCCAGCTTCAGTCCGTTCACCTCGGCGCCGATGCTGGCTTCCTGCCACGGCTGCACCGCACCGCTGGCCGTGGCGATGCGCGGCCACACCTGCTGTGCGAGATGCGCAACGTTGACAGCCAGCGCCGGCTTGGCAGGCGTCTGCTCGTTCTTCTTGTTCTCGGGCGCAGATTTGCCGCACGCCGCCAGCGCGCCGGCCAGCAACACCGCCAGCGCGCCCATCCAAACTCGTTGTCCTGTCATGAAGCGGTTCCGGTATGCGCCCCGCCCTGTGCGGCCGGCGCAGTGATCTTGTTTTCGGGATGAGGATTGGAGCCATCGTCGCGCCAGCCGCCGCCGACGGCCTTGTACAGCGCCACCCAGGCCTGTGCGCGTTCCAGCTTCACGGCCGCCAGCGATTGCGAGGCCTGCAACGCCGTACGCCGCACGTCTTCCAGCTGCAGCAGGCTGCCGGCGCCCAGCCGGTAGCGCGCATTCGACGCTTCCAGCACCTTTGCGTATTGCGCATCGGCCATCGCGGCCGCATCGACGCGGCGGTCCGAAGCATCGAGGCGCACCAGCGCGTCTTCCACTTCCTGCACCGCCTGGCGCACCTTGCCGCGATAGCTGGCCAGCGCTTGGTCGTAACGGGCACGCGCCGTTTCCACGCGCGCCGCGCCCGAGCCGCCGTCAAAGATTGGTAACGACACCGACGGCCCAAACGACCAAGACTTGCTCGTCAACGATTGCCCGCCAAGGCGGTACGAATTGATGCCGATGGAACCCGCCAGCGTGATCGACGGCAAGCGGCTTGCCACCGCTACACCGATATCGGCGCTGGCTCCCGCCACCGCGCGCTCGGCCGACGACACATCCGGGCGTTGCGACAGCACCTGCGCCGGCACATCGGGCACGCCGGCATCGGGCGGCGCCGGAATCTGCGCGTTATCTTTGGAGAGCAGCCCGTTCAGCGCGTCGTGGTCGAGGCCGGTGAGGGTGACGAGCTTGTCGATACCCTGCGCGCATTGCGCACGCTGGCCCTCCAGCGCATTCACCGCATCGCCCACGGTGGCCTGCGCCTGCGCAAAATCAGCCGGTGCGACAAAGCCCGCACGGAATTTACGTTCGGTCAGTTGCAGCGTTTCCTGTCGGGACGACAGCGTTGCCGCGCCGATATTCACGAGCGCCTCGCACTCGCGTTGCTGCAAGTAGGTATTGGCGACCTCGGCGGCGAGCGATACGCGCGCGTCGTGCCAATCGGCTTCGCTGGCCGTCAACCGCGCGTCGGCACCTTCCAGGCTGCGGCGTTTGCCGCCGAAGAGGTCGATCTCCCACGACGCGTCGGCCTGCGCAGCCAGCGTGGTGATCGTGCCCAGCCCCAGCGTCGGGTTGAGTGCGCCACCAGAAAGGCCGCCCGCGCCGCCGGCAAACTGGCTGCCACCGAACCCGCCCTGCCGCATGGCAGAACCGGAACCCTTCAATTGGGGGAGCAGCGCCGCGCGGCTGGTCGAGACGCTCGCCCGCGCCTCGCGCACGCGACCTACCGCCTGCGCAATCGTCGGACTCGTCGCATCGGCTTGCTCAACCAGTTGGGTGAGCACAGGATCGTGAAACTGCTCCCACCAGCGCGCCAGCGCCATGCGGCTGCCGTGGTGGGGCAGCGTGGCATGCCAGCCTTGCGGGGCTTCGGTGCCGCTCAGGGGCGGCGTGTGGTAATCGGGCCCGACCGCGCAGCCAGCCAGCAGCAGGGCCAGCACCAGCGGCGCGACTCGGGCCCGACTGCCGGGCGCGTAGTTGCCGGCGAGTCGACCTGTCCGACCTGTCTTCATGGGAAGTGTCCTTCTGGAACGCAGCTGGGATTATGCCCAGTCAAGCGTCTGCAAGACACCCGCCCTGCCACGGTGCTCAGCCAACCGTCGACAACTGGTCAGGCGATGCTCAGAAGCCTGCGCGCATCGGCGTCGACCGCGGCGTCAGATATAGCCCAGCAACACGAGAATGACGACGATCACCACGATCAGCCCGAGACCGCCCGTCGGGCCGTAGCCCCAACTCCGGCTGTACGGCCACGACGGCAATGCGCCGATCAGCAGCAAGATGAGAACGATGATGAGGATGGTGCTCAACATGATGCCTCCTGTTTCTGTGTTGGTATGCCGCCGTTCCGTCGTGGCGCTGCGGCTTACACGGCATCTAGCACGCCCCGTTCCCGTGCTGGCTCCATCTGCGGTTTTCTTGAATTCCTGGCAGTTAATTGCGAAATGGCGGGCACGTTGACGGCCTCCATGCGCCCTTTCTTACGTCATGCGGAAGACTTGGACGAAGACAACGTCTTTGCACGACCACCGCGCGTCGCCAGCCAACATAGGATCGACCCGGCAACCACCATCGACGCGCCCTTCCAGAACGCAAACGACAGCGGCGCATGCAGCAGCGCCGCGGCCAGCGCTGCCGAAAACACAGGGATGAAATACGACGCGCCCGCCAGCACGGTGACGTTGCCGTGCAGGATGCCGACGTTCCACGCCGCGTAGCCAAACCCCATTGCGGATGCGGCCAACGCAAGGTAGACGACCGCCGACATGCTGAAATGCATCGTCCCGCCGCCCGTGGCGAAGAACTTGATCCACAGCGCCAGCGCGGTCAGGATGAAAAACAGCGTTGCGCCATTCTTGCCGTTGGCAATGCGGCTGGTCACCGTACAATACGCCGCCCAGATCACCGCGCCTGCAAAGGCCAATCCGTAACTGAGCGGGTTGTCCTTGACGTTGCCGGCCATGCCGGCGATATCAAGCCCCTGGTCCCCGCCCAGCACGAAGCAGATTCCGAGGATGGACACGAGGACGCCCGGCACGATCAGCGCATTCGCCCGCTGCTTGTTGAAGGCGATGGCCGCCAGCATCGTGAAGGTCGGCCACAGGTAATTGACCATCCCGACCTCGATCGCCTGCCGCCCGCTGCTGGCATAGCCGATCGACAGCGAGAGACACAGCTCGTACGACACAAACAGCAGACTGCCCCACAGCAGGTAGCGCCGCGAAAACGTCCTCAGTTGATTGAAGCCGACCGTGAACATCAACAGCACCGACGCGACGGTGTAGATCATGGCGGCGCCGCCCACAGCGCCCAGATGCTGGCTCACGCCGCGGATCAATCCGACGATCGAACTCCACAGCAGCACGGCGATGAGTCCGATGAGTGTTGCCCGACTTTTGCTTTGCATAACACCTGCTTGCACTGACATGTCCGCCTGAAGAAAACCGCTCGCTTGCGCCCGGCCCAACTCGGCCGGTAAAGCCGTGCAGTTTACCGGCCGCAGTCGCAGCGCGCGCGATAGCCGCATCTTCGTCTACGGACGATCCTTCGCTATAAGATGCTGACGATAAGAATTCGAGGTTTGCTATGACGTCTTTTGCAATCGAAGCGCCCGTTTCCGTGGGCTGGATTGGCACGGGGCGGCTGGCGCGGGCATTGGCCACACGGGCACACGATGCAGGCGTGCGCACCGTGGCGGTTGCAAACCGGTCGGCCGCGCCCGCCGCGTGGCTCGCACAAGCCACGGGCGCAAAGGCTGTCGATGCGCAAGGCGTGGCGGATGCCGCCGATTGGGTCTTCGTGACCGTGCCGGATGACGCCATCCCGGGCGTGGTCGGCAACGTGCGCTGGCGACCTGGCCAGCTCGTCCTCCACTGCAGCGGCGCGGGCGAGCGCAACTTGCTGGATGCCGCCCGCCAGGCTGGCGCGGAGACCGCCAGCTTCCACCCGCTCTTCCTGTTTGCCGGTTTGCCGGATGACGCGGAACGCCTGGGCGGCGCCTCCATCGCCATTGACGCCGACGCCCCGCACGATGCGGCGCTCGCCAGCTTTGCGCTGCGGCTAGGCTGCACGCCGCTGAAGGTGCGCGCCGGGCAACGCGCCCTGTATCACGCTGGTGCCAACTACGCGGCCAGCTTCCTGCTGTGCGCGCTGCATGAAGCCGCCACGCTGTGGGAAGCCGCTGGCATCGACCGCGATGCCGCTGTCGCGGCCATGTGGCCGCTCGTAGATGGCACGCTCGCCGCAGCCCGCGCACGCGGCCTGGCTGGAGCGCTCTCAGGTCCGGTCTCGCGCGGAGACGGCGGCGTGATCGACAAACATCTGCAAGCGCTCGATGCCCTGGGCGTCGATCACGCGGCGCTGTACACCGCACTCACGCGGCGCGCGCTGGCGTTGGCCGCCGAGCGCGGCGCGCCCTCCGCAGACGTGCTGAGCGAACTGGCTGCGCGACTCAACCCTACGTAATTCCGGAGTCGGCATCATTGGGATTGGGCGGCGCGCATGCACCAATCCGGCGCGCGCCCTACAATCGGCAGCTTGCCCGCCAGCCTGCTCTGCCATGTCCCACACACCGCATTCGCCGCCACCTCCCGCTGCACATGACACCGCTGCACCCCGTTCATCCGGCGCGCTGATCCTGCTCGTGGTGGGGTTGGTGCTGGTGGGCGTGAACCTGCGGCCGGCCTTGTCCAGCCTGTCGCCCGTGCTCAAGCAGGTGACGGCAGGCACGGGGCTGTCTGGCGCCACGGCGGGCTTGCTGACGACCCTGCCGGTGCTGTGCCTCGGGCTGTTTGCGCCGGCCGCCGCGGTGCTGGCTCGGCGGTTTGGCGCAGAACGCGCCGTGGGCGGCTTGCTGATTGCGTTGGCGGCAGGCATTGCCTTGCGCAGCGCGGGCGGCGTTGCGCCGCTCTTCATCGGCACGTTGGCGGCGGGTGCCTGCATTGGCGTGACGGGCATTCTGCTGCCGGGCATCGTCAAGCGCGATTTCGGCCGGCAGGCAGACCTGATGACCGGCGTCTACACCATGGCGCTGTGCTTTGGCGCGGCGGTGGCAGCGGGGGCAAGCGCGCCGCTTTCGGCATGGCTGGGCGGATGGCAGCCGGCGTTGGCATTCTGGGCGCTGCCCGCTCTGCTGGCCTTTGTCGGCTGGTGGCCGCACATGCGGCATGCGCACGGCAAGGGAGCGGCCACGCGGCTGCAGCGTGTGTCGCTGTGGAACAAGCCGATTGCCTGGCAGGTGACGCTCCATATGGGGCTGCAATCGTCGCTGGCGTATTGCGTGTTCGGCTGGCTGCCCGTGATCCTGCAAGACCGCGGGCTGTCCGCCGTGCAGTCCGGCGTGGTGGTGGCGGTGTCGATTCTCGTGCAGCTCATCACCGCGCTGGGCGGGCCGTTTGTGGCGCGGCTCGGGCGCGATCAACGCCCCGCCGTCGTCCTGATGATGCTGATGTGCTGGGCCGGCCTGATGGGCTGCCTGTACGCGCCGCTGTCCACGCTATGGTGGTGGGCGGTCTTGCTGGGGCTCGGCCAGGGCGGCAATTTCAGCGTGGCGCTGTCGTTGATCGTGCTGCGCTCGGCCGATGCGCGCGTGGCGGCAAGTCTCTCGGCCATGACGCAGGGCATTGGCTACACCATGGCCGCTGCGGGGCCGTACCTCATGGGCGTGCTGCACGATCTGACCGGCAGCTGGGCGGCGATGGGCTGGCTGTTCAGCGCGATTGCGCTGGCCTCGCTCGTGGCGGGCTCACTCGCCGGACGCAACCGTACGCTGCACGCCGGCGAGTGAGATTGCTACCGCAAGGCTTCGATCAAGCCTTGTGCTTCAACGTCCAGTTGGCCAGCGCCTGCATCTGCTCGGTGATCAGGCCGGCAATGCGCTCGTCCGTCAGATCGCCATCGGCGTTAAAGCCACCGGCGAACGCGTTGGCGAACACTTCCGGCTTGTTCAGCGGATGCAGATCCAGATACACGCACACCTGACGCAGGTGGTACTGCGCGCGAGACGTGCCCATGCCGCCGCCCGCGCCCAGGATCGCGACCGGCTTGCCTGCCAGCAACGCGTTGTTGGGCTCGCGCGAGGCCCAATCCAGAATGTTCTTCAGCGCCGGCGCCAGCGAATAGTTGTATTCGGGGCAAGCCAGCACCAGCGCATCGGCGCGCCCGATCTGCTCAAGCACGCGCACCACCGAGGCGGGCTTGTCCGTGATGTCGGCGTTGTAGAACGGAATATCCGTCAGGTCGGCCAGGTCCATTTCCACGCCTGCGGGCAGGCGGGTGGATGCCGCGCGCAGCAGGCCCTGGTTGGTGGATTTACGGCGCAGGCTACCGGCAATGCCGAGAAAATTCAGCGACATGAAGAACGACTCCGTCAATGTTGGGACTGGCGAGAATAACGGACATTCGCCCGATCAAAAAGAGGCTTCACGCGCTAAGCCTTGCCGGCGCGAAAGCACCCCGCTTCGTGATCGTCGACCATGCCGGTGGCCTGCATGAAGGCGTAGCAGATGGTCGGGCCGACAAACTTGAAACCGCGCTTGATCAGCGCCTTGCTCATCGCCTTGGACGCGTCGGTCGCGGCGGGCGCATCGCGGTAGCTGTCCCAGCGGTTGACGATGGTCTTGCCATCGACAAACGACCACAGGAATGCGTCGAGCGAACCCATTTCTTCCTGAAGTTCCAGCACCTTCCGCGCATTGATGACGGCGCCCTCGACCTTGGCGCGATTGCGTACGATGCCCGGATCGGCGAGCAGCTTTTCGATGCGCGCCGGCGTGAAGCGCGCCACGCGTGCCGCATCAAACCCCTCGAACACTTCCTGATAGCGCGCCCGCTTGCGAAGAATGGTCTGCCATGACAGCCCGGCCTGCGCACCTTCGAGAATGAGCATCTCGTAAAGGTGGCGATCATCGTGCGAGGGCACGCCCCACTCGGTGTCGTGATACTCGATCATCAGCGGGTCTTCGCCCGCCCAGCAACAACGCGCCATCTCTTGTCTCCTAGATCCAGCCCGATTTGCGCAGCTTGCGATACAGCCACACGCAAGCGGTGGCCGTGCACGCCAGCACGATGGGATACCCCGCCGGATGCTCCAGCTCCGGCATGCCCTTGAAGTTCATGCCGTAGTTGCTGAACACCACGGTCGGAATTGCCAGAATAGCGCCCCACCCCGCCAGCCGCTTCACGATGTCGTTTTGCGTGACCGACACGAGCGCCACGTTCACGGAGATGGCCGTGGTCAGCATTTCGCGAATCACGTCGAGCGCGCCCACCGCGCGGTGCGCATGGTCGGCAATATCGCGAAAATACGCACGCAGTTCCTTGGGCACCACGTCTTCATGCAGGCGCACGAGCTGCCCGGCGATGTCTTCCACGGGCAGCGCGGCGTTGCGCAGGCGCAGAAGCTGGCGCTTGAGCGTATAGAGCCGCTCGATGGCCGCGCGATCGAACGTGTCGCCAAAGATCTGGCTTTCGATCTGCTCGAATTCTTCCTGCAGGCGTTCCAGCACGGGCTGATAGTTGTCGACCACGAAGTCCATCACCGCGTACAACGCAAACGGTGCGCCCTTGGCCAGCAATTGGGGCGTGCGCTCGCAGCGCTCACGCACCGGCGAATACGACGCCGACGGCCCATGCCGCACCGAGACAAGAAAGTCCCGGCCGACAAACAGGTGTGTTTCGCCAAAGACGACGTTGCCATCCTCCATCTGCGCGGTGTTCAGCACGATGAAGAGCACATCGCCGTAGACCTCCAGCTTGGGCCGCTGGTGCGCGTTGCGTGCGTCTTCAATGGCGAGATCGTGCAGGCCGAATTCCTCCTGCACGCGGTCGAGCATCGCGTTGTCGGGCTCATGCAAACCCAGCCAGACAAAGGAGCCCGGCGTGTGAAGCACGTCGCTGATGGCCTCGACGGACAGGTCGCGCTCACGCTTGCCGTTGCGGTACAGCGCGCTGTTGATCACCATGGACATGGTTGTCTCCGGGAACGCATTCAGCGCGCGTTAGCGGTCTGCGGGCTGATCTGCGGATTTGCTATCGGATGCGGTGGAGGCCGCGGTGGCCAGCGCCGGCACTTCGGCCAGACGTGTTTCGATTTGCGCCAGCGCTTCGGACAGCGCGTGGACGAGATCGTCCGGCAGCCCATCGAGCGTGGCATTGATGAAGGCGATGCGGCGCGGCATGCAGTCGAGCACGACAGCCAGGCCGGCATCTGACAGCGACACGTTGGTCAGGCGATTGTCGCGCGCATCGGTCGCGCGTTCGATCCAGCCGAGCTGCTCGAGCACCTTGAGCTGGCGGGTGAGCGCGCCCGGGTCCATCTGCAGGCGCTCGGCGAGCTGCTTCTGGGCCATGCCGCCGCCGGTGTTGTCGTGCAGCGCCAGCAGGATGCGCCAGCGCGGCATCGGTTGGCCGACATGTGCCTCGAAGGCGGCCATGAACGCACGATAGGTGCGTCCGAACTGGTGCATGACGGCGAAGCGTTCGCGTTCAGAGGTCATCGATCAGGGCTGAGATTGCTGGGAAACCGCGCATCCTAACCGCTCCGGCGTGTCTCGCCTATTCCGTATGTTGCACGGGCTCGACATGGTGCAGCACCACGGGCGGCACCCGCCGCACATACCAGAGGCCAATCAGCGCCACCACCGTCGCCACGATCAGGCCGATATGGATGGCACCCACCAGCACATGGCGCGCAGCTTCGAGCAGCGCCGCACCGTCGTGGCCAGCAGCATGCAACTGCGAAAGCAAGGCGGCTTGCGCGTCATGATCGATGAGAATTTCGGGATCGGCAAGCTGATGCAACCACTGCGTCGCGCTGTCCGCGCGCAGCGCATTGGCAACGCCCGAGGCATAGCGCTCGCTCACCAGGGTGCCGACCAGCGCCGTGCCCACCATGCCACCGACCATGCGCAGCGATTGCAGCAACGCGGTGGCAATGCCCAGGTGCGCGCGGCCGGCCGTCTGCTGCGCAAACACGGTCAGATTGGGCAGCACGAAACCGAGCCCCAGCCCTGCCAGCAGCATCAGCAACGTCAGCACCGCGTGCGGCATGCCGCGGGATGACACCGACATGCCCGCCACCGCCACCGTCAGCAGCGCAAAGCCGGCATACAGCATGGCGTTGGGCTTGGGAATGCGCGTGACGATGCGCCCGTTGATGATGCTGCCCAGCGTGATGCACACCACCAGCGGCGTGATCACCAGGCCGGCTTCCTGCGGCGACATGCCAAACCCGCCCTGAAACAGCAACGGCGCGTAGAACAACACCGCAAACATCGAAAAACCGGACAGCAACGCCAGCATGAACAGCGCGGCCAGCGCCGGGTTGCGCAGCATGTCGAACGGCAGCAGCGGCTGCTCCGCACGCTGCTCCCACCACCACAGCGCCACAAACGCGGCGGCCGACAGCACCAGCCAGCCGAACAACGCCAGCGTCAGGCCATGTCGCGGCAGCCATTCGACGAACAACTGCAACGCGCCCAGCGCCACCGTGATGAGCACCGCGCCCTGCCAATCCAGCCGGATACGTCCGGTGTGCACGTTCTGACGCAGATGCGGCAGGAAGCGCCAGGCAAACCACAGCCCCAGCACACCGAACGGGATGTTCACGTAGAACACCGACCGCCATCCGAATGCCTGCGTCATCCACCCGCCCAGCGTTGGCCCGATGGCGTTGGCGATACCGAACGAGGCGCTCAGCATCACCTGCCAGCGCAAACGCACGCGCGCATCGGGAAAGAGATCGGGGATGCACGCGTAAGCCGTACCGACCAGCATGCCGCCGCCAATGCCCTGCAACGCCCGCGACCACACCAGGAATGTCATGCTGCCTGCCATGCCGCACATGACGGAGGCCAGCGTGAAGACCACGATGGATGCAATCACGAACGGCTTGCGCCCGTAAAAGTCGCCCAGGCGCCCGAAGATCGGCACCGTCACCACGGAAGTCAGCAGGTACGACGTCGCCACCCACGCGTACAGCTCAAAGCCTTTGAGTTCGGCCACCACCGTCGGCAAGGCGGTGCCGACCACCGTCTGGTCGAACGCCACCAGAACGACGACAAAGCAAATGCCGATCATCGCCAGGAGCGATTCCTTGAACGGCAGGACCTGGGTATGGGAATGCGGAAGCGCGGTGTGGACAGCCATGGCCGGGAGCGACAAGACAAATGCTACATCAACGATTGATTCGTCAATTAATAGTGTAGCGAAATCTTGGTGGGCTTGCTTGGGCGTGACTGGTAAAAATAAGGTCTGTCGGGGAAAAACCAGGTCTGTCGAAGCGGATCATTGATCACCCGACTTTCTGGATACGCGGACGCACAGCGTGGAACCGATGCCCCGAGGAGATGGCGGGTGCTGGAAGAAAAGGTGCAGTGCGCCGCATAGGGGCCCCCTTGAATGCGGCCCGCTGTGCCACTTGTAAAGCACACTGGTGTTTCTCCTGCCCAAGGTCGCCACATTCAGCGCCGGACGGCAGCAAATGGATTGGCCAGCAGGTAGCGCTGCTGGATCAGCCGACGGAACATGGCGCCCAGTACAGACAACGCGTAGGCGGTCGAGCGCGCAGATACCCCGTCGGTGAATGGCCACCATTCAACGGACGTACGAGGACGTGCCGGCCCGACCCAGCGTTCCCGTGGCGTCGGCCGACGCAGGAAGGCCCGGTAGGCAATCGCATCCTCCGTCGTGAGCGAAGACAGCGGCCGGCCGCGTTCGACGATCGCCCACAGGATCAGGCGCTCCGCCTCTTTGCGGTACGACCGTTGCGTTGCGGGTGATTCATGCAAGGAGAGCCACGCTTGAACGGCCTCGTAATCGTTGTCGGCGGTGAGCACACAGGTCTCGCGCGGGGCACGGAACTGCCCCTGCGAGCCGTCAACCTCGTTCGGCAGGCGCAACTCCTCCCACGGTCCCCCCTCCCCTGTTCAGCGATCAGCGCCCGCGCTCGCTCGGTCAATCGAGGATGTTCGACAAAGAACGCTTCGATACGCCGTGCACTGGCTTGCCCCAACCCGGGAATGACGGCCCACCAGCGGCGTCGACGTGGCACGCGCACGGTCAGGCCCGCGAGAGTGTCGATGCCGGCGGCACGTAGCGCGGCGACGGCCCGTGCGTCCAGCCACCGTTCAATGTCGTCGCTGATGACCGGCTCTGGCAGCGGCAGCGTGTGGAGCAACCCGATGGCTTGGTCGGCTGCCCGGCTCTGTCTAGCACGGTCGGCCGCCGGCATCTCGAAGAGCATCGCCAGATCTTCGCGTTGACGTCGACGGGCGAAGGCTGCGAGCTGACGCCGAATGCGGCCGAGCACGCCGCGTGAGGACTGCTCCGGGGTTAGACGTTCGCCAAGATAGCGCTCTACAGCCCCGCGGGTGGACAAGCCGGCATGTCAGCCCCGCAGCGCCGCGAGTTCGGCGGCATCGGGGAAACCAGGCGGAGTGCCCACAGACGGATCGACGGACAGCAGACGCGTTTTCATGGGAGGCAGTTTAGTGCCTCCATGCAGCTATTGCGATAAGGGAACTTATCGCAATAGCTGCACGTCCTGAAAACCACTCAGCGCCCTGAAAGGCTTGCTGGTCGAGGCTCACGTGTCGATTGCATAGATGTGGCGGGACATGGCCGAGCGCGACCTCGAGATCGCGCGCCGGAAGGCGCGGATCGCCAAGCTCAGACGCACGCAGTTGAGTCGCAAATCCAAGAAATTGGACCGGAGACGGGGATCGTGCAATAGGCATGCAACGCTGTCCGTGTGTGGCTCAGAATGTCGCGGCAGCCGGGATTCGCCAGGTAATCCACGGAAGAACTCGCTTGGTTCACAGCCCTACCGCCCATACCGTTTCGCGTCCATATCACGCGGCCAAGAGCCTTGCAACGGCGCCCTTCTCCGCAATCCTGTTCGCCAATGTACGGTCACCTTTGGAATTCAATACTTAGCTCCTCGAGTGGATTGGCAAATTCTGCCAGGGCACGTTATAAGGTTCTTCGAAGATTGGCGTCCGAAACATTAAAATTGCGGTTGATCAGCGCA
>NZ_JBEPKQ010000007.1:0-174491 GCF_040544795.1 Ralstonia sp. 1138 | reverse complement strand
GTAGGTCATCGCCAGGCTCTCCATCTAAACACCCCAGCTCCAACACAGAGCTGGGGTGTTTGCCTTTGCGCGTTCAACTTCGATATCCAGCTCCTGCTGGCGTACCTAAGCCCTGAACCAGAGATCAGATCGGCTCATTGCGGCGTGGAACGGGCCTCCGTTGCTTGATCGGTTCGTATGTCTGTTTGAGCCCCGGCCCCAAAGAGCGGCTGGCCACGGCCCTCTTGCTGCGCGACGCGCAAACGCGGCCTATAGCCTGCGCGTCGCTCTGTGCCAGGACCTGCTTCGCTAGATTGCTGCGCGTATCCATGACGTTGCGGAGCGATCTGCGGCTCTTCCGGCACGCCGCGCGCGCGGCGGACTGTGCTCGTAGCGACTCCGATCCCTGCAAGCAGTGCGCCATATAAGGATGAGAGCATCAATGCTCGAAATCTCGCGATTTCATCAAGCAGCGCTTGACAGGGTGGCCTGATGGTCCCATAATCGCAAGTTCTCTTCGGAGAGGTGCCCGAGTGGCTAAAGGGGGCAGACTGTAAATCTGTTGGCTTACGCCTACGTTGGTTCGAATCCAACCCTCTCCACCAGAATTAAGCAGTGAGTTCGGCCGCAAGGCCGGGCGGCAAGGGAAGTAGTAACCCGGGCGGGTGTAGCTCAATGGTAGAGCAGAAGCCTTCCAAGCTTACGACGAGGGTTCGATTCCCTTCACCCGCTCCATTCACTGTTCGCAAGTTTTGCCCATGTGGCTCAGTGGTAGAGCACTCCCTTGGTAAGGGAGAGGTCGGCAGTTCGATCCTGCCCATGGGCACCACGCATCCACCAACGCAAATCGCTACCGAGACAGGAGTCGCGACATGGCAAAGGAAAAGTTCGAGCGGACCAAGCCGCACGTGAACGTTGGTACGATTGGTCACGTTGACCACGGCAAGACGACGCTGACTGCAGCGATCACGACCGTGCTGGCGACCAAGTTTGGTGGTGCCGCCAAGGCATACGACCAGATCGACGCGGCGCCGGAAGAAAAGGCACGCGGCATCACGATCAACACCGCGCACGTCGAGTACGAAACGGCCAACCGCCACTACGCGCACGTTGACTGCCCGGGCCACGCCGACTACGTCAAGAACATGATTACCGGTGCCGCCCAGATGGACGGCGCTATCCTGGTGTGCTCGGCCGCTGACGGCCCGATGCCGCAAACGCGTGAGCACATCCTGCTGGCCCGTCAGGTCGGCGTGCCGTACATCGTCGTGTTCCTGAACAAGTGCGACATGGTGGACGACGCTGAGCTGCTGGAGCTGGTCGAGATGGAAGTGCGTGAACTTCTGTCGAAGTACGACTTCCCGGGCGACGACACCCCGATCGTCAAGGGTTCGGCCAAGCTGGCGCTGGAAGGCGACAAGGGCGAGCTGGGCGAAGTGGCCATCATGAACCTGGCCGACGCACTGGACACCTACATCCCGACGCCGGAGCGCGCTGTTGACGGTACGTTCCTGATGCCGGTGGAAGACGTGTTCTCGATCTCGGGTCGCGGCACCGTGGTGACCGGCCGTATCGAGCGCGGTGTGGTCAAGGTTGGCGAAGAACTGGAAATCGTCGGTATCAAGGCCACGCAAAAGACGACCTGCACGGGCGTGGAAATGTTCCGCAAGCTGCTCGACCAAGGTCAAGCAGGCGACAACGTCGGTATTCTGCTGCGCGGCACGAAGCGCGAAGACGTCGAGCGCGGCCAAGTGCTGTGCAAGCCGGGTTCGATCAAGCCGCACACGCACTTCACGGGCGAGGTCTACATCCTGTCGAAGGACGAAGGCGGCCGTCACACGCCGTTCTTCAACAACTACCGTCCGCAGTTCTACTTCCGTACGACGGACGTGACTGGCTCGATCGAACTGCCGGCCGACAAGGAAATGGTCATGCCGGGCGACAACGTGTCGATCACCGTCAAGCTGATCGCCCCGATCGCCATGGAAGAAGGCCTGCGCTTCGCCATCCGTGAAGGCGGCCGTACCGTCGGCGCCGGCGTCGTCGCTAAGATCATCGAGTAAGTGCTGTAACTCTTCCGTGCGGCTGCCAACCGGCCGCACGTGAAGTGCCAGAGTGGGGTTGACCGAATGGCAACCCCAAAGCTGTTTTAGGGGTATAGCTCAACTGGCAGAGCGTCGGTCTCCAAAACCGAAGGTTGGGGGTTCGATTCCCTCTGCCCCTGCCAATTCATCAGCCGCGTCGCGCAGGAAAACGCGCCACGCGGCTTAGTCTCGTTTGGGAAACATGGCCAATCCGAACGTCGAAACCGTCAACACCGCCAGCGGCAAATGGCTGCTGGTCTTGGCGTTCCTGCTGCTGGTTGCTGGGGTGATCGGTTTTTACTTGCTGGCGCAACAGCCAAGCTATGTCCGTGCTGCCTCGTTGATCGGCGGGCTGGTGCTGGGCGCGGGCGTTGCGCTGGTGTCCGCACCTGGGCAAGGCTTCATCGAGTTCGCGCGTGAGTCCTACCGCGAAGTTCGCAAGGTGGTGTGGCCGACGCGCAAGGAAGCCGGGCAGATGACCGGTCTGGTGTTCGCGTTCGTCGTGATCATGGCCTTGTTCCTGTGGTCTGCGGACAAGCTCATCGAGTGGGTGATTTTCTCGCTCGTGTTGGGCTGGAAATAATCGGGTGAAGCCATGACGGATAACGTAGCGAACGACACGTCCACGGATTCGTCCGCACCGGCCTCGAAGAAGCGCTGGTATGTCGTGCATGCCTATTCGGGCATGGAAAAAAGCGTGCAACGCGCGCTGCAGGAGCGCATCGAGCGCGAAGGCCTGCAACATCTGTTCGGCCAGATTCTGGTGCCGTCGGAAGAGGTGATGGAGAGCAAGAGCGGTCGCAAGACCGTGACGGAGCGCCGCCTGTTCCCCGGCTACGTCTTTGTCGAAATGGAAATGACCGACGAGACCTGGCACTTGGTGAAGAACACTTCCAAGGTGACGGGTTTCATTGGTGGTACGGGCAATCGCCCCTCGCCGATTTCCAAGAGCGAAGTCGACAAGATCATGGCGCAGATCCAGGAAGGGGTCGAGAAGCCGCGGCCCAAGACGCTGTTCGAAGTGGGCGAAATGGTGCGCGTGAAGGAAGGCCCGTTCACCGACTTCAACGGCAACGTCGAAGAAGTCAACTACGAGAAATCGCGTTTGCGCGTTTCCGTGACGATCTTCGGGCGCGCGACGCCGGTCGAACTCGAGTTCGGTCAGGTCGAGAAGGTTTAAGAAATTCGGTGTGGTGGCGCAAGCCACTGCGCCAATCGCCCGGTCCGTTGGACTTGGTGGGCAACGGTGGCAAATTCACCTGCGCCAACAGAGGAGCGTCGGCCTTGCGCCGGTGCGTTACCACTCAACAGGATTGCCATAGTCGTTTGAGCTAGGCAATCCGGATTGGAGTCAAGATGGCCAAGAAAATTATTGGCTTTATCAAGCTGCAAATTCCGGCTGGTAAAGCAAATCCGTCCCCGCCCGTCGGCCCGGCCCTGGGTCAGCGCGGTCTGAACATCATGGAGTTCTGCAAGGCGTTCAACGCGCAGACTCAAGGTATGGAACCGGGCTTGCCGGTGCCGGTGGTGATCACTGCCTTCGCCGACAAGAGCTTCACCTTCGTGATGAAGTCGCCGCCGGCGACCGTGCTCATCAAGAAGGCTGCCGGTATCCAGAAGGGTTCCGCCAAGCCGCATACCGACAAGGTTGGCAAGATCACCCGCGCTCAGGCAGAGGAAATCGCCAAGGCGAAGAACGCTGACCTTACCGCAGCTGATCTGGACGCCGCCGTGCGCACGATCGCCGGTAGCGCCCGTTCGATGGGTATCACGGTGGAGGGCCTGTAATCATGGCAAAGATTTCGAAGCGTGCGGCCGCGAACAAGGCCAAGGTCGAACGTACCAAGCTCTACCCGATCGACGAAGCACTGAGCCTCGTTCAGGAATGCGCCAGCGCCAAGTTCGATGAGTCCATCGACGTGGCTGTGCAACTGGGCATCGATGCGAAGAAGTCGGACCAAGTGGTTCGTGGTTCGGTGGTGCTGCCTGCCGGTACCGGCAAGTCGGTGCGCGTGGCCGTGTTCGCCCAAGGCGACAAGGCCGAGCAAGCCAAGGCTGCTGGCGCTGAGATCGTCGGCATGGAAGACCTCGCCGAGCAGATCAAGGCCGGCAAGATGGACTTCGACGTCGTGATCGCTTCGCCGGACACGATGCGCGTGGTCGGTACGCTGGGTCAGATCCTGGGCCCGCGTGGCCTGATGCCGAACCCGAAGGTCGGCACCGTGACGCCGGACGTTGCCACGGCCGTGAAGAACGCCAAGGCTGGTCAGGTGCAATTCCGTGTCGACAAGGCCGGTATCATCCACGCCACCATCGGCCGCCGCTCGTTCGAGCCGGCAGCGCTGAAGAGCAACCTGGCTGCACTGCTGGACGCTCTGACCAAGGCCAAGCCGGCGTCGAGCAAGGGCGTGTACCTGCGCAAGGTCGCCGTGTCGTCGACGATGGGCGTGGGCGTGCGTGTTGACCAAGCGACCCTGGCTGCCTGATCGCTCTCGATCATTCGCACCGGGTGGCCCGATAACCATCCCGGTGTTAGCAGTTTTCTCTCGCGTGGCTTCGGCCGCGCGGACCCTCGAAGCTTGAGGGACAAGACTTTGGGCAGTGGCAGACATCTGCGCAAGCAGGCCGACGCCGCTGGTTATCAAAGACCGTTGGCGGTGTGGGGTTCCTTGGAGCCAACACCTTAATCGCAGCCCGCTCCGGAAACGGAGGCGGACTTCAGCCAACGCAGATGGCGCCCCCGAAGGGAATGAGTGACTTTGGTATTGCCGAAGTGATTTGTGCCAATCGGACGCCGTACTTTTGGACTGACCGAGGTGAACGCAGTAACTGCGGAAACCAAAGTCGTTTTGGAGCTTAACCGTGGCACTCAATCTCGAAGATAAGAAGGCCGTCGTGGCCGAGGTAACGGCGCAAGTCGCCAAGGCCTCGACCATCGTCGTCGCCGAATATCGCGGTATCACGGTTGGCGATCTGACCAAGCTGCGCGCGCAAGCGCGCCAGCAAGGCGTCTACCTGCGCGTTCTGAAGAACACGCTGGCACGCCGCGCTGTTGAAGGCACGCCGTTTGCCGAACTCGCCGAGCAACTGACTGGCCCGCTGATCTACGGTATTTCCGAAGACGCAGTGGCCCCGGCCAAGGTGCTGAACGATTTCGCCAAGGGCAATGACAAGCTGGTGCTGCGCGCCGGTTCGTACGATGGCAAGGTTCTCGACGTCGACGCCGTGAAGGCGCTGGCAACGATCCCGAGCCGCGAAGAACTGCTCAGCAAGCTGCTGTTCGTCATGCAGGCGCCGGTGTCGGGCTTTGCCCGCGCCCTGGGTGCCCTGGCTGCCAAGCAAGGCGAAGGCGAGGCTGCAGCGGCCTAATCGGCTGCCGCATCACCGCGTACAGATCGCACGATCGATACCGAATCACATTCTGGAGTTATTCAAATGGCAATCACCAAAGACGACATCCTGGAAGCCGTTGGCGCGATGTCCGTGATGGAACTGAACGACCTGGTCAAGGCGTTCGAAGAGAAGTTTGGCGTGTCGGCTGCTGCCGTGGCCGTGGCCGGTCCGGCTGCTGCTGGTGGCGCTGCTGCTGCTGAAGAGCAAACCGAATTCACCGTGACGCTGAAGAGCGCCGGCGCGAACAAGGTTGGCGTCATCAAGGCCGTGCGCGAAATCACCGGCCTGGGCCTGAAGGAAGCCAAGGACCTGGTCGATGGCGCACCGAAGCCCGTGAAGGAAGGCGTCGACAAGAAGACTGCCGACGAGCTGGTGAAGAAGCTGGTGGAAGCCGGCGCGGAAGCCGAAGCCAAGTAAGTGCAGGTCTCGCGTGCCGCATCCGGTACGCGATAGAGGCTGGCAAAGGGAGATTTCCCGGCGCCAGCCTTTTTGCGCTTGTGGGACCGGTTGTTGAGCGATCCCGAAATCACGCTGTAAGTATTGTTGAAGTCTCTTTGCCGGGTTTTCCGGCAGCCGGCCTGGACAAGGCCAGCAGAGGCCAAACATCAGTGGCACACTAGGCAGTTCGCAGTCCGCTGATGTTTGTCTTCTGAACCGACTGCAGAAGGCAAGTTTGGTCGGGTACTCCCCCGTCCGTAGCATGGGCTCCATGGGCCCTTGTGCGGGCGGCGCGCGCAGTACCGTCAGCCAGAGGTTGGTAGCGGCCAACCGCCAAATCCCGTCACCAGTCGCTGAACACCTCAAGTGTCAGGCGTGCCTTATCGCCTTAAGTCCGTCGCGCGCACTTGCGATGATTCGGAGATCCCATGGCGTACAGCTTTACCGAGAAAAAGCGTATTCGCAAGAGTTTCGCGAAACGCGCAACGGTTCATCAGGTTCCCTTCCTGCTTGCCACCCAGATTCAATCGTATGCCCAGTTCTTGCAGGAGAACGCTCCTGTTGCACAACGCAAGAGCGAAGGTCTGCAAGCGGCGTTCAACGCCATTTTCCCCATCGTGTCGCACAATGGTCTGGCACGCATGGAGTTCGTGTCGTACCACCTGTCCAACCCGCCGTTTGACGTCAAGGAATGTCAGCAGCGTGGTCTGACCTTCCACTCGGCGCTGCGCGCAAAAGTGCGCTTGATCATCAACGACCGCGAGAATCCCACCAAGGTCAAGGAGATCAAGGAGCAGGAAGTCTACATGGGCGAAATTCCGCTCATGACGTCCACCGGTTCGTTCGTGATCAACGGTACGGAACGTGTGATCGTGTCCCAGCTGCACCGTTCGCCTGGCGTGTTCTTCGAACACGACAAGGGCAAGACGCACAGCTCGGGCAAGCTGCTGTTCTCGGCGCGGATCATTCCGTACCGCGGCTCGTGGCTCGACTTTGAATTCGACCCGAAGGACATCCTGTACTTCCGCGTTGACCGCCGCCGCAAGATGCCGGTGACGATCCTGCTGAAGTCGATCGGCCTGACGCCGGAACAGATCCTGGCGCACTTCTTCGTGTTCGACAACTTCACGCTGAAGACCGAAGGCGCACTGATGGAATTCGTGCCCGAGCGTCTGCGCGGTGAAGTCGCTCGCTTCGACATTTCCGACAAGAACGGCAAGGTCGTCGTCGAGAAGGACAAGCGCATCAACGCCAAGCACATCCGCGACCTGGACTCGGCCGGCACCAAGCTGATCAGCGTGCCGGAAGACTACCTGCTGGGCCGCGTGCTGGCGAAGAACATCGTCGATCCGGATACCGGTGAAGTCCTGGCCAACGCCAACGACGAACTGACTGAAGGCGTGCTCGAGAAGCTGCGCGACGCCGGCGTGAAGGAAATCCAGACGCTGTACACGAACGACCTGGATCAAGGTCCGTACATGTCGGCGACGCTGCGCACGGACGACACGGCCGACCAGACCGCCGCGCGTATCGCCATCTACCGCATGATGCGCCCGGGCGAGCCGCCGACCGAAGACGCCGTCGAAGCGCTGTTCCAACGTCTGTTCTACAGCGAAGACTCGTACGATCTGTCGCGCGTTGGCCGCATGAAGGTCAACAGCCGCCTGAACCGCTCGACCGGTACCGGCCCGATGGTGCTGACCGACGAGGACATCCTCGACACGATCAAGCTGCTGGTGAACCTGCGTAACGGCAAGGGCGAAGTGGACGATATCGACCACCTCGGCAACCGTCGTGTGCGTTGCGTCGGCGAACTGGCGGAAAACCAGTTCCGCGCCGGTCTGTCGCGCGTTGAGCGTGCCGTGAAGGAACGTCTGGGCCAGGCCGAGACGGAAAACCTGATGCCGCACGACCTGATCAACTCGAAGCCGATCTCGTCGGCGATTCGCGAGTTCTTCGGCTCGTCGCAGCTGTCGCAGTTCATGGACCAGACCAACCCGCTGTCGGAAGTCACGCACAAGCGTCGTATTTCGGCACTGGGCCCGGGCGGTCTGACGCGCGAGCGTGCAGGCTTTGAAGTCCGTGACGTGCACCCGACCCACTACGGCCGCGTGTGCCCGATCGAAACGCCGGAAGGTCCGAACATTGGTCTGATCAACTCGCTGGCACTGTACGCACAGCTGAACGACTACGGCTTCCTCGAGACGCCGTACCGCAAGGTTGAAAACGGCAAGCTGACCGACCAGGTGGATTACCTGTCGGCCATCGAGGAAGGCAAGTACGTGGTGGCGCAGGCCAACGCGACGCTGGACAAGGACGGCAACCTGATCGACGAACTGGTCTCCGCGCGTGAAGGCAGCGAGCGTGAAACCCGTATGGTCACGCCGGACCGCGTGCAGTACATCGACGTCGCACCGTCGCAGATCGTGTCGGCTGCAGCCTCGCTGGTGCCGTTCCTCGAGCACGATGATGCAAACCGTGCACTGATGGGCGCAAACATGCAGCGTCAGGCCGTGCCTTGCCTGCGTGCGGACAAGCCGCTCGTGGGTACGGGCGTCGAGCGCACCGTGGCAGTGGACTCGGGTACCGCCGTGCAGGCAACCCGTGGCGGCGTGGTCGACTATGTTGACGCGAACCGCGTGGTGATCCGCGTGAACGACGACGAAGCCGTGGCCGGTGAAGTCGGCGTGGACATCTACAACCTGATCAAGTACACGCGTTCGAACCAGAACACGAACATCAACCAGCGTCCGATGGTCAAGGTGGGCGACATCGTTGCCCGCGGCGACGTGATTGCTGACGGCGCCTCGACCGACATGGGCGAGCTGGCGCTCGGCCAGAACATGCTGGTCGCGTTCATGCCCTGGAACGGCTACAACTTCGAAGATTCGATCCTGATCTCGGAGCGCGTCGTGGCTGAAGACCGCTACACCTCGATCCACATCGAGGAACTGTCGGTCGTTGCCCGCGACACCAAGCTCGGACCGGAAGAAATCACGCGCGACATCTCGAACCTGGCCGAAGCCCAACTGGCTCGCCTGGACGAGTCGGGCATCACGTACATCGGCGCGGAAGTGGAAGCCGGCGACGTGCTGGTCGGCAAGGTCACGCCGAAGGGCGAGACCCAGCTGACGCCGGAAGAAAAGCTGCTGCGTGCGATCTTCGGTGAGAAGGCGTCCGACGTGAAGGACACCTCGCTGCGCGTGCCGTCGGGCATGAGCGGTACCGTGATCGACGTGCAGGTCTTCACGCGTGAAGGCGTGGTGCGTGACAAGCGCGCCCAGTCGATCATCGATGAAGAACTGAAGCGCTACCGCCTGGACCTGAACGACCAGCTGCGTATCGTGGAAGGCGATGCCTTCCAGCGTCTGGAGCGTCTGCTGGTGGGCAAGGTTGCCAACGGCGGCCCGAAGAAGCTGGCCAAGGGCACCGCGCTCACGAAGGAATACCTGGCCGATCTGGACAAGTGGCACTGGTTCGACATCCGCCCGGCAGAAGACGAAGTCGCACTGCAGCTGGAAGCCGTGAAGGTCGCCATCGAGCAGAAGCGCCACGACTTCGACCTCGCGTTCGAAGAGAAGCGCAAGAAGCTCACGCAAGGCGACGAACTGCCGCCGGGCGTGATCAAGATGGTCAAGGTGTACCTGGCCGTGAAGCGTCGTCTGCAGCCTGGCGACAAGATGGCTGGTCGTCACGGTAACAAGGGTGTTGTGTCGAAGATCACCCCGATCGAAGACATGCCCTACATGGCCGACGGCACACCTGCTGACATCGTGCTGAACCCGCTGGGCGTGCCTTCGCGGATGAACGTGGGTCAGATTCTCGAAACCCACCTGGGCTGGGCCGCGCGCGGTCTGGGCGAGCGCATCGGCAACATGCTCAAGGCGCAAGCCAAGGCTGCCGAGATCCGCAAGCTGCTGGAGCAGATCTACAACGAAAGCGGCAAGGTTGAAGATCTGGACAGCCTGTCCGACGCTGAAATCCTCGAGCTGGCCGAGAACCTGAAGAAGGGCGTGCCGTTCGCGACGCCGGTGTTCGATGGTGCGCATGAGGATGAAATCCGCCGCATGCTGGACCTCGCCTATCCGGAAGACATCGCGAAGGAGAAGGGCCTGACCGCTTCCAAGCAGCAGGTCACGCTGTTCGACGGTCGCACCGGTGAAGCCTTCGAGCGTCCGGTCACGCTGGGCGTGATGCACATGCTGAAGCTGCACCACTTGGTCGACGACAAGATGCACGCGCGCTCGACCGGTCCGTACTCGCTGGTGACGCAGCAGCCGCTGGGCGGTAAGGCCCAGTTCGGTGGCCAGCGTTTCGGTGAAATGGAAGTGTGGGCACTCGAAGCGTACGGCGCGTCTTACGTGCTGCAGGAAATGCTGACCGTGAAGTCGGATGACGTGAACGGCCGGACCAAGGTGTACGAGAACATCGTCAAGGGCGAGCACTCGATCGATGCCGGCATGCCGGAATCGTTCAACGTGCTGGTGAAGGAAATCCGCTCGCTGGGTATCGACATCGACCTCGAGCGCAACTAAGCGCCGATGCGGTGAGGGCGTGGCGGCAACATCGCCATGCCCTGGTAACAGCAGCCATTGACGAAGATTTAGGGCCGGCGCCTTTGGGTCACACCAAGGCGCCAGCCTCAAACTCAAGGAGTTTGGAATGAAAGCATTGCTCGACCTATTCCGTCAGGTACAGCAAGAAGAGCAGTTTGACGCGATCAAGATCGGCCTCGCGTCGCCTGAGAAAATCCGTTCGTGGTCGTTTGGCGAAGTCAAGAAGCCTGAGACCATCAACTACCGTACGTTCAAGCCCGAGCGTGACGGTCTGTTCTGCGCCAAGATCTTCGGCCCGATCAAGGACTACGAGTGCCTGTGCGGCAAGTACAAGCGCCTGAAGCACCGTGGCGTGATCTGCGAGAAGTGCGGCGTTGAAGTGACGCTGGCCAAGGTGCGCCGTGAGCGCATGGGCCACATTGAACTGGCTGCGCCGACCGCGCACATCTGGTTCCTGAAGTCGCTGCCGTCGCGTCTGGGCATGGTGCTCGACATGACGCTGCGCGACATCGAGCGCGTGCTGTACTTCGAAGCATTCGTCGTGGTTGAGCCGGGCATGACCGCGCTCAAGAAGAGCCAGATCATGTCGGAAGACGACTACCTGGCCAAGTGCGACGAGTACGGCGAAGGCGAGTTCGTCGCCATGATGGGCGCCGAAGGCATTCGCGAGTTGCTGCGCGGCATCGACATCGAGAAGCAGATCGAGACGATCCGCGCCGAGCTGCAAGCTACGGGCTCGGAAGCCAAGATCAAGAAGTTCGCCAAGCGCCTGAAGGTGCTCGAGGCATTCCAGCGTTCGGGCATCAAGCCGGACTGGATGATCCTCGAAGTGCTGCCGGTGCTGCCGCCCGAGCTGCGTCCGCTGGTGCCGCTGGACGGCGGCCGTTTCGCCACGTCGGACCTGAACGACCTGTATCGCCGCGTGATCAACCGGAACAACCGTCTGAAGCGTCTGCTCGAGCTGAAGGCGCCGGAGATCATCGTGCGCAACGAAAAGCGCATGCTGCAGGAAGCGGTGGACTCGCTGCTGGACAACGGCCGTCGCGGCAAGGCGATGACCGGCGCCAACAAGCGTCCGCTGAAGTCGCTGGCTGAAATGATCAAGGGTAAGGGCGGCCGTTTCCGTCAGAACCTGCTGGGCAAGCGCGTGGACTACTCGGGCCGTTCGGTCATCGTGGTGGGCCCGACGCTGAAGCTGCACCAGTGCGGCCTGCCCAAGCTGATGGCGCTCGAGCTGTTCAAGCCGTTCATCTTCCACAAGCTGGAAACGATGGGCATCGCCACCACGATCAAGGCGGCGAAGAAGGAAGTGGAAAGCCAGACGCCGGTGGTGTGGGACATCCTCGAAGAGGTGATCCGCGAACACCCGGTGATGCTGAACCGTGCGCCGACGCTGCACCGTCTGGGTATCCAGGCGTTCGAGCCGGTGCTGATCGAAGGCAAGGCCATCCAGCTGCACCCGCTGGTCTGCGCGGCGTTCAACGCCGACTTCGACGGTGACCAGATGGCTGTTCACGTTCCGCTGTCACTCGAAGCGCAGATGGAAGCGCGCACGCTGATGCTGGCGTCGAACAACGTGCTGTTCCCGGCCAACGGCGATCCGTCGATCGTGCCGTCGCAAGACGTGGTGCTGGGTCTGTACTACACGACCCGCGACAAGATCAACGGCAAGGGCGAGGGCATGACCTTCGCCGACATCTCGGAAGTGATCCGCGCCTACGAGAACAAGGAAGTCGAACTGGCTTCGCGCGTGAACGTGCGGATCACCGAGTATGAGCTGGTGAACCCGGAAGCCGACGGCGACGCCCGTTTTGCACCGAAGATCACGCTGCAATCGACCACGGTCGGCCGCGCGATCCTGTCGGAAATCCTGCCGAAGGGTCTGCCGTTCTCGGTGCTGAACAAGCCGCTGAAGAAGAAGGAAATTTCGCGCCTGATCAACACGGCATTCCGCAAGTGCGGTCTGCGCGAAACCGTGATCTTCGCTGACAAGCTGCTGCAGTCGGGCTTCCGCCTGGCAACGCGCGCCGGTATCTCGATCGCCATCGACGACATGCTGGTGCCGCCCGCCAAGGAGAAGATCATCTCCGAGGCGGCCGCCAAGGTGAAGGAATACGACAAGCAGTACATGTCGGGTCTGGTGACGGACCAGGAGCGTTACAACAACGTCGTGGACATCTGGGGCGCCGCCGGCGACCAGGTGGGCAAGGCGATGATGGAGCAGCTCCAGACCGAAGACGTGGTCGACCGCAACGGCAACACCGTCAAGCAAGAGTCGTTCAACTCCATCTACATGATGGCCGACTCGGGCGCACGGGGTTCCGCAGCGCAGATCCGTCAGCTCGCCGGTATGCGTGGCCTGATGGCCAAGCCGGACGGCTCGATTATCGAGACGCCGATTACCGCGAACTTCCGCGAAGGCCTGAACGTCCTGCAGTACTTCATCTCGACCCACGGTGCACGTAAGGGTCTGGCGGATACGGCACTGAAGACCGCGAACTCGGGTTACCTGACCCGTCGTCTGGTCGACGTGACGCAGGATCTGGTGGTGGTGGAAGACGATTGCGGCACCTCCAACGGCGTGGCCATGAAGGCCCTGGTCGAAGGCGGTGAAGTGATCGAAGCCCTGCGCGACCGTATCCTGGGCCGCGTGGTCGTCAACGACGTGGTGAACCCGGAAACGCAGGAAACCGCGATCGAAGCCGGCACGCTGCTCGACGAAGACATGGTCGACCTGATCGACGCGCTCGGCGTGGACGAAGTGAAGGTCCGCACGCCGCTGTCCTGCGACACGCGTTACGGCCTGTGCGCTAAGTGCTACGGTCGCGACCTCGGCCGCGGTGTGCTGGTGAACTCCGGTGAAGCAGTCGGTGTGATCGCTGCTCAGTCGATCGGTGAGCCGGGTACGCAGCTGACGATGCGTACGTTCCACATCGGTGGTGCGGCATCGCGTGCGGCAGTGGCATCGAGCGTGGAAGCGAAGGCAACCGGTACCGTGCGTTTCACGGCGACCATGCGTTACGTCACCAACGCGAAGGGCGAGCAGATCGTCATCTCGCGTTCGGGCGAAGCGCTGATCACCGACGACCACGGCCGTGAGCGTGAGCGCCACAAGATCACGTACGGCGCGACGCTGCTGGTCAAGGATGGTCAGTCCATCAAGGCCGGCACGCAGCTCGCCACGTGGGATCCGCTGACGCGTCCAATCATTTCGGAGTACTCGGGCACCATCAAGTTCGAGAACGTCGAAGAAGGCGTGACCGTCGCCAAGCAGATGGACGAAGTGACCGGTCTGTCGACGCTGGTGGTGATCGATGCGAAGCGTCGTACCGCTGCCACGAAGGGCATCCGTCCGCAGGTGAAGCTGCTCGACTCGTCGGGCGCCGAAGTGAAGATCCCGGGCACGGACCACTCCGTGACCATCGGCTTCCAGGTGGGCGCGCTGATCACCGTGAAGGACGGTCAGCAAGTGCATGTGGGTGAAGTGCTCGCACGTATCCCGACCGAATCGCAGAAGACGCGTGACATTACCGGTGGTCTGCCGCGTGTGGCCGAACTGTTCGAAGCCCGTTCGCCGAAGGACGCCGCCGTGCTGGCGGAAGTCACCGGTACGGTTTCGTTCGGTAAGGACACCAAGGGCAAGCAGCGCCTGGTGATTACGGATCTCGACGGCAATGCCCACGAGTTCCTGATCGCCAAGGAAAAGCAGGTGCTGGTGCACGACGGCCAGGTGGTCAACAAGGGCGAAATGATCGTCGAAGGCCCGGCCGACCCGCACGACATCCTGCGTCTGAAGGGCGTGGAAGAACTGGCGACCTACATCGTCGACGAAGTGCAGGACGTGTACCGTCTGCAAGGCGTGAAGATCAACGACAAGCACATCGAAGTGATTGTTCGTCAGATGCTGCGCCGCGTGCAGATCGTCGATACCGGCGACACCCGCTTCATCCCGGGTGAACAGGTGGAGCGTTCGGACCTGCTCGACGAGAACGACAAGGTGATCGCGCTGGGCAAGCGTCCGGCGACCTACGAAAACCTGTTGCTGGGTATTACGAAGGCATCGTTGTCGACCGACAGCTTCATCTCGGCGGCGTCGTTCCAGGAAACCACGCGCGTGCTGACCGAAGCCGCCATCATGGGCAAGGTCGACGACCTGCGTGGTCTGAAGGAAAACGTCATCGTTGGCCGTCTGATCCCGGCCGGTACCGGCTTGGCCTACCACCGCGCCCGCAAGGCGAAGGAAGTGGCCGACCGCGACCGCGCTGCGGCGATTGCCGAAGAAGAAGCCGCTTCGATCTTCGAAACGCCTGCTGTTCAGCAAGAAGGCGACGCGTAAGCGATCGCTTGCAACACCATCAAAGCCCGGCCACGTGCCGGGCTTTTTTTTGCCCGCAATTTGGCCCCGGGCCGTGTGCAGACACGAAACAACACCGGCGTTGCCCGATTCCGAATTTCTCGAAACGTTAACCCGCCTTAACATGCCAACCGCTATGATTTCGCGGTTATAGACCGGCACTTTTTACAATCTGCGCGCCCTCCAGCGGAGCAGGTTCCAGCAAGTCGCCGGCCCCTCCAGTCTTGCCGACGATTCCTCCATGAAGCTCACACGCAAGCAGATCGCCGTTGGTGCGGTCGCCCTGGTCGTTGCCGGCGCGGCGGTGGTGCAGATGGTCTGGCACCCGTTTGGCCGCACACGCGCGCTGCACGCCCGCCAGGTCCAGCTCGACCTGACCTATCCCGACGCCCTCATCGACAGCCAGAGCCTGTCGCAACTGCCGCGCGACGTGCTGCGTGTGCCGCTGCTGCGCGACGTGCTGACCGAAGATTTCGTCGCCTATTACGAAGGCAACGAAGACCGCCTCTCGGTGGCCGGTGCGCTGCGCCGCCTGGCGTACGAGCAGAAGCTCGACCTGGCCGAGACCGTGCTCAAGCACGTGTTTGACGAGCCCGCGCGCGTGATGCTGTGGCGCGGCCCGGACGACAAGCTGCGCTACTGGGTGCTCTCGATGCAGCGCAACGGCCTGGCCAAGGCGCTGGAAGCTGTCGCCACCGTGGCCACGAGCGATGCACAGCTCAGCAAGGTCGCCGATGGGCTGGGCGATTCGGGCGCGCCGGTCTATGCGCTCAGGCTTTCGGCCACGCGTTCGATCCTGATTGCCTGCAAGGGCGACCGGCTGATCGCGCTGTCCGAGCCCGGCATGCTGCTGGACAAGGACGGCAAGCCGATCTCCAAGCAGGCGAACGCGCTGGCGGCGCTGTTCTCCGACGACGCCGGCAAGCGCAATGTGCAAGGCACGGCGTACGCGCTGCCCGCGCAGGAACCGACGGGCCATCACGTTGTGGTGAGCGCCAACTATCTGTCGTTCGGTTATCAGCAATACTTCCCCGGCATTGAAGCGCTGCGTTTCGACTTCAGTGCGGGCAAAGACGGCGGGGGCAATGGCTGGCAGAGCGCCGCACTCATCGACCCGGCCCGGCTTTCTGCCAAGTGGGACAACGCCGGGCTCTGGCGCGCGCTGCCGTCTGACCCTGCTGCGTGCGCGACGCTGCCGGTCGACTGGAAGGCCGCCGGCACGCTGCTGAAGTCCGTGGCGGGCGATGCCAAGGAGATCGGCGACGCCGCCGCGCATGTCGGCGATGCATTTGCGGGGCCGGCTGCTGCGTGCTGGTACGGCAAGTCGTCGCTGGTGGCGCCGTTGTTCGTGGCGAAGCTGGCATCGGCGTCGCAGGCAGAAGCCGTCAAGCCGGCGCTCGGCGCGCTGTTCGGCCAGATTGTCGGTTCGTACGAAGCCAAGGCCCAGGCCGATGACAAGTCCGGTCCGTACAAGCGCCTGCCGGTGACGACAAAGCCGGGCCCCGCCAACGCCACGCTGTGGCAGCGCCCGGTCAGCGCGCGCTACGGTACCGCGCAGTCGGCCGGTGCACCGTTTGCGGCGCAGCTGTCGGCGGATCGCTACTTCCCGGTCACGCTGGCGATTGCGGGCGACGTGGTCGTGTTCTCGCCGGACGCGCGCCTCGTTGAAGACGCCCTAGCGGTGCTCGCCAAGCGCTTCCCCGCCGTGGCCGATAGCCTGCCGAAGGACAAGACCGATCGCATCGTCCTGACGATGACGCCCGCATCGCTCGCGCCGCTGGTTCGCCGCGAAGCCGGTGCCGCGCTGCCCGCCGATCAGGAAGCGGTGTTCCTGAACGCCGCGCAGACGCATCTGTTCCCGAAGCTCAAGGCGTTGTCGCGGTACGCGCCCGTGTCGCTGGCGCTGGACGGCGGTGTGCCGTCGGCGCGCGGTTGGGTGCCGGTGACGTGGCTCTCCAGCGGCCGCGGTCTGCCTGCCGGTGGCGATGGCACGCCGCCCCCGGCTGACGCAGCGGCAGCGCAAGCTCCGGTGTCCGACGCGCCCGCCACAGCGGCTGCGGCGCCCGCCTCCGAAGACAACGCCAGCACGCAGCAATGACGTTGCGCGCCCGGGCCGCCGCGTTGAACCGCCGCCGTTGGTTGACGGCGGCTGGCGTCTGCCTGCTCGCTCCGTCTGTACATGCGCTGTCGGGCTGGGCCGACACGGCTCCGGCGGATGCCGATGCCCTTACGGCGGACCAATCGAGCGTGTTTCGCGCGTGGTTCGTTCGCATCGTCAACGAGCAGCTCCGCCAAGGCCCGACGCCGCGCTGGACGCATCGCGACTGCGCCGGCCTCGTGCGCTTTGCCGCCGGCGAGGCGCTGCGCCCCCACGACGCCCGCTGGCTGCGCGCCAACGGCATGCGCGATGCCGAATCCACACGGCAACTGCCGCCCGAGCTGAATCTCACGCCCGCCCAACGCACGCTTACGCAGCGGTGGGCACGCTTCGATGGCAGCACCGGCGCGTATGTCTCGGCGCTGGGGCTCATCCAGCAGAACAGCCGCTTCATCGCCAAGGACGTCAACCAGGCGCTCCCGGGCGATCTGCTCTTCTTCGATCAAGGCGACGACCAGCATCTGATGATCTGGATGGATCGCTACATCGCTTACCACACCGGTACCGTCACCCGCACCGACAACGGCCTGCGCGCGGTCCCGGTTTCTGAACTGATGCAATGGAAAGACTCGCGCTGGCAGCCGCAGAGCGGCAACCCCAACTTCATCGGCGTGTTTCGTCTGGCCTTTTTGACACGGTAGAAAAACTCATGCGCAACCGTTGGCTGTCGTTCAATCTCGTTGCCGCCGTCTGCGTGACGGTGCTGGCGTTGGTCGCTTCGGTGCCCGCAGCGCACGCGGCTGACGCGCCGGAAGCGCCGAACCCCACGCTGTTCGACGTGCCGGGCAGCGGCTACGAGCCGATCAAGGGGCAGCCGTTCTTCCTGCTCTCCGATGCGAGCTACGGCACCGATCAGGAAGCGCTGGTCCGCCTCGAAGCCCCGGGCCGCGAATACAAGGACGAACTTTCCCGCTACGGCGGCGCAGACATCCTCGTCTACCGCGTGCCGCAGCCGCTGGAGTTTCTGCAGGCGCAGAAGAACCTGCACCGCATCGACGTCAAGGCCAACTACACGGGCGAAGGCCTGGCCAACACGCTGGCCTATCTGTGGGACAACTGGACGCGCCAGGCCCGCCGTGCCTGGCAGCGCGTGTTGTCGTTCGCCACACGCAGCAAGGCCGTGGAGACCGCGCCGCAGTTCAGCATGGGCGACCAGATGACCGCGCCCACGCGCTTCTCGAACAACCCGCAATACGCGCCGCTCAAGGGCTACGAGTTGCTGGGCCGGTTCCGCTACCCGATCTGGGATGCCAAGCCCATTGCGCCGCCCAAGGACGTGAAGCTCGAAGGCAGCAGCAGCGAATGGATGCCGCAGAACGCCGGCAACGTGATGATCCCGGTGGGCAAGCTGCCGGCGGGTCTGTACATCGTTGAAGCCGTGATTGGGGCGTACCGTGCGCATACGCTGCTGTTCGTGTCGGACACCGTGGCCGTCACCAAGGGCACGTCGCAAGGGATGATGGTGTGGACGGCCGAGCGCAAGAGCGGCAAGCCGGTCAGCGGTGCATCGGTGAACTGGACCGACGGCGTAGGCGTGCTGGCCTCCGGCACCACCGAAGCGGACGGCACGGCCGACCTGCGCCACGTCTCGCCCGAACGCAGCTACGTGATCGGCAGCGACCGCGCGGGCGGCGTGTTCATCTCCGAGAATTTCTATTACGACAGCGAGATCTACAACACCAAGCTGTACGCCTTCACCGATCGCCCGCTGTATCGGCCGGGTGACGAAGTGAGCGTCAAGTTCATCGGCCGCAATTTCAAGAACGCGACCGAATCGACGGTGCCGGCGGCCGGCGACATCAAGCTGCAAGTGCTCGACCCGAATGGTGCGCCGGTGGCTACGACGACCACGCGCCTGACGGGCGAGACGGGCGCTGACGCGCGCTTTACGCTGCCGTCCAACGCGCCGGCCGGCGGCTACTCGCTGCGCTTCGACTACAACGGCGGCACATACGGCGGCGCCTTCCGCGTGGCCGAATACATCAAGCCGCACTTTGACGTGAACCTGTCGCTCGACAAGGCCAGCTACGGCACGGGCGAAGCGGTCAAGGGCAAGATCAGCCTGCGCTATCCGGACGGCAAGCCGGTCAAGAACGGCAAGGTGTCGGTCAGCTTGCGCGCGCAACAGGTGACGATGGTGGAAGGCGAGCTGCGTTACGCGGGCCTGTTCCCCGTCAAGCTGGAGCAGCAGGAGCTTGTCACCGATGGCGACGGCAACGCCAAGCTGGAGCTGCCCGCCGCCAAGGAACCGAGCCGCTACGTCGTGACCGTGTTTGCCAACGATGGCGCGGCGTACCGCGTGAAGGTGACGCGCGAATTGCTCATCGCACGTGGCGCGACGCCGTACAAGCTGTCGACCACGTCGAACTTCACCACGCCGGGGCAGAACGTGTCGTTCACGCTCACGCCGATGCCGGTTGCGAGTGGCGCAAGCGGTGCCAGCGCGCCGCCCGCCAAGTGGGACCTGGTGCGCCTGGAAACGCGCACGCGCACCGAAGGCACACTCACCCCGGATGCCAAGGGCAACGCCACGTTCCCGGTCAAGTTTGACCAGCCGGGCTCATACACGCTGTCGGTGCGCGATGCTGCTGGCAACCTGCTCGCCGCATCGAGCCACTGGGTCGCCGGCGACGGCGTGCAGACCGTGCCGGGCAACATCGAAATGGTGTTCGACCGCGATCGCTACCAGATTGGCGACACGGCGGAAGCGCTGATCACCTTCCCGCTGCCGGTGGACGACGCGCTGCTCACGCTCGAGCGCGACAAGGTGGAGCGCCACGCGCTGCTCACGCGCGGCGGCGAATGGCTGAGCCTGCAGAAGGTCACGCCGTCGCAGTATCGCGCGCGCATCAAGATCGGTGCAGAGTTCGCGCCCAACATGACGTTCTCGGTGCTGTACGTGCGCGACGGCGACATGGTGTTTCAGAATGCCGGCATTGTCGTGACGCAACCGACGCTGGACCTGGGCGTGCATGCCGACAAGGCCGTCTACGCGCCGGGCGAGACCGTCACGCTGGACCTGACCAGCGCGCTGGCGGGCAAGCCTGTACCGGCCAACCTGACCGTGTCGGTGGTCGACGAAATGATCTACGTGCTGCAGCCTGAAGTGGCGCCCAGCATCGTCGACTTCTTCTATCACCCGCGCCGCAACAGCGTGCGCACCACGTCGAGCCAGAGTTTCATCAGCTATGACCTGGCGCTTGCGTCGCTGCCGGGCAAGCCGGGCGGCACGTACGGCCGTCACAACGAGCGCGGCGTGAAGGTGCTCGAACGCCCGCGCCGCGACGAGAAGGACACCGCTGCCTGGGTCGCCAACCTGCAGACCGGCGCAGATGGCCGTGCGCGCATGACCTTCAAGATGCCGGATTCGCTGGCGCGCTGGCGCATCACGGTGCGCGCGGTGTCCACCACCGGCGCATCGGACGGCATCGTTGGCCAGCGCACGGCGAGCATCCGCTCCGACAAGCCGCTGTACCTGAAGTGGACCGGCCCGCAGCGCTTCCGCGAAAGCGATCAGCCGCGCCTGGACATGGTCGCCTTCAACCAGACCGACAAGGACATCACCGCCGACTGGATCGTCTCGGGCGCCGGCCTGAACATCAACCAGCGCGTGACGCTCAAGCGCGGCGCCAACTACCTGCGCGCGCCCGTCACGGCGCTGCAGGCGGGTGTGGTCAATGCCGAGCTGAAGCAGGACGACAAGGTTTCGGACCGCCTGCAGACCACGCTCAAGCTGGATGCGACCGGCTGGCTGGCGGACCGCGAAAACGTCGTCCCGCTCACGCAGCTGCAGGGCACGCGCCTGCCGCTGGGCCTGCCCGCCGATGCGCGCGACGTGCGTCTGCGCGTGGTCGGCAACACGGCCAGCCAGTTTGCTCGTGTGGCCGATGACCTCATCGAATATCCGTACGGTTGCGCCGAGCAGACCGCCAGCCGGCTGATTCCGCTGGCACTGGCCCAGCAGAGTCTGGCGGCCACTGGCACGCGCCTCGGCGACGGCGGCCCGGCTGGCACCCAGGGCGTCGACGCGCTGCTGCGCACGCAACGCCAGCGTCTGGCACTGCTGGCGGGCACCAACGGCACCTTCGGCTGGTGGGGCGAGCTGACCACCAGTAGCGCGCTGATCACGTCGTATGCGTATTACGCGGATTGGCTTGCCAGCCGTTCAGTCGGCATCAGCCTGCCGGCAGACAACTGGAAGCAGGTCCTCGAAGCCTACAAGCGCACCAGCCAGAACGAGCCGCTGCTGCACCGCGCGCTGGCGCTGTGGTTTGCCAACGAGATGGGCTTGCCCGTGGCGACGCCGCTGTCGGGCGTGGCGAACGAGCTTGCACCCAGTGGCGGCAAGGCGCCCAAGGCCTCGGCCGACGCCGACCCCGCCGCGGGCGACAGCCTGATCTTCGTGGCGCCGGATTCGCCGCGCGGCCGTCAGGTAGCGACGGTGCTGACGGCACAGCTGATGCGCCAAGTCGGCCAGCCGGTGCCGGAAGCGCTGGTCTCCGCTGACATCGCCGCGCGCAATGCGTTGGCTGCCGACACTTCCCCGCTGGTGCAAAGCCTGCTGCTGATGGGCGGTGGCCGCTCGGCTACCGACCCGGCACCGCTGCTGGCCCGCGCCAGCGCCGCCATGCCGACGATGGATCGCGCGGTGGCGCTGGTCTGGCTGCAGAAGGGTTTGGGCGGCCTGCAAGGCGCCAGCGTTGCCACCATCCAGCCGGCCGTCTCGGCGGGCGGCTGGCAGGCGACGCGCTCGCCGGTCGGTGTGCCGACGTGGCGCTGGACCGGCGCGCAAGCCCCCGCCGCGCTGGACCTGACGACGGCGCCGACCGATGTGACCACGCAATCGGCCATCGTGTCGTACCGCAGCCGCGCCGCCGAGGCCTCCAAGCTGCCGATCACGGTGGAGCGCAAGCTGTACCGTCTGGAGCCGATCGATTCGGCACCGGCCAAGCCGGACCCGAAGGCGCCCAAGCAGCCGGCGGCCGACACCAGCAGCAGCGGCATCGCCTTTACCGCCAAGCCGGTCAAGCCGGGCGACACGCTCGACAGCAACGCGCTCTACGTCGACGAGGTCGTGCTGACGCCGCGCCAGGGCACGTACCGCTACGGCCTGGTCGAGGTGCCGCTGCCGCCGGGCGCCGAAGTGGAAGCCACCACGTGGGGCATCCAGATCGACGGGCTGAAGGGTGAGCCGAACGAAGGCAACGGCGCGCAGGCGTTCGAGCGCAAGGCCGCGTACGAAATGGGCCAGCTCTCGTACAACCAGCCGGTGCCCGCCCTGGAGCGCCCGACCGTGCTGCGCCAGCTGGTGCGCTTCTCGCTGCCGGGCCGCTTTGCGCTGCCGCCGGTGCGCTACTTCCGCATGTACCAGCCGGAAGCCAAGGCGTTCCAGGGCGACGGCAAGACGGCCAGCTATCCGTTCAAGGTGGAGTGATCGGCGATGCTTTCCCGCCTGCTCGCGCGTGGTGTGCTGACCGGCCTGCTCTGGGCTGGCGGCGCCTGCGCGCTTGGCGGGCAGACTGGGCACGCCATGGCCGCGCCGGTGGGGCAGTCGCTTCCACCGTTGCGATATGCCGCGTTGCAAGGCGATGACGCCAAGCTCTGGCAGTTCAGCGCTGACCCTGCCGGCGGCGTGCCGCAAGCCACCGCGTTGCCGCGCGACACCGAAACACCGCTCGGCAGCGTCTGGAAGCTTTTCGTCTACAGCTACCTCGTCTCGCGCCGCCTCAGCACGCCCGACTACACGTGCCACGGTAACGACCCTGAAGAGGTCTACTGCTGCACCGCCGGCAACAGCATCGACCGCGAGCGCGCGCTCATCCAGTCGTGCGGACGCTATTTCGAACCGGCGCGTCTCGGGCTGGACCGCGCGGATTGGCGGCGCTTCTGGCAGCAAGCCGGATCGCCCACATGGCTGCGCGAGCTGCGTGCCATGCAGCCGACGCATCGCGTGCCGGTCGCCGATCTGCTCACCGCGCTGCGCAGCGTTCCGGCCGATGGGCGCGAAACGGCCGCGCAAACGCTCGTCTCTGTGCTGACCGTCGGGCGTGGCGAGGGCACGGTGTCGGACTTCGGCGGCCTGTTGCGCGCCAAGACCTGGACGATGCCCGACCCGCAGCGGCCCGGCGCGTCGATCGGCGGGGCCGCGGGCTGGCTGGCCGACGGCACGCCTGTCTGGCTGGGCGGTGCCGGGTCGAGCAACCAGGTGCTGGCCGCTGCCGCACCGCGCCTGACGCCGCTGATCGAACAGACGCCCGTGCCCGACGACGATGCCTGTGTCGTGGTGGACTTCTTTGCGCGCTATCCGATTCGCGAGGTGCGCGACGCCAGCGGCAAGCCGGTCGCCGCCGGTCGCCTGGAAGGCCGCTATGCCGTGCGCTTCGTCAACGGCAACACGCTGCCGATCGAGAGCAAGGGCGAGTTGACGCTCGCGCGCCAGAACAACGTGCCCGTCATCAGCGGCCGTCTGGGCATGAACGACTACGTGGCGCGCGTGGTCGAGCGCGAAGGCGAACTCGCCGAGCCGCAGGCCGCGCGTGCGTTGGCCGTGGCGGCGCGCAGCTACCTCGTGCAGCACGCCTCGCGCGACAAGGGCTGTTACCGCATCGCCGACAGCTCGCGGACGCAGCGCGTGCTGCCGCGCCCGCCGCAGGCCGCTGCGCGCAACGCCGCCGAATTTACCGACGCGCTGGTGCTGACCGGCCAGTCCGTGCAGTACCACGGCACCATCAGCGCGCGTGGCCAGATGAGCTGGACCGCGGCGCGCGCCGCCGCGCAAAGCGGCCAGGGGTTCGACGCAATCCTCGCGCAGTGGTGGCCGCAGGCGACGCTCACGTCGTTCCAGAGCCCGGTGGCGGGCGATTGCGCGCCGGTGGCGGGTGCGCAGCAGTGGCTGCAGGCGCGCGCGCCGGGTTGGTCGGCCCGCCTGGCTGCCGAGCCAGGCTACGAGGCGCCGCCGCTGCCCGCCGTGTGCGTCGTGCACGAGGGCCGGCCGTACGCTGATGCACGCCGCAACCGGCTCTACGTGCACCGGCTCGCGACCGAGGAAGACCGCATCGCGCTGACGCACGAATATCTGCACCTTGCCTTTGCGCGCCACCCGCGCGGGCAGGACGAACAGTTTGTCGAGGCGATGGCGCGTCGCCTGATCCGAGGGGAGGGTTTGCTGTGAAGAGTGGGATGACGCGCTTGGCGCTGGGCACCGTTGCGCTGCTGCTGGCCGCTTCGGCGCTGGCTGAGCCGGTGGCCGATCTGGAAGGACCGATCGGCGGATGGCGCAACAGCAAGCTGACCAACGAGCTGGAGCAATACACCGCGGCGTATCCAAAACCGCCCGTGGACCGCGGCGCCCAAAAATACCGCACGCTCATCGCCGGACGCATCCGCGCGGCCGGCAAGCAACGCCGCCCGCCGGTGCTTGTCGTCAACGGCAACGCCATGCCGCTGTATGGCGACGGCGAAGGCCGCTTCGCCCGCCCCTGGGCGTTCGGCCCGGGCTCGAACAGTGTCGAAATCGTCAGTGCCGACGGCCAATCGCGCCAACGCCTGCAGTTCTACGAGGCCGACACCACCAAGACGTCGGCCAAGCTGCGCGCCGTCCTCACGTGGGACGACCCGCGCGCTGAGGTCGACATGCACGTCATTTCGCCGATTGGCGATCACGCGTTCTGGGCGCAACCGCTGCTGTCCGACGGCGGCGGCCTCGACGTGGACAGCGTCGACGGTGCGGGCCCCGAGATTTTCTCGACCGCCGCGCCGCGCCCCGGCGTGTGGCTGTTCTACGTGAACTACTGGGGCAACTTCAACGCCGGCGGCTACAACTTCGACGAAAAAGCGCACGACCGCGATCTCATCACCGCGCAACTGACGCTGATCTATAACGAGAACACGCCAAACGAGCGGCGCGAGTTTGTCAGCGTGCCGCTGCGCAAGATCGGCGAGCTGGCGCTGATGAAATCGATCCGCTTCTGACGTGACCCACATGACGCCTTCCACTTTCCGTCTCGCCGTTGTCATCGCGCTGGCCACCTTTGCGGCCGCGGGCAGCGTGCTCGCGCAAACCGATGCCGGCAATGTCGAGATCACCGCGCCGCTCAACGGCTGGCGCAATTCGGCGGGCGACGACTCCCGCTACACGCAGGACGTGCATTACCCGGCGGTGTCGGTGTCCACGCCGCAAGGGCAGGGCGTGGCGTCCATGATCGCCGGGCGCATCCGCAACCAGCCGAAGGCGGCCGCAGCAACCGACGAGAACAACCCGCGCCGCCGCCGTGGCGCCGATGGCGCGTCGGTCGGTACGCTGATCGTCAACGGCGTGGCCATGCCGCAGCGCATCGAGGCCGACGGCACGTTCTCGCGTCCGTACGCATTTGGCGCGGGCAGCAACAGCGTCGAGGTGCGCAGCGCGCGCGGTGACGCCAAGCGCGTGCAGTTCTACGACAGCTACACCGGCAAGCAGCGTCCGCGTTTGCGCGTGGTCCTCGCGTGGGACACCGACGGCACCGATCTCGACCTGCATGTCATCTCGCCCGACGGGCAGCACGCCTGGTACGGCAACCGCGTGGTTGAAAACGGCGGCGCGCTCGACGTGGATGTCACCACCGGCTACGGGCCAGAGATCTATTCGAACCCGGCGCCGGTGCCCGGCACGTACCTCGTCTACGTGAACTATTACGGCAGCGGCAACGACCGCAGCGCGATCACCACCGCCACCGTCACCATCATTACCGACGAGAACACGCCGTCCGAACGCCAGCAGACGTTTGTCGTGCCGATGCGCAAGGCCGGCGATCTGACGTTGCTGCGCAGTTTCACGATGAAGTAGCCCACACGACCGGAGTCGCCATGGACACGCAGACCGTTGCCGCCTACGACGCGCTCGCCGAAACCTTCGCGCAGGAGTGGCGCGACCAGCCGGCGCCTGAAGACCTGTACGCGCTGCTGCGCCGCGAGTTCAAGGCAGGCGGCGCCACCGCCGACATCGGCTGCGGCGCGGGGCGCGAGGTGGCGTGGCTCAACGCCAACGGTTATCCGGCGGTCGGCTACGACGCGTCTGCCGCGCTGCTGGAAGCGGCACGCGAGCAATATCCGGGGCTGTCGTTCCGGCACGCGTTGCTCCCCGAGCTTGTCGGCATTGCCGAAGGCGCGTTCGACAACGTTCTCTGCGAGACCGTCATCATGCATCTGCCGCCGGACCAGATTGGTGCGGCGGTGCAGCGGCTGGTGTCGTTGCTGCGCCCGGGCGGCACGCTGTATCTGAGCTGGCGCGTCACGCCCGACGCCGACCAGCGCGATGGGCGCGGCCGGCTGTTCACGTCGTTCGATGCGGCGCCCGTGCGCGAGGCGCTGGCCGGCACTGAAGTGGTTTTCGACGAAGCGGCCGTTAGCCAATCGTCGGGGCGGACGATCCATCGCATCGTTGCACGCAAGGTCTGAGCGCAGCGTTTCCGACAATCCGACTGTCCTGATTGACCGCCCCTCGGCGGGGTTTGTCACAATAGCGGTTTCGCCCAGCCCGCGCGTGACACCGCGCGCACCCGCCGTCCCGATGTACGACTCTCCCGCCATAGATCACGCGCTGCAGGCGCTGCCCGAAGACACCGCCGCCGCCACGCATGCGGTGCTGCACGATGTGTTCGGCTACAGCGCCTTCCGCGGCCCGCAGGCGGAAATCGTCGCGCACGTCGCCGACGGCGGCGATTGCCTCGTGCTGATGCCGACCGGCGGCGGCAAATCGCTCTGTTACCAGATACCCGCGCTCGTGCGGCACCGGCGCGGGCAGGGCGCCGGCATCGTCGTGTCGCCGCTGATTGCGCTGATGCAGGATCAGGTGGCCGCGCTGGAAGAGGCTGGCGTGCGCGCGGCGTATCTCAACTCCGCGCTGACGGGCGCCGAGGCCGCGCAGGTCGAGCGCGATCTGGCGGCAGGGCGGCTGGACCTCGTCTACGTGGCGCCCGAGCGGTTGATGACGCCGCGCTTCCTCGAGTTGCTTGAGCGATCGCGCATCGGCCTGTTCGCCATCGACGAAGCGCATTGCGTGTCGCAGTGGGGGCACGACTTCCGGCCCGAGTACATCCAGCTTTCCGTGCTGCACGAGCGTTTCCCGCACGTGCCGCGCATTGCGCTCACGGCCACGGCGGACGCCGTCACGCGCGACGAGATCGTGGAACGGCTAGCGCTGACGGACGCACGCGTTTTCCTCTCCAGCTTCGACCGCCCGAATATCCGCTACACCATCGTCGAGAAGGACAGCGCGCGGCAGCAGCTGCTGCGCTTCATTCGCGCCGAGCACATGGACGGCGACACCTGCGACGCCGGCATCGTCTACTGCCTGTCGCGCAAGAAGGTGGAAGAGACCGCGCAGTGGCTGGCCGAGCAGGGCATCCGCGCGCTGCCGTATCACGCCGGGATGGACTCCGAAGTGCGCGCCCGCCATCAGGCGATCTTCCGCAAGGAGGAGGGCGTCGTGATGGTGGCGACCATCGCGTTCGGCATGGGCATCGACAAGCCGGACGTCCGCTTCGTTGCGCACCTTGATTTGCCCAAGAGCCTGGAGGGCTACTACCAGGAGACCGGCCGCGCCGGCCGCGACGGCCTGCCCGCCAACGCGTGGATGGCGTATGGCCTGGCCGACGTGGTGCAGCAGCGCCGCATGATCGACGAGTCCGATGCGGACGATGTGCACAAGCGCGTCTCGACCGCCAAGCTCGAAGCGCTGCTCGGCCTGTGCGAAGCCGCAACCTGCCGCCGCGTGGCGCTGCTTGCGTACTTCGGCGAAAGCAGCCAGCCCTGCGGCAACTGCGATACGTGCCTCACGCCGCCGCAAACCTGGGATGCCACGCGCGAGGCGCAGATGGCGCTGTCGTGCGCATACCGCGTCCAGCAAGCCAGCCGCGTGAGTTTTGGCGCGGGCCAGCTCATCGACATCCTGCGCGGCAACGCCACCGAGCGCATCAAGCAGTGGCATCACGAAACGCTGTCCACCTTCGGCATCGGCAGCGATCTGTCCGAAGCCGCTTGGCGCAGCGTATTCCGCCAGTTGGTCGCGCAGGGCTTGTTTGCGGTGGACCACGGCGGCCACGGTGCGTTGATCCTGACCGACGCGGCGCGCCCCGTGCTCAAGGGCGAGCAGCCGGTGATCCTGCGCCGTCAGGCCGAGAAGGTGCGCGGCGCGTCGTCATCGTCGACGAAGAAGGAGCGCCGCGCCGATCCGGCCGCCGAGCTTTCCACCGAGGCGCAGGTGCGCTGGCAGGCGTTGCGGGCCTGGCGGACGCAGGCCGCGCGCGAGCACAGCGTGCCGGCGTATGTGATCTTCCACGACGCCACGCTCGCGCGCATTGCGGAGACCGATCCGGATTCGCGCGAGGCGCTCGGCGAGCTGCCGGGTATCGGCATGGCCAAGCTGGACCGCTACGGCCAGGCGCTGCTCGACGTGCTGGAGAAGTGCCGCGAGCAAGCCTAGGCGGACGGCGGCAATGGCCCCATCACGCCGGTGCGGCTCAGGTGATCGCCCAGGAAATCGACAAACGCCCGCACCTTCGGCAGCAGATGCACACGCTGGGTGAACACGGCGTGCAGGGGCACCTCGCGCGCTGTGTAGCTCGTCAGCACCGCCTGCAGCCGACCGGCCGCAATATCGTCGCGCACGAGATACGCCGGCCCGAGCGACACGCCCAGCCCTGAACGCGCCGCCTCGCGCAGGACGAGGCTGTTGTTGGCGAGCATCGAGCCGGTGACGTGTGCGACGTGACGCTGGCCGGCAGCGTCCGTCAGCACCCAGTCGTGCGGCCCGTCGTAGTTGGCGTAGACGAGGCAGTTGTGGTCGCGCAAGTCCTCCGGCGACTGCGGAATGCCCCGCTCGCGAAAATACGACGGCGCGCCGTAGATGGCGTGCGCGCAGTCCGCCAGCCGCCGCGCCACCAGCGACGAGTCCTCCAGCATGCCGATGCGGATCGCCACGTCGATGCGCCCCGCCACCAGATCCGCGTAGCGGTCGTTCATGTCCAGATCGATCTGCACTGCGGGGTAGCGCGCCTGGAATGCGCCCAGCAGCGGCGCCAGCAGTGTCACCGCAAACGAGGCCGGCGCCGACACGCGCAACGTGCCGCGCGCCTCATCGCGCAAGGCGCTCACGGCCTGCTCCGCTGCATCGACGAGCGCCAGACCTTCGCGGCTTTTCTCGAAGAACGCGGCGCCTGCTTCGGTGAGCGACAGGCGCCGCGTCGTCCGTTGCAGCAGGCGCGTCTGCAACCGCGCCTCCAGCCGCGCAAGCGCCTTGCTGATCACCCCGCGCGACATGCCCAATGCATCGGCCGCCGCCGAGAGGCTGCCGCGCTGCACGACCTGCACGAAGACCACCACGTCAGAAAGCCGATCCATATTTGCGCACGTATGGAAACAATATGACGCCAGAGGCTACCTTAATCTGCGCGAATCGGCTGGCTAGGATGGGGTTTCCGACTCTTCGTCCCGCCCATCATGACCACCGAAGCCCCAGCCGTTCCCAACACGTCCCTCACCGACGCGCTCCCTCGCGGCGCCACGCCGCTGTTTGCCGCCGCCGTCGGGCTCATCGTCATCAACCTGTTCGGCATCCAGCCGCTGGTCGCCGAGATCGCCGCGAGCATCGGCTGGACCACGGCCGCCACCGGGCTGCTCGTGACCGCCACGCTGGTCGGCTACGGCATCGGCCTGTTGCTGCTGATGCCGCTGACCGACCTGCAGGACAATCGCGCGCTCGCCTCGCGCACGCTATGGGGCGCGGTGGCGTCGCTGGTGCTGACCACGGTCGCGCAGAGCGGCCAAGTGCTGATGCTGGCCGCCTTTGCCATCGGCCTCACGTCGACGGTCATTCAGATGCTGATCGCGCTGGCGGGCCGCTTGGCCGCAGACCACCGGCGCGGCCGCGTGCTCGGCGACATCATGATCGGCCTGAACCTGGGCATCCTGCTGTCGCGCCCGGCGGCCAGCCTGATCGCGGCGCAATGGGGCTGGCGTGCGTTCTACGGTGCATCGGCGGTGGCGATTGCCGTGCTGGCAGTCCTTCTGCCGCGCGTAATGCCGACCTTCGTGCCGCCGCGCGCGCTGTCGTATGGCGCGTTGCTCAAGTCGTATGGCCATCTTCTGCGCAGCGAACCGGTATTGCGTCGCCGCGCCGCCACGCAAGCTTTGCTGATGGCGGCCTTCACGCTGTTCTGGACGGCTGTTGCACTGCGGCTGGCGGCCGCGCCGTTCCATCTTTCGCAGAACGGCATCGGCATCTTCGCGCTGTGCGGCGCGGCCGGCGTCGTGGCGGCGCCCATCGCCGGACGGCTGGCGGATCGCGGCTTGGTGCGCGTTGGCACGCTGCTCGCGCATGGCAGTGCGGCGACGGGTCTGCTGTTGGCGCTCGCTTCGGCGCTGCTGCCGGGCCTGAGCGCCCCTGTCATGTTGGTGATGCTGGCCGCCGCAGCGTTGTTGCTCGACTTTGGCGCCATCGGCGACCAGGCGCTCGGCCGCTACATGGTCAACACGCTGTCGCCGGAGGTCCGGGGGCGCGTGAACGGCCTGTACACCGGGGCGTTTTTCTTCGGCGCCGCAGCCGGGGGCGGCTTGGCCGGCGTGGCTTGGGTGCGCGCCGGCTGGATCGGCGTATCGCTTCTCGCGCTCGGGTTTGTGGTGGCCGCTGCACTCGTCTTCATATGGCCCGCTAGTGCGCAGCGTGCCATCGGCGCCACACCGCGCCGCTGCTGACCGACGGGCCCGTCGCCAGACTGGCGGCGCGCTTGACGCTTGCAAGACAGCCCGCTATAGTGCCAGATTCGAGTTTTTGGCTTCTGGTTTCGCGCGTCCATGCCCGGCAAATGCTGTGCAAGGCATCTGAAATCAGACGGGCTCGCGCTCTTTGGTCTTGATCTGTTCCCGCAGGTCCTCCCTTCAGAGCGTTCTGCTCGCCACTTCCATAAAACCCGATTGCGCCGTCCGCCTCCCAAATGAGGCGTTCACGTTATGTGAGCCGGCGATTTTTCAAAAACCAAGCTGGATTGAACAATGCCAACCATCAATCAACTGGTTCGCAAGCCCCGCGTCTCGGAAAAGCTGAAGAGCAAGAGCCCGGCACTTGAGAACTGCCCGCAGCGTCGCGGCGTGTGCACCCGCGTGTACACCACGACGCCGAAGAAGCCGAACTCGGCACTGCGTAAGGTCGCCAAGGTGCGCCTGACCAACGGTTTCGAAGTCATTTCGTACATCGGCGGTGAAGGCCACAACCTGCAAGAACACAGCGTCGTGCTGATCCGCGGCGGCCGTGTGAAGGACTTGCCGGGTGTGCGTTACCACATCGTGCGCGGCTCCCTTGACCTGCAAGGCGTCAAGGACCGTAAGCAAGCGCGTTCGAAGTACGGCGCGAAGCGTCCGAAGGCGGCCTAAGTCGCCAGTGAGATCGCGCCGCTTTTGCGGTCACGGTCTTGTCATGAGCAGGCGGTACAACGGTGCGTTTTTTGACCGCACTGGCACCGTCGAGTAAGTGGTCACCCGGCTCAGATTGTTGGAAGACAAGCTAGTTGGTGGCCGGAGAACCGAGGCGGTTCTCAACTGAACAGAGAAGGAAAGAAGATGCCACGTCGTCGTGAAGTCCCCAAGCGGGAAATTCTGCCGGACCCGAAGTTCGGCAATGTGGAAGTCGCCAAGTTCATGAACGTCCTGATGCTGGACGGCAAGAAGTCGGTGGCTGAACGTATCGTCTACGGTGCGTTCGACCAGATCGAAAAGAAAGCAGGCAAGGCGCCGATCGAGGTGTTCACGCTGGCTATCGGCAACATCAAGCCGGTGGTCGAAGTGAAGAGCCGTCGTGTTGGTGGCGCCAACTATCAGGTGCCGGTCGAAGTCCGGCCGTCGCGTCGTCTGGCATTGGCGATGCGTTGGCTGCGGGAAGCTGCGAAGAAGCGCAGCGAGAAGTCGATGGCCCTGCGTCTGGCTGGTGAGCTGCTCGAAGCCTCGGAAGGCCGCGGCGGCGCCATGAAGAAGCGCGACGAAGTGCACCGCATGGCTGAAGCCAACAAGGCGTTCTCGCACTTCCGCTTCTAAGCGACGCGAGACGTTGTTGGTTGCTGGGCGGGCTGTGTGCGCACATCTCGCCCATTTGTATTAGGGGCGCTTGGCCGTGGGCCAGCGCCCCGTTGACGAATCTGAGGATTAACCGTGGCTCGTAAGACCCCCATTGAGCGCTACCGTAACATCGGTATTTCCGCTCACATCGACGCCGGCAAGACCACCACGACCGAGCGGATCCTGTTCTACACCGGTGTGAACCACAAGATCGGTGAAGTGCATGATGGCGCTGCCACCATGGACTGGATGGAGCAGGAGCAAGAGCGCGGCATCACCATCACGTCCGCTGCTACCACCGCCTTCTGGAAGGGCATGGGCGGCAACTACCCCGAGCACCGCTTCAACATCATCGACACCCCGGGCCACGTGGACTTCACCATCGAGGTGGAGCGTTCCATGCGTGTGCTGGACGGCGCGTGCATGGTGTACTGCGCGGTGGGTGGCGTGCAGCCGCAGTCGGAAACCGTCTGGCGTCAGGCCAACAAGTACAAGGTGCCGCGTCTGGCGTTCGTCAACAAGATGGACCGTACCGGCGCGAACTTCTTCAAGGTCTACGACCAGCTGAAGACCCGTCTGAAGGCCAACCCGGTGCCCGTCGTGGTGCCCATCGGCGCCGAAGACGGCTTCCAGGGCGTCGTCGATCTGCTGGAAATGAAGGCGATCATTTGGGACGAAGCCAGCCAGGGCGTGAAGTTCGAATACCACGACATCCCGGCCAATCTGGTTGACGTCGCCAACGAGTGGCGCGAGAAGATGGTCGAGTCGGCTGCTGAAGCCAGCGAAGAGCTGATGGAAAAGTACCTGGGCGGCGAAGAGCTGTCCCGTGCTGAGATCGTCAAGGCGCTGCGCGACCGTACCATCGCCTGCGAAATCCAGCCGATGCTGTGCGGCACCGCGTTCAAGAACAAGGGCGTGCAGCGCATGCTCGACGCCGTGATCGACTTCCTGCCGTCGCCGGTCGACATTCCGCCGGTTCAGGGCATCGACGAAAACGACGAAGAGAAGAAGCTCGAGCGCAAGGCTGACGACAACGAAAAGTTCTCGGCACTGGCGTTCAAGATCATGACCGACCCGTTCGTTGGTCAGCTGATCTTCTTCCGCGTCTACTCGGGCAAGATCAACTCCGGCGACACCGTGTACAACCCGGTGAAGCAGAAGAAGGAGCGTCTGGGCCGTATTCTGCAGATGCACGCCAATCAGCGCGAAGAAATCAAGGAAGTGCTGGCAGGCGACATCGCCGCTGCGGTGGGCCTGAAGGACGCCACCACGGGTGACACGCTGTGCGACCCGAGCGCTCCGATCATTCTCGAGCGCATGGTGTTCCCGGAGCCGGTGATCTCGCAGGCTGTCGAGCCGAAGACCAAGGCTGACCAGGAAAAGATGGGCATCGCCCTGAACCGCCTGGCTGCTGAAGATCCGTCGTTCCGCGTGCGTACCGATGAAGAATCGGGTCAGACCATCATTTCGGGTATGGGTGAGCTGCACCTCGAAATTCTGGTCGATCGCATGAAGCGCGAATTTGGCGTGGAAGCCAACATCGGCGCCCCGCAAGTTGCCTACCGCGAAACCATCCGCAAGAAGGTTGAAGACGTTGAAGGCAAGTTCGTCAAGCAGTCCGGCGGTCGCGGTCAGTACGGTCACGCTGTGATCACGCTGGAACCGGCGGACGACGAGGCGAAGAAGGCTGGCAAGAACTTCGAATTCGTCGACGCCATCAAGGGCGGTGTGATTCCTCGCGAATACATCCCGGCGGTCGAGAAGGGCATCGTCGACACGCTGCCGTCCGGTATTCTGGCGGGCTTCCCGGTGGTGGACGTGAAGGTCACGCTGACGTTCGGTTCGTACCACGACGTGGACTCGAACGAAAACGCGTTCCGCATGGCCGGTTCGATGGCTTTCAAGGAAGCCATGCGCCGCGCCACTCCGGTTCTGCTGGAGCCGATGATGGCTGTGGAAGTGGAAACGCCGGAAGACTACACGGGTACCGTGATGGGCGACTTGTCGTCCCGCCGCGGCATCGTGCAGGGCATGGACGACATGGTGGGCGGCGGCAAGATCATCAAGGCCGAAGTCCCGCTGTCGGAAATGTTCGGTTATTCGACGTCGCTGCGCTCGCAGACGCAAGGCCGCGCCACGTACACCATGGAATTCAAGCAATACGCTGAGGCACCGAAGAACATCGCCGAAGCTGTGATGGCTGCCAAGGGTACGAAGTAATCAACGTGTTTTGGCGGCGCGCGCGTGCGTGCCGCCTGCATCCCAAATCTAGTAATTAGCCGATTCCGAATTGAGGAGCTGACATGGCAAAGGAAAAGTTCGAGCGGACCAAGCCGCACGTGAACGTTGGTACGATTGGTCACGTTGACCACGGCAAGACGACGCTGACCGCAGCGATCGCAACCGTGCTGTCGAGCAAGTTCGGTGGTACCGCGAAGAAGTACGACGAAATCGACGCAGCGCCGGAAGAAAAGGCACGCGGCATCACGATCAACACCGCGCACATCGAGTACGAAACGGCTAACCGCCACTACGCGCACGTGGACTGCCCGGGCCACGCCGACTACGTCAAGAACATGATTACCGGTGCCGCCCAGATGGACGGCGCCATCCTGGTGTGCTCGGCCGCTGACGGCCCGATGCCGCAAACGCGTGAGCACATCCTGCTGGCCCGTCAGGTCGGCGTGCCGTACATCATCGTCTTCCTGAACAAGTGCGACATGGTGGACGACGCTGAGCTGCTGGAGCTGGTCGAGATGGAAGTGCGTGAACTTCTGTCGAAGTACGACTTCCCGGGCGACGACACCCCGATCATCAAGGGTTCGGCCAAGCTGGCGCTGGAAGGCGACAAGGGCGAACTGGGCGAAGTGGCCATCATGAACCTGGCCGACGCACTGGACACCTACATCCCGACGCCGGAGCGCGCTGTTGACGGTACGTTCCTGATGCCGGTGGAAGACGTGTTCTCGATCTCGGGCCGCGGCACCGTGGTGACCGGCCGTATCGAGCGCGGCATCATCAAGGTCGGCGAAGAAATCGAAATCGTCGGTATCGCCATGGACGGCGACAAGCCGAAGATCGACAAGACGACCTGCACGGGCGTGGAAATGTTCCGCAAGCTGCTGGACCAAGGTCAAGCAGGCGACAACGTCGGTATTCTGCTGCGCGGCACGAAGCGCGAAGACGTCCAGCGCGGCCAAGTGCTGGCCAAGCCGGGCTCGATCAAGCCGCACACCGAATTCACGGGCGAGGTCTACATCCTGTCGAAGGACGAAGGCGGCCGTCACACGCCGTTCTTCAACAACTACCGTCCGCAGTTCTACTTCCGTACGACGGACGTGACTGGCTCGATCGCCCTGCCGGAAGGCAAGGAAATGGTCATGCCGGGCGACAACGTGTCGATCACCGTCAAGCTGATCGCCCCGATCGCCATGGAAGAAGGCCTGCGCTTCGCTATCCGTGAAGGCGGCCGTACCGTGGGTGCTGGCGTCGTTGCCAAGATCCTGAAGTAAAAGGCGGATCGATGCGCTGTTCCTCGTAAGCGGTGCGGCGCATCGCCTGTAGCATCGCTCTTTCAATCTACCGGCGGCCTGGCCGCCATGCTCTTTAAGGAAACATCATGCAGAACCAGAAGATCCGTATCCGCCTGAAGGCTTTCGACTATCGCCTGATCGACCAGTCCGCCGCTGAAATCGTCGAGACCGCCAAGCGCACCGGCGCGATCGTCAAGGGCCCGGTGCCCCTGCCGACCCGCATCCAGCGTTTCGACGTTCTGCGTTCGCCGCACGTCAACAAGACCAGCCGCGACCAGTTCGAAATCCGCACGCACCAGCGCCTGATGGACATCGTCGATCCGACGGACAAGACCGTCGACGCGCTGATGAAGCTGGACCTGCCGGCTGGCGTGGACGTCGAGATCAAGCTGCAATAAGCAAGACAACGCTGCCGGGTCACTCCGGTAACGGGCAAACGGCGAGCCAAGTGCTCGCCGTTTTGCTTTTACGCGGCAGATGTTGCGTTGCACACGACGTCCGGGCGCTATCCGGCAATCGGCCTTGCATATTGTTCGTAACCGGGATATATTGTAGGGCTACCCCTTTAGTGAGGGGAGTGGGCTGGCCATTTGGCCTCGCGCTGTCTCTTTAGGCGCAGTCCAGTTCAAGATTCGTAGTATCAATCAGCCCCGGCCAATCGCAGCTGGGAATGGAGCAAACCATGAGCCTTGGCCTTGTAGGTCGCAAGGTTGGCATGACCCGTATTTTCACGGACGACGGCGATTCGATTCCCGTCACCGTGCTCGAGGTCGGCGACAACCGCGTGACGCAAATCAAGACGGACGAGACCGACGGTTATACCGCGGTTCAAGTCACCTTCGGCACCCGACGCGCCAGCCGCGTCACCAAGCCGCTGGCGGGTCATCTCGCCAAAGCCGGCGTGGAAGCGGGCGAAGTCATCAAAGAATTCCGAGTGGATGCCGCTCGTGCCGCTGAATTCCAGCCTGGCGCGAACATCAGCGTCGACCTGTTCGAAGTCGGTCAGAAGATCGACGTTCAGGGTGTGACGATTGGTAAGGGCTACGCCGGTACCATCAAGCGTTACAACTTCTCGTCGGGCCGCGCCTCGCACGGTAACTCGCGCTCGCACAACGTGCCGGGTTCGATCGGTATGGCGCAGGATCCGGGTCGCGTGTTCCCGGGCAAGCGCATGACCGGTCACATGGGTGACGTCACCCGTACCGTTCAGAACCTGGAAATCGCCAAGATCGACGCAGAGCGCAAGCTGCTGCTGGTCAAGGGTGCGATTCCGGGCGCCAAGGGCGGTCAAGTCATCGTCACGCCGGCCGTGAAGGCCCGCGCCAAGAAGGCATAAGGAGCAAACGCATGGAACTGAAGCTGCTCCAGGACAACGGTCAACTCGGCGCCGGCGTTGCTGCCTCGCCGGAAGTGTTCGGCCGTGACTACAACGAAGCCCTCGTTCACCAAGTCGTCGTCGCTTACCAGGCCAACGCTCGCAGCGGTAACCGTAAGCAGAAGGACCGTGAAGAGGTCAAGCACACGACCAAGAAGCCGTGGCGTCAAAAGGGTACGGGCCGCGCCCGTGCAGGTATGAGCTCCTCCCCGCTGTGGCGCGGGGGTGGTCGTATCTTCCCGAACAGCCCGGAAGAAAACTTCTCGCAGAAGGTCAACAAGAAGATGTACCGCGCCGGCATGCGCTCGATTTATTCGCAGCTCGCCCGTGAAGGTCGCATCAACGTCGTTGACAGCCTGTCCGTCGACGCGCCCAAAACCAAGCTGCTGGCCGACAAGTTCCGCGCCATGGGCCTGGATTCGGTGCTCGTGATTACCGATAACCTGGACGAAAATCTCTTCCTGGCATCGCGCAACCTGGCGCACGTGCTCGTGGTTGAGCCGCGTCACGCCGACCCGCTGTCGCTCGTGCACTACAAGAAGGTGCTCGTGACCAAGGCAGCCGTCGCGCAGATCGAGGAGTTGCTGAAATGACGCAAGTTGCCAAGAACGACCATCGCCTGATGCAGGTGCTGCTGGCGCCTGTGGTGTCTGAAAAGGCAACCCTGGTGGCCGAGAAGAACGAACAGGTCGTGTTCGAAGTGGCTCGCGACGCCAACAAGGGCGAAGTGAAGGCTGCTGTCGAGCTGCTGTTCAAGGTCGAGGTCGAGTCCGTCCAGATCCTGAACCAGAAGGGCAAGCAAAAGCGCTTCGGTCGCTTCATGGGTCGTCGTGACCACGTGAAGAAGGCCTATGTCTCGCTGAAGCCGGGCCAGGAAATCAATTTTGAAGCGGAGGCCAAGTAATCATGGCACTCGTCAAAACCAAGCCGACATCGCCGGGCCGCCGCTCGATGGTGAAGGTCGTTAACCCCGACCTTCACAAGGGCGCGCCGCACGCTCCGCTGCTGGAAAAGCAAATCCAGAAGTCGGGTCGTAACAACAACGGCCACATCACCACCCGTCACAAGGGCGGTGGTCACAAGCATCACTATCGCATCGTCGACTTCAAGCGTAACGACAAGGACGGTATCCCGGCCAAGATCGAGCGCCTGGAATACGATCCGAACCGTAGCGCCAACATCGCGCTCGTGCTGTTCGCTGATGGCGAGCGCCGCTACATCATCGCCCCGAAGGGCGCTGTGGTTGGCCAAGCCATCGCCAACGGCTCGGAAGCGCCGATCAAGGCCGGTAACAACCTGCCGATTCGCAACATCCCTGTCGGTACGACGATCCACTGCGTGGAAATCCTGCCGGGCAAGGGCGCTCAAGTTGCCCGTTCGGCCGGTACGTCCGCCGTGCTGCTGGCTCGCGAAGGCATCTACGCTCAAGTGCGTCTGCGCTCGGGTGAAGTGCGCCGCGTGCACATCGAGTGCCGCGCGACCATTGGTGAAGTCGGCAACGAAGAGCACAGCCTGCGCCAGATCGGCAAGGCTGGTGCAACTCGTTGGCGCGGTATTCGCCCGACCGTTCGCGGTGTGGTGATGAACCCGGTCGATCACCCGCACGGTGGTGGTGAAGGTAAGACTGCTGCTGGCCGTGATCCGGTGTCCCCGTGGGGCACGCCGACCAAGGGCTACCGCACCCGTCGTAACAAGCGCACTGACAGCATGATCGTTCAGCGCCGTCACAAGCGTTAATCGGTAGGTAGGAGCTTAGATATGACTCGTTCCGTAAAAAAGGGTCCTTTCATTGACGCCCACCTGCTGAAGAAGGTTGAGGCGGCAGTGCAAACGAAGGACAAGAAGCCCATCAAGACTTGGTCGCGTCGTTCGACCATTCTGCCGGACTTCATCGGCCTGACGATCGCCGTTCATAACGGTCGTCAGCACGTGCCCGTGTATGTCACGGAAAACATGGTTGGCCACAAGCTCGGCGAATTTGCGCTCACGCGTACGTTCAAGGGCCACGCTGCCGACAAGAAAGCGAAGCGATAAGGGGCAATCATGGAAGTTAAAGCGATTCATCGCGGCGCCCGTATCTCCGCACAGAAGACGCGCCTGGTTGCTGACCAGATCCGCGGTCTGTCGATCGAGCGCGCGCTCAACGTGCTGACGTTCAGCCCGAAGAAGGCGGCTGGCATCGTGAAGAAGGTGGTTGAGTCCGCCATCGCGAACGCCGAGCACAATGAAGGCGCCGATATCGACGAGCTGAAGGTCAAGTCGATCTACATCGACAAGGCCACGTCGCTCAAGCGCTTCACGGCGCGTGCGAAGGGCCGTGGCAACCGCATCGAGAAACAAACCTGTCACATCACTGTGACGCTGGGCAACTAAGGGGTCACGATGGGACAGAAGATTCATCCGACTGGCTTCCGTCTGGCTGTCAGCCGTAACTGGGCATCGCGTTGGTACGCGAGCAACACCCAGTTTGCCGGCATGCTCAAGGAAGACATCGAGGTTCGCGAGTTTCTGAAGAAGAAGCTGAAGAACGCGTCGGTGGGCCGCGTGGTCATCGAGCGTCCGGCCAAGAATGCTCGTATCACCATTTACAGCTCGCGTCCGGGCGTGGTGATCGGCAAGAAGGGCGAAGACATCGAACTGCTGAAGGCTGAGCTGCAGCGTCGCATGGGCGTGCCCGTGCACGTGAACATCGAAGAAATCCGCAAGCCGGAAGTCGATGCACAGCTGATCGCCGATTCGATCACGCAGCAACTCGAGCGCCGCATCATGTTCCGTCGCGCAATGAAGCGCGCGATGCAGAATGCGATGCGTCTGGGTGCCCAAGGCATCAAGATCATGAGCTCGGGCCGTCTGAACGGCATCGAAATCGCCCGTACCGAGTGGTACCGCGAAGGCCGTGTGCCCCTGCACACGCTGCGCGCCGATATCGACTACGGCTTCTCCGAAGCAGAAACCACCTACGGCATCATCGGTGTCAAGGTGTGGGTGTACAAGGGCGACCACCTTGGCCGCAACGACGCACCTGTCGTGGAAGAGCCGAAGGAAGATGAGCGCCGTCGCCGTCCGGGTCGCCCGGAAGGTCGTCGCCGTGAAGGCGATCGCCCGGCCGGTCAGCGCCGCGGTGCTGGTGCAGGTGCCCGTCGTGGCGCCGACGCCAAGACTGGAGAATAAACATGCTGCAACCTAAGCGCAGGAAGTACCGCAAGGAGCAGAAGGGCCGTAACACCGGTATCGCGACGCGCGGCAACGCAGTCTCGTTCGGCGAGTTCGGTCTGAAGGCGATGGGCCGCGGCCGTCTGACCGCGCGTCAGATTGAGTCGGCCCGTCGTGCGATGACCCGTCACATCAAGCGTGGCGGCCGCATTTGGATCCGGATTTTCCCGGACAAGCCGATCTCGAAGAAGCCTGCCGAAGTCCGTATGGGTAACGGTAAGGGCAACCCGGAATACTACGTGGCTGAAATTCAGCCGGGCAAGATGCTGTACGAAATGGACGGCGTTGGCGAAGAACTGGCACGCGAGGCATTCCGCCTGGCCGCTGCTAAGCTGCCGATCGCGACCAGCTTCGTGGTGCGTCAGGTCGGAACGTAAGGAGCACACACCATGAAAGCATCCGAACTGCGCGACAAAGATGTCGCCGGGCTGAACCAGGAGCTCTCCGAGCTGCTGAAGGCCCAATTTGGCCTGCGCATGCAAAAAGCGACGCAACAGCTGCAGAACACCAGCCAGCTGAAGAAGGTGCGTCGTGACATCGCGCGTGTCCGCACCGTGCTGGGCCAGAAGGGGAACCAGAAATGACTGAAGCCGCAACGTCCCTGAAGCGCACGCTCGTCGGTCGCGTTGTCAGCAACAAGATGGACAAGACCGTCACGGTCCTGATCGAAAACCGCGTCAAGCATCCGCTGTACGGCAAGTACGTGGTGCGCTCGAAGAAGTACCACGCGCACGACGAAGCCAACCAGTACAACGAAGGCGACAAGGTCGAGATCACGGAATCGCGTCCGCTCTCCCGCACCAAGTCGTGGGTGGTGTCGCGTCTGCTTGAAGCTGCACGCGTGATCTAAAACAACAGCGAGCAGTTTGCTGTTGCAAGACCGAGATTATGTGATATAGTCTCGGTCTTTCCCTTTGTGAGGGTGGCCGGCAAATATGCTGGTGGCTCGGGTGAAGGGGAAAAGCGAATGGGCCAGGCGGCAATCGCCGTCGGGCAGCTACCGACTTCAAGTTGATCAACCCAATCGCAGTTGGCGCAATGCCAGCAGCCGGCGGGACCAAGACTGATCGCCTCTGCGCATTGTGCGTTTGGCGAATTAAGTTGGGACGAGAACACCATGATTCAGACAGAAAGCCGGCTCGAAGTGGCCGATAACACGGGTGCGCGTGAAGTCATGTGCATCAAGGTGCTGGGCGGTTCGAAGCGCCGCTACGCCAGCGTCGGCGACATCATCAAGGTCAGCGTCAAGGATGCTGCCCCGCGTGGTCGCGTGAAGAAGGGCGATATCTACAACGCCGTGGTGGTGCGTACCGCCAAGGGCGTGCGCCGTCCCGACGGCTCGCTCATCAAGTTCGACGGCAATGCCGCCGTGCTGCTGAACACCAAGCTTGAGCCGATCGGCACCCGTATCTTCGGGCCGGTCACTCGCGAACTCCGTACCGAGCGCTTCATGAAGATCGTGTCGCTCGCGCCGGAAGTGCTGTAATCGGAGGCCGCATGAACAAGATTCGCAAGGGCGATCGCGTCATCGTCCGTACCGGTAAAGACAAGGGCAAGCAAGGTACCGTGCTGGCCGTACTCGCCGAGCATGTGACGGTTGAAGGCGTGAACGTTGCCAAGAAGCACGTGCGCCCGAACCCGATGCTGGGTACGACGGGTGGTGTGGTCGACAAGGTCATGCCCATCCATATTTCGAACGTTGCGCTCGTGGATGCCAATGGCAAGCCGTCGCGCGTCGGCATCAAGGTTGAAGGCGGCGTGAAGACGCGCGTGCTGAAGACCACTGGTGCTGCCGTCGGCGCTTGATTCTGGGCAATAGAGAGGAGTTGAGCATGACTGCACGTCTGCAAGAGTTTTACAAAGAGAAGGTTGTGCCCGAGCTGATCAAGCAGTTCGGCTACAAGTCCGTGATGGAAGTGCCGCGCATCACCAAGATCACCCTGAACATGGGTCTTGGCGAAGCCATCAATGACAAGAAAGTCATCGAGCACGCCACGGGCGACCTGATCAAGATCGCTGGCCAGAAGCCCATCGTGACGAAGGCCCGCAAGGCTATCGCTGGCTTCAAGATTCGTCAGGGTTACCCGATCGGTACGATGGTCACGCTGCGTGGCCAACGTATGTATGAATTCCTGGACCGCTTCATCACCGTGTCGCTGCCCCGCGTGCGCGACTTCCGTGGTGTGTCGGGCAAGGCGTTCGATGGTCGTGGCAACTACAACATCGGTGTGAAAGAGCAGATCATTTTCCCCGAGATCGAATACGACAAGATCGACGCACTCCGTGGTCTGAACATCAGCATCACGACGACTGCGAAGAACGACGAGGAAGCGAAGGCGCTCCTCAACGCGTTCAAGTTCCCGTTCCGTAATTAAGGGGTTACCGTGGCTAAATTGTCTCTGATCGAACGCGAGAAGAAGCGTGCCAAGCTCGTGGCCAAGTACGCTGAGAAGCGCGCCGCTCTCGAAGCCATCGTGGCCGACCAAAGCAAGTCGGAAGAAGAGCGCTACGAAGCGCGTCTGAAGCTGCAAGCGCTGCCGCGCAATGCAAATCCGACTCGTCAGCGCAACCGCTGCTCGATCACCGGTCGTCCCCGCGGTACGTTCCGTAAGTTCGGCCTGGCGCGTAACAAGCTCCGCGAGATCGCCTTCAAGGGCGAGATCCCGGGTCTGACGAAAGCCAGCTGGTAATCACGCACAGGCTACAGGAGAAACAGTATGAGCATGAGCGATCCGATCGCCGATATGCTGACGCGTATCCGCAACGCGCAAGCGGTGGAAAAAGCGTCGGTGGTCATGCCGTCGTCGAAGCTGAAGGTGGCAATCGCCAAAGTCCTGAAGGACGAAGGCTACATCGACGAATTCGCCGTGACCGAGCAGGGTGGCAAGTCCACGCTGACGATTGGTCTGAAGTACTACGCTGGCCGCCCGGTCATCGAGCGCCTGGAGCGCGTCTCGAAGCCTGGTCTGCGTGTGTACAAGGGCCGTAATGAAATCCCGCAAGTGATGAACGGCCTGGGTGTCGCCATCATCTCGACCCCGCAGGGTCTGATGACGGACCGCCGCGCCCGCGCAACCGGTGTCGGTGGCGAAGTCATTTGCTACGTCGCCTAAGGGAGGGGAACCATGTCTCGCGTAGGTAAGGCTCCCATCGCGCTGCCCAAGGGCGCCGAAGTTAATTTCGCTGGTGGTCTGCTGACCGTCAAGGGCCCGCTGGGCACCCTGACGCAGCCGATCCACTCGCTGGTCAAGGTCACCACCGACAACGGCACGATCACGTTCGCGCCGGCAGATGAGTCGCGTGAAGCCAATGCGCTGCAAGGTACGATGCGCGCCCTGACGGCCAACATGGTCAAGGGTGTGACGACGGGCTTCGAGCGCAAGCTGAACCTGGTCGGCGTGGGTTACCGTGCTTCGGTTCAGGGCACCGCTCTGAAACTGCAACTCGGTTTCTCGCACGACGTGATCCATGAGATGCCGGAAGGCGTGAAGGCGGAAACGCCGACGCAGACCGAAATCATCATCAAGGGTTCGGACAAGCAAAAAGTTGGTCAGGTCGCCGCCGAAGTGCGTGGTTATCGTCCGCCGGAGCCCTACAAGGGCAAGGGTGTGCGCTACGCCGATGAGCGTGTGATCCTGAAGGAAACCAAGAAGAAGTAAGGGTGCACATCATGAACAAAAATGACTCGCGTCTGCGCCGTGCACGTCAGACCCGCCTGAAAATTGCGGAACTGAGCGTCGCCCGTCTGGCTGTGCACCGTACGAACCTGCACATTTATGCGCAGGTCTTCTCGGAAGATGGCACCAAGGTCCTGGCTTCGGCCTCGACTGCGGAAGCCGAAGTCCGCAAGGAACTGAACGGCAACGGTGGCAACACCGCTGCTGCCACCCTGGTGGGTAAGCGTATCGCTGAGAAGGCGAAGGCTGCCGGCATCGAAGCCGTGGCGTTCGATCGCTCGGGTTTCCGTTATCACGGTCGCGTGAAGGCTCTGGCCGACGCGGCACGCGAAGCTGGCCTGAAGTTCTAAGCCGGCATAGAGGATATCGTCATGGCAAAAATTCAACCTAAGGTCCAAGGGGACGAACGCGACGACGGTCTTCGCGAGAAGATGATCGCGGTCAACCGTGTGACCAAGGTGGTCAAGGGCGGCCGGATTCTCGGTTTCGCTGCTCTGACTGTGGTCGGCGACGGCGACGGCCGTATCGGCATGGGCAAGGGTAAGGCTAAGGAAGTCCCGGTGGCCGTGCAGAAGGCAATGGACGAAGCCCGTCGCAAGATGGTCAAGGTCCCGCTGAAGAACGGTACGCTGCAGCACGAAGTGGTTGGCAAGCATGGCGCCGCAAAGGTGCAGATGATGCCGGCGAAGGACGGTACTGGCGTGATCGCCGGCGGCCCGATGCGCGCCATCTTCGAAGTGATGGGCGTGACGAACATCGTGACCAAGTCGCACGGTTCGACCAATCCTTACAACATGGTGCGCGCAACGCTGGATGGCCTGCGCAAGATGAGCACCCCGGCCGAAGTTGCCGCCAAGCGTGGCAAGTCGGTCGAAGAGATCCTCGGCTAAGCCGAAGGGATAGGTGAACGATATGTCGCAGAAAACCGTGAAAGTCCAACTCGTGCGCAGCCTGATCGGTACGCGCGAAGACCACCGCGCCACGGTGCGCGGCCTGGGCCTGCGCCGCATGAACTCGGTGTCCGAATTGCAGGACACGCCCGCAGTGCGCGGCATGATCAACAAGGTGTCCTACCTGGTCAAGGTCATCGGCTAAGGCAAGACGGAGAAGAGCATGCAACTGAATAACCTGAAGCCGGCAGCCGGCTCCAAGCACGCCAAGCGCCGCGTTGGTCGCGGTATTGGTTCGGGCCTGGGCAAGACGGCTGGTCGTGGTCACAAGGGTCAGAAGTCGCGTTCGGGTGGTTTCCACAAGGTCGGCTTTGAAGGCGGCCAGATGCCCCTGCATCGTCGTCTGCCCAAGCGTGGTTTCACCTCGCTGACCAAGGAATTCACCGCTGAAGTGCGTCTGGGTGACCTGGCGGGCCTGCCGATCGAAGAAATCGATCTGCTGTCCCTCAAGCAAGCCGGCCTCGTTGGCGAGATGGTCAAGAGCGCCAAGGTGATCCTGTCGGGCGAAATCGACAAGAAGGTAACTCTGAAGGGTATCGGCGCGACGGCTGGGGCGAAAGCTGCAATCGAAGCGGCTGGTGGCTCGCTGGCCTAATAGCCTGCTGTTTTACACTGACGGAGCATCCGTTTGGCCACGGCGAAACCTAATGTGATGGCCCAGGCCAAGAACACGGCCAAGTACGGCGATCTTCGCCGTCGGCTGGTGTTCCTGGTCCTGGCACTGCTGGTGTACCGGATCGGCGCGCACATTCCTGTGCCGGGTATCGATCCGGATCAACTGGCGCAGCTTTTCCAACGGCAGTCGGGCGGCATCCTCGGGATGTTTAACCTGTTCTCCGGCGGCGCGCTGTCGCGTTTCACGGTGTTTGCGCTGGGGATCATGCCGTACATCTCGGCGTCGATCATCATGCAGCTGCTGACGATCGTGTTGCCGCAGCTGGAATCGTTGAAGAAGGAAGGCCAAGCCGGCCAGCGCAAGATTACGCAGTACACGCGCTACGGCACGGTCGTCCTGGCAACGTTCCAGGCGCTGGGAATTGCAGTGGCACTCGAAGCGCAGCCGGGTCTGGTTTTGGATCCGGGCCTGATGTTCCGGGCCACCGCTGTGATTACGCTGGTGACGGGCACGATGTTCCTGATGTGGCTGGGTGAGCAGATCACCGAGCGTGGTCTGGGCAACGGGATCTCGATCATCATTTTCGGCGGGATTGCTGCAGGGCTGCCCAACGCGATCGGCGGGTTGTTCGAGCTGGTACGTACGGGGTCGATGGGGATTTTCTCGGCGATCCTGGTCGTGGCGATTATTGGTGCGGTGACGTTCCTGGTCGTGTTCATTGAACGTGGTCAGCGCAAGATCCTCGTCAACTACGCCAAGCGGCAGGTTGGTAACAAGATTTATGGCGGGCAGTCGTCGCATTTGCCGCTGAAGTTGAATATGGCTGGGGTGATTCCGCCGATCTTCGCATCGTCGATCATTCTGTTCCCGGCCACGATCGCGGGCTGGTTTACAGCCGGTAACTCGACGAATCCGGTTGCACGGGTTGTCAAGGACTTGGCGGCGACGCTGTCGCCTGGTCAGCCGGTGTACATCCTGCTGTATGCAGCGGCGATCATCTTCTTCTGTTTCTTCTACACCGCGCTGGTCTATAACAGCCGGGAAGTGGCGGATAACCTGAAGAAGAGTGGGGCGTTCATTCCGGGCATCCGTCCGGGCGAGCAAACCACGCGGTATATCGACAAGATTCTGGTGCGTCTGACCTTGGCGGGTGCGATCTACATCACGCTGGTGTGTCTGTTGCCGGAGTTCTTGGTGCTGCGCTGGAACGTGCCGTTCTACTTCGGTGGGACGTCCCTGTTGATCATCGTGGTCGTCACGATGGACTTCATGGCACAAGTGCAGTCCTACGTGATGTCTCAGCAGTACGAGTCTTTGATGAAGAAGGCGAATTTCAAGGGAAACCTGACGCTCCGCTAGGAGTGATCGCACGAACCTGAAGGGACATGGCTAAAGATGACGTGATCCAGATGCAGGGCGAGGTGCTGGAAAACCTCCCCAACGCAACGTTTCGCGTCAAGCTAGAGAACGGCCACGTAGTGTTAGGCCATATTTCCGGCAAGATGCGCATGCATTACATCCGCATCTTGCCCGGGGACAAGGTGACGGTCGAATTGACCCCGTATGATCTGTCCCGCGCGCGCATCGTATTCCGGGCGAAGTGAGCGGACTGGAATTGAAGGAAGAGGAAAATCATGAAAGTGCTGGCTTCTGTTAAGCGCATTTGCCGCAACTGCAAAATCATCAAGCGCAAGGGCGTGGTGCGTGTGATCTGCTCGTCGGACCCGCGTCATAAGCAGCGCCAAGGCTAATTTCGCAAAGAGGATTGACGAATGGCACGTATCGCAGGGGTCAATATCCCCAACCACAAACATACCGTGATTGGCTTGACGGCGATCTACGGTATCGGCCGCTCGCGCGCTCAGAAGATTTGCGAGGCTACTGGCATCCCGACCGACAAGAAGGTCAAGGACCTGACGGATCCGGACCAGGACGCGCTGCGTAAGGAAATCGAGAAATTCCTCGTTGAAGGCGATCTCCGCCGCGAAACGACGATGAACATCAAGCGCCTGATGGATCTGGGCTGCTACCGTGGCGTGCGCCACCGCAAGGGCCTGCCGATGCGTGGTCAGCGTACCCGCACCAATGCCCGTACCCGTAAGGGTCCGCGCAAGGCCGGCGTCGCGCTCAAGAAGTAATCCGTCGGGTAAAGGATAGGAACTATGGCAAAAGCAGCGAATACCGCCGCCCAGCGCGCGCGTAAGAAGGTTCGCAAGAACGTCGCCGACGGCATCGCGCACGTTCACGCGTCGTTCAACAACACGATCATCACGATCACCGACCGTCAGGGCAACGCTCTGTCGTGGGCGACTTCGGGTGGCCAAGGCTTCAAGGGCTCGCGTAAGTCGACGCCGTTCGCTGCCCAGGTGGCTGCTGAGAGTGCTGGCCGCGTGGCCCAGGACCAAGGCATCAAGAACCTGGAAGTGCGCATCAAGGGCCCGGGCCCGGGTCGTGAATCGGCTGTCCGTGCACTGAACAACCTGGGTATCAAGATCCAGTTGATCGAAGACGTGACGCCGGTGCCGCACAACGGCTGCCGTCCGCCGAAGCGTCGTCGCATCTAAGCGATTCGACCGACCGCGCGGCTGTTGGCGAGGTCGGTCTGCGGGTGCTATACTTGCCCGCTTGCCTGTCTTCCGGTTTTTCCGGAAGGCGGGTTTCGTCTTTTCATAAGCCCACTGTTCGCTGCCGTCCTGTTGCTGAGACTGAGCAAGCGAACCATCCGAGGCCTCTGCGCCCCGGGTGACTGATAACGAAGGAACACAACGTGGCACGCTATACCGGCCCCAAGGCGAAACTGTCTCGCCGCGAAGGTACTGACCTTTTTCTGAAGAGCGCACGCCGCTCGCTCGCCGACAAGTGCAAGCTGGACAGCAAGCCTGGTCAGCACGGCCGCACTTCCGGCGCTCGCACCTCCGACTACGGCAACCAGCTGCGTGAAAAGCAGAAGGTCAAGCGCATCTACGGCGTGCTGGAACGTCAATTCCGCCGCTACTTCGCAGAAGCCGATCGCCGCAAGGGCAACACGGGCGAAACCCTGTTGCAACTGCTGGAGTCGCGTCTGGACAACGTCGTCTACCGCATGGGCTTCGGCTCGACGCGCGCAGAAGCCCGTCAGCTGGTGTCGCACAAGGCGATCCTCGTGAACGGCCAGGCTCTGAACGTTCCGTCGGCTCAGGTCAAGTCGGGTGACGTGATCGCCATCCGCGAAAAGTCGAAGAAGCAAGTGCGTATTGCTGAGTCGCTGACGCTGGCTGAGCAGACTGGCTTCCCGATCTGGGTGAGCGTGGATGCCAAGAAGATGGAAGGCATCTTCAAGCAGGCTCCGGATCGTGCAGATATCGCCGGCGATATCAACGAAAGCCTGATCGTCGAACTGTATTCGCGTTAATGACGACGCCCGTACCGCAAGGTGCGGGTTCGTGTGCCTTTCTGGGGACGCTCATCGTCAACGACATTGCGTTCTTGCACCGGCAGTACTCCGGCGCAGAGCCGATCCGATTCGTTACGTGCCGCAACGCGATTGCGGCACGTGCGTCTTCCGTCGCAATGTTTGTGATGGAACCTTTCCAGTCCAATCCGTCAGCCTTATCGGTGTAACGAGCCGAGGGTATTGAAATAGGACAACCTAATGCAAACAGCACTCCTGAAGCCCAAAATTATTGCGGTTGAGCCGCTTGGCGATCATCACGCGAAGGTCGTCATGGAACCGTTCGAGCGCGGCTACGGCCACACGCTCGGTAACGCGCTGCGCCGCGTGCTGCTGTCGTCGATGGTCGGCTATGCCCCGACCGAAGTTACGATCGCTGGGGTCGTCCACGAATATTCCACCATCGATGGCGTGCAGGAAGACGTCGTCAACCTGCTGCTGAACCTGAAGGGCGTGGTGTTCAAGCTGCACAACCGTGATGAAGTCACGGTGTCGCTGCGCAAGGAAGGCGAAGGTGTGGTGACCGCCGCCGATATCGAGCTGCCGCACGATGTCGAAATCATCAATCCGGGTCACGTCATCGCGAACCTGTCGGCAGGTGGCAAGCTGGACCTGCAACTGAAGGTCGAGCAAGGCCGCGGCTACGTGCCGGGCAACGTTCGCAAGTTCGGCGATGAGTCGAGCAAGGTCATCGGCCGCATCGTGCTGGACGCCTCGTTCGCCCCGGTGCGCCGTGTGTCGTACGCAGTTGAGTCTGCCCGTGTGGAGCAGCGTACTGACCTCGACAAGCTGGTGATGAACATCGAGACCAACGGTGTGATCTCGCCGGAAGAAGCGATTCGCCAGTCGGCTCGCATTCTGGTTGATCAACTGTCGGTGTTTGCTGCACTGGAAGGTACCGAGAGCGCTGCCGAGGCGGCCGCCGCTCGTGCGCCGCAGATCGATCCGATCCTGCTGCGTCCGGTCGACGATCTGGAACTGACCGTGCGTTCGGCCAACTGCTTGAAGGCCGAAAACATCTATTACATCGGCGACCTGATCCAACGTACCGAGAACGAACTGCTCAAGACCCCGAACCTGGGTCGCAAGTCGCTCAACGAGATCAAGGAAGTCCTCGCATCGCGTGGCCTGACGCTCGGCATGAAGCTCGAGAACTGGCCGCCGGCAGGTCTCGAGAAGTAAGTTGTCATCGTCGGCCGGTGCGAGAGCATCGGCCGGTTTTCCGCCATCGCTGTTTGGGTGGCTTATTGTCAAGGCTACCGGCCCGCGCCACGCCATGTTGTATGAGCGGCGGCGATAGAAGAGCTGGTTAAACACTTTTAAGAAGGAATCATCATGCGTCACCGTCATGGTTTGCGGAAACTGAACCGCACCTCGTCGCACCGTCTCGCGATGCTGCGCAACATGTCGAACTCGCTGCTGCAGCACGAGCTGATCAAGACCACCCTGCCGAAGGCCAAGGAGCTGCGCAAGGTTGTCGAGCCGCTGATCACGCTGGCCAAGAAGGACACCGTTGCCAACCGCCGTCTGGCATTCGCCCGCCTGCGCGACCGCGACATGGTCACCAAGCTGTTCAACGAACTGGGCCCGCGTTTCGCCACCCGTCCGGGCGGCTACACCCGTATCCTGAAGTTCGGCTTCCGCCAAGGCGACAATGCGCCGATGGCACTGGTCGAGCTGCTCGATCGTCCGGAAGTTGCCGAAGCTGTGGAAGTCGACGGCGCAGCTGAATAAGCGTTGCCCAGGTTTGCCAGTGCGACATGGCGTCGCGCTGGGCAAGCTGCAAGATGCGTGCTTCTGCGCGCATTACAATGAAGCCAGGATTCACATCCTGGCTTTTTTGTTGCCCATTTTTTGCGTTTGCCTGTCGGAAAGCATCCGTGGAGTGTCTATGTCTGCCGGAACCGAAGTGCTGCTGGTGCTGACCAACCTACCCGATGCCGACAGCGCGGATCGCGTAACCAAGGTCGTTCTGGAATCGCGTGCAGCAGCGTGCGTCAATCGCTTGCCAGCTTGTGCGTCGACGTATTGGTGGAATGGTGCGATCGAGCACGCCGCCGAGATTCCTCTGCTGATCAAGACCACGCGCGCAGCCTACCCGGCATTGGAAGCCGCGCTGCGCGAGGCCCATCCGTACGAGGTCCCTGAGATCATCGCTGTGCCGCTCGCTGCCGGGTTGCCAGGGTATCTCGCGTGGGTTGCCGATGAAACGCGCCAGCGCTCCAATTGATGTTCGATTGCCGTTGATATGACTTTCTCTTCGTTCCGGTCCGTGCGGCGCATGGTGCAGTGCCTATTGCTGCTGGTCGCAATGGCGACAGTGCATGTGTCCGCGCATGCTGCCGACGATTTCCTGCCGCCTGAACAGGCATTTCGCTTTTCGGCCGCGCAAGTCGATGGCCAAACTGTCGAAATCAAGTTCGCTATTGCCGATGGCTACTACATGTACCGCGAGCGTTTCGCGGTCGCGGCGGATCCGGCAACCACCACGCTGGCGCTTTCCGACATGCCGGCGGGCAAGGTCAAGTTCGACGAGACGTTCAACAAGGACGTCGAAACCTATCGCCATGAAGTCGCATTCCATGTAAAGGCGCAGAACGCGACGGCGCCGTTCACATTGATTGTCACGTCGCAGGGATGCGCGGATCAGGGCCTGTGTTATCCGCCGATGAAGAGCCGATTCCATGTCGAGCCCGCCGCAGCGTCGCTGGGCGCGTCGTCCGTGGGCGGTGGCGAGATCAGTTCCGGCGACGCACTCGGCCGCATCGCCAGCACGCTGGGCAGCGGCAACCTCGGGGCGATTGCGGCGTTGTTCTTCGGACTCGGGCTGTTGCTGACCTTCACGCCATGCGTGCTGCCGATGTTGCCGATCCTGTCGGCGATCGTTGTCGGCGAGCACGCGACGCGTTCCCGCGCCGCATTCGTGTCGGTTGCGTATGTGCTGGGTATGGCCGTGGTCTATACCGCGGTGGGCGTGGCAGCGGGCTTGGCGGGACAGGGCCTGCAAGCGGCGTTGCAGAACGCGTGGGTGCTCGGCGCATTCGCCGTATTGATGGTGGCGCTGTCGCTGTCGATGTTCGGTCTGTATGAACTGCAGTTGCCGGCGGCCTGGCGCGATCACCTGACAAAAGCCTCCAGCAAGCATGGTGGCGGCGAGATTGTCGGAGCAGTCGTGATGGGCGCGCTTTCGGCGTTGATCGTGTCGCCGTGCGTCACACCGGCACTGGCCGGCGCGCTGGCCTATATCGCGCAGACCGGCAACGCTGCGATCGGCGGTATGGCGCTGTTTGCAATGTCGATCGGCATGGGCGTGCCGCTGGTGCTCGTGGGTGTGGGGGCGGGCAATTTGCTGCCGCGCGCCGGTCATTGGCTGATCGTCACCAAGGCTGTGTTCGGTTTCATCCTGCTGGCTGTGGCGTTGTGGATTGTGCAGCCCGTGTTGCCCGCGTGGGCCGTGATGGTCGCGTGGGGCGGGTTGCTGATCGGCGCCGCCGTGTTTCTGCGGACGTTCGATTCGCTGCCCGAAGGGGCCGGCAACGTGCAGCGCCTGGGCAAGGTTGCGGGGGTGGTGCTTGCGCTGGCGGGCGCCGCGCAACTGGTCGGTGTCGCCGCCGGCGGCCGCGATCCGCTGCAGCCGCTGTCCGGATTGATTCGCGCGTCGGCAGGAACATCGGCGCAAGCCGAAACCCAGGGCGTGACCTTCAAGCGCGTCAGGAGCATCGCCGAACTCGATGCGGAAGTGCGCAATGCGAGTGCGTCCGGCCGTGCGGTGATGCTCGATTTCTATGCCGACTGGTGCGTGAGCTGCAAGGAAATGGAGCGCCTGACCTTTACCGATGCGCGGGTGCGCAAGGCGCTTGCCGATGTGGTGCTGTTGCAGGCCGACGTGACGGCCAACAATGCGGATGATCAAGCGCTGCTCAAGCGCTTCGGCTTGTTTGGCCCACCGGGCACGATCTTCTTCGATACGCAGGGTCGCGAACTGAAGGCTCGCGTGGTGGGCTTTGAGCGCGCGGACACGTTCCTGGAAAGCCTGCGTCGCGCAATCGGGACGACGACGCAGGCGGTCAAGCCGACGGCTTGATTACGCGCGCAGCAGGCGGGCAGCGTCCAGCGCGAAATACGTCAGAATGCCGTTCGCGCCGGCGCGCTTGAACGCCAGCAGCGATTCCAGCACGACCTTGTCGTGATCCAGCCAGCCGTTCTGCGCGGCGGCTTTCAACATCGCGTATTCACCGCTGACCTGGTAGACGTACGTGGGAAAGCGGAACTCATCCTTCACGCGTCGCACGATATCGAGATACGGCATGCCGGGCTTGACCATCACCATGTCGGCGCCTTCGGCGATGTCGAGCGCCACTTCGCGCAGCGCCTCGTCCGAGTTGGCCGGGTCCATCTGGTAAGTCATCTTGTTGCTCTTGCCCAGATTGGCCGCCGAGCCCACCGCATCACGGAACGGGCCGTAGAACGCTGAAGCGTACTTTGCCGCGTAGGCCATGATGCGCGTGTAGATGTGATCGTCGTTCTCCAGCGCCAAGCGGATCGCGCCGATGCGGCCGTCCATCATGTCCGACGGCGCGACGATGTCCACGCCGGCCTCCGCTTGCACCAGTGCCTGGCGCATCAGGATGTCGACCGTCTCTTCGTTGAGCACGTAGCCGTTGGCGTCGAGCACGCCGTCCTGGCCGTGGCTCGTGTACGGATCGAGCGCCACATCGGTCAGGATGCCCAACTCAGGGAAGCGCGCCTTGAGCGCCTTCACCGCGCGCGGGATCAGGCCATCCGCGTTTGTAGCTTCGATACCGTCCGGCGTCTTGAGGGACGGCTCGATGACAGGGAACAGCGCCAGCACCGGAATGCCAAGCTGCACACACTGCTCGGCCACGCTCAGCAACACATCGATCGACACGCGCTCCACGCCCGGCATCGACGGCACGGCCTGGCGCACGTTGGTGCCTTCGAGGATGAAAACGGGGTAGATCAGGTCGTCGGGAGTGAGGCGCGATTCGCGCATCATGCGGCGGGAGAAATCGTCGCGGCGCATGCGGCGCGGACGATGGTCGGGGAAGCTCGCGATCATTTCAGCAGACCCTAAGAACACACTGTGAAGTTTCGAAACCTTTGTCGCGATTATCCATCCTATGCACGGACAATGCGCCAGCGACGCTGATGCAGCGTCCCCCGCGGCTCCTCCCTGACGCGGGTTCCCATCGATGGCTCGATGGGGTCGTTACCCCCGTTGCGCGTTTGGCGACGGGGTTTTTTTTGCCTGTTCGGCTTGCGGCTGGGGCTCCAGCGCCTCGGGCAGGCACAGCCAGCCTGCGACAATTCGCTGCGCCTCTTCGATGCCGCGACGCTTCAGGCTCGAGAACAGCTGCACCGTCAGCGACACATCACCGTCGATCTGCGCACGGTAATCGGCCAGCACCTTGCGGGCCGCCATGAGCGCACGCGAGGCATCGTTGTTGGTCAGCTTGTCCGCCTTCGTGAGCAGCACGTGGATCGGCTTGCCCGTCGGCAGAAACCACTCGACCATCTGGCAATCGAGATCGGTAAACGGACGGCGCGCGTCCATCATGATGACGAGCCCGGCAAGTTGCTGGCGCGCCTGGACGTAGTCGCCGAGCAGATGAACCCAGTGCGATTTGGTCTCGCCGGGGGCTTCGGCATAACCGTAACCGGGCAGGTCGACCAGGAAGCCGAGCGGGTCCTCCGCCTTGGCGGGCATCACCGAGAAGTAGTTGATGTGCTGCGTGCGGCCGGGCGTCTTGCTGGAAAAAGCCAGCCGCTTCTGATTGCAGAGGATGTTGATCGCGGTGGATTTGCCCGCGTTGGAGCGGCCCGCAAACGCGACTTCCGGCACGGCGGTCGCCGGTAAATCACGCAGATGATTGACGGTGATGAAGAAACGGGCTTGATGCAGGAGCGACATGCGCGGCAGTACCTGTAAACTGCAGTTCAGAACTGCGTGGTTGCTGCGCCGCGAGGTCGCATTGCAGAGGTGTTATTGTACAATACGCCGGTTTACGGACGTCCCCACCAGATCCGTCGCAGGACCGCCCCGAGGCCCGGGCCGGTCCGTTTTCATGCGCGGGACTGGCACGAGGAGAAGGGGGCGCCCGGCGCCGCAGGGTCCCGCATAGGGCGGCGCACGCAGCATTCGAAAACAATCTAAACAAGGTGTGCGAATGAACCGCATCGCGAACGTTTTTGCTGTCGCAGCGCTGTCCCTGGCATCGGCCTTCTCCGTGGCCCATGCCGAAGAGCAAAAAGTCGCCAAGGCCGACGCCGCGCGCGGCGAAACGATCTTCAACACCGGTGTGCCGGCCAATGGCGTGCCTGCGTGTACCAGTTGTCATGGCGCCGGCGGCAACAGCGCCATGAACGTCAACCCGAAGCTGGCCGGCCAGCACGCCGAATACATCGAAAAGCAGCTCAAGGATTTCAAGGCCAAGACCGACCGCAACCAGCCGGTCATGTCGCTGTATGCCGGCGCGCTGTCGGATCAGGACATGAAGGACATTGGCGCCTATCTGGGCAAGCAACCGGCTTGGAAGCCGGGTTCAGCCAAGAGCAAGGACACCATCGAACTGGGCCAGAAGCTGTATCGCGGCGGTGACGCCAAGCGCGGTATCGCAGCGTGCGCAGGCTGCCACGGCCCGACGGGTGCCGGCATCCCGGCGCAGTATCCGCGTATCGCAGGTCAGTTCTCTGAATACACCGAGGCTCAACTGGTTGCGTTCCAGAGCGGCGCTCGCAAGAACAGCGTACAGATGCACGACTTGGCCGGTCGCATGACGGCCCAGCAGATCAAGGCGGTGGCCGATTACATTGCCGGCCTGCGCTAATCTGCCGCACCCGGCCGTCAACTGACGGTCGCACAATCAACAAGAAGAACAGGGTGGCAATGCGCCTGGCATCGCCACCCTGTTTTCGTTTTTGAACAGGTTGTTTCCCCGCATGTCTTCGGTCTCCACTTCCGGCGTCCAGATCCGCTCTCGCCGTCGCGCGTTGCGTGAAACGGTTGAGCTGCTGTCGTCGATGCGCTTCGCGATCAGCCTGCTGACGGTGATTGCCATTGCCAGCGTGATCGGCACGGTGCTCAAGCAGAACGATCCGTACCCGAACTACGTTAACCAGTTCGGGCCGTTCTGGGCCGATGTGTTCCGGTCGCTGACGCTGCCGACGGTCTACAGCGCGTGGTGGTTTCTTCTGATCCTGGCGTTCCTGGTGGTGTCGACGTCGCTGTGCATCGTGCGCAACGCGCCCAAGATGCTCGCCGACATGCGCTCCTGGCGCGAGAACGTGCGCGAAGGCAGCCTGCGGGCGTTCCATCATCGGGACGAATTCGATTCGTCCGTGGATACGGCGACCGTGACCGCGCGTCTGGCCGCACTCGCGCAGAACCGCGGTTTCCGCATCAAGGCGTTCGCGCGCGAGGGTGGCGCCACGCTCATTACGGCAAAGGCGGGGGCGGGCAACAAGATTGGCTACATCCTGGCGCATACGGCCATCGTCGTGATCTGCATCGGCGGCTTGCTCGACGGCGACATGATGATCCGCGCGCAGATGTGGTTTGGCGGCAAGTCGCCCATCAAGGGCAATGCGGTCATCAGCGATATCGGCCCGGAGCATCGGCTGTCGACGTCGAACCCGGGCTTTCGCGGCAACGCTTTCGTGCCGGAAGGTTCGACGGTCAGCACGGCGATTCTGAACATTGCGGACGGCGCGCTGATCCAGGATTTGCCGTTCATGATCACGCTTAAGAAGTTCACCGTCGAGCATTACTCGACCGGTATGCCCAAGCTGTTCGCCAGCGACATCGTCGTGACCGACCGCCGCACCGGCAAGCAGACCGCTGCGCGCGTGGAGGTGAACAAGCCATTTGTGTATGACGGCGTGGCGATCTATCAGTCGAGCTTTGAAGATGGCGGCTCCAAACTCAAGCTCATCGGCTATCCGATGCACGGTGACAACGCCAAGACGTTCGACATGTCGGGCGTCGTGGGCGAAAGCTCGAAGCTCACTGGCAAGGGCGGCGACTACACGGTCGAGTTCTCCGACTTCCGCCTGATGAATGTGGAAACGGTGACCGACGCCTCGGGCAAGCAGGACGCGCGCGGTGTCGGCAAGAAGGGCGGTGCGGAAAATGGTCTGCGCGCGGAGCTGGGCAACGTCACCAAGATGACGCGCGACCGCGATCTGCGCAACGTCGGCCCGTCCGTGCAGTACAAGCTGCGCGACGCCAACGGCCAGGCGCACGAATTCAGCAACTACATGCTGCCCGTCACGCTCGATGGGCAATCGGTGTTCCTGGCCGGCATGCGCTCGCAGCCGGACGAGCCGTTCCGCTATCTGCGCATTCCCGCCGATGCGCAAGGCACCGTCGCCGACTGGATGCGCCTGCGCGCCGCGCTGCAGAATCCGGCGATGCGCGGCGAAGCGGCGCGCCGGTTTGCGCTGCTCTCCATGCCCGGCGAAGAGCGCGCGGAACTGCGCAAACAGTTGACGGAAAGTTCGCGTCGCGCGCTCGACCTCTTTGCCGGCGCTGCCGATGCCAAGGACGGCGCCTCCGCCGGCGCGCAGGGTGGTTTTGCCGCGGTCGCCACGTTCCTGCAGAAGTCGGTGCCCGAAGGCGAGCGAGAGAAGGCCGCCGATGTGCTGATGAAGATCATCAACAGCTCCATGTGGGAACTGTGGCAACTCGCCCGTGCGCAGGACGGCCAGCCTGCGCCAACCGTGGATGCCGCGAGCAGCCAGTGGTTGCAGAGCGCCATCAACGCGCTGTCGGACAATGTCTTCTACGGCGCACCGGTCTATCTGCAGTTGAGCGACTTCCAGCAGGTGCAGGCCAGCGTGTTCCAGCTCACACGTGCGCCGGGCAAAAACATCGTGTATCTTGGGTCGTTGCTGCTGGTGCTGGGCGTGTTTTCCATGTTCTACGTGCGAGAGCGCCGCTGGTGGCTGTGGATCCGGCCGCAATCCGGCCAGGCCAACGAAAGCGCCTCCGGCGCACATGTGCTGACCGCCATGTCGACCATGCGCCGCACGCTCGACTTCGACCGCGAGTTCGAGCGCCTCAAGGACGATATCCGTGCCGCGGCAGGCGCCCCAGCCGCACCCGATGCCGCCAGTGCAGCGAGCGTCGACCCCAAACCAACGAAGTGAGCAGGTGATGGAAGTGACCAATCCCCAAACGACCGTGGCGAGCGCTGATCTGGGTGCGCTGCAGCGTCCGTCGTATTTCCGCCGCCTCGGCTGGTTTGACTGGCTGTTTGCTGCAATGCTGGCCGCCGGCGCCGGTTACGCCTTCTCGCGCTACGGCGCCTACATGGACGGCTACGAGCGCGGCATTCTCGTTGCCGCCGTGCCCGCCTTCGCATGGCTGGGCTGGACGTGGAAGCCGGTGCGCGTGCTGATGATCGGCATCGCCGTATTGTCGCTGTTCGGCATCTCGCAGTACGCCGGCGCCAATGGCCCGGATCTCGCCCGCGCCGAGCACGCCTTCTTCCTCAAGTACTTCCTCGCCAGCCAGTCGGCCATCCTGTGGATGAGCGCGCTGATCTTCCTGTCCACGTTGTTTTTCTGGACGGGCCTGGCGCTGCGCTGGGAAGCGGGCGGGGCCATCGGCAGCAAGCTGTGCTGGGCAGCGGTGGTGCTGGGCCTGACCGGCATGCTGGTGCGATGGTACGAGTCGTACTTGGTCGGCGCAGACATCGGCCACATCCCCATCTCGAATCTGTACGAGGTGTTCATCCTCTTTACGTTGATCACCTCGGTCTTCTATCTGTACTACGAGCAGCGTTACAAGACGCGCGCGCTGGGCCCCTTCGTGATGCTGGTGGTGTCGGCGGCCGTGGGCTTTCTGCTGTGGTACACGGTGTCGCGCGGCGCGCAGGAGATCCAGCCGCTGGTGCCTGCACTGCAGAGCTGGTGGATGAAGATTCACGTACCCGCCAATTTCATCGGTTACGGCACGTTCGCGCTGTCGGCCATGGTGGGCTCTGCCTATCTGCTGAAGGAGCGCGGCGTGCTGGCCGATCGTCTGCCGTCGCTCGAAGTGCTGGACGACGTGATGTACAAGGCCATCACTGTCGGCTTCGCGTTCTTCACCATCGCCACGATTCTCGGCGCGCTGTGGGCGGCCGACGCCTGGGGTGGCTACTGGAGCTGGGATCCGAAGGAAACGTGGGCGCTGATCGTGTGGCTGAACTACGCGGCGTGGCTGCACATGCGCCTGATGAAAGGGCTGCGCGGTCGCATGGCGGCCTGGTGGGCACTGATCGGCCTGTTGGTGACGACGTTCGCCTTCCTGGGCGTGAACATGTTCCTGTCGGGCCTGCACAGCTACGGCGAGCTGTAAGCCGTCAGTCACAAAAAAATCTCAGCGGACTGGAATAAAGACGCGCTTGGCGTGTTTACTGCTCAGTGAGGGCGCGATCGGCGTGCCCCTCCATCCAAGGAGAACAAGATGAGCCAGTCCGCAGCTTCCCAGAAGTGGTTCAACCCGCGCACCGCGCTGGCCAGCGCCGCGCTGCTCACCGCCCTCGGTTTGGCGGGCTGCAGCGGCATGGGCATGGGGGCGTCGTCCACGCCGTCCGCCGTCAAGGTGACCAACGGCACGCTCACCGATCAACACGGCATGGCGCTCTACACCTTTGACCGTGACGCCACGGCCGGCAAGAGCGCCTGCAACGGCAAGTGCGCCGAGAATTGGCCGCCGCTGGCCGCCAATGACGCCGACAAGCCGTCCGGCGACTACACCATCATCACGCGCGACGACGGCAAGAAGCAGTGGGCCTATCGCGGCAAGCCGCTCTACCTCTGGACCAAGGACAAGATGCCGGGCGACCAGACCGGCGACGGCTTCATGAACGTTTGGCACATCGCCAAGCCGTAAGCACGCCGCCGTCGCTCACGCCGCTATGTCCGATCTGGCCAGCCGGCTGATTGCGCTGACGCCACGCCTGCGCCGACACGCACGCGGCCTGGTGCGTGACGCGAGCCGTGCCGACGACCTCCTTCAGGACACGTTGGAACGCGCCTGGCGTTACCGCTGGCGCTTCCAGCTGCGGCCGAGGCTGGGCCCCCTCGGCGCGATCGGCGCGAAGGATGAGAGCGACGGGCTGTTTGCCTGGCTGCTGACGATCATGCACCGGCTCCACCTGAATGCCGTGCGCCGGCCCGACCGGATCGAGCTGAGCGACGCACCCCCTGAGATTCCCGTCGATGACGACCCCGGCGTGCGCCGCGACCTGCTGCGCGCGCTGGCGACGTTGCCCGAAGACCAGCGCGCGGTATTGCTGCTCGTCGGTCTGGAGCAATTCGCCTACAAGGAGGCCGCCGACGTGCTTGGCGTGCCGGTCGGCACGGTGATGTCGCGGCTGTCGCGGGCGCGCGAGCGGATGCGTGTCGCGCTCGAGGGAGCGCCCGCCGCATCGGGTGCAATTGCGGCATCCGGCGATGCCAGCAGCGCAATGCTGCACCGCGTGAAGTGAGGCTCGCCATGTCCTCCAATTCCATTCATATCGACGAACTTCATGCGTATGCCGACGGCCGTCTGCCTGCGGCGCGCCGTGCTGCGGTGGAGGCCTATCTTGCCGCGCACCCCGGGGTCGCGGCTGAAGTTGCGGCTTGGCGCGAGACGGACGCGCAATTGCATCGCGCGCTCGATCCGCTGCTCAACGAACCGGTGCCGCAGCGTCGCATTCCGGCAGCGATCCTTGCGGCAGCGCGTCGCCCCACGGCCGGCGGGTTCGGAGCGATGCGCGGCTGGAGCGTGGCGGCGCTGAGCGTGGCGTGTCTGGCCATCGGTTCCGGGGCGGGCTGGCTGAGCCGAGGTGCCGTTGAGCGCACCATGCCCATGCAACGGTTCGCCAACGATGCCCTCGTTTCGCACGTCGTCTTTTCGCCGGAGTCCAAACACATCGTGGAAGTGCCGGCCGACGAGGAGGCGCATCTGGTCACATGGCTGTCGCGCCGGCTTGATGCACAACTGCACGTGCCTGATCTGACATCGCTGGGCTACCGGCTCATCGGCGGGCGCCAGACGGTGGTGGCCGATGCGCCCACGGCCATGCTGATGTACGAGGGGCCGGGCGGCACGCGCATCTCCGTGCAGCTGCGGCGCATGCCCAACAACCGCGATACCGGCTTCCGGCTGGAGACGCTCGCGCCCGACAACCGTGTGCTGCAAGCAATCCATCCTGCGGTCGATCACCCGCCGCCGATGGCGTTCTATTGGGCGGATCACGGCCTGGGATTTGCGGTCGCCGGCCCGCTTGCCCGGGCGCAGTTGCTGGAAGTGGCGCAAGTCGTCTTTCGACAGTACAGCGAATTCACCGGGCCGGCGGCACGTAAGGAATAGCGCTACATTTTTCTTTCGCTACGCGCTGTCAGGTCGGCAGCGCTGGCACGACCAACGCACATGGGACAGCGTTCCCCCACAACGAGGACCACGAATCATGTTGATCAAGACTGACCGCTGGCTGCGTGGCGACGACATCCCCGCCAGCGAGATCACGCCGCAGCACATCTTCGAGCAGCGCCGCCGTTTCTTGGCCGCTGCCGCCATGGGCGCGGCCGGCGCGACGCTGGCGCCCTGGGCATCGCGCGAAGCCTTTGCCGCCAACCCTTCGCTGGCCAAGTTGCCCGGCAAGCCGAATCCCGCGTACACGACGGTGGAGAAAGCCACGCCGTACGACCAGGTCACCACGTACAACAACTTCTACGAGTTCGGCACCGACAAGGCTGACCCGGCGCGCTATGCCGGCACGCTGCGCCCGCACCCGTGGCAAGTCAGCGTGGAAGGGTTGGTGAAAACTCCCAAAACCTACGACCTGGATGACCTGATGAAGCTCGCGCCGATGGAAGAGCGCGTCTACCGCCTGCGTTGCGTCGAGGGCTGGTCGATGGTGATTCCGTGGGTGGGCTTTCCGCTGGCTGAGTTGATCAAGCGGGTGGAGCCTCAGGGCAGCGCCAAGTACATCCAGTTCATCTCGCTGGCCGACAAGCGGCAGATGCCCGGCATCAGCAGCCCCGTGCTCGAGTGGCCCTACAGCGAAGGCTTGCGCCTGGACGAGGCGATGCATCCCTTGGCATTGCTCACCTTTGGCCTTTACGGCCAGGTGCTGCCGAACCAGAACGGTGCGCCCGTGCGCGTGATCGTGCCGTGGAAGTATGGCTTCAAGAGCGCAAAGTCCATCGTCAAGATCCGCTTTGTCGACAAGCAGCCGCCGACGAGCTGGAACATTGCCGCAGCCAATGAATACGGCTTCTATTCCAACGTGAACCCGACGGTGGACCATCCGCGATGGAGCCAGGCCACCGAACGCCGCATCGGCGAGGACAAAGGCGGTTTCGGCGGCCTGTTCGCGCCCAAGCGCAAGACGCTGATGTTCAACGGTTACGACCAGGTGGCCCCGCTGTACGCCGGCATGGACCTGCGTAAAAACTTCTGAGGCCGACATGACATTGCTGCCGCCGATGTTGGCGCCCAAGCCATTGCGTGTGGTGAAGGCGATCGCATGGACTCTGGCGCTGCTGCCGTTCCTGCGCATCGTCTTCCTGGGCGCGACAGACCAGTTCGGGGCCAACCCTCTGGAGTTCGTCACGCGCTCGACCGGGACGTGGACGCTGGTGCTGCTCTGCTGCACGCTGGCCATCACGCCGCTGCGCCGCATCACGGGCATGAATTGGCTGATTCGGCTTCGCCGCATGCTCGGTCTCTACACGTTCTTCTACGGAACGATCCACTTCCTGATCTGGTTGCTGGTGGATCGCGGGCTCGATCCGGCGTCGATGTTGAAGGACATCGTCAAGCGGCCCTTCATCACCGTCGGTTTTGCGGCGTTCGTGCTGATGATTCCGCTGGCGGCCACGTCGACCAACGCGATGGTGCGCAGGCTCGGCGGCAAGCGCTGGCAGTGGCTGCACCGGCTTGTCTACGTGACCGGTGTGCTGGGCATCCTGCATTACTGGTGGCACAAGGCCGGCAAGCATGACTTTGCCGAGGTGTCGATCTACGCCGCAGTGATGGCGGTGCTGCTGGGCCTGCGGGTGTGGTGGGCGTGGCGCTCGCAGCGCAGTGCGATGACCGGAGGCGCGATGCCAGCCCGCGATTGATGCCGATCGCGCCCACAAAAAAGCCGACGTTTGCGCGTCGGCTTTTTCTTTTTGCGATGCGGGCTTACGCCGGGAACAGGTGCTCGCCGCGGATCAGGTCTTCAAAGCACTCGCGCTCGCGCGCCAGATGGACTTTGTCGCCATCGACGATGACTTCTGCTGCGCGATTGCGGGTGTTGTAGTTCGAACTCATCGTGAAGCCGTACGCGCCGGCCGACAGGATCGCGAGCACATCGCCCGGCTGCACCGCCAGCGAACGGTCGCGGCCCAGCCAGTCGCCGGATTCGCACACCGGGCCCACCACGTCGTAGACGACCGGCGCGCTTTGGCTTTCGCGTACCGGCACGATGTGGTGATACGCCTCGTACATCGCCGGGCGGGCCAGGTCATTCATGGCCGCATCGACGATGCAGAAGTTCTTGCTCGCGCCGGGCTTGAGGTATTCAACACGCGTGAGCAGCAGGCCGGCGTTGCCCACCAGCGATCGGCCCGGCTCGAACAGCACGGCGCGATCGCCAAAGCCGCGCTGCTCCACGCGGTCCAGCAGCGTGCGCGCGAAGGCGGTGATGTCCGGCGGCGTCTCGTCCGTGTACGTGATACCCAGACCGCCGCCCACATCGATGTGCGCGAGGCGGATGCCCTCGGTGTCGAGCTGCGTCACCACGTCGAGCACCTTGTCGAGCGCATCCAGATAGGGCGACACCTCGGTGATCTGCGAGCCGATATGGCAGTCGATGCCGACCACGCGCAGGTTCGGCATCGCAGCCGCCGCGCGGTAGGTCGGCAGCACTTCGTCAAACGCCACGCCGAACTTGTTGCCCTTCAGGCCCGTCGAGATGTACGGGTGCGTCTTGGCATCCACGTCCGGGTTGATGCGCAGCGACACGGGCGCGATCTTGCCCATCGATGCGGCCACGTCGTTCAGGCGGTGCAACTCGGGAATCGACTCCACGTTGAAGCACGCCACGCCGACTTCCAGCGCGAAACGCATTTCGTCCGCGCTCTTGCCCACGCCCGAGAACACCACCTTCGACGCCTGTGCGCCGGCAGCCAGCACGCGCTTCAGTTCGCCGGCAGAGACGATGTCAAAGCCGGCACCAAGCTGTGCGAACACCTGCAGCACGGCGAGGTTCGAGTTGGCTTTCACGGCGTATTGCACATGCGCGTTGCGGCCTTCGCACGCGGCGGCGTAGGCGCGATAGTTGGCCGTGAGGGCGGCGCGCGAGTACACGTAGGTGGGCGTGCCGAACTGTGCGGCAATCGCGTCGAGCGCGACGCCTTCGATCATCAGCGCGCCTTCCTGGCGGATCAGGGACTCAGACATGAGCGGGAACATTCTGGGCGTCGCACCGGATAAGGGCGTCGCCGGTTGAGCAAAAAGGATGGGATCAGCGGTTCGCGGGCACCGCGCTGGCTGCATCGGCGGCTGCGGGTTTGGCGCCCGGCACCGGGGGCTGCGGCACGGCGTTCGGGCCGGCGATGCCAGGGTCGGTGGTTTGCGGCGCGGTCGGCGCCGGCGGCACCTTGGGCATGTACAGCGGCCCGCGAATTCCGCAGCCGGATAGGCCTGCGACCGTCAGGGTCAGGCCGACAGTGGCTACAATGGCGGCGGTTCGTATCATCGGATGATGGTGCAGAAAGGATGCCCCAGGGGTGTGGCCCTTGCGGCGATCGGAGTCATATGGGACGAGGCGCCTGCTGGTCAGGACGGGCCGGAAAGGGCCGCCACGCAACGTCCGCGCAAGATTTTGGAGTGTAGCATGCCCCCCCTGAGCGAATCGGAGTTCCTGGCGCTGGCCGAGGCCGAACTCACCCGCATCGAAAGCATTGTCGAAACGGCCGCTGATGAGGCCGATGCCGACATCGAGATCAACCGCACCGGCAACGTGTTGACCCTCGAATTCGACGATGGCTCCAAGATCATCATCAACAGCCAGGCGCCGATGCAGGAACTGTGGGTAGCGGCGCGTGCGGGCGGTTTCCACTTCCGCCGCGGCGATGACGGCCGCTGGGTCGACACACGCAGCCAGGAAGAACTGTATGTGGCGCTCTCGCGCTACGTCAGCCAGCAAAGCGATGTGGATGTGACATTGGCGGCGGGCTGAGCGCAGCGTTCTCGTTAGATGCCAAAAGAAAAGCCGCCCCGAAGGGCGGCTTTTTCATGGGCGCGACGTTCAGTTGCCGCGGAACATGTCGAGAATCTTCTGTTTCTCCTGTTCCTGCGTCGGCGCCAGGTTGATGCCAGGCTGTTGTGACGGGTCGCCGCCCGGCGCAGAGGCTCCCGGCAGTGCATCGCCCAGGCCCACCGACGCCACGCCCTGACCGTTGGCGTATTCCTCGTAGGCCCAGTCGCCCGCCATCTGCACGACGCCTTCCGGCGGCTGGCGCTCGGTCTGCGGTTCGCCCTTCAGTGCGTAGCTCATGTAGTTGATCCAGATCGGCAGGGCCAGGCCGCCGCCGGTTTCGCGATCCCCGAGGCTGCGCGGGTTGTCGTAACCCATCCAGGCCACGCCGACCAGCTTGGGCGTGTAGCCGCAGAACCACGCGTCGAACGAGTCGTTGGTGGTGCCGGTCTTGCCGGCCATGTCGTTGCGGCCCAGCTTGACCTTGGCCTGGTAGCCCGTGCCGTTCGACACCACGCTGCGCAGCAGCGAATCCATGATGAAGTCGTTGCGCGGATCGATCACGCGCACGGCATCCTTGCCGGCGGTCATCGGATGGCTTTGCTGCACGACCGTGCCGCGCGCATCGACCACGCGATCGATGATGTACGGGTTCACGCGGTAGCCGCCGTTGGCAAACACCGAGTAGCCGCTCGCCATCTGCAACATCGTCACCGAGCCGGCGCCCAGCGCCATGGGCAGATAGGCGGGGTGCCGATCGGCATCGAACCCGAAGCGCGTGATGTACTGCTGCGCGTACTGCGTACCGATCGCCCGCAGGATGCGCACGGACACCAGGTTCTTCGATTTCTGCAGCGCGCGGCGCATCGTCATCGGGCCGTCGTAGCCGCCGCCGTAGTTCTTCGGCTCCCACACCTGGCCGCCGGTGTCGCCCGTCGGGATCGAGAGCGGCGCATCATTGATGACGGTAGACGGCGAGAAACCCTTGTCCACCGCCGCTGAGTAGATAAACGGCTTAAAGCTCGAACCCGGCTGGCGCCACGCCTGCGTGACGTGGTTGAACTTGCTGCGGTTGAAATCGAAGCCGCCGACCATCGAGTAGATCGCGCCCGTTTGCGGATCCAGCGAGACGAAGCCCGAGGCCACTTCCGGCAGCTGCGTGATCGACCACTTCTGCGTCTTCGGATCTTCGATCACGCGGATCACCGCGCCCGGGCGGAGCTTGATCTTCGGCTGCGCGTTGTTCGACAGCGCGGCCTGTGCAAAGCGCAGGCCGTCGCCGGTCAGGTCGATCGTCTCGCCGGTCAGCATCGTCGCGCGCACCAGCTTGGGTGTCACGCTCACCACCACGGCCGATTGCAGATCGTCGCTGTTCGGATGTTCCAGCAGGGCATCGTCGATCGCCTGTTCGCGTTCCTCCGCATCGGAGGGCAGGTCGATGAATGCTTCAGGGCCGCGATAGCCGTGACGGCGCTCGTAGTCGAGAATGCCGCGACGCACGGATTGATACGCGACGTCCTGATCCGCCTTGCGCAGCGTCGTGTAGACGTTCAGCCCGCGCGTGTAGGTTTCTTCGCGGTATTGCGCGTACATGAGCTGGCGCACCATTTCAGCCACGTACTCGGCGTGCACGTCGAACTCATGGCCTTCGCCACGCACCGGCAGTTGCTCATTGATGGCCTGGGTGTACTGCTCCGGGGTGATGTAGTGCAGGTCGCGCATGCGCTGCAGGATGTATTCCTGACGCACCTTCGCGCGTTTCGGGTTCACCACCGGGTTGTACGCCGACGGCGCCTTCGGCAGGCCGGCCAGCATGGCCGCTTCGGCCAGGGTGATGTCCTTGATGTTCTTGCCGAAGTAGATCTGCTCGGCGCTCGCAAAGCCGTACGCGCGCTGGCCCAGGTAGATCTGGTTCATGTACAGCTCGAGGATCTGATCCTTTGTCAGGCTCGCCTCGATCTTGTACGAGAGCAAGATCTCGTAGATCTTGCGCGTGTACGTCTTCTCGCTCGACAGGAAGAAGTTGCGCGCCACCTGCATCGTGATGGTCGACGCGCCTTGCGACAGGCCGCCATGCAGGTTCGCCAGGCCCGCGCGCAGGACGCCGATGAAGTCGACGCCGCCGTGCTCGTAGAAGCGGTCATCTTCGATGGCCAGGACCGCGCGCTTCATCACGTCGGGCATCTGCGTGATCGGCACGAAGCTGCGGCGCTCTTCACCGAATTCGCCGATGAGGACGTTGTCGGCGGTGTAGACACGCAGCGGAATCTTCGGGCGGTAATCGGTGATGGCGTCGAGCGACGGCAGGTTGGGCGCGGCGACGAGCAGGGCATAGCCCAGCAGCAGCGCCCCGACGACCCCCATGGCAACGAACAGGCCGAGCATCCAGAGAAGCAGTCGCGCCCACAGTGGGCGACGGGCCTTGGGCGGCTTGGGCGAAGCTGGGGTGGTTTGGGCAGTAGCCATTACAGGTGGGCACCGGGGGTGTCAGTCAGCGTGGCGGCGATTATATCGTTGAGGCTTCGGCGGTCCGGCTGCCTTGGACGTAACAGCACGTAACCGCTGTCACCGCAGCGGAGGCGCTGGCACTTGTGCGCCGCGCCATGCACCGTCCGGGCGCAGATTGTGCGCCGGCGGTATCTCGATTCAAGGCGGCTAAGAATCCGCCGTTAGAAGTAGACGGAGCGGAAATCAAGTCAGACGAAAGGGGTATCCCCCGACCGTGGGGTTTTGACAACGCTTTCGGAAGGGCATGGCGCGAAATGCATCGCGGTCTGCCTGAGCGTTTGCCTGTTCTAAAGGATTTTGTGAGAATCCAGCAGCAAATCTAAGCAGGCTATGGCGCACGTTGGATTTGCGACGGGCGCCAGGGTTCAAAAAACTATAAACGGTGGGGTGTCTCTGTGCGACGGGGTTTGTTGTCCGGCCTGCTGCGCCGCAATATCGTCGGGATAGATATCGGGTCTTCCAGCGTCAAGGTGGTGGAGTTGTCCGCCAACGGCAAGCAGGGGGATTTCCGTCTCGAAAAATGCGCCAGCGAGCTGATTGAACGCAGTGCCGTCGCTGACGGCAATCTGGTGAATATCGATGCGGTGGGCAATGCGCTCAAGCGCGCCATCGCCAAGGCCGGCATTCGCGGTAAGGAAGCCGTGCTTGCCATTCCCGCGAGCCTGACGGAATCGCAAACCGTCAGCCTGCCCGACAACCTGACTGAAGACGAACTCTTCGTGCAGGTCGAGAGCGAAGCCAACCGGCTGTTTCCGCCCTCGCAGAACGTCAATTTCGACTATGTCGTGATCGGTCCGTCCGAAACCGAAGGCGGGATCGGCGTGCGCGTCACGGCAACGGTGTCCGAGCGTGTGACCGAGCGCGTGACCGCCGCCGAGATGGCCGGTCTGAAAGCGATCGTCATGGACGTGGAGGAAAACGCCATCCAGCGCGCCATGACGCACATGCTCGCCGTGAAGCCGGACGCCAGCGAGATCGAGACGCGCGACATGCCCGTCGTGGCGATGTTCCACTTGGGCGGTGCGCGCTCGCACGCATTGTTCTACCAGGGCTGGAAGGAGTTGTACGAGCAGCCGATGTCGGGATCGGGCGACCAGCTTACGCAGAGCATTTCCCGTCTGTTCTCCCTCGATCTGCTCAAGGCCGAGGTGAAGAAGCGCAAGAACACGCTGCCCGACGAATACCGCAGCCAGCTGCTCAAGCCCTCGCTTGAGACGCTGGCCATGGAAGTCGGTCAGGCCATCCAGAATTTCCTGTCGACCTCGAGCGTCGGCCGCGTCGACGAGATCGTGCTGTCGGGCGGCCACGCATCGTTGCTGGGCGTGCAGACCGCCATCCAGCAGCAGACGCAGATCAATACGACGCTGGCCAATCCGTTCGCCAATATGGGCGCGGCCAAGAACGTCAACGCGCGCTATCTGCAGCGCGATCTGCCGGCCTACATCGTCAGCGCGGGCCTCGCCCTGCGCGGGCTGCAATAAGGAGCTGACGATGGCCAATGAAAGCGCACATGCTGTGAATGCGCTCCCGAGCGTGAACCTGCTGCCGTATCACGCGGAGCGACGCGCCGGTAAGCGCAAGAAGGTATTCATGAGCCTCGGCGCCGCCGCTGCCGTGGGTGCGGTGGTGGTATTCCTGGGCGGCATGGTGATCGATCACCAGACCGAAGAGGCGCAACGCATCAACGACATCCTCACGCAGAAGAACGCGGAGATGGACAAGCAGATCGCCGAGGTCAACACCCTCAAGAAGGACATCGACGACCTGCTGCAACGTCAGCAGGCCGTGGAGAGTCTGCAAAACCAGCGCAACCGCCCGGTGCAGTTGCTTGAAGAACTGGTGCGCCAGGTGCCGGACGGTATCTATCTCACATCGCTGAAGCAGGAAAGCGAGCGTTACACGGTATCCGGGGTGGCGCAGTCGAACGAGCGCGTCTCGGACCTGCTGCGCAACCTGGGCGCGGTGCCCTGGCTCGACCATGCCGAACTGGGCGAATCGGTGGCCACCACCATGACGAACAACCTGAAGGAACAGCGCCGCCTGTTCAACTTCACGATCCGCTTCCAGTGGAAGGCCGAACCGGCAACGCCGGCCAAGCCCGGTGCGGCCACGGCGGGGAAATAACCATGGCGCTCTCGACCGAAATTTCGTTGGAAGACCTGGTCAGCCAGTTCCGTGGCCTGAACCTGAACGAGCCGGAAACGTGGCCGATCGCGCCGCGCATCCTGTTCATGATTCTCTCCGCCGTGCTGGTGATCGGCCTGGGCTGGCAGTTCTATTGGAGCGGCAAGTTTGACGAACGCGACGCCAAGCGCACCGAGCAGGACAACCTCAAGTCGGCATACCAGAGCAAGCTCGCGCAGGTGGTGAACCTCGAAGCGCTGCGCAAGCAGAAGACCGAGGTGGAGCAGCGTGTCGCGAAGCTCGAACTGCAACTGCCCAACAAGACCGAGATGGACGCGCTGCTGGCCGACGTCAACCATGCCGGTATCGCGCGTGGGCTGACCTTCGATCTGTTCCGCCCGTCCGGCGCCGTGATCAAGCCTTACTACGCCGAGATCCCGGTCGCGGTGAAGGTGAATGGTCGCTATCACGACATGGCGCTCTTTGCTGCCGACGTGGCGGCGCTCTCGCGCATCGTCACGCTGCAGAACATCTCGCTGACAGGCACCAAGGATGGCGGCATGGTGATGGAAACGCGCGCCGAGGCCTACCGGGCGCTCGACGCCGACGAGCAGGCTGCCCAGCGCAAGGCGAATGCAGCCGCCAAGGGAGGCGCCAAATGAGGGGCCGCACCGTGAGCCGTCGCCGCATGTCGCGCGTTCTGCGTCTGTCGCCGCTGTGCCTGGCCGTCGTGCTGACGGCCTGCGGCGCAAGCGAAGACGATGAATTGCAGCAATGGATGCAGCAAGCGCGCCAGAGCGTCAGTACGACCGTGCCGCCGCTGCCCGAGCCCAAGCCTTACGCGCCGCGCGAATACACGACCACCAAGCAGACTGATCCGTTCAGCGTGCAGAAGGTGGCAGAACTGTCGCGCGCGCAGAACGAATCGCCGGAACCGAATCGCCGTCGCGAGCCGCTGGAAGACTATCCGCTGGAAGCCTTCAAGCTGGTCGGGACGATGAAGCGCAATGGCGAGACGGAAGGTGTCCTGTCTGTCGGGGACAAGACGCAGCATGTGCATGTGGGGCAGTACATCGGACAAAACTATGGTCGCATCGTCCGCATCGGAGACCAGGAACTCACCCTGCGTGAGCTGGTGCGCGAAGGCACGACCGAATGGAAAGAAAAAATGACGACCCTGAAAGTTCAGGAGAGCGCGCAATGACGATGCGTCTTGTGAAGGGCGGCCTCTCGCAGGCAGCCCGAGTGGCCCGGGGGGGCGCGGTGGCATGGCTTTCGCTGTGCCTGTTCATGGTGGCCGGTCAGGCCGCCGCCCAGCAGGCGGCGCCTGCAGCGGCCGTCTCCGGCAACACGATCGAAAAGGTGGAGCAGGCCACGGCCGGCGAATCCACCGTGGTGACGGTCACGCTCAAGAGCGCGCCGACCCAGAAGCCGGTGGAGTTCAGCACGCAGCAGCCAGCGCGCATCGCCATCGACTTCTTCGGGGCCAGCTTCGCGCAGGGCCGCGCCAATTACCAATACGGCGGCAAGCTGCTGCGTTCGGCGAACGTGGTGCAGATTGGCGACCGTACCCGCGTTGTGCTCGATCTCGCGCGCCAGACGCAATACAAATCGGAAGTGCGTGGTAACCAGTACGTGCTGACGCTGGAAGCTGCGCCCGTGGCCGCGGCTGTCGCGGCGCCGACGTTCTCGGCGCCGACGCCCGTCGCAGGCGCCGAGCGCCCGGCGGTGCGCAACGTTGATTTCCGCCGCGGCGAGGATCTCGCCGGCCGCGTCGTGGTCGACCTGTCGACTGCCAACTCGGCGATCAACATCGCCCAGCAAGGCCAGAACCTCGTCGTGGACTTCGTCGGTGCGACGCTGCCGCAGTCGCTGCGCCGTCGGTACGACGTGAGCGATTTCGGCACGCCCGTGCAGGCCATGCGCGCGACCGACAACGGCACCGGCGCTCGCCTGATCATCGAGCCACGCGGCAACTGGCAGTACAGCTCGTACCAGACCGACACGCAGTTCGTCGTGGAAGTGCGCCCGACCAAGGAAGACCCGAACAAGCTGATTTCCGGCCCGGGCTACCGCGGTGAGCGCCTGTCGCTGAACTTCCAGAACATCGATGTGCGTTCGTTGCTGCAGGTCTTCGCAGACTTCACGAACCTCAACATCGTGACGAGCGACAGCGTGACGGGCACCCTTTCGCTGCGTCTGAAAGATGTGCCCTGGGATCAGGCACTGCAGATCGTGCTGGATTCGAAGGGCTTGGCGTCGCGTCGCAACGGCAACGTGCTGTGGGTTGCCCCGCGCGGCGAGCTGGCCACGAAGGAAAAGGCCGAGCTTGAGTCGCAACAGCAAGTGACCGAGCTGGAGCCGCTGCGCAGCCAGGTGTTCCGCCTGAACTATCAGAGCGCCGGTGACGTGCGCAACATGCTGCTGGGTACCGGGGCTGCCGGCGGGGCAGGTGGTGCTGCCGGCGGTACGACTTCTCGGATCCTGTCCAAGCGCGGCTCGCTCACGGCCGATACGCGGACGAATCAGCTGTTCGTCTCGGACATCCCGAGCAAGCTGGAGGAAGTGCAGGCGTTCCTGCTGAAGATCGACATTCCGGTTCGCCAAGTGATGATCGAAGCGCGCATCGTCGAGGCGGACGACACGTTCAGCCGCAACCTCGGCGCCAAGCTCGGCTTCGCCTCCAAGACGAACGGCGCCGGTTATGGCAATACCTACACCAACGTGGTGTCGCCTGTGACGCAAAACGCCACGTGGGACAACAGCCCCGCGATCAGCTTCCCGGCCAATGGCATCAACGGCGTGAACGCAGCTAGCGTGGCCGTGAGCCTGTTCAACGCCGGTGCCGGCCGCTTCCTGGCGCTGGAGCTGTCTGCGCTGGAGGCTGATGGCCGCGGCAAGATCGTCTCCAGCCCGCGTGTCGTGACTGCCGACAACATCAAGGCGCTGATCGAGCAAGGTACTGAGATTCCGTACCAACAAGCGACGTCTTCCGGTGCGACTTCGGTGCAGTTCAAGAAGGCCAACCTGAAGCTGGAAGTGACGCCCAAGATCACGCCGGACGGCAACATCTTCCTGGACGTGGACGTCAACAAGGACAGCGTAGGTATCCAGACCACCAACGGCTTCGCCATCGACACCAAGCACGTGCAGACGCAGGTGCTGGTCGAAAACGGCGGCACGGTCGTGATCGGTGGTATCTATACGCAGAATGAGCGGACCGACATCAACAAGGTGCCGCTGCTGGGCGACATTCCGGTGCTGGGCAACCTGTTCAAGAGCACCAACAAGATCAACAACCGCACCGAGTTGCTGGTCTTCCTGACGCCGCGTGTGCTCTCCGATCAACTGTCGCTGAAGTAACCGACGGCGGCGTTTCGATCAAAAAGCCCGGCCTCCTGAATGGAGCGCCGGGCTTTTTTGTGTCCTGCGGCGGGGTTTGTGCAGGATGGTGACCAAATGCCACTACAATCAGGCTCAAATTCCTGATTTCACGCGATTTTGTCTGTTTCGAACGTATTTTTCGTCGGCTTGATGGGCGCGGGCAAGACCACGGTCGGCCGGGCGGTGGCGCGTCGGCTCGATCTGCCGTTCTTCGACTCCGACCATGAGATCGAAGCGCGCTGCGGTGTGCGGGTGCCGGTCATTTTCGAGCACGAAGGCGAGGTCGGTTTTCGCGATCGCGAAACCCACATGATCGACGAGCTGACCGCGCGCGACGGCGTGGTCATCGCCACGGGCGGGGGTGCCGTGTTGCGGGCCGAAAACCGGGCGTTCCTGCGCGAACGCGGTACGGTGATCTACCTGCGCGCCAATCCGCATGACCTGTATCTGCGCACGCGCCACGACAAGAACCGGCCGCTGCTGCAGACAGAAAACCCGCGCGCCAAGCTCGAGGAACTGCATGCGATCCGCGATCCGCTGTACCGTGACGTGGCGCATTTCGTCATCGAAACCGGCAAGCCCACCGTCGCGCAGCTTGTTAATATGGTCCTGATGCAACTCGAAGTGGCCGGCATTGTGGCTCCGCCCGCAGGCTCGTCCACCTCCTCGCAAGTCTCCTCTCAGTCATGATTACCGTTGATGTTGACCTTGGCGATCGCGCCTATCCGATCCATATCGGCTCGGGGCTGCTGTCCAAGGCTGAGTTGTTTGCCCCCCACATTCGCAGCGCGCGTGCCGTGATCGTCACCAACGAGACCGTCGCACCGTTGTATGCGGCCAAGGTCGAAGCGGCCATTCGTTCGCTCGGCAAGGAGGTCGACACGGTCGTGCTGCCTGATGGCGAATCGTTCAAGAAGTGGGACACGCTCAACCGCATCTTCGACGCGCTGTTGACCGCAGGCGCAGATCGCAAGACCACGCTGATCGCCCTCGGTGGCGGCGTGATTGGCGACATGACGGGCTTTGCCGCCGCCTGCTACATGCGCGGCGTGCCCTTCGTCCAGGTGCCGACGACGCTGTTGTCGCAGGTCGATTCTTCGGTGGGTGGCAAGACGGGCATCAACCACCCGCTGGGCAAGAACATGATCGGCGCATTCCACCAGCCGCAGGCGGTGCTGGCCGATATCGATACGCTGCGCACGCTGCCGGCGCGTGAGCTGGCTGCAGGCATGGCCGAGGTCATCAAGCACGGCGCGATTGCCGATGCCGATTACTTCGCCTGGATCGAGCAGAACATCAAGGGCCTCAACGACTGCGACACCGACCTGATGACCGAGGCCGTGCGCGGTTCGGTGCGCATCAAGGCCGCAGTCGTGGCACAGGATGAGCGGGAGACCGGTCTGCGTGCCACCCTCAATTTCGGTCACACCTTTGGCCACGCCATCGAAGCCGGTCTGGGCTATGGCGAATGGCTGCACGGCGAGGCCGTCGGCTGCGGCATGGTGATGGCGGCGGACCTGTCGCATCGCCTCGGCTTTATTGATATCGACACGCGTAACCGGATCACTGCGCTGACGCGTGCCGCCAACTTGCCGACGGTGGCGCCGGACCTCGGCGTTGATCGGTTCATCGACCTGATGCGCGTCGACAAAAAGGCCGAAGCCGGCGAGATCAAGTTCGTACTCCTGCGCAAGCTGGGCCAGGCCTTCGTGACCACGGTGCCCGACGCTGATTTGCGCGCCACCTTGCAGCACGCCGTGCTGCGACCGCCGACCGAGGCGCCCGTCGCCTGAGACAAGACGAGATGGCCCGATGAACGACCGATTTGATGTGCCGTCCGCGCCGTTCGATCTCGAAGGCCCTCTCGCTCCCTACGCCGCGCATTCGGCGCAGACGCGCGGCCGCGTCCACGCCGAGCCGCCGTCCACGTCGCGCACCGAGTTCCAGCGTGACCGCGATCGCATCATCCACAGCACCGCTTTCCGCCGGCTCGAATACAAGACGCAGGTCTTCGTGAATCACGAGGGCGACCTGTTCCGGACGCGGCTCACACACAGTCTGGAAGTCGCGCAGATTGCCCGTTCGATCGCGCGCAGCCTGCGCCTGAACGAGGATCTCGTCGAAGCGATTTCGTTGGCACATGATCTGGGCCACACGCCGTTCGGCCATGCCGGGCAGGATGCGCTCAACGATTGCATGAAGCCGTACGGCGGGTTTGAGCACAACCTGCAGAGCCTGCTCGTGGTCGATCGGCTGGAAGAGCGCTACGGCGGTTTCGACGGGCTGAACCTGACGTTCGAAACGCGCGAGGGCATCCTCAAACATTGTTCCCGCAATAACGCGGCGACGCTGGGTGACCTGGGGCGGCGCTTTCTCGAAGGGCAGCAGCCTTCGCTGGAAGCGCAACTCGCCAACCTCGCCGATGAGGTCGCGTACAACAACCACGATATCGACGACGGCCTGCGCTCCGGCCTGATCACGCTGGAGCAACTCGAAGACGTGCCGCTGTGGGCCATCCATCGGCGCGAAGCCGAGGCGGCATTTCCGGACGTCAGCGGCCGACGCCTGATCAACGAAACCATTCGTCGCATCATCAACGCGCTGATCGTCGATCTGATCGGCACCACGCGCACGGGCATCGCTGAAGTCGCGCCGCAATGCATCGACGATGTGCGTGCCGCGCCGGCGCTCGTTGCGTTCTCCGAGCCGATGCGCGAAGAGGCGCGGGCGCTCAAGCGTTTCCTGTTCGATAACCTGTATCGGCATTACCTCGTGATGCGCATGGCGGCCAAGGCGCGCCGCATCATCGACGATCTGTTCGGCGCGTTCATGGATGATCCGCGTCTGCTGCCGCCGCAATACCAGGCGAAAGCCAACCCTGAAGAGCAGCCGCGCTGGATTGCGCATTACATTGCCGGCATGACGGATCGCTATGCCATCAAGGAGCATCGCCGCATCTTTGCGGTGGATGCAGTTTGAGCGACGGCGCTAGCGGGGCGGCTACTCGCTTGCCTACCTCCCCGAACATCCGGCAACTGATCTAAACCGAGCGCCCAAAAAAAATGCCCGGCCGCCCCAACGCATGCCGGGCCGAACGCGCCAACCACCGCCGACGAGCGCCCCCGCCGTCGACGGCCCCTGCGGCACGTCGGTAAAAGTCGATCAGGACAGTGTCGGATCGCTGATCGTCCTCCCTTAAAAGCGATAGCCCAGGCCGACGCCCAGCAGCCACGGGTCAACCTTGACCTTGCTGATGGTCTGGCCGGCCGCCTTCACGTCGGCGCTGATCCAGGTCTTCTTCAGGTCGACGTTGAAATAGAGGCGTTCGGTCAGGCGATAGTCGAAGCCGACCTGCAGCGCCGGGCCGAAGCTGTTCTTGCTGAGGTCGAGCGGGCCAACGCCCGGCACCTGCAGATTCACATTCGAAATGCGCGTGTAGTTGATGCCCGCACCCACGTACGGCTTGAAGCGCGACTCGGGCGTGAAGTGATACTGCATCGTCAGAATCGGCGGCAGGTGGCGGAAATTGCCGATCTTTGTCGGGCCGCCCAGCGCACTTTGCATGACGGTCACGTCGTGCTGCTGCGGGTACGTCAGGATCAGCTCGGCCGCGAGGTGCGGCGTAAAGAAGTACGAGATGTCCAGCTCAGGCAAAACCTTGTTGTTGATCTGAATGGCATCCGCCGGAATGGCAAGCGCCGGCACTGCATCGGACTTGTTGGCGGCTGTCAGGTTGACGGCGCGCAGGCGCACCATCCAATTGCCAGTGGCGGGCGCCAAATCGGTGCTCTGCGCAAATGCGGCCGGGCTGAATCCGGCGGCAAACATGCCGGCGGCTGCGGCGACTGCGGCTAGGCGGTAAAAAGCCATGAAACGCTCCCTCTCGTGTTGTCTCGTGATGTGATGGGAGCCAGTCTCGCGGGGAAGTTGCCTTGCCGATTTGCTTGGGATCAAGTTGGGCCGGTCGTCGATGGCGCATCGGGCCGCCGATTTGACGGTACGCAAACTTCGCCGTTGCGCCCCCGCGACAGCGTCATGCAAGCGTTTGCGCTCTAAAAATTGGGGACAGATTCGCGAGCTCCGGCTACGATGGTGCTTTTCTTCCCCCTGTTTTTTCCCATGGCTCGCCTGCCTCGTCTCAGTCCAATCGATGTCCCGGTGCACGTGTTGCAGCGCGGCAACAATCGCCAGACCGTCTTTCGCGGCGACGACGACTACGCGTTCTATCTCGACACGCTGCGCATGGCCGCCCGCGAGCATGACTTCGCCATCCATGGGTTTTCGCTGATGCCGAATCACGTCCATCTGGTGGGAACACCCAAGGTGGCGGATAGCCTCTCGCGAACGCTGCAGGCCGTGGGACGGCGCTATACGCGCTACTTCAACGCTGCGGCGGATCGCAGCGGCACGTTGTGGGAAGGGCGTTTCCGCTCGACGGTACTGGACCCCGCCGAGTGGGTGCTGCCGATCCTGTTGTACGTGGAATCGAACGCCACACGCGCAGGCCTCGTCAGCACGCCGGAGGAAGATCGATGGAGCACGTATCGTCACCACGTCGGCATCCAATCCATTCCGTGGGTGAGTGACCACTATTGCTATTGGCGGCTTGGCAACACGCCGTTCGAGCGGCAGTCGCGATACCGGACGTTGTGGCACGAAGGTCTGGGTTCAGACCAGCTGACGCAGATCCGCCAGCATGTGCACAGCGGTTGGCCGCTCGGCAACGAGGCGTTTCTCGCTACCTTGGCGCGCACCGGAGGCCGTCGCGTTGCCCCATTGCCCAAGGGGCGGCCGCCTCGTCGCACCGCAGAAGTGGGAACGGAGAGCAGCGCGCGCATCGAATAGGGGCGGCGACGCCGTCATGCAGACGACATCAATCGCACCGATTTTGATCTGTCCCCATTAATAAACCCGCACTGATGTCGTGCATTTATTAATTTGTTCCGACCCCATTTAAAAAATTTTGCCTGTTACGGGCCACTCTTTTATATTCGTTTCACCCCGCATTCATGGTGCGGCGCGCCATTGCTTGTCTGCCACCGCATCCGCACCATCGCGAGGGCCTCCCACGGCGCGTTGCACCTACAACCTCGGAAGATCGCCGTGGAACAACATTCCTTCCCCATCACGCCGTCGGCGCCGTCGGCCCAGGGTCTGTACGACCCGACCAATGAACACGACGCTTGCGGCGTCGGCTTCGTCGCCCACATCAAGGGCAAGAAGAGCCACGAGATCGTCCAGCAAGGCTTGCGCATCCTGCACAACCTCGACCACCGGGGCGCCGTCGGTGCCGACCCGCTGATGGGCGACGGGGCAGGCATCCTGCTGCAGATTCCCGATCAGTTCTTCCGCGAAGAGATGGCCAAGCAGGGCATCAACCTGCCGCCGGCCGGCGAATACGGCGTCGGCATGATCTTCCTGCCGAAGGAACACGCCTCGCGCCTCGCTTGCGAACAGGAACTTGAGCGCACCGTGCGTCTGGAAGGCCAGGTTGTGCTGGGTTGGCGCGACGTGCCGGTCGACAAGACCATGCCGATGTCGCCCACGGTGCAGAAGACGGAGCCGGTGATCCGCCAGATCTTCATCGGGCGCGGCCGCGACATCATGACCACCGATGCGCTGGAGCGGAAGCTGTACGTGATCCGCAAGACCGCCAGCCACGCCATCCAGGCGCTCAAGCTCAAGCACGGCAAGGAATACTTCGTGCCGTCGATGTCGGCGCGCACGATCGTCTACAAGGGTCTGCTGCTGTGCGAACAGGTCGGCCGCTACTACCAGGACCTGGCAGACCCGCGCACGGTGTCGGCGCTGGCGCTGGTGCATCAGCGTTTCTCGACCAACACGTTCCCTGCATGGGAACTGGCGCACCCGTACCGCATGGTTGCGCACAACGGCGAAATCAACACCGTCAAGGGCAACGTCAACTGGATCAACGCGCGTACGGGCGGCATCTCGTCGCCGGTGCTGGGCGATGATCTGCCGAAGCTGTGGCCGCTGATCTATCCGGGTCAATCGGATACGGCTTCGTTCGACAACTGCCTCGAACTGCTGACAATGGCCGGCTATCCGCTGGCCCAGGCGATGATGATGATGATTCCGGAAGCGTGGGAACAGCACACGCTGATGGACGACAACCGTCGCGCTTTCTACGAATACCACGCTGCAATGATGGAGCCGTGGGACGGCCCCGCCGCCATCTGCTTTACCGACGGCCGCCAAATCGGCGCGACGCTCGACCGTAACGGCCTGCGTCCGGCGCGTTATTACGTCACCGACGACGACATGGTCGTGATGGCGTCCGAAGCCGGCGTGCTGCCGATTCCCGAGTCGCGCATCGTCAAGAAGTGGCGTCTGCAGCCGGGCAAGATGTTCCTGATCGACATGGAGCAGGGCCGCATCATCGACGACAAGGAACTCAAGGACAACCTGGCCAACGCCAAGCCGTACAAGAGCTGGATCGACGCCGTGCGCATCAAGCTCGACGAGCTGGAAGCCAAGCCGGAAGACGTGGCGGCAGAGACCAAGCCGGCCGCCAAGCTGCTGGATCGCCAGCAGGCCTTCGCCTACACGCAGGAAGACGTCAAGTTCCTGATGGCCCCGATGGCCGCCAACGGTGAAGAAGCCGCCGGCTCCATGGGCAACGACAGCCCGCTGGCCGTGCTGTCCTCCAAGAACAAGACGCTCTACAACTACTTCAAGCAACTGTTCGCGCAGGTCACGAACCCGCCGATCGACCCGATCCGCGAAAACGTGGTGATGTCGCTCGTCTCGTTCATCGGGCCGAAGCCGAACCTGCTTGAGCTGAACAACATCAACCCGCCGATGCGTCTTGAAGTGAGCCAGCCCGTGCTGGACTTCAAGGACATGGCGAAGATCCGCAACATCGAGCACTACACCGGCGGCAAGTTCATGGCTTACGAGCTGAACATCTGCTACCCGGTGGCCTGGGGCAAGGAAGGTATCGAAGCGCGCCTGGCCTCGCTGTGCGCCGAAGCCGTCGATGCGGTCAAGTCGGGCTACAACATCCTGATCGTGTCCGACCGCGCGGTCGACGAGAAGCAGGCAGCCATTCCGGCGCTGCTGGCTACGTCCGCCATCCACCATCACCTGGTGGAAAAGGGCCTGCGCACGAGCACCGGTCTGGTCGTCGAGACCGGTTCGGCCCGCGAAGTGCATCACTTCGCCCTGCTGGCCGGCTACGGTGCGGAAGCCGTGCACCCGTACCTGGCGATGGAAACGCTGGCCGAACTGGCACCGGGCCTCGGCCTGACCGCCGAGAAGGCGATCTACAACTTCACCAAGGCGATCGGCAAGGGCCTGCACAAGGTGATGTCCAAGATGGGCATCTCGACGTACATGTCGTACACCGGCGCGCAGATCTTCGAAGCGATCGGTCTGTCGCGTGAACTGGTCGACAAGTACTTCCAGGGCACGGCATCCAACGTGGGCGGCATCGGCATCTTCGAGGTGGCTGAAGAAGCGCTGCGCTTGCATCGCGACGCCTTTGGCGATGCGCCGGTGCTGGCCAACATGCTGGACGCCGGCGGCGAATACGCCTACCGCGTCCGCGGTGAAGAGCACATGTGGACGCCGGATTCGATCGCCAAGCTGCAACATGCGACGCGGGCGAATTCGTACCAGACGTACAAGGAATACGCGAACCTCATCAACGATCAGAGCAAGCGGCACATGACGCTGCGCGGCCTGTTCGAGTTCAAGGTGGACCCGGCGCGCGCGATTCCGCTGGAAGAAGTCGAGCCGGCCAAGGAGATCGTCAAGCGCTTTGCCACGGGCGCCATGTCGCTGGGTTCGATCAGCACGGAAGCGCACACCACGCTGGCCGTGGCGATGAACCGCATCGGCGGCAAGTCGAACACGGGCGAAGGCGGTGAAGACGAGCGTCGTTACCGCAACGAGCTGCGCGGCATTCCCATCAAGCAGGGCACGAAGCTGTCGGACGTGATCGGCCGCGAAGTGGTCGAGCGCGATCTGGAACTGCAAGAAGGCGATTCGCTGCGCTCGAAGATCAAGCAGGTGGCGTCGGGCCGGTTTGGCGTGACGGCCGAGTACCTGGCGTCGGCCGATCAGATCCAGATCAAGATGGCGCAGGGCGCGAAGCCCGGCGAGGGCGGCCAGTTGCCCGGCCACAAGGTGACGGATTACATCGGCAAGCTGCGTTACGCAGTGCCGGGCGTGGGCCTGATCTCGCCGCCGCCGCACCACGACATCTATTCGATTGAAGACCTGGCGCAGCTCATCCACGACCTGAAGAACGTGAACCCGCGTTCGGACGTGTCGGTCAAGCTGGTGTCGGAAGTGGGCGTGGGCACGGTGGCGGCAGGTGTCGCCAAGGCGAAGGCAGACCACGTGGTGATCGCGGGTCATGATGGCGGCACCGGTGCTTCGCCGTGGTCGTCGATCAAGCATGCCGGCACGCCGTGGGAATTGGGCCTGGCCGAGACGCAGCAGACGCTGATGCTCAACGGCCTGCGCAACCGCATCCGCGTGCAGGCCGACGGCCAGATGAAGACCGGCCGTGACGTCGCGATCGGTGCGCTGCTGGGCGCCGACGAGTTCGGCTTTGCGACCGCCCCGCTGGTGGTTGAAGGCTGCATCATGATGCGCAAGTGCCACCTGAATACCTGCCCGGTCGGCGTGGCGACGCAGGATCCGGTGCTGCGCAAGAAGTTCTCGGGCAAGCCCGAGCACGTGGTGAACTACTTCTTCTTCGTGGCCGAGGAAGTGCGCGAAATCATGGCGCAACTGGGCATCCGCACGTTCAACGAACTGATCGGTCGCGCGGATCTGCTCGACACGAAGGCCGGTATCGAACACTGGAAGGCCCGCGGTCTGGACTTCGCGCGCATCTTCTACCAGCCGGCGAAGAAGGAAGGCGAACCGTGCTACCAGGTCGACGTGCAGGACCACGGTCTGGATCGTGCGCTGGATCACCAGCTCATCGAGAAGTCCAAGGCTGCGCTGGAGAAGGGCGAGCGTGTCTCGTTCATCCAGCCGGTGCGCAACGTCAACCGTACGGTGGGCGCGATGCTGTCGGGCGAGGTCGCCAAGCGCTATGGCCACGAAGGTCTGCCTGATGATTCGATCCACGTGCAGATGCAGGGCACGGCCGGCCAGTCGTTCGGCGCGTTCCTGGCGCACGGCATCACGTTGGATCTGGTGGGCGACGGCAACGACTACGTGGGCAAGGGCCTGTCGGGCGGCCGCGTGATCGTGCGCCCGCCGCACGAGTTCCGCGGTGAGCCGACGTCCAACATCATCGTCGGCAACACCGTGCTGTACGGCGCGCTGGCCGGTGAGGCGTTCTTCAACGGCGTGGCAGGCGAGCGCTTTGCGGTGCGCAACTCCGGCGCCACCACGGTAGTGGAAGGCACGGGCGACCACGGCTGCGAATACATGACCGGCGGCACGGTCGTCGTGCTCGGCGCTACCGGCCGCAACTTCGCGGCAGGCATGTCGGGCGGCGTGGCCTACGTCTATGACGAAGACGGCCTGTTCGACAAGCGCTGCAACACGGCGCAGGTCGCACTGGAATCCGTGCTGTCGGCGGCCGACCAGGAGAAGGCCCACACGCCGTCGACCTGGCACAAGGTGAACGGCGAACGCGTGCTCGACGAGCAACTGCTCAAGGCACTGGTGGAAAAGCACTTCCGCTACACCGGCTCCGAGCGTGCCAAGGAACTGCTGGCCGACTGGAACAACGCGCGCCGCCGCTTCGTCAAGGTCTTCCCGACCGAGTACAAGCGTGCGCTGGCCGAGATGTACGAACGCGAACAGGAAGCCGGCCGCGAACAGATCGCTGCCTGATTCCAATCGACTGGGCGAATGGCTGATCCGATCGGCCGTTCGCCACCACCGAATACAACGCAACCTCACAAGACAGGCTCGACTGCCTGGCTAGCACGACTGTGCCGGCAGAGCAGCATCGGGCCAGGAAGGACACCATGGGCAAGGCGACCGGTTTTCTCGAATTTCCCCGCCAGAACGAGGCATACGAAGCGCCCGAAGCGCGCGTGAAGCATTACAAGGAATTCGTGTTCGCGCTGGCGGACAACGAGGCCAAGATCCAGGGCGCACGCTGCATGGACTGCGGCATTCCGTTCTGCAACAACGGCTGCCCGGTCAACAACATCATCCCGGACTTCAATGACCTGGTGTATCGCCAGGACTGGAAGACCGCGATCGAGGTGCTGCACTCGACCAACAACTTCCCCGAGTTCACGGGCCGCATCTGCCCGGCCCCGTGCGAAGCGGCTTGCACGCTGGGCATCAACGAACTGCCGGTGGGCATCAAGTCGATCGAGCACGCCATCATCGACAAGGCCTGGAAAGAAGGCTGGGTCGCGCCGCAAGTGCCGAAGCACAAGACTGGCAAGACCGTGGCCGTTGTCGGCTCGGGCCCGGCTGGCATGGCGGCAGCGCAGCAACTGGCGCGCGCCGGTCACGATGTGACGCTGTTCGAAAAGAACGACCGCATCGGCGGCCTGCTGCGCTACGGCATCCCCGATTTCAAGCTGGAGAAGGCGCAGATCGACCGTCGCATGCAGCAGATGGAAGCCGAGGGCGTGACGTTCCGCACCGGCGTGATGGTGGGCGACAAGACGGTTCCGGCCGGCATCACCAACGACGCACGCGAGACCATCGCCGCGGAAGAGATCCTCAAGCAATTCGACGCCGTCGTGCTGACGGGCGGTTCGGAAGTGCCGCGCGATCTGCCGGTGCCGGGCCGTGATCTGGACGGCGTGCATTACGCGCTCGAATTCCTGATCCCGCAGAACAAGGAAGTGGCCGGCGATGCGCCGAACCCGATCCGCGCCGACGGCAAGCACGTCATCGTCATCGGTGGCGGCGACACGGGTTCGGACTGCGTTGGCACGTCCAACCGCCATGGCGCCGCATCGGTCACGCAATTCGAACTGCTGCCGCGTCCGCCCGAAGAAGAGAACAAGCCGCTGGTGTGGCCCTACTGGCCGATCAAGCTGCGCACGTCGTCGTCGCATGACGAAGGTTGCGAGCGCGACTGGTCGGTCGCCACCAAGGCGCTGATCGGCGAGAACGGCCGCGTGACGGGCCTGACCGCCGTTCGCCTCGAGTGGAAGGACGGCAAGATGGCCGAGGTCGCGGGCAGCGAATTCACCCTCAAGGCCGATCTGGTCCTGCTGGCGATGGGCTTTACCAACCCGGTCGGCGGCGTGCTGGATGCCTTTGGCGTGACGAAGGATGCGCGCAACAATGCGCGTGCCTCCACCGAAGGCGACAACGCCTACGCCACCAACGTGCCGAAGGTGTTTGCCGCCGGTGACGTGCGCCGCGGCCAGTCGCTCGTCGTGTGGGCCATCCGCGAAGGCCGCCAGGCTGCCCGCGCAGTCGACGCGTTTCTCATGGGCCATTCGGAACTGCCGCGCTGACCACGTGGTGGAATCGATTGGTTCAGGCCCGCCTCGGCGGGCCTTTTTGTTTGGTGTGTCCATCATGGCGCGGGCGGGCGCGTCTTCATGGTTTACATCGACATGGTTTACATGAGTGCAGGGCGGGCGGGCCGGTTTCTAGAATGAAATCCTCCCCGTGATCCCAGCACCGCCCATGCGCACCTGCGCCAGCGATATGCCCGCAGAAGTGACCGACGCGCCCAATCGGCAGCGGCGCCGCGCCTTGGCCTGGCTGGGTGTGCTGCCGGCGGTGCTTGCGTCTCCGGCGCATGCGCTGTTGCGCGGATATCCCTCGCAGCCTATGCGCCTTGTGGTGCCGGCCGCCGAGGGCAGCGCTTTCGATGCGCTCGCCCGCGCGCTCGCCGCGCAGCTCCAGGCGCAGGTGGGCCGGCAGGTCGATGTGGAGGACCGCCCCGCCGGCAACGGCATGGCCGCCGGCGAGACGGTCGCGCGTGCGCCGTCCGACGGGCATACCTTGCTGCTCCACCAAACCACGTTTGTTGCCCAGCCAGCGCTGGAGGCGGCGTCGTACGATCCGCTGCGCGACTTCCAGCCGGTCGCCATGGTTGCGACGCTGCCGCTCTTTCTTGCGGTCGATGCGCGGCTGCCGTTCTCTTCTGTGACGGAACTGCTCGCGCAGGCCCGCGCCGACACGGTCACCGTGAATTGCGGGTCGGATGTCGCCGGCACCTGGTCACACCTCGTCGCCGAGCAGTTTGTCCGCGATTACGCCTTTCACGCGCCGCACGTCGCCGTCCGCGGAGAAGCCGGCCTCGTGCAGCAGGTCCTGGCGGGCCGCATGGCCGCCTGTTTCGCCTGCTATCCGAGCGTGGCGGCGGCAGCGGCCAACGGCCAGCTGCGGTTGCTCGGCGTCACGGGCGATGTACGTTCGCGCTTGGCACCGGCTGTGCCGACGCTGCGCGAAAGCGGCCTCGCCGGATTTGATCGCAGTGCGTGGATCGGTGCCTTCATGCCGGCGCGCACGCCGCGCCTGCTGTCGTTGCGCGCCGCGGCGGAGTTACGTCGCGCGATTTCGGCAAGCGACGTACGCGACACGTTGCGGGCCGGGGGCTTCGAGCCGGAATGGGACGCGCCCGACACGTTCGCGCAGGCCGTCCGCCGCGACGCCACGCATTGGCAAGGGGTGATTCGCCAAGCCGATCTGCGGCTGGATAGTGGCGAATAAGCCGCTTTCTCGCGGCGTGCGCACTGTCTTCCGCCACCTGCAAGGGCCGCGTGGGGGCATCGCGGCGCCCAAGCCACACACCGTGTCGGTAAGCGCAGCGTGACCGGCGGGGCACGCGGGTTTCCCCCTATAATGGCGGGCCGCGCCAAGCTGGTGCGGCAGCCAAGACAACAAGATGCGGCACTGCATAGCCGCCAACCCGTCGAGCCCTCTGCACCGAACTCCACCGTGTCCACCGAGCCTTCCAACGCCGTTGTCGAACTCGATCAGGTCGATTTCGCCTACCAGCCAGGTGCGCGGCGCATCCTGTCCGGCCTGTGCATGCGCGTGCCGAAGGGCAGCGTGGTGGCCGTCATGGGCGGCTCCGGCTGCGGCAAGACGACGATTCTCCGGCTGATTGGCGGCCAGGTGAGCGCCGCCGCGGGCACGGTCCGCGTGCACGGTCAGGACATCGGCGCCATGGACAAGCGCGCGCTGTACGACGCCCGCCGCCAGATGGGCATGCTGTTCCAGTTTGGGGCGCTGTTTACCGATCTGTCCGTGTTCGACAACGTGGCATTTCCGCTGCGCGAACATACCGAACTGCCCGAGCCGCTCATCCGCGATCTGGTGCTGATGAAGCTGAACGCCGTCGGCCTGCGCGGAGCGCGCGACCTGATGCCCTCGGAGATTTCCGGCGGCATGGCGCGGCGCGTGGCGCTGGCGCGGGCGATTGCGCTGGACCCGTCGCTCATCCTCTACGACGAGCCGTTCGCCGGGCTGGACCCGATCTCACTGGGCCTCACTGCCTCGCTGATCCGCAAGCTGAACGACGCGCTGGGTGCGACGAGCATCATCGTCTCGCACGACGTACAGGAAACGTTCCACATTGCCGATTACGTCTATTTCATTGCCAACGGTGGCATTGCCGCCGAGGGCACGCCGGCCGAGCTGACCGCATCGACCGATCCGTTCGTGCGCCAGTTCGTGCACGGCGAGGCGGACGGCCCCGTGCCGTTCCACTATCCCGGGGCGCCGCTGGCCGATGACTTCGGTCTGGGCAAGGTCGGAGGCGCGCGATGATTTCCACCATCGGCCGCTTCGTTCTGGTGCTGATCAGCCGCTTCGGCTATGCCGCGCGCACGTTGATTTCACTGATCGCCGCTTCCGGCGATGTGCTGCGCCGCCCACGTCTGGTCGTTGAGCAGCTGCGCTTTGTCGGCAACGATTCGTTCATCATCATCGCGGTGTCGGGTCTGTTCGTCGGTTTCGTGCTCGGCTTGCAGGGGTACAACACGCTCAACCGCTACGGCTCCGAACAGGCGCTGGGCCTGCTGGTGGCCCTGTCGCTGGTGCGCGAACTGGGCCCGGTGGTGACAGCCTTGCTGTTTGCCGGTCGCGCCGGTACCTCGCTCACCGCCGAGATTGGCCTGATGAAAGCCGGCGAACAGCTGATCGCCATGGAAATGATGGCCGTCGATCCGCTGGCCCGCGTGCTGGCGCCGCGCTTCTGGGCGGGCTTCATCGCCATGCCGTTGCTGGCGGCGATTTTCAGTGCCGTGGGTATTCTGGGCGGATACTTCGTCGGCGTGGGGCTGATTGGTGTGGACCCCGGCGCGTTCTGGTCGCAGATGCAGGCCGGCGTCGATGTCATGGATGACGTGCTGAACGGCGTCATCAAGAGTTTCGTGTTTGGTGTGGCGGTCACCTTCATTGCCCTGTATCAGGGGTATGAGGCCAAGGCCACGCCGGAAGGCGTCTCGCGCGCGACCACCCGCACGGTGGTGATCGCGTCGCTCACCGTGCTGGCGCTGGATTTCGTGCTCACGGCGCTGATGTTCAGCTGAGCCGCCGGTTGTCGTTAGCGTTCAACGAGAAAAGATCATGCGTAAAAGCGTCCTCGATTTCTGGGTCGGCCTGTTCGTTCTGGTAGGCATCATCGCGCTGCTGTTCCTGGCGCTCAAAGCGGGCAATATGAGTTCGTTCTCGTTTGCCAAGACCTACCAGGTGAAGGCGGCGTTCGACAACATCGGCGGGCTGAAGGTGCGGGCCCCGGTCAAGAGTTCGGGCGTGGTGGTCGGCCGGGTGTCGCAGATCCTGTTCGACGACAAGAGCTATCAGGCGATTGCCGTGCTGGAGATGGACCAGCGCTATCAATTTCCGAAGGACAGCTCGGCCAAGATCCTGACATCGGGTCTGCTGGGCGAGCAGTACGTGGGCATCGAGCCGGGCGGGGATTCGGCCATGCTGGCCAGCGGCAGCAAGATCACCATGACGCAGTCGGCGGTGGTGCTGGAAAACCTGATCAGCCAGTTCCTCTACAGCAAGGCAGCAGATGCCGGCGCTGGCAGCGGAAATGGCGGTGCCGGCGCAGCCAAGCCGGCCGAGGGCAGTGGGAGCAAATAAACCATGAAAACAACAACATCTATCCGTACGTTGCGCGGCTTTGCGCTGGCCGTGGCCGCAGGCGCCACGCTGCTGGCCGGCTGTGCCACGGGGCCGAATGCGAATCCGGCAGACCCGTTGGAACCCTTCAATCGCGAAGTCTTCCGCATCAACGAAGACCTCGACAAAGGCGTGCTGAAGCCCGTTGCCCAGACGTACGTCGATGTCGTGCCGTCGCCGGCGCGCACTGCGGTATCGAACTTCTTCTCGAACGCGGGCGATGTCTATTCGGCCGTCAACAACCTGCTGCAATTGAAGGGCACGGCAGCGCTGGAAGACACCATGCGCGTGGCGATCAATACCGTGCTGGGTCTGGGTGGCCTGATCGACATTGCATCGGATGCCGGCCTGCCCAAGCACAAGGAAGACTTCGGCCAGACGCTTGGCGTGTGGGGTGTGCCATCCGGCCCGTACGTCGTGTGGCCGCTGCTCGGCCCCAGCACCGCGCGTGACACCGTGGGTTTCCTGGTCGACTGGCAGATGGACCCGCTCACGTACTGGCACGACAGCACGATCACCTATTCGCTGGCTGCGCTGCGCGTGATCGATGTGCGTGCCAATCTGCTCGGCGCGAGCAATGTGTTCGAACAGGCCGCGGTCGACAAGTACACCTTCCTGCGCGACGCCTACCTGCAGCGCCGCCGCTACCTGATCTATGACGGCAACCTGCCGGAGGATCAGGACAGCAAGACGTCGCCGGATACCGGTGACGCCACGGTTTCGCCGTATCAGCGCTTTACGCCGAACTGGCCGGTATTCCGCCGCTGAGCGGACCACGTAACACCGTCGCCACAATGGTGACAAGGCGTAAAACAGGCCGTGCCGCGCGAACTTGGCAGCGGACGGTCTGTTCTAATCGCCAGCAAGATTGCAGTGAATCTGCTGCAAGCGACCCGAAAATCACACTATAAGGACGCGATATGTTGAACAAGCTTCTCCGCTCCCTCTTCGCAGGCCTCACGCTGACGGCCGCCGTGGCAGCTGCCCCGGTTCATGCTCAAGAAGCCGACGCACAAGCGACCGTCAAGACGGCTGTGGACGATGTGCTCACCACCATCAAGAGCGATCCGGAACTCCGCAGCGGCAACATGGCCAAGGTGTTCCAGCTGGTCGACCAAAAGATCGTGCCGCGTGCCGATTTCAAGCGCACCACGCAGATCGCCATGGGCCGCTTCTGGACCCAGGCGTCGCCTGAGCAGCAGCAACAGATTCAGGAAGGCTTCAAGACCCTGCTGATCCGCACTTACGCCGGCGCGCTGTCGAACGTGAAGAATCAGACCGTTTCGTACAAGCCGTTCCGTGCCGCCGCCGACGACACCGACGTCGTGGTGCGCTCGACCGTGAACAACAACGGCGAGCCGGTGGCCCTGGATTACCGCCTCGAAAAGACGGCCGGTGGCTGGAAGGTGTACGACATCAACATCAGCGGCCTGTGGCTGTCGGAAACCTACAAGAACCAGTTTGCCGATGTCATCAGCAAGCGCGGCGGGGTGGCTGGCCTGGTGAGCTTCCTGAACGAGCGCAACGCGCAGCTTGAGAAGGGCCCGGCAAAATAAGCCGCCTTCCGGTAGAATCAACACAGCGGTCAACTCTGGCCGCTGTTTCTTTTTCTGGTGCCCCCATTTCCGCCATGTTGACCTTGTCCGGCCCGCTGACTCACCGCGAAGCGCCGCGCGTTCTGCGCGAGGGCGAGGCGCAGCTCGGTCAGGCGCGCGAAGCCGGCATTGCCGCGTTGCACGTCGATTGCGCCGGCTTGTCGCAGGTCGATTCGTCTGCGCTGGCGGTGCTGCTGTCGTGGCAGCGCACGGCGCAGGATGCCGGTATCGCACTCGATATCGCAGGCGCTCCGCGGACGCTGTTCAACCTCGCCGCGCTGTACGGCGTGGAATCTCTGCTCGCTCTTGCGCCGGCCACTGCCGACCACCACCACGCACGACATTGAGGCGGCGTCCGGTGCGGGGCGCGGGGCGGTTGCCCTGAACCCGACATCGCGATGCCGCGCTCCGGCCGGGGCGTCGCGAGCGCGCCTGGCATTCGCGGTTCGGCGTCTTCAGTGGTGACGCCGTGAGTTGGTCCAGTTCCCCTATAATTCTGGGTTTGTCGCTCTGCCGTCGCCGTGTGCGGCGTCCGCTGCCGTGATCGCCACGTCGATTCATGGCCACGACATGCGCAGAGTAGTTCACTTTGTCGGCCATGAAAGCCATCGAAATCGCTGACGTCCGCAAGCGCTACAAGTCGTTGCAAGCGCTCAAGGGCGTGAGCTTGTCTGTCGAGCAGGGCGAGTTTTTCGGCCTGCTGGGCCCCAACGGCGCGGGCAAGACCACGCTGATCTCCATCCTCGCGGGCCTGAATCGTGCCGATTCCGGCAGCGTGCGCGTGCTCGGCCACGACGTCGTTTCCGACTACCGCACCGCGCGCCGCAAGCTCGGCGTGGTGCCGCAGGAACTGGTGTTCGATCCGTTCTTCACGGTGCGCGAAACGCTGCGCCTGCAGTCGGGCTATTTCGGCCTGACCAAGAATGACGATTGGATCGACGAGGTCATGGCCAACCTGGACCTGACCAACAAGGCAGACGCCAACATGCGCGCGCTGTCGGGCGGCATGAAGCGACGCGTGCTCGTGGCGCAGGCGCTGGTACATCGCCCGCCCGTGATCGTGCTGGACGAGCCGACCGCCGGGGTGGACGTCGAGTTGCGCCAGACGCTGTGGAAATTCATCTCGCGCCTGAACCGCGAGGGCCACACCGTCGTGCTGACCACGCACTATCTGGAAGAGGCCGAATCCCTGTGCGACCGCATTGCCATGCTCAAGTTTGGCGAGGTGGTGGCGCTCGATCGCACGGCGAATCTGCTGTCGCAATTTGCCGGGCTGCAATTGGTGCTGAGCTTTGCGAAGGGCGCGCTGCCGGCATCGCTCGAAAGCCTGCGGCTGTCTGGCAACCACGGCGAGCGCGGTGTGCGTCTGCGGCTGTCGGGCTACGGCGAGGTCGAACAGATTCTCTCCACGTGCCGCCTTGCCGGCTGCGAGATCGACGACATGGAAGTCGCCAAGGCCGATCTGGAAGACGTGTTCGTGCAGATCATGCGCCGCGAAGGCGGATTGCCCGTCGGCCCCCAAACGCCTGCCATTCCCGATTCTGCGCTGGAGCCCGCTGCATGAATGCCATTCCCGAGAGCTTGCCGGGCCGTTGGGTCGGTTTCCGCACGCTGCTGTACAAGGAAGTCCTGCGCTTCTGGAAGGTGAGCTTCCAGACCGTCGCCGCGCCGGTGCTGACGGCGCTGCTGTATCTGCTGATCTTCGGCCACGTGCTCGAAGATCGCGTCAAGGTGTTCGACCAGTTGAGCTACACCGCCTTCCTGGTGCCCGGCCTGGTGATGATGAGCGTGCTGCAGAACGCGTTCGCAAACAGCTCGTCGTCGCTCATCCAGTCGAAGATCACCGGCAACCTGGTGTTCATCATGCTGCCGCCGCTGTCGCACTGGGAGATGTTCGGCGCGTATGTGTGTGCTTCCATCATTCGCGGGTTGGCCGTGGGGACCGGTGTGCTCGTCGTGACGACCTTGTTTGCGCACCTGCACTTTGCGCAGCCGCTGTGGATCATCGTGTTTGCCGTGCTGGGCGCGAGCGTGCTGGGCACCTTGGGGCTGATCGCCGGTATCTGGGCTGAAAAGTTCGACCAGCTCGCAGCGTTCCAGAACTTTCTGATCGTGCCGGCCACCTTCCTGGCAGGCGTGTTCTATTCGATTCATTCACTGCCGCCGTTCTGGCAGGCGGTGTCCCACGCCAACCCGTTCTTCTACATGATCGACGGCTTCCGCTACGGCTTCTTCGGCGTGTCCGATGTGCCGGTGGCGACGAGCCTCGGCGTGATGCTGATCGCGCTGGTCGTGGTGGGGGGAGTGGCCCTGCAGATGCTGCGCACGGGCTACAAGCTGCGCCATTGACGCGTCGATAACAAAACGAACGACGCTCACCCTAACGTTTTGCAGGAGAAGGGACGGCCATGTTGCCCACACCCGAACAAGTCAAGCAGTACATCGAAACCGGCCTGCCGTGCGAGCACCTCGAAGTCGAGGGCGACGGCCAGCACTTTTTTGCCACCATCGTCAGCGCGCAATTTGAAGGCAAGCGGTTGATCCAGCGTCACCAGCTCGTCTACGCCGCGCTGGGTGAGCGGATGCGCGCCGAAATCCACGCGCTGTCCATGAAGACGCTCACCCCGGCGGAGTGGCAGTCCTGATGGCCGAGCTTGATCCCACCCCGGTTACCGTTTCAACCGACTCCGACCTTGCGCTCGCCGAGCGCCCCTCCCACAGTGATCGACGAGACGTCTCGCTCATGGACAAACTGCTGATCGAAGGCAATGGCCCGCTGTCGGGCGAAATCCGCGTGTCTGGTGCCAAGAACGCCGCGCTGCCCATCATGTGCGCCGCGCTGCTGACGGCCGAGCCGCTGGCGCTGAGCAACGTGCCGAACCTGCAGGACGTGCGCACGATGCTCAAGCTGCTGCGCCAGATGGGCGTGGAGGGCGTGCTTGACGGTCACAACCTCACGCTCGACGCTGCCACCATCCACACGCCCGAAGCTTCGTACGACCTCGTGAAGACGATGCGTGCGTCGATCCTGGTGCTGGGCCCGCTGCTGGCGCGTTTCGGCCATGCGCGTGTGTCGCTGCCGGGCGGTTGCGGCATCGGCGCGCGGCCGGTCGATCAGCACATCAAGGGCCTGCAGCTGATGGGCGCCGAGATCGTGATCGAACACGGCTACATCGAAGCCAAGCTTCCTGATGGCGCCAAGCGCTTGCGTGGCGCGCGCATCGTCACCGACATGGTGACGGTCACGGGTACGGAAAACCTGTTGATGGCCGCTGCACTGGCCGACGGCGAAACCGTGCTCGAAAACGCCGCACGCGAGCCGGAAGTCACCGACCTCGCCAATCTGCTCGTGAAGATGGGCGCGCGCATCGACGGCATCGGCACGGACCGCCTGGTCATCCAGGGCGTCGAAGCACTGCATGGCGCCGCCCACACCGTGATTGCCGATCGCATTGAGGCCGGCACGTTCCTGTGCGCCGTGGCAGCAGCCGGCGGCGACGTGACGCTGCGCGGCGTGCCGCCGGGCATCCTCGATGCCGTGCTCGACAAGCTGCGCGAAGCCGGCGTGACGCTTACCACGGGCGACGACTGGATCCGTGTACAGATGACGGGCCGCCCCAAGGCCGTGAGCTTCCGCACGTCGGAGTACCCGGCGTTCCCGACGGACATGCAGGCGCAGTTCATGATGCTCAACGCCATTGCCGAAGGCTCTGCCACGGTGACGGAGACCATCTTCGAGAACCGCTTCATGCACGTGCAGGAACTGAACCGCCTGGGCGCCAATATCGTGATCGACGGCAAGACGGCCGTGGTGACGGGCGTCGAGCAACTGTCGGGTGCGACCGTCATGGCAACCGACCTGCGCGCTTCGGCCAGCCTCGTCATCGCCGGGTTGATTGCGCAGGGCGAGACGCTGGTCGATCGCATCTATCACCTTGATCGCGGCTACGACCGCATCGAAGACAAGCTGTCCGCTGTCGGCGCCAAGATCCGCCGCATTCAAGCGTAAGGTAAGGAACCCGCCGGTCATGAACGCATTCCAGTCCGCCTCCAACCAGCTCACGCTGGCGTTGTCCAAAGGGCGCATCTTTGAAGAGACGCTGCCGCTGCTGAAGGCCGCCGGCATCGAGGTGACCGAAGATCCGGAAACCTCGCGCAAGCTGATCCTGCCGACCTCGGACCCCGCGCTGCGCGTGATCATCGTGCGCGCTTCCGACGTGCCGACCTACGTGCAATACGGCGCGGCGGACTTCGGCGTGGCCGGCCGCGACGTGCTGATGGAGCACGGCATGGCGGGCCTGTATGCGCCTATCGACCTGAACATCGCCCGCTGCCGCATGTCGGTGGCGGTGCCCAAGGGCTTCGATTACGCCAACGCGGTGCGCCAGGGCGCGCGCCTGTCGGTCGCGACGAAGTATCTGAATACCGCGCGCGAGCACTTCGCCAAGAAGGGCGTGCACGTCGACCTGATCAAGCTGTACGGCTCGATGGAACTGGGCCCGCTGGTGGGCTTGGCTGACGCCATCGTCGACCTCGTCAGCACGGGCGGCACGCTGCGCGCGAACAACCTCGTCGAGGTGGAGGAGATCGTGCAGATCTCGTCCCGACTCGTCGTCAACCAGGCCGCGCTGAAACTCAAGCGTGACCGGCTGGCGCCCATCCTCGACGCTTTCGAGCGCGCCTCCGCCCAGGACGAGCGTGCTGGGGAACCCGCATGAGCTTGACCATTCGTAAGCTGGATTCGGCCGACGCCGGATTCGCGGCGCAACTGCGCCAGGTGCTCGCTTTCGAAGCGAGCGAAGACGAAGCCATCGACCGCGCCGCCGCGCAGATCCTGGCCGACGTGAAGGCGCGCGGCGATGCCGCCGTGCTGGAAGCCACGCACCGCTTCGACCGCATCGAGGCCGACAGCGTAGCCGCGCTGGAGCTGTCGCCCACCGTGCTGCAAGCTGCGCTGGACGGCCTGGAACCCAAGCGCCGCGCGGCGCTGGAAGCCGCCGCCGCCCGCGTACGTGCGTATCACGAGAAGCAGAAGATCGAGTGCGGCACGCACAGCTGGGAATACGCCGAAGCTGATGGCACGGTGCTCGGCCAGAAGGTCACGCCGCTCGACCGCGTGGGCATTTACGTGCCGGGCGGCAAGGCGGCATACCCGTCGTCGGTGCTGATGAACGCAATCCCGGCGCGCGTGGCGGGCGTCAAGGAAATCATCATGGTGGTGCCCACGCCCGGTGGCGTGCGCAATGACCTCGTGCTGGCTGCGGCCTGCATCGCTGGGGTGGACCGCGTGTTCACCATCGGCGGCGCGCAGGCCGTGGGTGCGCTGGCTTATGGCACGGACACCGTCCCCGCCGTCGACAAGATCGTCGGCCCGGGCAACGCCTATGTGGCTGCTGCCAAGCGTCGCGTGTTCGGCACCGTGGGCATCGACATGATTGCCGGTCCGTCGGAAATCCTCGTCATCTGCGATGGCACGACCGATCCGGATTGGGTGGCGATGGACCTGTTCTCGCAGGCCGAGCACGACGAGCTGGCTCAGTCGATTCTGCTGTGCCCGAACGCCGAGTTCATCGCGCAGGTGGAAGCCAGCATCAACCGCCAACTTGAAGACATGCCGCGCCGGAGCGTGATTGCCGAGTCGCTGTCGGGCCGCGGTGCGCTCATCAAGGTGCGCGACATGGAAGAGGCGTGCGACATCGCCAACGACATCGCGCCGGAGCATCTGGAGATTTCGGCAGAGAACCCGCGCCAGTGGGCCGAGCGCATCCGCCACGCCGGCGCGATCTTCCTCGGCAAGTACACCAGCGAATCGCTGGGCGACTACTGCGCAGGCCCGAACCACGTGCTGCCCACGTCGCGCACGGCGCGCTTCTCGTCGCCGTTGGGCGTGTACGACTTCATCAAGCGCTCGAGCCTGATCGAGGTGAGCGAAGCCGGCGCGCAGATGCTGGGCGAGATTGCTGCCGAACTGGCTTACGGCGAAGGCCTGCAGGCGCATGCCCGCAGCGCCGAATATCGCCTGCAACGCCCCACGTCCGAATAACCTCCGCCGCACGACGATGACCGCCACCGCTCCGGCCCAAGCCTCTCTGGATGACCTGCTCGCCCGCATCGTGCGCGACGACGTTCGCGCCATGGGCGCGTACCACGTGCCCGACGCCACCGGCATGGTCAAGCTGGACGCGATGGAAAACCCGTACCTGCTGCCGGCGATGCTGCGCGACGCGTTGGGCAAGCGCCTGGCCGAAGTTGCGCTCAACCGCTACCCGGTGCCGACCGCCGACGCACTGAAGGCACAGCTCAAGCAGGTGATGCACGTGCCGGCCGGCGCCGAGGTGCTGCTGGGCAACGGCTCGGACGAGATCATCAGCCTGATCGCCATTGCCGCGGCCAAGCCGGGCGCGACCGTGCTGGCGCCGCTGCCGGGCTTCGTGATGTACGCGATGTCGGCGCAGCTGCTGGGCCTGAACTTTGTCGGCGTACCGCTCAAGGCGGACCTGACGCTGGACCGAGAAGCGATGCTGGCGGCCATGGCCGAGCACCAGCCCGCCGTCATCTACCTGGCGTATCCGAACAACCCCACGGGCAACCTGTTCGACGCGGCCGACATGGACGCGATCATCCGCGCCGCACGCGGCCCGGTGTGCCAGAGCCTGGTGGTGGTCGACGAGGCCTACCAGCCGTTCGCGCAACATAGCTGGATGCCGCGCCTGCGCGATTTCGATCACCTTCTGGTGATGCGCACCGTCTCCAAGCTCGGCCTGGCCGGCATCCGCCTCGGCTACGTGGCCGGCCACCCGAAGTGGATCGCCGAACTGGACAAGGTGCGCCCGCCGTATAACGTGAATGTGCTGACCGAGGCGACCGCCCAGTTCATGCTCGAACACGTGGACGTGCTGGATGCCCAGGCAGCGACCCTGCGCGCCGAGCGCACCAAGCTGATCGATGTGCTGTCGGCGCAGCCGGGCGTGACGGTGTTCCCCAGCGCGGCGAATTTCATCCTGCTGCGCGTGCCGAATGCCGCCGCCTTGTTCGAGCGCCTGCTCAATCGGCGGATTCTGATTAAAAACGTCAGTAAAATGCACCCGTTGCTGGCCAACTGTCTGCGCGTGACGGTCAGCAATCCCGAAGAAAACGCGCAATTTATCGATGCCTTTGTCGCATCGATGCAGGAAGCCCCATGAGCCGCCGTGCCGAGGTCACTCGCAACACCTCTGAAACGCAGATCCGCGTCGCCCTTGATTTGGACGGCACGGGCAAGCAGACGCTGAACACCGGCGTCCCCTTCCTCGACCACATGCTCGACCAGATCGCCCGTCACGGCATGGTCGACCTGGACGTCTCGGCCACCGGCGACACCCATATCGACGATCACCACACCGTGGAAGACGTCGGCATCACGCTGGGCCAGGCCGTCGCCAAGGCCATCGGCGACAAAAAGGGCATCGTGCGCTACGGCCACAGCTACGTGCCGCTGGACGAAGCCCTGTCGCGCGTGGTCATCGATTTCTCCGGCCGTCCGGGCCTGGAGTTCCACGTGCCGTTCACGCGCGCGCGCGTCGGCAACTTTGACGTGGACCTGTCCATCGAATTCTTCCGCGGGTTCGTCAACCATGCCGGTGTGACGCTGCATATCGACAACCTGCGCGGCGTCAACGCGCACCACCAGATCGAAACCGTGTTCAAGGCCTTCGGCCGCGCGCTGCGCATGGCGGTCGAGATCGATCCGCGCGCAGCCGGCACGATTCCGTCGACCAAGGGCGCCCTGTAAATCACTGCGTCGGCCAGGCCGCGCCTACCCGACTCCAAAACCGGCCGCCGATCCGATGGATCTGACCAAAAGCTTTTTCTCGCTGCTCGCGCTGATCAACCCGATCGGCGCGATCCCGTTCTTCATCAGTCTGACCGAGAGCCAGACGGATGAGGAGAAGCGCCGCACCATCAAGGTCGCGTCGATTTCGGTGGCGATTGTGATCGGCCTGTCGGCGTTGCTGGGCGAGCAGATCATCGGCTTTTTCGGGTTTTCTGTGGGTTCGCTGCAGGTCGGCGGCGGGATCATCATGATCATGATCGCGCTGAACATGCTGAATGCGCAGACGAGCCGCACCAAGGCGACGCCCGAAGAAGAGGACGAGGCCGGCGCCAAGGCCAGCATTGCGGTTGTGCCGCTGGCGATTCCGCTGCTCACGGGCCCCGGCTCGATCAGCACGGTCATCGTCTACGCCGGCAAGACCAAGCACTGGTGGGACCTGTTTCTCCTGGCGGGCGTCGGTGTGGCGATTGCAGCTGTGGTCTGGATTGTGTTGCGCGCGGCAGAGCCGATCGCCCGTGTGATCGGCCGCACCGGCATCAACGTCGGGACGCGGTTGATGGGCTTGATCCTGGCGGCGCTGGCCGTGGAATTCATCGTTGATGGGCTGAAAACCCTGTTGCCCGTACTTCGGGCCTAAGTTAAGTCATGACTAAGATCGCAATCGTCGATTACGGCATGGGCAATCTGCGCTCGGTGGCGCAAGCCCTGATGGCCGTTGCTCCCCAGGCCGATGTGCGCATCAGTGCGCAAGCGGATGAAATCCGCGCCGCTGATCGCGTGGTGCTGCCAGGGCAAGGCGCCATGCCCGACTGCATGGCGGCCTTCGACCAATCCGGCCTGCGCGACGCAGTGCTGGAAGCATCGCGGAGCAAGCCGATGCTCGGCGTATGCGTAGGCGAGCAGATGTTGCTGGAGCGCAGCACCGAGGCGCGCCCCGGCCAGCAATACACCGAAGGTCTGGGTCTCATCAAAGGCGATGTGGTCCGCTTTGATCTGGATGGCCAGTTGCAGCCGGACGGCTCACGGTACAAAGTGCCTCAGATGGGCTGGAACCGCGTGCACCAGAGTCGTGCCCACGCCCTCTGGGAAGGGGTGCCGGACCAGAGCTACTTCTATTTCGTGCATAGCTATTACGCGCGGCCCGCCAATGCCGACGAATCGGTCGGAGAGACCGAATACGGCGTGCGGTTTACCTGCGCCATCGCCCGGGATAATATTTTTGCAACACAGTTTCACCCGGAAAAAAGTGCGCAAGCCGGCCTGCAGATCTACCGGAACTTCGTGCACTGGAATCCGTGACGCCCGCCGTGGCGTCGCAATCGAATCCATTTTTCGCCCTTTTTAATTTTTCCCCCTCAACTCTGTCGTCACGCTTATGTTGCTCATCCCGGCCATCGACCTGAAGGACGGTCAGTGTGTGCGCCTCAAACAAGGCGATATGGATCAAGCCACCGTGTTCTCGGAAGACCCGGCCGCCATGGCGCGGCACTGGGTCGAACAAGGCGCGCGCCGGTTGCATCTGGTCGATCTGAACGGCGCTTTCGCCGGCAAGCCTCGTAACGAGGCGGCCGTCAAGGCCATCCTCGCCGAGGTGGGTGACGAGATCCCCGTGCAACTCGGCGGCGGCATCCGCGACCTGGGCACCATCGAGCGCTGGCTCGACGACGGCCTGTCGTACGTGATCATCGGTACGGCGGCGGTCAAGGACCCGGGTTTTCTGCGGGACGCCTGCACGGCATTCGGCGGCCATATCATCGTCGGGCTCGATGCCAAGGACGGCAAGGTGGCGACCGACGGCTGGAGCAAGCTGTCTGGCCATGAAGTCGTGGACCTCGCCAAGAAGTACGAAGACTACGGCGTCGAAGGCATCATTTACACCGACATCGGCCGCGACGGCATGCTGCAGGGCATCAACATCGATGCGACCGTCAAGTTGGCGCAGTCGGTGAAGATTCCGGTCATTGCCAGCGGCGGCCTGTCGAACCTGAAGGACATCGACCATCTGTGCGCGGTCGAAGAGCATGGCGTGGAAGGCGTGATCTGCGGCCGCGCCATTTATTCGGGCGACCTGAACTTCAAGGAAGCGCAAGCCCTTGCGGACAAACTCGGCGCGGCCTGATCGTTGATCCAGCCGTGCACAACGGGCGCTTCGGCGCCCGCCTCATCATGCTAGCCAAACGAATCATCCCCTGCCTGGACGTGACCAACGGCCGGGTGGTCAAGGGCGTCAACTTCGTCGAATTGCGCGACGCCGGCGACCCCGTCGAAATCGCACGCCGCTACGACGAGCAGGGCGCCGACGAAATCACCTTCCTCGACATCACGGCCACGTCCGACGGGCGCGACCTGATGTTGGGCATCATCGAAGCGGTGGCTTCGCAGGTGTTCATTCCGCTGACGGTGGGCGGCGGTGTGCGCGCGCTGGAAGACGTGCGCCGGCTGCTCAACGCCGGTGCGGACAAGATCAGCATGAACTCGTCGGCGGTGGCGAATCCGCAACTGGTTTCGGACGCCAGCGCCCGCCATGGCGCGCAGTGCATCGTCGTGGCCATCGACGCCAAGAAGGTGTCGGCCGAAGGCGAGGCCCCGCGCTGGGAAGTCTTCACGCACGGCGGCCGGAAAGGCACGGGCCTGGATGCCGTGGCGTGGGCGCGTGAAATGGCACAGCGCGGCGCCGGCGAAATCCTGCTGACCAGCATGGACCGGGACGGCACCAAGGCCGGCTTCGATCTGGAGTTGACCTGCGCCGTGTCGGACGCAGTGCCGGTTCCGGTCATCGCCTCGGGCGGCGTGGGCAACCTGCAGCATCTGGCTGACGGCATCCAGCAAGGCCACGCCGATGCAGTGCTCGCGGCGAGCATCTTCCATTACGGCGAATACACCGTCGGCCAGGCCAAGCAATTCATGGCAGAGCAGGGCATTCCAGTACGGATCGGACTATGAGCAAGAAGTGGCTGAACAAGGTCCACTGGGACGACAACGGCCTGGTGCCGGTGATCGTGCAGGAGCAGGGCAGCAACGACGTCCTGATGTTCGCCTTCATGAACCGCGAGGCGCTTCAAAAGACAGTGGAAACGGGCGAGGCCGTGTTCTGGTCGCGCTCGCGCAAGCGTCTGTGGCATAAGGGCGAGGAGTCCGGCCACATCCAGAAGGTGCACGAGATCCGCCTCGACTGCGATGAAGACGTGGTCCTGCTGCGTGTCACACAAGTCGGCGGTATCGCCTGCCATACTGGCCGCCACGCCTGCTTCTTCCAGAAGTTCGAAGGCAATGTGGAAGACGGCGACTGGCACACCGTCGAGCCCGTGCTCAAGAATCCCGACGACATCTACGCCGGCAAGCCCGGCCACAATCATGAGTGACACCCTGCGCCGCCTGGGCGAGGTGCTCGAATCCCGCAAGCTCGCCAATGGCGGCGACCCGGAGAAGAGCTACATCGCGCGCCTCTTCAACAAGGGCGACGATGCGATCCTCAAGAAGATCGGCGAAGAAGCCACCGAGACCGTCATGGCCGCCAAGGACGCCCGCGCTGCCGGCATGACCGACGAGGCACGCAGCAAGGTCGTCTACGAAGTGGCCGATCTGTGGTTCCACACGATGGTGCTGCTGTCGCATTTCGATCTCACGCCGGATGATGTTGTAAGCGAACTGGCGCGCCGCGAAGGACTTTCGGGTCTGGAAGAAAAGGCGCTGCGCAAGTCGCAGGCGCGCGACGCGGCGGGTGACTGAACACGGTGGCGAATCGTCGCAGGGAGGTGGCGTGGACAAATACGGAGCAGCAGTGGTGGTGACGGACGACGCGGAGCGCCTGGCCGGTTTGCGTCGCCTGACGCATATTCTGTATGCCCTCTACGCCATTTTTTGGCTGACCGGCGGTATCACTGCATTGATTGCCATCATCGTCGGGTATGTTAAGCGCGACGATGTGCGCGGCACCCTGTATGAGTCGCACTTTCGTTGGCAGATCCGTTCGTTCTGGTGGTGCGTACTGTGGGGTGTGGTCGGTGTGCTGCTCATTCCCGTCGCCTTCATCGGCTTTGCCGTGCTGTGGGCTCTGGGCATCTGGATGCTGTATCGTATTGTGAAAGGTTGGCTGTATCTGAATGACAGCAAGCCGATGTACGCAAATCCGTAAACTCAACCAATGGCGCCGCCATCGTTGCGGCGCCGCCAGCCGTATTTACGTGGGAGTAGGACATGGGTTCCTTTAGCATTTGGCACTGGCTGATCGTGCTGGTGATCATCATGATGGTGTTCGGCACGAAGAAGCTGCGCAACATCGGTTCGGATCTGGGCAGCGCCGTGAAGGGCTTCAAGGACGGCATGAAGGAAGGGGCGGAAGACAAGCCCGCAGCACCGCAGCAGACGGCCAGCCAGCCGCCGCGCGAGCTGCACGATTCGACGACGATCGACGTCGAAGCGCGCGACAAGTCCAAGCAAGGTTGAGCACCGACGCGCGCTGACCGATGATCGATCTCGGCATTTCCAAGCTGGCGCTGATTGGCATGGTGGCGCTCGTCGTCATCGGCCCCGAGCGCCTGCCCAAGGTGGCGCGGACCGCTGGCGCCCTGCTTGGCCGCGCACAGCGCTACATCGCCGACGTGAAGGCCGAAGTCAGCCGCGAAATCGAGCTTGAGGAGTTGCGCAAGATGCGCACCGACTTCGAGCAGGCCGCGCGCAATGTCGAGCAGACCATCCACCAAGAGGTCAGCAAGCACACGACCGAGATCAACGAGCGCCTGAACGAGGCGCTGGGTGACCCGGCCCAGACGTCGACCTCCGCGCCGGACTGGCGCCCCGCGCCGGGCAAGTCGCGCAACGGCCGTAACAGCTGGCGCAACAAGCAGCTCTCGATGCCCAAGTGGTACCGCCAGAAGCAGGGCGTGCGCATGTGGGCGCAATCGGGTGCGGCACGCGTCAAGCGTCACCGTCCGCCCATCGTTGCCGCACAGTCGCGTGCGCGCTCCTTCTTCGAATGATCTTCCGGGCGCGAGCCGTGTTTGCGGTGTCGCGTCCTGACTTCCCCCTTTCCCACCCGACATGAGTGCCGCTCCGCTCGATCCGCAAGAGTCGCCCGAGGACGGCGCGCAGGAAACCTTCATTTCGCACCTGGTCGAGTTGCGTGAGCGCATCGTCAAGGCGGGTGCCGGCGTGCTGCTGATCTTTCTGGGCCTGGTCTACTGGGCGCCGGATATTTTCAATCTGTTCTCGCGGCCGCTGATTCAGGCGTTGCCCAAGAACGGCCACATGATCGTGACGGACGTCACCGGTTCGTTCTTCGTGCCGATGAAGGTGACGCTGCTGGCTGCTTTCCTGATCGCACTGCCGTGGGTGCTGTACCAGATCTGGCGGTTCGTGGCGCCGGGGCTCTATACGCACGAGAAGCGGATGATCATGCCGCTGGTGGTGAGCACCTACGTGTTGTTCCTGTGCGGTGTGGCGTTTGCGTATTTCCTGGTGTTCCCGACGGTTTTCAAGGTGATGGCGCACTACAACGCGCCGCTGGGTGCCGAGATGTCCACCGACATCGACAAGTACCTGAGCTTCGCCATGACCACGTTCCTCGCCTTCGGCATCACCTTCGAGGTACCGGTAGTCGTGATGGTGCTGGTGCGCTTTGGCATCGTGAGTCTGGAGAAGCTGCGACAGGCGCGGCCCTACGTCGTGGTGGGCGCCTTCGTGATTGCCGCGGTGGTGACGCCGCCCGACGTGATGTCGCAGCTGTTGCTGGCGGTGCCGCTGTGGCTGCTGTATGAGCTGGGGTTGATCTTGGCGGCCATCTTTATCCGTAACACCACGGCACCGGAGAACAATCCGGAGCACTTGCCGGTGGTGAAGGACTGACGGGCCGATCCCGCATCAGCCAAAGAAAAAGGCAGCCGAGGCTGCCTTTTTTGTTGCCGATGAATCTGCTGTTGCCGCTTCGTTTAGGCGGCGTACAGCCAGAACTGCTCGCGCGGGAAGGTCAGCGCGTACTTGCCGTCGCTCGGCGCGCTGGCGGAGTAGGCGCGCAGGCCTGTGCCCGTTGCGCCGCTGTCGTCGGTGGCGCGGAACAGGCATTCCCAGCGGTCGCCCAGGTACATGCGCGTCGCCAGCGGCAGGTGGATGGTGTTGTCGGCGTTGTCGACGCCCACGCGCACCTGTTCCAGGCGGATCACGCCGTGCGCCGACGCGCCCGGCTTCAGATCGCCGCGCGCTACGCCCCACAGCGACCAACCTCCGGTCTCGTCCACCAGCCGGGCCATGCCGTCGCGCACCTCGGCGATCTTGCCGTTGATGCGGTTGTTGCTGCCCATGAACTCGGCGGTGAACAGCGTCTGCGGCGCACCGTACATTTCTTCAGGCGTGCCTTGCTGCTCGATCACGCCATTGTTCAGCAGCAGGATGCGATCGGACATGGCCATCGCCTCGCTCTGGTCGTGCGTGACCATCAGCGCCGACAGGCCCAGACGCACGATCAGTTCGCGCAGGAAGGCACGTGCTTCTTCGCGCAGCTTGGCGTCGAGGTTCGAGAGCGGCTCGTCGAGCAGGATCACAGGCGGGTTGTAGACCAGCGCGCGCGCGATGGCCACGCGCTGCTGCTGTCCGCCGGACAGCTGGCTCGGGAAACGCTCGCCGAGATGGCCGAGGCCCAGTTGCTGCAGCACGGCTTGCACGCGTTCCTTGATCTGCGCGGCTGGGGTCTTGCGAAGCTTGAGCGGATAGGCGACGTTCTCGGCCACGGTCTTGTGCGGCCACAGCGCGTAGGACTGGAAGACCAGCCCCAGGTTGCGCCCTTCGGCCGGCACGTCGAGCTTCTTGGCGCCGTCGAACATGACCCGATCGCCGATCTTGACGGTGCCCTGGCTGGCCTGTTCGAGGCCGGCGACAGCGCGCAGCAGCGTGGTCTTGCCCGAACCGGACGGGCCCAGCAGCGAGACGACCTCGCCCTTCTGCAGCTGCATCGAGACACCCTTGAGAACCGGGTTGTTGCCGTATTGCAGGTGCAGGTCGTTGACAGTGAGTTCAATCATGGAGCTTCACTCCGAAACGCAGTGCGATGCCGAGGCCGACGGCCACCAGCACGATATTGACGAAGGACAGCGCGGCAACGATATCGATGGCGCCGCCCGCCCACAGGGAAACCAGCATCGAGCCGATCGTCTCGGTGCCCGGCGATAGCAGGTACACGCCGGTCGAGTATTCGCGCTCGAAGATCAGGAAGATAAGCAGCCACGCGCCCAGCAGGCCGTAGCGCGTGAGCGGTACCGTCACGTCGCGCGTGGTGCGGGCGCGGGTGGCACCGACCGAGCGCGCGGCTTCTTCCAGTTCCGGACCCACTTGCAGCAGTGCGGCGGAGATCAAGCGAAGGCCATAGGCCAGCCACACGACCGTGTAGGCGATCCACACGCTGAAGATCGTGCTGCGCAGGTCGCGCAGGCTCGGCACGATGTTTTCGATGATCCAGTTGGCGAAGGGCAGGCCGCTGTCGGTCAGTCCGGTCTCGATCCAGTTCGGCACGAACAGGAACACCCACAGGAACGCCAGGCCGGCCAGCAGACCCGGAATGGCGCGGGGCACCAGCACGCTGTAATCGAGGAAGCGCGTCCAGCCATCCGGCTTGCGGTGCATGGCCAGGCCGATGCAGGTGTAGCAGCCCACCGCCAGCGCGCCGCCGATCACGCCGATCAGCACCGTGTTGACCATCGCCCGCAGGAACTGCGGCTGCGCGAAGATCTGCTGGAACGCCGTGGTCGAGAAGGCCTCCACCAGCGACACGCCTTCACCCCAGTTCGACACGAAGGCGCGCAGGGCGATACCCGAGAGCGGCACCACCACCGTCACGAAGAACCACAGCACCACCACCGCCCACGCCGGCCAGCGCCAGCTGCCCAGGGGAAGCGGGCGGCTGCGCGTGACCTTGCCCTTGACGGTGACGAAGCGGTTGGCCGACTTGAGCATGTAGCGCTGCAGCAGCACCAGCGGGAACGTCACCATCACGAGGCAGACCGCCACGGCGGCCATCAGGTGATACGCCGGCGTGCCGAGCTTGTTCGTCAGCTTGTACAGATACGTGGCCAGCACCAGGTGGCCTTCCGGATCGCCCAGCACGAGCACCAGGCCGAACACCTCGAAGCCCAGGAACGTCACTAGCACGGCGGCGTACAGCAGGGCGGGGCGCACCATCGGCAGGCTCACATTGAGTGCCACCGACAGCGGCGATGCCCCCGCGATACGCGCGGCTTCTTCCACGTCCGAACCGAGGCTGCGCAGCGCCGACGAGACGTACAGATACACGTGAGGCACATGCGTCAGGCCGGCAATGATGATGATGCTCGTGAACGAATACACGTTCCACGGCGCACCGCCAAACAGGCCCTTGAACCACACCGTGTAGAAGCCCACGGGGCCGGCGGACACCACGTAGCCGAACGCCAGCACCATCGGCGAGACGAACACCGGAATCATCAGCAGCGGTTCGAGAATGCGGCGGCCGGGCAGATCCGAACGCACCATCAGGAATGCCAGGATGCCGCCCAGCGGCACCGAGATCACCGCCAGGCCGAACGCCAGCGCGGCGGATTTCTCGAAGGCGTGCCAGAAATCCGAATCGGTAAAGATGAAGCGATACGCATCCAGCCCGGCCAGCGCGTCGGGCATGAAGAACGGCGCGGACAGAAAGCTCTGGTAGAAGATCAGCGCCAGCGGCGTGAAAATCGCCAGCGCGGTAAGCAGAATGACCACGCCGCGCGGCAAAGCCTGTCCCACACGCGTCCAGGGCGAGCGCTTGGGAGAGACTTGGCGAACGGCGGCACGGTCTTGCGCTAGAGAACGCATGGTGCCTCCAGAAGAAGCCGGCGCCAGGTACGGATGGCGCCGGCAGGTCGGTCAGATGAGTGGAGTGCCGATGATCAGCGGATCAGGTCAACGGCCGGCGGCGGTGCGCCATTGCTTGATGAAATCCAGACGCTTCTTCGGTTCCAGGAACGCCAGGATCGATTCGTCCACCGGAATCGGCTTGATCGTGTTGCCCAGAATCTTCTTCAGGCCGGCGGCGGTGGCTTCGCCCGTCACGTCTTCGCGCAGCGAGTGCAGATCCGACTTGTTGGCGAGGATTTCCTGGCCGCGCTTGGACAGGATGTAGTCCAGCCACAGCTTGGCCGCGTTCGGGTTCTTCGCCTTCTTGGCGATCATCGCCACGCGCGACACCACCAGCGTGTAGTCCTTCGGATAGACGATGCCGATCGACGGATCTTTCTTGGCGCGTGCAATCGCGTACGAACCGAGGATGTTGTACGCCACCAGGTTTTCGCCCGAGGCCACGCGCTCCATCATCGTGCCGGTGGAGGACTGCAGCACCAGGTTCGGGCCCACGGCCTTGACGAAGTCGAAGTACTGCGGCGAGTCGACGTTGTCCTGCGCGGCCATCATGAAGCCCACGGCGGATTTCTCGATGTCGTACGTCGTGACCTTGTTCTTGAAGCGTTCGGGCTGGCTGGCCACCAGCTTGGCGAAGTCGGCGTGCGTCTGCGGGACTTCGCTGTCCTTGATCAGGCGCTTGTTGTACAGGAACACGGCCGGCTCGTACGTGGTGCCGTAAGCCAGGCCCTTGTAGACAGCCCACTTCGGCAGGTTCTGCACTTCCGGCGAGTCGTACTTCATCGCGTAGCTCTGCGCCAGCTTGAGCTGCGAGTCCATCGACGAGTTCCACATCATGTCAGCCGAGGCGCCACCGGCAGCCTGCTCGCTGATGAAGCGGTTGTACAGCTCGCTGCTGTTCATGTCGTTGTACTCGACCTTCACGCCCGGGTAGAGCGACTCGAAGTCCTTGATCAGCGGATCGGCGGCCTTGGTGTCGGTCGTCGCGTACACGACCACCTTGCCTTCCTTCTTGGCGGCGGCGATGGTGTCGGCGTAGTTGGCGGGATAGCCGGCCGGGACTTGCGCGACGGCGGCGGTGCTGAGGGTCAGTGCGGCAGCGGCAATGGAAGCGAGAGCGGCGTGCGCGGGCGTAAAGCGGCCACGAAGCATGGGTTTGTCTCCTGTTTGCTTGTGATGGTGTGGGGCCGGCTACTTATGGCGTGGTGCGTGTAGCTCGGGCGGATGGCCCCCGGTGCGGCGGATTATAGAAATCGCGCGCTTTCGTCACGCTTTCATTGCGGCTGCTGCGTCGCAGCATGTTCGGCAGACGCAGCGGAGGCTGCCAGCGGTACGCGAATCCGCGCAGACAAACCGACGCCGCCGTGTTCGTTCGGCTCCCCGTCGGCCAATTCGATTTGCCCGCCGCTACGCGCTGCATAGGCACGTGCGATGGCCAGACCGAGGCCGGAGCCCTCAGCGGCATAGCGGGCATCTTTGGGCGCGTCTTTGGGTTTACCCGAGCGACTTCCGCCCTCGTGTGCGCGGCGGAAACGCTGGAACGCATGCGCGCGCTCTTCGGCGCTCATGCCGGGCCCGGTGTCGTCCACGCAGACCAGTGCGGTATTGCCGTCAGCCGTGGCGCGCACGGTGACACGGCCGCCGGCCGGCGTGTAGCGGATGGCGTTGTGCACAAGGTTCGAGAGCGCCTCGCGCAGGAACGCCGGATAGCCGATGACGGGCAGCGTCATGACGAGGCCGCCGTCATCCCAGCCGAGATCCTGCTGTTTTTCGCGCGCCAACGGCAGCGCATCGACCACCACGTCGCGCGCCAATTCACCCAAGTCGAAGGTTTCAGCCGGCGCATCCTGTCCCGCATGCCGTGCGCGGGCGAGGGCCAGCAGTTGCGTGGTCAGCCGGTTCGTCGACTGCAGGCGCGCGATGATGGCAGACAGGCTTTCACGCACGCGCGCCGGGTCGGTCTCGCGCAGCGCGTATTCGGCTTGCGTGAGCAGCACGGCCAGCGGCGTGCGCAACTGGTGCGACGCATCGGCAAGGAACTGGCTTTGCGCCTCCGCAAGTTCGGCGTAGCGATGAATGTGGTGGTTGATCGCCTCCACCAGCGGGCGCACTTCGGCGGGCACATCGGTGGCGTCCAGCGGCCGGAGGTCGTCCGATGCGCGCACGCCGATGCTGCGTGCCAGGCGATTGAGCGGCCGCAGCGCCACGGTCACGCCGAGCCACAGCAGCGCAGCGCTCACCGCCACCAGCGCCGCATCGCGCAGCAGCGTACCGCGCCACACCGCCTGCTGCAGCGCGCGCCGCGTCTCGATGGTTTCCGCCACCTGAATGACGATGCGCGCCGGCAGCCCCGGCTGATACAGCGGCTTGGCCACGGCGGCCACGCGCACGGGCTCGTCGTGGTATGTCGCGTCGTAGAAGAGCGGGGTGTCGTTTTCCAGCCGCCGGGCGGGCAGCGGCAGATCGTCGTAACCGGTCAGCGCGGCTTCGGGCGCCTTGCCCGGCAAGGGTTCGAAAGCGACGCGGTAATAGACGTTGCTCTGCGCGGTCGATTCGAACATGGACAACGCCACGTACGGCACGTTGACCTGCACTTGCCCCCGCTCGATCGTCACGCCGTTTTCGATGGCGCGCACCGAGCCGAGCAGCGCGCGGTCATACGCGCGATCCGTTGCGCCGCGCAGCGCCTGGTACGCCGAGACGATGTCGATGGCCAGCACACCCACCAGCCCCGGCAGGAGCAACCAGAGCAGCGTGAGTTTCAGGCTGCGCGGCAGCCGGAGCCGGGCGAGCCGCTGCATCATGCGCTGCTGTCGCCCGCGGCTGGCGTTTCACCGTCGCCGGCTTCGAGCATGTAGCCCAGTCCCCGCACGGTGACGATCTGTACGCCCATGCCCGCCAGCTTCTTGCGCAGGCGGTGCACGACCACCTCCACTGCGTCGGGGCTCGAATCGCTGTCCAGGTTGAAGACCTTGTCGAACAAATGCACCTTACTGATCGGCTGGCCGGTCTTGTGCAGCAGTGCCGACAGGGCGGCGTGCTCGCGCGGGGTGAGCGCCAACGGCTCGCCCGACAGCAGGAATGCCTTGCGCCCGGTGTCGAACTCCAGCGGCCCGCAACGCAGACGCGGGAACGCCCGGCCGCGGCTGCGGCGGATGAGCGCCATCAACCGCGCTTCCAGCTCGGACAGCGCGAACGGCTTGGTGAGGAAATCGTCCGCGCCGGCATTGAGCCCGCGCACGCGTTCATCCAGCGCGCCCTGCGCCGTGAGGATCAATACGGGCGTGCGGTCGTCACGCGCGCGCATGTCGGCCAGCACGGCAAAGCCATCCTTGCGCGGCAAGCGCAGGTCCAGCACCACCGCATCAAATTCTCCGGAGCCGAGGAAGGCTTCCGCGATGACGCCATCGGCAGCACGCTCGATCACGAAGCCGCTCTGTGCCAGCGCGCGCGCCAGCCAGGCCGCCAATTCGTCCTCATCCTCCACCAGCAAAATCCGCATCGGGTGTCTCTCAATATCGTTCTGACTACTTTTTCATGATAATGCGTGGCGCTCGCATCTCGATCTCCCTGTCTACGGGATGCGGCTCCCGTAGCGCTTCAACCGGCATGTCGTCCATCCCAAATTCCCGTCGCCGCTGGCTTTGTCAGACCGCCGCATTGCTGGCTGCAAGCGGCGTGGTTGCGCGAGGGGCGCATGCCCAGTGGCTGGCGCGATCGACGCCGGAGCTGCCGTCGTACTATCCGCGCGACTACGGCGCGATGGTCGACGCCGCGCGCCGCGAAGGCCGTGTCACGGTGTATTCGACGACGGATTTCTCGGCCGCGTACCCGCTGATCCGCGCCTTTGAAACGCGCTACCCCGGCATCACCGTCGATTACCGCGAGCAGAACAGCGACGACCTCTACCGCCGCTTCCTCGCGGAATTCGCCGCCAAGTCACCCGGCGCCGACGTGGTCTGGAGTTCGGCCATGCCCGAGCAGTTCAAGCTGGTGAACGACGGGCACGCACTCCCGTATGCCTCGCCCGAGCGGCCTTACCTGCCGTCGTGGGCCATCTGGAAGAACGAGGCGTACGGCACGAGCTACGAGCCGGTCGTCTTCGTCTACAACGCGCGCCAGTTGCCGGCGGAGTTGATTCCTTCCACTCACGCCGACTTCGCGCGCATTCTGAATGGCCATCGGGACTTGCTGCGCGGGCGCGTCGCCTCGTACGACATCGAGCACTCCGGCTCAGCCTTCCTTTTCGCCGCCGAAGATGCGCGCACAACGCCGGTGTTCTGGGATGTTGCCAAGGCATTGGGTGGGGTCAACGTCAACCTGTACATCACCACGGCCGCGATGCTGGAGCGCGTCGCCTCGGGCGAAAGCCTGCTCGCCTACGACGTGATCGGTTCCTATGCCGCGCGCTACGCCGATCGCAATCCAGCGCTGGCCATCAAGATGCCCACCGACTACACGCTGGTCGCGACGCGGGTCGCCTTTATCGCGCGGCGCGCTGCCCGCCCGAATGCCGCGCGTCTCTGGCTCGACTTCATGCTCTCGCGCGATGGCCAGAGCGTGATGGCGGACCGCGCGTTCCTGTTTTCGCTGCGCCAGGACGTTGAGACAGGGCTCACTGCGAAGCGCCTGCTCGCCGAGCTTGGCAATACGCATCGGCCCATTCCGGTCGGCCCGGGTTTACTCGCCCATCAAGATCAGCTCCGCCGTGCCGATTTCCTGAAGAGATGGCGCGCCGCCCTTGGTCGATAAAAGAGAATTAAAAGTCACTTATCGTCATAACGTGGCGCGAAGGCGACAAATCGCAGCGGCTGTCGATTGCCAAATTTGGTGCGCGGGAAAGGGGGCGCAATCGCCCGCCAGCCCCTGTGCCACCGCGCAAAAAGCGGGTTGCGCCCCCCTTCCCGAGGGGTTCGGCGCGTGTTGCCCATGAGCAACAACTTGGCCGCAAATCGCGGCCCAGAGCCAGAAAGGGTTTCCGGAATCCGTCAACGCTGGCACATAATGCGGTCAGACGTGAGGTATCTGCGTCGTCCATAAGGACAGTCAAGATTTCCCAATCAGTTGACAAGGAAAGTGTCGATATGAAGATGAAACTGTTTGCAGCTGCTGTCGCAGCTCTGGCCGCCGGTGGCGCCTATGCACAATCCTCCGTGACCCTGTACGGCGTGGTCGACGCTGGTCTGACCTACGCAAACAAGGTGCCGGGCGCAACCGCTGGTTCGAGCGGCTCGCGTTTTGGCCTGGATTCGGGCGGCCTGTCGGGCTCGCGTTGGGGCCTGCGTGGCGTTGAAGACCTGGGCGGTGGCCTGAAGGGTATCTTCAACCTGGAAAGCGGCTTCAACCTGGACACCGGCACGTCGGGTCAAGGTGGTCGTCTGTTCGGCCGTAACGCTTACGTCGGTCTGCAAGGCCAGTGGGGTCAACTGACCCTGGGTCGTCAGCAAAACCTGCTGTACGACTTCTCGCTGATCTATGACCCGATGGCAATCGCCACGCGTTACTCGCTGGCCTCGCAAGACCAGTTCTTCGCTGGCCGTGCTGACAACTCCGTCAAGTACATCGGTACGTTCGGTGGCCTGAGCGTCTCGGCTCTGTACTCGTTCAACTACAACGGCAACGAAGTCGCTGGCAGCAACAAGACCGGCCGTGAGTGGAGCCTGGGTGCTAACTACGCTGGCGGCCCGCTGGGTATCGGCGCAGTGTACGACCAAACCAACTCGACGACCGTTGGTAGCGACAACAAGGAACAACGCGCCACGATCGCTGGCACGTACGCCTTCGGCCCGGCCAAGCTGTACGCTGGCTACCGTTGGTACAAGGCTAACTACGCAACTGTTGCTGGCAACGGCAACCTGCGTTCGAACCTGTACTGGGCTGGCCTGGGTTACCAAGCTACTCCGGCTCTGTCGCTGACGGGTACGGCTTACTACCAACAGTTCAAGAACAGCGGTACGGGCAACCCGTGGCTGTTCGTGGTCGGCACCGACTACGCTCTGTCGAAGCGCACCGACGCGTACTTCAACCTGGCCTATGCTAAGAACAGCGGTGGCTCGGGTCTGGGCGTGATCGGCCTGAACGACGCTAGCTACGCTGGCACGACGCTGACGAACGGCAGCCAAGTGTTCTCGGGCCCGAACAACAGCAACAACCAGTTCGGCGCTACGGTTGGCCTGCGTCACAAGTTCTAATTTGACGCGCTCATAAGGGCGCATCAAATTAAACGGTTAAACGCCGATCCCGAAAGGGGTCGGCGTTTTTCTTTGTGTGGACGATTTGCAGCGCACATGCATGGCTGAAACGGTGCCGCGAGTCGGCTTGGCTGGCATGCGAGCTTCAGCGGGTGAGATAGGGGTGCCGGCGAAGCGGGGGCGAGCGGCGCTTGTTGCCTTACCGCGGCATACGTTCAGGGCAGGCGGCGAAGGTGCGGGGGCGAGGGTAGCTCGATGTACGTAGCGCAGCTGTTGGTACGTTGGATCGATTGCCCGTTGAGCAGGGAATGCAGCCAAAGTGGCCCTTTCCTAGCCAACGAGTCGGCTTGACGCTCAGCGTACGGGCATAAAAAACGGCGGCACATGTGGCCGCCGTTTGCTTATTCCGAAACCTGCGTTTTACTGCGGTTCTTCGTCGTCCTGCGAGGGCATCGGCACGTTGCGACGCGTAGGCGCGGGCCGTTTGCCAACAACGATGGTCAGTTCCACTGCCTTGCCCTTGCGCGACACGGTCACCTTGGCTTCCGCGCCGGGTTTCAGCTGCGCGATGCTGTTGAGCAGCGCCGTCGTATCCAGGATCGGCTCTCCGTTCACGCTGTTGAGAATGTCCCCCGGGCGCAGGCCTGCCTTGTCCGCTGGGCCGCCTTGGACCACGGCGGCAATCAGCGCGCCATCCTTGCGTGACAAGCCAAACGACTCGGCGATTTCCGGCGTCACATCCTGCGGCTCGACGCCGATCCAGCCGCGGACCACGCTACCCGTCGAGATAATCGACTCCATCACCTGCTTGGCCAGCGAGACCGGAATCGCGAAGCCGATGCCCAGCGAGCCGCCCGAGCGCGAGTAGATCGCCGTGTTGATCCCGAGGAGGTTGCCGTCAGCGTCGACGAGCGCACCGCCCGAGTTGCCGGGGTTGATCGCGGCGTCGGTCTGGATGAAGTTTTCGAAGGTGTTGATGCCCAAATGGCTGCGGCCCAGCGCGGAGACAATACCCATCGTCACCGTCTGGCCCACGCCGAACGGGTTGCCAATGGCCAGCACCACGTCGCCGACGCGCACATTCTCCAGCCGGCCCAGCGTAATGGCGGGCAGATTCGGCAGGTTGATCTTGAGGACGGCCAAGTCGGTTTCCGGATCGGAGCCGACCACCTTGGCGTTGGCCTTGCGGCCGTCGGTCAGGGCGACCTCGATTTCGTCGGCGCCGTCCACGACGTGGTGGTTCGTTAGAATGTAGCCTTCCGAGCTGACGATCACGCCTGAGCCGAGGCTGGCCGTGGGTTCCTGGCGTTGCTCAGGGGCGCGGTCGCCGAAGAAGAAGCGGAACCACGGATCTGCGCTGGCTTGAGGATTGCTGCCGCGCTTCGGCGCGTTCTTGCTGCTGAAGATGTTGACCACCGCCGGCATCGCGACCTTGGCGGCTTCCGCGTAGGAGTTGCTGGAGGTGCCGCCGTGGCCGATCGGCGCGACTTCCTTGAGCGCGACGATGGGCGAGCCGGATTGCACTGCGACCTTGCCGCGCTGCAGCCAATCAGGCTTGAGCGTGGCGATCACAAACCAGACGGCCAGGACGACCGTGACGGCTTGCGCAAAAAACAGCCAAAAGCGGCGCAACATAGAGCGAAATTGAGTCCAAATGGATCGAAAAGAACTTGAATTGTACTTGAACGACCTGTTGCAGGCGCCCCGTTTTCGGGACTATTGCCCCAACGGTCTACAGGTGCAAGGGCGCGAAACCGTTACGCACATCGTGACGGGGGTCACGGCCAGCCTGGCCTTGATTGAGGCCGCCATCGAAGCGCGTGCCGACGCCATCCTCGTGCACCACGGTTACTTCTGGAAGGGTGAGGACGGCCGTGTCGTGGGCCAAAAGCATGCGCGCCTGAAGCCACTCCTGGCGCACGATCTCAACTTGTTCGCGTATCACCTGCCGCTCGATGCGCACCCTGATCTGGGCAACAACGCGCAGTTGGGCGCATTGCTCGGCATCACGCCACAAGGCCGGTTCGGCGACGATGAACTGGGCTGGATTGGCGCGCTTCCCGAGGCGACCACGCTAGGCGCTTTCGCGCAGACGGTGTCGGCAAAGCTGAATCGGGCGCCGCTCGTGATCGGCGACGACAACCGTTCGGTGCGTACCGTCGGCTGGTGCACGGGCGGTGCTCAAGGCTGGTTTGGTGCCGCCGTGGCCGCCGGTGTGGACGTGTATCTGAGTGGTGAAGCGTCGGAGCAGACCACGCATCTGGCGCGTGAATCGGGTGTGGCCTATATCGGCGCCGGCCACCACGCCACCGAGCGCGGCGGCGTTCGGGCGCTCGGCAACCATCTCGCCGAGCGTTTTGGCGTACGTCACACCTTCATCGATATCCCGAATCCGGTGTGAAGCCCGCTCCAATTACGACTTGTTCTTGAGGCTGTCGCGAATCTCGCGCAGCAGCTGGATGTCTTCTGGCGTTTCGGCGGGGGCCGTCGGCGGGTTGGCGTCGATCACGCGCGTGACGGCGCGCACCATCAAGAACACGATAAACGCCAGAATCAGAAAATTGACCGCCACGGTGATGAAGTTGCCGTAGGCGAAGACTGGTACGCCGGCCTTCTTCAGGTCAACCAAGGTATGAGGCACGCCCGCGGGTGCCTCTGCGAGCTGGATGAACAGATTCGAGAAATCCAGCTTGCCAACGATACGGCTGATCAGCGGCATGATCAGATCATTGACAAGCGAATCGACGATTTTGCCGAACGCCGCGCCGATGATCACGCCCACTGCGAGGTCGATCACGTTGCCGCGCATCGCGAATTTCTTGAAGTCTTGCATCAGTGCCATCGGTTTTCTCCGGATTGTTTGATTCGAGACAAACGGTCAAGCTAGCGAACGGTTGACCTGAATTGTTGAAAGCGAGGTTGCAAGAGACATGCCGAAGCCTTGCCTGGACTGGGCTGGCGGGCAATCGGTGCGTCCACTATATCCGCAACGGACGCCCCCCGCGACCGCTACCGTTGGCTAGGTACGCTCGGGTATAATTTTTGGTTGACGCGAATCTATCTTGATTTCTCACCCTGGGGTCTTGAATGAGTGACCAGCAAAACGTGGACAAGGGTCGCCGCAATCTATTGATTGCGACGTCCGTGGCTGGTGGTGTGGGAGGGGTTGCAGTTGCGGCCCCTTTCGTTTGCACATTCGCACCATCTGAAAAAGCCCGTGCAGCGGGCGCGCCCGTAGAGGCGGACGTGAGCGACCTGGCCCCGGGCCAGATGAAGGTGGTGGAATGGCGCGGCAAGCCGGTCTGGCTGCTCAAACGCACGCCCGACATGCTGGAATCGCTCAAGAAGACCGATAACGAAGTCGCCGACCCCAAGTCCGACGTGCCCTTCACCATGAAGACGCCGGACTACTGCAAGAACGAAACCCGCTCTCGTGCCGAGCATAAAGACCTGCTGGTCGTGGTCGGCATCTGCTCCCATCTTGGCTGCTCCCCGTCCGGTCCGTTTCCCGCAGGTGCCAACGTGCAGCTTGCCGGAGACCCCGGCTTCGTCTGCCCGTGCCATGGCTCCACGTTCGACCTGGCTGGCCGCGTGTTCAAGAACAAGCCCGCGCCGCAGAACCTCGACGTTCCGCCGTACATGTTCCTGTCCGACACGAAGCTGGTGATCGGTAAAGACGAGAAAGGAGAGGCTTGATCATGGCCGAGAAGAAGGTGGAGACAACCGGGCTGCTGGGCTGGATCGATGCACGCTTCCCGGCATCGGAGCTGTGGAAGGCGCATCTGTCCGAGTACTACGCGCCGAAGAATTTCAACTTCTGGTATTTCTTCGGGTCGCTGGCGCTGCTGGTGCTGGTGATCCAGATCGTCACGGGCATCTTCCTGGTGATGAACTACAAGCCCGACGGCACGCTCAACGCCGCCGGCATCCCCGTGGCCTATGCGAGCGTGGAGTTCATCATGCGGGAGGTGCCGTGGGGCTGGCTGGTGCGCTATATGCACTCGACCGGCGCGTCGGCGTTCTTCATCGTCGTGTATCTGCACATGTTCCGCGGCATGCTGTACGGCTCGTACCGTAAGCCGCGCGAGCTGGTCTGGATCTTCGGCTGCCTGATCTTCCTGTGCCTGATGGCCGAAGCCTTCATGGGCTATCTGCTGCCGTGGGGCCAGATGTCGTACTGGGGCGCGCAGGTCATCGTGAACCTGTTCTCCGCCATTCCGCTGATCGGCCCGGACCTGTCGTTGTGGATCCGCGGTGACTACGTGGTGTCGGACGCGACGCTGAACCGCTTCTTCTCGTTCCACGTCATCGCCGTACCGCTGGTGCTGCTGGGCCTGGTGGTGGCGCACATCATCGCGCTGCACGAAGTGGGTTCGAACAATCCGGACGGCGTCGAGATCAAGGCCAAGAAGGACGAGCGCGGCATTCCGCTCGACGGCATTCCGTTCCATCCGTATTACTCGGTGCACGACATCGTCGGCGTGGCGGTGTTCCTGTTCATCTTCAGCGCGATCGTGTTCTTCGCGCCGGAAATGGGCGGCTACTTCCTGGAAGCCAACAACTTCATCCCGGCAGACTCGCTGAAGACGCCGCCGCACATTGCGCCGGTCTGGTACTTCACGCCGTTCTATTCGATGCTGCGCGCGACCACGTCGGACTTCCTGCCGTGGCTATGGGGCTTCATCGCAATCATGCTGGGGCTGCTGTTCGTGCGCTCCAAGAGCATGAAGGTCAAGGGCGTAGCGGTGGCTGTGGCCGTGATTCTGGCGCTGGGCTTCGCGTTCATCGACGCGAAGTTCTGGGGCGTGGTCGTGATGGGCGGCTCGGTGGTGATCTTCTTCTTCCTGCCGTGGCTGGACCAGTCGCCGGTCAAGTCGATCCGTTATCGCCCGGGCTTCCACAAGACGCTGCTGATCGTCTTCGTGATCGCCTTTGCGGTGCTGGGCTACCTGGGTATCCAGCCGCCGAGCCCGGTCGGTTCGATCGTTTCGCAGATCGGCACCATTCTGTACTTCGCGTTCTTCCTCGCGATGCCGATCTGGAGCCAGATCGGGACCTTCAAGCCAGTGCCTGAGCGCGTCACGTTCACGCCGCACTGATAGAGCCCGCGCACAAGGACCCATGAAGGACACAAGAATGAAAAAGCTGCTTGCGATTTTCGCCTTGGCCGGTCTCGTGTTTGCCGCGCCCGTGATGGCCAATGAGGGCGGCGTGCCGCTCGATCCGGCGCCCAACCAGTCCAGCGACACGTCTGCGCTGCAGCGCGGCGCCAAGCTATTCGTCAACTACTGCCTGAACTGCCACGGCGCCAGCGCCATGCGCTACAACCGTCTGCGCGACATCGGTTTGAGCGAGGAGCAGATCAAGCAGAACCTGCTGTTCTCGTCGGACAAGGTCGGCGACACGATGCACATCGCCATGGATCGCGAGGACGCCAAGAAGTGGTTTGGCGCTGTGCCTCCGGACCTTTCCGTGATTGCCCGGGCGCGCGGCAGCGACTGGCTCTACACCTATCTGCGCACGTTCTACCGTGACGACACGCGTCCGACCGGCTGGAACAACCTCGTCTTCGACAAGGTCGGCATGCCGCATGTGCTGTGGGAGCTGCAAGGCCAGCAAGTGCCGAAGTACGCCGAAGTGAAGTCCGAGCACGGCGAGGCCGAGAAGAAGCTCGTCGGCTTTGAGGTGTCGGTGCCAGGCAAGATGAACAAGGTCGAATATGACCAGGCGGTGGCCGATCTGGTCAGTTATCTGGACTGGATGGCGGAGCCCGCCGGCAACCTGCGCAAGCGCCTCGGTGTGTGGGTATTGTTGTTCATTGGTGTGTTCTTCGTGCTGGCCTGGCGCCTGAATGCGGCCTATTGGAAGGACATCAAGTAAAATCCGTGTTTTCCGGGCAAGGGCTAGGCCGGTGGAGAACTGGCTCTAGCCCTTTGCCTTTTCGCTTTTTGTGCCGTGGCGATGTCATTTGTCGTCACGGTTGTACCGTCATCGGGCCGCCCCCGGCCCATGCGCCAAGGAACTACAACCATGATGGTCTTGTACTCGGGCACCACTTGCCCGTTCTCGCAGCGTTGCCGCCTCGTCCTGTTCGAAAAGGGCATGGATTTCGAGATTCGCGACGTCGATCTCTTCAACAAGCCGGAAGATATCGCGGTGATGAACCCGTACGGCCAGGTGCCCATCCTGGTTGAGCGCGATCTGATTCTGTACGAGTCGAACATCATCAACGAATACATCGACGAGCGCTTCCCGCACCCGCAGCTGATGCCGGCTGATCCGGTGCAGCGGGCCCGTGCCCGCCTGTTCCTGTTCAACTTTGAAAAGGAACTGTTCACGCACGTGTCCGTGCTCGAGAACGAGAAGGGCAAGGCCGCCGAGAAGAATCACGAAAAGGCGCGTGCGGCCATCCGTGACCGCCTCACGCAGCTCGCTCCGATCTTCCTCAAGAACAAGTACATGCTGGGCGAAGAGTTCTCGATGCTGGACGTGGCGATTGCGCCGCTGCTGTGGCGCTTGGACCACTACGGCATTGAAGTGTCCAAGAATGCCGCCCCGCTGATGAAATACGCTGAGCGTATCTTCAGCCGTCCGGCGTATATTGAAGCGCTGACGCCGTCCGAAAAGGTCATGCGCCGCTGATCGCCGCCGGGTCGCTGGCCGTGCCCGGGCTGAGCCTGCGCGCGGCCGCGCCCAACGGTCACTGATTTCATCATGTCGGAAACTTCCACCAAGCCCTATCTGATCCGCGCAATCTACGAATGGTGCACGGACAACGGCTTCACGCCGTACATCGCTGTCTTCGTCGACAACAGCACCAACGTGCCGCGCGAGTTCGTCAAGAACGACGAGATCGTGCTGAACGTGAGCTTTGACGCGACCAGCCAGCTCGACATGGGCAACGAGTGGATCACGTTCCACGCACGCTTCTCCGGCGTGTCGCGCAAGATCGAGGTGCCGATCGAGAACGTGCTCGCCGTGTATGCGCGCGAGAACGGTCAAGGTATGGCATTCCCCGTGGAGCGCAGCACGCCGACGACACAGGCCGCGACCGAACGCGAGAACAATCCGCCGCCCAAGCTGGCCGCGGTGGATTCGGAGTCGGCACCTGCGCCGGTCCCAGCCGAAGCGGAAACGGGCCCGGAAGATGAGCCGACACCGCCAAACGTGCCGCGCATCGGTGGAAAGCCCGCGCTAAAGGTCGTCAAGTAACGCGTGTTAGGTTAGAATCGCGTTTCTTTGCCGGCTTAGCTCATCTGGTAGAGCAGTTGATTTGTAATCATCAGGTGGCGGGTTCGAGTCCTGCAGCCGGCACCAGCATCACGAAACGGCCTCCCTTGCGGAGGCCGTTTCCTTTTGTCCCGACCATTCAATTTCCCGCGCTTCACCCGCGCCGCACCCAAATCACCTTGCCGCCCTGGATGCCGAGGTTGCGACGTTCTTCGCGGTAGTCCATGGTGCCGGGCAGCGCTTTGCCATCGTGCTCGCTGATGCGCCAGAGGCAGCCATTCAGCAGGGCCGTGGCTTCCTGTTCGGATTTACCGATCAAGGCGTTGTCGGGAATAGCGGCCGCCTGACAGGTGGTGGCCTGAGCGGTGCGCTCAGTCATCTTGGATTCCCCTGCGTTTCTGGGTTGCTCTGGGCCGGCCGCCGAGCAGGCCGCAAAGCCGAGGGTTGCCGCAATCGTCGTGAGTAGCGTTGCCAAGCGCGTCATAAAACCTCCTTGTGATATCGCAGTGGTGAGCGCCGTCGATCAGGCGCTCGATCGTGACGGCAGTGTACCGACACACCCTTGCGAGGGGCCCCACGCGGTGCTGTTGCCGCCGCGCAATGAGCTGTGCGACGCCCCGAGAAAACGCTTGCCGCCATCAACAACACTTTGTTACTCTGCGCCCCGTCATAGCTACGGAGTCAATCTCCATGGACAGTTGTTCTAGTCGATCTTCGATCGCACATTGAACGGCTAGACAGTCTCGGCGCACCGTTTTTGCGCCTCACCACTGCCTAGCCGTATTGCACGGCGGGTAGTGGCGCTTGCGTGGGTTCTCTGCGTAAGTCCCTTCCTGAATTCGATTGTGGTATCCGGCACAGCCACGTGGCTGCGTGCGTTTGCGCGCGCGCCATCGCAAGGTGCGGCCGGCGTTTGCCTACGTCCGTCGGAGAAGCGGGCGGGGGAGGTCTCATGCTGTTCTTCTCAATGCTGCAGTACGTCTGGGTGGCGGTGCGTCCGCTGGTTTGGGTTCGCTTGCTGGTGGGGGCGGCGGCCGTGGTGTCGGCCATGTCGATGGCGCACGCAGCGGATGACATTCCGCGCATTGCCGGCGGCGACCTGGATGACCGCTTCGGCTTCCATGGCCAGACCACCTATGTGTGGCAGCGCAAACCGGCATTCGATGCCGCGTACAGCGGCGACAACAGCCTCGGCACTGCGCGCGCCAAGAGCTATTCCTTCACGGCCACGCTCGACCTGGGCATGCGCTTATGGAAAGGCGCCGAATTCCACGTGAACCCCGAGGTCGCGCAGGGCGTTGCGTTCTCCGAGCTGCACGGCCTGGGCGGATTGCCAAACGGCGAGTTGGCGAAGACGGCCGGGACGAATCCGACGCTGTACCGCGCTCGCGCTTTCCTACGCCAGACGTGGGGCCTGGGAGGCGACACGGAAAAGATCGACGCCGATTTCAACCAGTTCGCCAATGTCGTCGACAAGCGCCGCGTAGTGCTGACGGCCGGCAATTTTGCCGTGCCCGATGTGTTCGATGCGGTGTCGTATGCGCAAGATCCGCGCACGCAGTTCATGAACTGGTCATTCATGGCGCATCCGTCGTTCGACTATCCCGCCGATGCGCGCGGCTACAACTGGGGCGTGGCGCTCGAGTACATCGATAGCGAGAACGGTTGGGCCGTACGCGCAGGCCGATTCCTGCAGCCGGAACAATCGAACGGCTTGCCGCTAGACACGCGGTTCCTCAAGCATTACGGCGACATCCTGGAGCTGGAGAAACGCTACACGGTGTTCGGTCAGGAGGGCATGGTGCGCTTGCTCGGTTGGCGCAACCAGGCGCGCATGGGCCGGTTCGACGATGCGATGGCGCTGGGGGCGGCGGCCGGCGCGGCACCGGACGTCGGGCTGGTGCGCAAGGAGCACGCCAAGTTGGGCGTGGGCGTTTCGTTCGAACAGAAAGCCGGCGACGACCTCGGCCTGTTCGCACGCCTGAACTGGTCGGACGACAGGACCGAAACGTATGCCTTTACGGAAGTCGGCCGCAGCGTGTCGTTTGGCGGGTTGCTGAAGGGCACAGCGTGGCGCCGCCCGAACGATGTGCTGGGTGTCGCTGTTGCGGTGAATATGCTGGGGCCCGATCACCGCGCCTATCTTGCCGCGGGCGGCAGCGGCGCGTTTCTTGGCGATGGCGGCTTGAACTATGGCCACGAGCGCGTGCTGGAAGTCTTCTACAGCCTGCAGGTGACCAAGGCGCTGGCGATCAGTCCGGATTTCCAGCTGATTCAGAACCCGGGCTATAACCGCGACCGCGGGCCCGCCAAGTTCATCGGCGTACGCGTCCACGCCGAGTTCTAACCGTAGGAGGACCCATATGGACAGTCCGAGTCGACCTTACCCAACGTCTTTTTCCCACTAGGCGAGTCCGCCGCACGGTTGTGCCCTGCTGCTGACTTGCCGCCCTGGCAAGGCAGCGGTGTCTGCATCGCTCCTTGATCGTTTCGATTCTGCCGCCGCGTGTGTGCAACGCGTGCGGCCATTGCTGCGTGCCAAGCGGATGCGCACGCGGCGAGGAGTGTGTCATGCGCAAATTCAATGTTCCCGCCCGCCGTTTTTCGGCGATCGCACTGCCGTTCAGCTCGGTATTCGTGCAACCGCGCGCTGCTGCACCCGAGCGCGCCGACGCCGTGCCCGTGACCTCCAGCCGCCGGGCCGGTGACGGCGGTCAGCCGCTTTCCAACCATGGCTACGCCGCAGCGGCTGTGCGTCTGTCGCGCACGTACTGGTAATCCGACAACACCCAACCCAACGGAGGTCGACATGACCCAATTCGCTTCGGGCATCGACGCACCACCCCGTCATGCCGCACTCGACGACGCTCATGTGGGCGACATTCGCGGCGCGCTCGGCACCATCGCGCATCACGATACGGGCGCCCGTCACAGCTGGCGCGCGCGTCTGCGGACGCTGCTCGCCATCCTCGGGCCTGGGCTGATCGTGATGGTCGGCGACAACGACGCAGGCGCGTTCGGCACTTACACCCAGGCTGGGCAGAACTACGGCACCACGCTGCTGTGGACGCTGTTGTTGCTGATTCCCGTGCTGTATGTCAACCAGGAGATGGTGCTGCGCCTGGGCGCCGTCACGCGCGTTGGCCATGCGCGATTGATCTTTGCGCGCTTCGGCAGGTTCTGGGGCAGCTTCTCCGTCATTGACCTGTTCCTGGTGAACGCGCTGACGCTCGTGACGGAGTTCATCGGCATCAGCCTGGCGCTGGAATACCTCGGGATCCCGCGGCACTGGGGCGTGTGCGCTGCCGCAGCGCTGGTCATGCTGGCGGCATCCACCGGCGACTTCCGCCGCTTCGAGCGCTTTGCGCTGGTGCTTGTGGCCGGCAGTCTCACGCTGATCCCCGTGTTTTTGATGGTGCATCCGCCGATGGGGCAGGTGGCGCGCGATTTCTTCGTGCCGGCGCTGCCCGCAGGCGCGCCGCTGGCCGAGGTGATGCTGCTGATCATCGCCATCGTGGGGACGACGGTGGCGCCGTGGCAGTTGTTCTTCCAGCAAAGCTACGTGATCGACAAGCGCATCACGGCGCGCTTCATTCGCTACGAGCGTGCGGACCTTTGGCTCGGCATCGTCCTCGTGATCGCCGGTGCGGTGGCGATGATCGCCTTCAGCGCCCAGGCGTTTCACGACACGCCGGAGTTCGGCAACTACACCGACGCGCTCGGCACGGCGCACGGCCTGCAGCGCCACTCGGGCCGCTGGGCCGGTGTGCTGTTTGCGATTGCGCTGCTGGATGCCAGCATCATCGGCGCCTGCGCGGTGTCGCTGTCGACTGCGTATGCGATTGGCGATGTCTTTGCTGTGCGGCATTCGCTGCATCGCAAGCCGACGGAGGCCAAAGGCTTCTATGCGGTCTACTTTGGCCTGACGTTGTTGGCCGCGGGGCTGGTGCTGACGCCCGGCGTGCCGCTCGGTCTGTTGACCAATGCGGTGCAATCGCTGGCCGGCGTGCTGCTGCCAAGCGCGACAGTGTTCCTGCTGCTGTTGTGCAATGACAAGGCGGTGCTCGGCCCGTGGACGAACGGTCGCGCGATGAACATTTTCACGGGCGGTGTCGTGGCGGTGCTCGTGATGTTGTCCGTCATCCTCACGGCCGCCGTGCTCTTCCCGGGCATCGGCGAATTCGAGATCGGCGCCATCCTGCTTGGCGGGTCGCTGATCGCGGCGGTGATGTCGCTGGTGCTATGGCGCATCGAGCGGTGCACGCATCGGCCGCCCCATCCGCAGCGTGTGAGCGTGTTGGATCGCGATCACTGGACGATGCCGCCGCTCGACCATCTCACGCCCGCCCGCTGGACACCGCTCAAACGCACGTGGATGTTTGTGCTGCGCGGTTATCTCGTGGTGGCGGCTGGGCTGGTGCTGGTGCGGATCGCCGGGCTGCTGACTCAATAACGCCGTAAGGGGAAAGTGAAAGCGGGCCACCTCCGTGGCTCGCCTCCATTCCACGTAGCGCGCACATTTGGGGACAACGTCGGCTGCGCGCCACTGTGGCTGATTGTCGCAGTGCAACAACAGGCACTTTCGATTTGCTTACCCGCAAAGCCACGTAAACCCTAGCCCTACGGCTCGGGCATCACTTGTCAATCGACGTCGCTTTCTATTTGCCTGAGCAGATAGCGCGATCCGAAGCGCCGTCTGGCGGTAAGATCGCGCCCGCATTCCACTTCCAACCGCGCTCCCCAACGGGCGCATGACGTAGTGCCTGCTCCGACCTTTCACGCCCCCGATCTGTCGTCCGCCGCTTTGTGCGACGCGGCGGAGTTCGACCTCGCCCATGCCCGGCATGAGCGAAGTCCGCCTCGCCAACTGAGGGCGTTGGGTTCAGCTTCTCCCTGACCGGCGCCTGATGTGATCGAAGATCCGCTGCCGCACCTCAGCTGTATTCGGGGGCGCCGGTAGTTCGGTCTTCCCTCATTTCCCGCGTTTTTCCCCTTGTGGCCGCTGTCTGGGCTGCTGGGCTCCCGTGATGTCCGGAAGCATCGCCGGCGCAATTGTGCAAGACATGAAGAACACACTCGTTCCACATATGAAGCGGCTCCTCGCCGCAAGCCTCCCGCTCCTGCTGGCGGGCTGCAACCTGACGGTCCTGGACCCGAAGGGGATGATTGCGGCTGAAGAGAAGACGCTGATCCTGGTGGCGACCGGCCTGATGCTGCTGGTGGTCATCCCCGTGATCGTGCTGACGCTGGTGTTTGCGTGGAAGTACCGCGCCTCCAACACCAAGGCCCGCTACGAGCCGGACTGGTCGCACTCCAACGCCATCGAAGCCGTGGTGTGGCTGATCCCGTGCCTGATCATCATCGTGCTGGGCGTGATCACCTACAAGTCCACGCACGCGCTCGATCCGTACAAGCCGATCGAATCGGATGTGAAGCCCATCACGGTCGAGGCTGTCTCGCTCGACTGGAAGTGGCTGTTCATCTATCCGGAACTGAAGATCGCGACGGTCAACCAGCTCGCATTCCCGGCCAACACCCCGATCAACTTCAAGATCACGTCCGACACGGTGATGAACGCGTTCTTCATCCCGCAGCTCGGCAGCCAGGTGTACGCCATGGCCGGCATGCAGACCAAGCTGCACCTGATCGCCAACGAGACCGGCGTGTTCGACGGCATGTCGTCGAACTACAGCGGCTCGGGCTTCACGGGCATGAAGTTCAAGGCCACGGCCATGACGAACGAAGAGTTCGACGCCTGGGTCAAGCAGGTTCGCGCCTCGTCGCAGAACCTGACCAAGGAAGGCTACGCCGAGCTGTCCAAGCCGAGCGAGAAGGTGCCGCCGGCGGCGTATGCATCGGTCGACCCGTCGCTGTATCACAGCATCCTGCACAAATACATGGGTGACTCGGACAAGGTCCTGACGCTCGATGAGGCGCTCGAAGGCGCCAACTGCACGACGGCCACGGCTGAGGCGGCAACGCGTCCGCTGCCGGTGCAGTCCGCCCTGCCTGCGCCCAAGAGCGCGGCCAAGAATTCCTAGGAGTTGACGATGTTTGGCAAGTTGAGTCTGGAGGCCATTCCGCTGCACGAGCCCATCGTGGTCGTGACGGTGTCGGCCATTCTGCTGGGTGGCGCGGGCCTGTTCGGCCTGATCACCTATCTCAAGAAGTGGACCTACCTCTGGAATGAGTGGATCACCTCGGTCGATCACAAGAAGATCGGCGTGATGTACTGCATTCTGGCCATCGTGATGCTGCTGCGCGGCTTTGCCGACGCCATCATGATGCGCTCGCAACTGGCGGTTGCCTCGGGCGGCGGTGCCGGCTATCTGCCGCCTGAGCACTACGACCAGATCTTTACCGCGCACGGCGTGATCATGATTTTCTTCATGGCCATGCCGCTGATGACGGGCCTGATCAACCTGATCGTGCCGCTGCAGATTGGCGCGCGCGACGTGGCATTCCCGTTCCTGAACACGCTGTCGTTCTGGCTGGCGGCTGCTGGTGTGGTGCTGATCAACGTGTCGCTGGGCGTGGGCGAATTCGCTCGCACCGGCTGGCTGGCGTACCCGCCGCTGTCGGAGTTGGCCTACAGCCCGGGCGTGGGGGTCGATTACTACATCTGGGCGTTGCAGATATCGGGCCTCGGGACATTGCTGACCGGCGTGAACTTCGTTGCGACCATCTTCAAGATGCGCGCGCCGGGCATGACGCTGATGCGCATGCCGATCTTCACCTGGACCGCCCTGTGCGCCAACATCCTGATCGTGGCTGCCTTCCCGGTGCTGACCGTGGCGCTGGCACTGCTGGGTGCTGATCGCTACCTCGACATGCACTTCTTCACGAACGATGGCGGTGGTAACGCCATGCTGTACGTGAACCTGATCTGGATCTGGGGCCACCCCGAGGTGTACATCCTGATCCTGCCGGCGTTCGGCATGTTCTCGGAAATCGTCTCGACGTTCTCGCGCAAGAAGCTGTTCGGCTACACGTCGATGGTGTGGGCGACCGCCGGCATCACCGTGCTGTCGTTCCTGGTGTGGCTGCACCACTTCTTCACCATGGGCTCGGGTGCGAACGTCAACGCGTTCTTCGGTATCGCGACGATGATCATCTCGATCCCGACGGGCGTGAAGATCTTCAACTGGCTGTTCACGATGTACCGCGGCCGCGTCGAGCTGAACTCGATGATGCTGTGGACGATCGGCTTCATGATCACCTTCGTGATCGGCGGGATGACCGGCGTGCTGCTGGCCGTGCCGGGTGCCGACTTCCTGCTGCACAACAGCCTGTTCCTGATCGCTCACTTCCACAACACCATCATCGGTGGCGTGGTGTTCGGTTACCTGGCTGGTATCACCTACTGGTTCCCGAAGGCCTTTGGCTTCAAGCTGGACGAGAAGTGGGGCAAGCGCGCCTTCTGGTGCTGGTTCGTGGGCTTCTACACCGCGTTCATGCCGCTGTACGTGCTCGGCTTCATGGGCATGACGCGTCGTCTGAACCATACCGACAACCCGGCATGGCAGCCGTGGCTGATCGTCGCCGTGATCGGCGCCGCGATCATCGCCTGCGGTATTGCTTCGCAGCTCATCCAGATCTTCGTGAGCATCCGCAACCGTCATGCGCTGGCTGATCTGACTGGCGACCCGTGGGGCGGCCGTACGCTGGAGTGGGCGACGTCGTCGCCGCCGGCGCACTACAACTTCGCCCGCGTGCCGGTCGTCCGTGACATCGACGCCTTTGCCGACATGAAGGCGCGCGGTGAAGTGCTGACGCAGGTTGCACCGAGCTACGAGAAGATCCACATGCCGAAGAACACCGGCGCCGGCTTCTTCATCGGCATGTTCTCGGTGGTGATGGGCTTCGCGCTGATCTGGCACATCTGGTGGATGGCTGTGCTGGGTCTGGTCGGCATGATCGGCAGCTTCATCCTCCGCAGCAACAACGACGACATCGATTACTACGTGCCCGCTCACGAGGTTCACGAGACCGAGTCGGCCTACTTCCAACGTATCGGTTCGCAGGCTTAAACGGACTTAAACCCCCATGGCTACCAATGTTCTAGACGGTCACGCCGCGCACGGTCACGCGCACGGCCACGACCACGCGCATGACCATGCGCACCACCACGATGCCGCAGACACCAAGGTCTTCGGCTTCTGGGTGTACCTGATGAGCGACTTGATCATCTTCGCGTCGCTGTTTGCCACGTTCTGCGTCCTGCGCGGTGCGACGGCCGGCGGCCCGACGGGCAAGGAGCTTTTTGACCTGTCGTACGTGGCGATCGAAACCGGCATTCTGCTGGTGTCGTCCATCACCTACGGCATGGTGATGATCAGCCTGCAGAACGGCCGCAAGGATCAAGTGATGCTGTGGCTGGGCATCACGCTGCTGCTGGGCGCAGCGTTCGTCGGCATGGAAATCAACGAGTTCCATCACCTGATCGCAGAAGGTGCGGGCCCGAGCCGCAGCGCATTCCTGTCGTCGTTCTTCCTGCTGGTCGGCACGCACGGCCTGCACGTGGCGAGCGGCATGCTGTGGATCATCGTCCTGATGTGGCAGATCAGCCGCAAAGGCCTGACCCCGACGCAATCGACCCGCCTGTCGTGCCTCAGTCTGTTCTGGCACTTCTTGGACGTGGTGTGGATCGGCGTATTTACCGTCGTGTATCTGCTGGGAGCGATGTAAATGGAACAGACCAACGCAACGACCGCCATCGCCCACGATGATGCGCACGGTCATTCGGCTGGCGGCGCCGGCCATGCCACCGTCAAGGGCTACCTGATCGGCTTCGTGCTGGCGGTAATCCTCACGGCCATCCCGTTCAAGATGGTGATGGACGGCGGCTACTCGCACCAGACGGTGCTGGTGACGGTGATGGCCCTGGCGGTTGTCCAGATCGTCGTGCACCTGATCTATTTCCTGCACCTGGACGGCTCGTCCGCCCAGCGCTGGAACGTGATGGCTTTCCTGTTCACGCTGCTGATCCTGGCGATTGTCGTTGTCGGCTCGCTGTGGGTCATGCATAACATGAACGCCAACATGATGACGATGTAACGAGGCCCCGCCTCCGCAGCATCGGAAGGGCGCCCCATGCGGGCGCCTTTTTTATTGCGCCAAGCGGATGGAGTGCGCAGCGCAATGCGCGGCGGCAAAGGCGAGCAATTGCGCGCCTTCCTCCTCCAATGCCCTCATGTCCGGTTTGGCCGGCTTGGCAAAAGGTGACAGCGTGAGCGTGGCTTGCTCGCGCGCCATCTCCAGCTTCCAGGTGCCGGCGACAAAGCCGTCGATCAGCAGCGTCGGCGGCAGGATGCCGTTCTTCGTGTAGATCGCCTTGCGATGGCTATCGTCGAGAATGCGCGCACGGTCTGCATGTGCCAGCAGCGCGCAGTCGAGTTCCGGCAGGAAACGTACCGGCGCTGGCGTGTCGGCATCGGGCCGCGGGGCGCGCGGCAGGTCGAACAGCTCGACGCCGTGCTCGTCGACGAAGGTCTTCAGTTGGGGGCGTAATGTCTCGAACGCCGCCGACAGCCGGGTGAGCCCCGACCACGCCTGCATATCGGCCACCGAGGCGGGGCCGTAGCCGGCGAGGTAGCGCAGCACCAAGGCCTCGGCCGTGGCGGCGGGTTCGACGGCCTCGCCCAGCCAGTCGGCGACGGTGGTCAGCGTCGCTTGCCCAGAGCCACGCCACAGGCCGCGTGGCGGTACCTGCACGAGCGGTTCCAGGAATGGAATGGCACGTGCGAGCGCGGTCGCATCATGCCTGGGCCACAGCGATTGCAGGCGTTCACCCAGCTGCACGGCGGTCAGCGGGCCATCCGCCAACGCGGCGCGGCCCGCCGCGCGCAATGCTGCGGGGTCGATGTCGGCGATGCTCTTGCCCGCGTTGCTGAAGGCCATGCGCTGCATCTGCGGCTCCAGCAGCGGGCGCAGCGCCTGGCAGTCGCGTGCGCTGGCCAGATGCAGCGTGCAGCGGATCATCGTGCCGCGCACGGCTTGGCGAGTGGTCAACAGCTTGTCGAGCGCCTCGGTGCGAAACCCCTCGAGCCGTGACCACAAACCGTAGTGCGGCGCCTGGGGAATTTGCGATTGCATCGCCACCAGCCGCTCGATCGCCGCCAACGGCGTCATGCGACGGCGACGCAGAAGCAACTGGCGGTCGAGTAGCGCGCGGTTGAGCGCGCGGCGGGTCAGCAGCGGGGCGAGGGGCGATGAGCGAGGCATGCCGTTATCTTGCACCGGATCCCGCCGATTGTGCCGCAAACGCCGCGCCGCCTATCCGCGATTCGCGCCCGGCGCGGGCTGTCCCTTTGCTACACTCCGCGGGTTCCCAATTTCATGCGTTTCCCCCCGCTTCTACGCCATGTCACAGTACGTTTTCACCATGAACCGCGTGGGCAAGATCGTTCCGCCCAAGCGCCAGATCCTCAAGGACATCTCGCTGTCGTTTTTCCCGGGCGCCAAGATCGGCGTGCTCGGCCTGAACGGCTCGGGCAAGTCGACCGTGCTGAAGATCATGGCCGGCCTCGACAAGGACATCGAAGGCGAAGCCACACCGATGCCCAATCTGAACATCGGTTACCTGCCGCAGGAGCCGCAGCTCGATCCCGCCAAGACCGTGCGTGAAGAGGTCGAGAGCGGCCTGGGCGAAGTGATGGATGCGCAAAAGCAGCTCGAAGCCATCTACGCGGCATACGCCGAGGAAGGTGCCGACTTCGACAAGCTCGCCGAAGAACAGGCGCGCCTGGAAGCCATCATCGCCGCCGGCTCGGGTGACAACGTCGAACTGCAGCTGGAAATTGCCGCCGACGCACTGCGCCTGCCGCCGTGGGATGCCAAGATCGAGCACCTCTCGGGCGGTGAAAAGCGCCGCGTTGCGCTGTGCAAGCTGCTGCTCTCTCGCCCCGACATGCTGCTGCTGGACGAGCCGACCAACCACCTAGATGCGGAATCGGTGGACTGGCTCGAGCAGTTCCTCACGCGCTTCCCGGGCACCGTTGTGGCCGTGACCCACGACCGTTACTTCCTCGACAACGCTGCCGAGTGGATTCTCGAACTCGACCGCGGCCATGGCATCCCCTGGAAGGGCAATTACAGCTCCTGGCTCGATCAGAAAGAGACGCGCCTGAAGCAGGAAGAGTCGAGCGAATCGGCCCGCCAAAAGGCGCTGAAGAAAGAACTGGAATGGGTGCGCCAGAATCCGAAGGGCCGCCAGGCCAAGTCGAAGGCGCGTCTGGCCCGCTTTGACGAGTTGAACAGCCAGGAATATCAAAAGCGCAACGAAACGCAGGAAATCTTCATCCCGGCCGGCGAGCGTCTGGGCAATGAAGTCATCGAGTTCCAGAACGTCAGCAAGAGCTATGGCGATCGCCTGCTGATCGACAACCTCAGCTTCACGATTCCGCCGGGCGCGATCGTCGGCATCATTGGCCCGAACGGCGCCGGCAAGTCGACGCTGTTCCGCATGATCACGGGCAAGGAGCAGCCGGATTCGGGCACCATCAAGATCGGCCCGACGGTCAAGCTGGCGTACGTGGACCAAAGCCGCGATGCGCTTTCCGCAGACAAGACCGTCTTCGAAGAAATCTCGAACGGCTCGGACATTCTCACCGTGGGCCGGTATGAAACGCCGTCGCGCGCCTACATCGGCCGCTTCAACTTCAAGGGTGGCGACCAGCAGAAGCACGTCGGTACGCTCTCGGGCGGTGAGCGCGGGCGCCTGCATCTGGCCAAGACGCTCATCTCGGGCGGCAACGTGCTGCTGCTCGATGAGCCGTCGAACGACCTCGACGTCGAAACGCTGCGTGCGCTGGAAGATGCGCTGCTCGAGTTCGCCGGCTGCGTGATGGTGATCTCGCACGATCGCTGGTTCCTCGACCGCATCGCCACGCACATCATCGCGTTCGAAGGCGATTCGCACGTCGAATTCTTCCCGGGCAACTACCAGGAATACGAAGCCGACAAGAAGAAGCGTCTTGGCGAAGAAGGCGCGAAGCCCAAGCGTATCCGCTACAAGCCCGTCACGCGCTAAGCAGGCGCGTCCGGCCCAAGCGCGTCGAGGTTGCTGTCAAACTCGACGCGCTTGTGCGAGCTGTCGCAGAACGGCTTGTTCAACGCGTGCCCGCAGCGGCACAGCCATGCCTGGCCTTCTTCTACGGCCACCTCGCGCCCGCTCTGGGTGGCGATCCGGAAGCCTCCCTTGAGGTGATACGGCCCGTTGTTGCGGACCGTGACGACAACGTCCTCGGCCACGATGCGTCCTCAGAAGAGGATGCCCTGCATGCGATACGCGAAGTGGGCGGGTTTGGCGTCGCGCATCAGGGCCATGAACTGATCCATGTCCATATGCACCACGTTTTCGTGGTCGCCGGCTTCGAAGTAGACGTCGCCGTGGGCCATCAGGCTGCTGTCGATGTAGGTCGGCATGCCGTACGCCATGCCCACGGGCGGCACGGCGCCGGCATCGCAGTCCCGGAAGACTTCGCGCAACTCCGACTCATCGGCCAGCGTGAGATCCAGGCGGCCCGATTCCTTTTGCAACTCCGCCAGATGCAGGTGATATGTCGATGGCAACACGGCCGCGACATAGCCGAGCTTGTCTTCGAGCAGCAGCGTCTTGGCGAGACGGTCGCCGGGAACGTGCGCTGCGCGGGCCGTTTCGGTGCTGGTATGGGTATGCGGATGACGAATCACCTCGTAGAGGCAACCTTTGCTGCGCAGGCAGCCGTCGAGTGTGCTGGAGATCGACATGGCGTCCTCCCTGTGCTGTGCGGCCGGCGGCGGGATTGCAGGGGCCGCTACGTCAGCATAGGTCGGTTTGCAGATTGCGCAGGCATTCGAGCGCGCAAAAGCAACGGGCCGCTCAGTGAGCGGCCCGTGTGCCATTGACTGTCGCTGGCTGCGCTAGGCGTTAGCGGTCCCAGCCGCGGTGCCAGCCGTGATCGTGGCGCCATTCGCGCTCACGCCACTCGTGGCGGCGCCATTCACGCTCACGCCAGTAGTCACGGTCGCGGTAGTAGCCGCCATACACGACCGGCGCGGGTGCATAGACCGGGGCGGGGCGATACACCACCGGCGGCGGTGCATAAACCGGTGCCGGGGCCACATACACCGGCGCGGCAGGTACGCCGATCGCCACGCCGACGTCCACATGCGCCAGCGCCGCCGTCGAGGCGCACAGCGCGGCGCCACCCAAAACGAATGCGAGCAGTGTGCGTTTCATGATGCTTCTCCTTACGGTTGCGAGGCCGGGGCTGCGGTGCCGTCGACTTCGTGTATCAAGTTCGTGAAGCCATTCTATGAACCGCCGGGCGCTTCAGGTGATACGTAAATCCTACGGATGTAACGGGAAGTAAAACGCCCCACCGGCAAGATGCGGGTGGGGCGCGGTATTTCACGTGGGGCTGCGTTGTTCAGCTTTCTGCAGCCGCCCAGGCCGCACGCTGTTCCGGTGACGACCACACCGCGAGGTGCAACGCCGACAGCGAGAACGGATCCGACAGCAACACCAGCTTCTGCTTGCCGGTGAGTTTGTCGGGGCCGACTTCCAGCGCATGACGCACATGGGCTTCGCGCACTGCCACGAGGCGCTTGTCCTGCGGAAAGCGCGCCGTACCAATGGCGCACATCAGCGCGTTGGTGACGGGATCGACCACGGCTTGGCGGAAGTCCGGCATGGGCGGAGCATTGCGCAGGTGCTTGCGTGTGGCACGCAGCTCGCGCGGCGGGCGCACTTCCTCGGGGATCATGAACAGGCGCAGCCGCCGCATGCGGCGACCCAAGCTCACGCGGCTGGAGAACACCGACAGCGGGATCGACACGATCAGCGCACCCACGACCGGCGACAGCCACCACAGGAAGCTCGGGTTCAGCCAATACACGATTGCAGCCCAGACGACGCCGATGACGGTGTGCAGGCCGTGGCGGCGTACCGCGTCGCCCCAATGCGTCTGTGCGTCTTCGCGCGGGGGCGATTTCCAGTGCACCTTCCAGCCGAGAAACGCGGCCGTCACAAAGCGCGTGTGGAAGAGCATGCGCACCGGCGCGGCCAGCACCGAGAACGCCGCCTCGATCGCCATCGACAACGCCAGGTGGATCGCCCCGCCAAAGCGCTTCGGCCCCTGTGCCCAAAGAACAAGCACGCTGAGGATCTTCGGCAGGAACAGCACGGTGGCCGTGGCGGAAAACAGCGCGGCGGCCTTTTCCGGATGCCACTCCGGCCAGATCGGGAAGAGCTGGCGCGGCTGCGTGAAGTATTCCGGCGCGATCAGCGTGTGCTTGGCCAGCAGGGCCGTCGACAGGAGCAGGAACAGGAACCACAGCGGCGCCGACAGATACGCCATCACCCCGGTGATGAACACCGCGCGGTGCACACGGTGGAAGCCCGGCGCGCCGAACAGGCGGAAGTTCATCAGGTTGCCGTGGCACCAGCGGCGGTCGCGGCCCAACTCGTCGAGCAGGTTGGGCGGCATCTCTTCGTAGCTGCCGTCGAGGTCGTAGGCGATCCACACGGCCCAGCCGGCGCGGCGCATCAGCGCGGCTTCGACAAAGTCGTGCGACATGATCTCGCCGGAGAGCGAGCCCCTGCCCGGAATCGGCGCCAGTGCGCAGTGCTTGATGAACGGGTCCAGCCGGATGATGGCGTTGTGGCCCCAGTAGTGCGATTCGCCGAGCTGCCAGTAGTGCAGGCCGGCGGTGAACAACGGCCCGTACACACGCGTGGCGAACTGCTGGATACGCGCATACAGCGTATCGCGGCCGGCGGCGCGCGGGGCGGTCTGGATGATGCCCGCGCTGGGCGCACCTTCCATCAGCTGCACGAGGCGCGTCAGGCAATCGCCGCTCATCACGCTGTCGGCGTCGAGCACGATCATGTAGCGGTACCGGCCGCCCCAGCGCCGGCAGAAATCGTCGATGTTGCCGCTCTTGCGCTTCACGCGGTGGCGGCGCCAGCGATAGAAGATGCGACCGAAACCGTCGAGCGCGCGGCAGATGTGCAGCCAGGCGTCGGCTTCTGCCGTGCGGATGTCCGGATCGCCGGAGTCCGACAGCACGAAGAAGTCGAAGTGCTCCAGATGCCCTGTGCGCTGCAGCGATTCGTACGTCGCGCGCAGCCCCGCGAAGACGCGCTGCACATCTTCATTGCAGATCGGCATGACGATGGCCGTGCGGGCATCGTCGGGAATCGTGGCGTCCGGCGTGGCGCGGCGCGAGATGACGAAGCGGTCGCCGTGGAAGGCCAGCAGCAGGAAGCCCGTAATGGCCGTCCAGAAGCCCGCCGAGACCCAGCAGAACAGCACCGCAAACAGCACGATGATGATGGCTTCGAGCCAGTCGGCACCGTGATATGGCAACACCGTGCTCATCGCCCACGTGGCGGCGACGGTCTGCGCGATCATCAGCGCCAGCAGCGTCAGGCGGCGGCGTGCGCCGACGAAGCGCCAGATGCCTTTCGGGTCCGGCGAGTCGGGCGCTTCATACGGCACCGGCTTCTTGCCGCCGTGCATCCAGCGGTCGATGGCCTTGCGCGCGCGCCAGATCGGGCCGAGCACCCACGGCCACGGCACCATCGAACGGCGCGCCGGGGTGGGGCCGGTATCCAGGTGGATGCGGCCCTGGCTGTCGTGCTCAACGGGTGGCGCAGGTTGGGCGGAGGGCTCGGTCGATGCTGCATCGGCGCGCGTGGCGCCATAGGCGGCATCCAGGCGCGAGCCTACGGAGGCGTAGGCCGGTGCGTCGGCGTCGAGCGAAGTCGTCTGGGCCTGATCGACCCGGGCCAGCGCGCGATGCAGCTTGGCAAGCGCCGCTGCATCGTCGTCACCGGCTGCGATGCCCGCGTTGCGCAGCAGCGCAGCCCGCGCGTCGGCAGCCAGCGGCAGCGCCTCAAGGTAATGGTCGGCCACAGACTGCGCTGTGGCAGGGCTGGTGGAGGGGGCTGTGCCGGCAGCACCGGCAGTCTGGGCTGTCGTCACGTTCAGCCCGGAGGTAACAGGTAGCTCCACGTCTCGGAGAGTCCGGTGCCGCCGCTGCGCAGGTAGCCACGCAGTTCAACGGGTTTGTCGTCGTCGACCCGCTTGAGGCGCACGGTCACGCGCCAGCCGCCGGTCGCGGTGTTGGGTTGGCCGAAGATCGATTCGATCTTGCCGTTGGCATCTGCCGAGAACACCGGCTCAACCGGAGCGTTCGGCGCGAGCTTGGCCAGCGCCGGTCCTTCAAAGTCCACCACAAAGGCGATCGTATCGTCGGGCTTGCGCTCGTCGGGGCGCTTGGTCGTCCAGCCGTGCGAGCGGCGCGTCTGCGCGACCCACGCCAGCGCCGGCTTCTTGTCGGCGTCCTTCTGCCACAGCAGGCGGTATTCCAGATTGAACGGCTGCTGCGGCTTGGGCGGGTTCTCGGGCACCCAGTAGGCCACCACGTTGTCGTTGGTCTCGTCGGGCGTCGGAATCTGCACAAGCTCCACGCGGCCCGCGCCCCATTTGCCGACGGGCTCGACCCACGCGCTCGGGCGCAGTTCATAGCGGTCGCCGATTTCCTGGTAGCTGGAGAACGCGCGGTCACGCTGCATCAGGCCGAAGCCGCCCGGGTTGGTCGTCCCGAACGAGCTGACCAGCAGGCGCTTGGGGTTCGTCAGCGGACGCCAGATCCATTCGCCCGTGCCGGACAGCACCGACAGGCCGTCGGAGTCGTGCACCTCGGGGCGGAAATCCAGCGCAGGCGCCGGCTGGTTCTCGCCAAAGAAGAACATGCTGGTAAGCGGCGCGATGGCCAGCTTGCTCACGTTCTCGCGCATGTACAGCTGCGCCTTGACTTCGACTGCCGTATCGCTGCCCGGCTTGATGACGAAGCGGTAGGCGCCCGTCGCGCGGCGCGAATTGAGCAGCGCGTAGATCGTCAAGTCCTTGGCGTTGGCGGCGGGGCGTTCGATCCAGAAGTCGGTGAAGCGGGGGAATTCCTCGCCCGAATTGAGCGCGGTGTCGATGGCCAGCCCGCGCGCGGAGAGGCCGTAGACCTGCCCCTTGCCGATGCCGCGGAAGTAGGACGCGCCCAGGAACACGATGACCTCGTCCTTGTACTTGGGCGTGTTCATCGGATAGTGCACGCGGAAACCGGCAAAGCCGAGCTTCTGCAACTGCTTCGGGTCGAGCTTGACCGGGCCGTAGTCGAACAGGCGCGGATCGAAACGGATTTCGCGCACACCGGCGGGCGACACCTCGTTGATCTTCACGGGCTGGTCGTAGTACGAACCCTCGTGGAAGAAGCCGAGTTCGAACGGCAGCTTGTCGCGGCGCCAGTACGCCTGGTCGGACTTGAAGCGGATTTCGCGGTACTGGTCGTAGCGCAGCTCGCGCAATTCGCGCGGCAGGGTGTCGGCCGGCGCCTGATACGGCTTTGCGGCCAGTTGCTTGGCGCGCGCGGCCACATCGTTGAAGCCAAAGGCCAGCGCGGCATGCGCCGAAGCCAACGCCAACAGGCCGACGGCCAGTCGCGCATAGCCGGCTACCGAACGGGTGCGTGCCGCACGAGCGGCCCCCGGCGTGCGGGAGGAAACAGCGGAGGGAATGTTCAAAATGAGATCGCGTCTATGCGGCGGGCCGAGGAACGTGACGCTTCGGTCCTGCCGGTCATTCGTCTGTGCCGCCGAGATTTTACCCGCCGGACCTTTACGAGATCAAAACCGGCAACATTTTGATAATGTTTCCGGCCTGCATCGGGCCAGTATCCGCGTCAAATGGCGTGTAACCAGGCGGTTTCGAGCGGCTCAGCCATTCGGTTGACGGGAACGCAGGCCGCCTGCCGGCAGTCAGACCCGCTTTCCCGTGCGCCGGGATTCCCGCGTGGCACACTTTCGGCTCTTTTCTCAATGGAGTTCGCATGACCTGCTGGACGCGACGCGCCACTGCAACTGCTGCGCTTGCCATCTCGACCTCGTTGCTCGCGCCCGTGGCGTTTGCCGCACCCGCAACCAAGGCGGCCCCCAAGACTGCAGCACCCGCCAAGGCGGTGCGCGACACTGGCGACGTGGCGGTGCTGCTCGATGCCTTTCCGCTCGGCAAGCCGCTGCGCAAGCTGCCGTCATGCGAAGACGTACGCGCGAATGGCGGCAAGGACGTCGCCGAATATTGCTCTGACGCGCTGGAATCGCATGGCCGCACCCGATCGCTCGGGATACCGCAGGCATCGCGCCCGGAGCTGATGGATGGCCCGCAGGCCGTGGTGCTGATCGACCAGGACGGCAACATCGCCGGCATGTTCGTGCCCACGCGCGGCGTGGAGACCGAGCAGCGCGTCTTCCAGGCCCTGTCCGACCGCTACGGCAAGCCCGCGCAGGAGGGCAAGGCGCCGCTCAAGCTGAAGTCTGGCAAGACGGTCGATTCGCTGCGCGCGCGCTGGGCGGCCCATCAGACGGTCATCACGATGTATGCGATTCCGGAAGAGCCGCAGAATGGCACGGTGGAATTCCTCTGGGCGCCGCGCGCGGGGGCCGTCATGGACCAAATGCGTGCCGAAGTCGATCCGAATGCACCACTGGCTTCTGCATCAGGTGTGACGCCCTCGGCGCCCGCCGCGACGGCCAAGCCCTCTGCAGGCAGACCGGCGCCTAAGCAGTGAACTTACGAACACACGTCCGTAGTTTTCAGTTACACGGCTTACACCCGCATGACGCCGGCGTCGCCCGGGCGGGCTTATAACGTCCACGTGGCCTCACTCACGGGGCCGAAGGACGCTAATCATGAAAATCGTGGCTCTGGCCTTGTTGGCCGCGACGCTTGGGGGTTGTGCCGTGTATCCGGCACCGGTGGCTGTGGCGCCTGCGCCGGTCTATGCGGCACCGGCTTATCCGGCCTACTACGGTGGCTATTGGGGTGGACCGTCGGTGTACTTCAATTACCACCGCCGCTGATCGGCGGGCGGCTGATCGGCGCTTAGTCCGCTGCACGCAAGCCCGGCCAGCCGGGCGCCAATGTCTGCGGCAGGCCCAGCAGGTCCAATACGCGCCCCACGGTGTGGTCGACCAGGTCGTCGATCGTCTTGGGGCGCTGGTAAAAGCCCGGCACGGGGGGGAACACGATTCCGCCCATCTCCGTGACCGCCGTCATGTTGCGCAGATGCGCCAGATTCAACGGCGTTTCGCGCACCATCAGGATGAGGCGGCGGCGCTCCTTGAGCGTGACGTCGGCCGCGCGGGCGATGAGGTTGTCCGACAGGCCGTGCGCGACGGCCGCCAGCGTCTTCATCGAGCAGGGCGCCACCACCATCGCTTCGGCAGCAAAGGAACCGCTCGCGATGGTGGCGCCGATATCGCGGACGTTATGCACGACGTGCGCCAGCGCTTCCACTTCTTCGCGCGCCATGTGCAGCTCGTGCTGCACGTTCATCAGTCCTGCGGGCGACATCAGCAGGTGCGATTCCACGCCCGCTGATTCACGCAGGCCCTGCAGAACCTGCAGCAGCCGCACCCCGTAAATTGCCCCCGACGCCCCCGTGATCGCCACGATGATGCGGCGCACGGCGGGTGTTTGAGCGGTGGCGTTCGGGGTCTGGGTCACGCTGAAACGAGAACGCAGCTCAGGCAGCCAGCAGCGGCTGCAGTTCGCCGCTCTGGTACATCTCCATCATGATGTCCGAGCCGCCGATGAACTCGCCCTTGATATAGAGCTGAGGGATGGTCGGCCAGTTGGCGTAGTCCTTGATGCCCTGGCGGATTTCGTCGTCTTCCAGCACGTTGACGGTGTGCGGACGGTCCACGCCGCAGGCCTTCAGGATCTGGATGGCGCGGCCCGAAAAACCGCACATCGGGAATTGTGCGGTGCCCTTCATGAAGAGGACGACGGGGTGGCCTTTGACGATCTGGTCGATCTTTTCGTGCGTGGTGCTCATGGGGAGACTCGATTGGGTGAGGGGGCGGCAGCGGCTTCTCAGCTGCCATCCACATTGGAAAACCCGTCTATTTTAGCGAGGAACGCGCACCGGCGTTTTGATCCGGCCACTGCCCGCCGCTGCAGCGGTCGTGGCCGGCCAGGTCTTGGGCGGTGAAGACGTTGGCGAAGCCGGCGCCCCCCAGCAGCGCACGCACGGGTTCGCCCTGGTCGTAGCCGTGTTCGAGCAGCAGCCAGCCGCCGGCGGCCAGCCACGCAGGCGCCCCGGAGACGATGCTGCGCAGGTGGCGCAGGCCGTCATCGTGGTCGGTGAGGGCGCTGGCGGGTTCGAAACGCAGGTCGCCCTGGTCGAGGTGCGCGTCGGTGGCGGCAATGTAAGGCGGGTTGCTGGCGATGAGATCGAAAGCGGGGGGCGCATCGGCATCGGCCAGCGCGCCATACCAGTCGCCCAGCGCAGTCCGGACGTTGGTCGCGCCGAGCGCCTTGGCGTTGTCGATCGCCACGCCCAGTGCATCGGCGGAGGCATCGGTGGCCCATACGCGCGCGTCGCGCCGCGCCAGCGCGATCGTGATGGCGATGATGCCGCTGCCGGTGCCCATGTCCAGCACCGCTGGCGCATCGCGTTCTTCCAGGCGGTCCAGCGCTTGTTCGACCAGCAATTCGGTATCGGGGCGCGGGATCAGCACGGCGGGCGTCACCTTGAAGGCGCGCCCGAAGAATTCACGTTCGCCCAGCAGATACGCCATGGGCTCGCCGGCCAGGCGGCGCGCAGCAAGTTCGCTGATGCGCGCGCGCGCGGCCACGTCGATGGCGCAGGTGTCTTGCGTGATGAGTTGTACGCGCGACAGGCCCGTCACGTGCGAGACCAGCATGCGTGCTTCCAGTGCGGGCAGGCCGGCACGGGCCAGCGCTGTCAGCGCATCGGCCACGCGAGCAAGGGTTTCGGGCGGAATGACGGGGGAAGACGACACGGCAACAGACCAGCAGCGAAGATCGGGCGCACAAAATAACACGGGCCCGGCCGATGTGGCGCGGGCCCGCGAGCGGGTCGGAGGGTGGAGCGGCGCTTACTGCTTGGTCGCGTCCTTGACCTTGTTGGCCGCTTCCTTGGTGGCGTCAGCGGTCTTGTCTGCTGCCACCTTGGCTGCGTCGGCCGTCTTGTCGGCCGCGGTCTTGGCGGCCTCCTTGGCCTGCGCCAGCGCGCCCGAAGCGGAGACCTGCGCGTCCGAAGCCGCTTGCGACAGTTCCACCTTGGCGGCGTCCGCAGCCTTCGTCACGGCGGTGCCGGCGTTGTCGAGCGCCTGCTTGGCGGCGTCCTTCGATTGTTCCATCGCGCTCTTGGCGGCCTGGTCGGTGGCGTCGTCTTTCTTGCCGCAGGCGGCCAGGCCCAGTGCGAGGGTGGTAGCGACGGTAATGGCCAGCAGTTGGGTACGCATTGCGATTCTCCTAATCGTGATGTTGCCGCGCTTGTTGGTGAGTGCGCCGGATGCGACCGGCGATGCACTCGGCGTGATCGAGTTCGATTATAGGAACGCAAGGCCGGCCCGCCATCGCGCAAAGCTGTATCAAACGCAAGTGAATGTTACGGAGAGGGCGCTTTTTAACGATTGGGCGCTCAGGCGTCTTCGCCGAGCGCCGCAAGCTGTTCGGCTTGGTGCTCAGCGGCCAACGCACCGACGAGTTCATCGAGGTCGCCGTCCATGATCGCGTCGATCTTGTAGAGCGTCAGGTTGATGCGGTGATCGGTCACGCGGCCTTGCGGGAAGTTGTACGTGCGGATGCGGTCGGAGCGGTCGCCCGAGCCGATCAGGCTCTTGCGCGCGCTGGCCTCCTTGGCTTGCGCCTCGCGCTCCTGGCGATCCTTCAGGCGCGCGGCCAGGACTTGCATGGCGCGGTCCTTGTTGCGGTGCTGGCTGCGGTCGTCCTGGCACTCCACCACCAGGCCGGTCGGCAAGTGCGTGATGCGCACGGCCGAGTCCGTCTTGTTGATGTGCTGGCCGCCCGCCCCCGACGCGCGGAACGTATCGATGCGCAGATCGGCCGGATTGATCTGGATGTCGGCCAGTGCGTCGGCCTCGGGCATGATCGCCACGGTGCAGGCCGACGTGTGGATGCGTCCCTGCGCCTCGGTGGCGGGCACGCGCTGCACGCGGTGGCCGCCCGATTCGAACTTCAGGCGCGAGTACGCACCTTCGCCTACCAGCCGCGCAATCACTTCCTTGTAGCCGCCCAGGTCCGACAGCGATTCGCTGACGATCTCCACCTGCCAGCGCTGCCGTTCGGCGTAACGCGTGTACATGCGCAGGAGGTCTCCGGCAAAGAGCGCGGACTCGTCGCCGCCTGTGCCGGCACGGATTTCCACGAAGATGTTGCGATGGTCGTTCGGGTCTTTGGGCAGCAGCAGGCGTTGCAGATCGCCTTCGAGGGATTCCATCCGCTCACGCGCCGCGCGGAGTTCCTCCTCCGCAAACGCCTTCATGTCCGGATCGGCCGCCAGCTCCTGCGCGGTGGCGATGTCTTCCTCGGCCTGCTTCCACGCGGCAAATTGCGCGACCACGGGCTCCAGCTCGGCGTGTTCGCGCGTGAGCTTGCGGTATTGGTCGAGGTTGGCGGTGGCGTCTTCACGCGCAAGCAGCGCGTTGATTTCGACGATGCGCTCGGCCAGTTGGTCGAGCTTGGACAGCATGCTGGGCTTCATTCGGGCAGTCGCGGAGGGAAACGCTGGAAGCGAAGGCGGCGCATGATACCGCGCCAGAAGGTGCGCGCCCGTCGTGCAAACATGCGGCGCGCGTGCGATGCGCCGGCCGCTAGCGCTCGGAGTGGCTGGACTGGCGGAACAGCGCCGGCAGCAGGTCGATGAGTTGTTCGCGGCCTTCGCCCTGCGCGTGGTTGAGCGCATGCGTCGGGCCGTGGAGGAATTTCTTGGTCAGCGCCTGCGACAGCGCTTCGAGCACCAGCGCCGGATCGTCGCCACGCGCGAGCATGCGTTGGGCGCGTTCCAGTTCACCCTGGCGCAGCGTTTCAGCCTGCGCGTGCAGATCGCGGATGATCGGCACCACGCTGCGCGCATCGAGCCAGTGCATGAAGTTCAGCACGCGCGTTTCGATGATGGCCTCGGCCTGTGCCACGGCAGCCTGCCGCAGCGCGTTGCCTTCGCGCACGATGGCGCCCAGGTCGTCCACGGTGTAGAGGAACACGTCGGACAGGCGTGCGACTTCAGGTTCGATGTCGCGCGGCACAGCCAGGTCGACCATGAACATCGGGCGGTGGCGGCGCTGCTTGATGGCGCGCTCCACGGCGCCCAGGCCGATGATGGGCAGCGTGCTGGCGGTGCACGAGACGACGATGTCGAACTCGGCAAGCTTGGTCGGCAGTTCAGCCAGGCGCACGGCGCGGGCATTCAGGCCCTGGTTCGATAGCGATTCGGCGAGCTTTTCGCCGCGTTCCAGCGTGCGGTTGGCGATCACCACCTCGCGCGGCGTCTGCGCGGCGAAGTGCGTGGCGCACAGCTCGATCATCTCGCCGGCGCCGATGAACAGGACGCGCTGATCTGCAATCGATTCGAAGATGCGTTGCGCCAGGCGCACGGCGGCGGCGGCCATCGACACGGAATGTGCGCCGATCTCCGTCGTGCCGCGCACTTCCTTGGCCACGGCAAAGGTGCGCTGGAACAGCTGATTCAGGTACGTGCCCAGGGCGCCCGCTTCGGTGGCGGTGCGCACGGCGTCTTTCATCTGGCCGAGGATCTGCGTCTCGCCCAGCACCATCGAGTCGAGCCCGCTGGCCACGCGAAACGCGTGACGTACCGCCAGCGACTGACCGAGCGAATACACATGGGGCGCGAGCTCGCCGGCGTCGATGTTGTGGTGCTGCGCCAGCCAGCGAATCGCATGCTCGTGCGCGGTCTGCTCGGGCAGGTTGCCGTCGGTCGCGCAGTAGATTTCGGTGCGATTGCAGGTGGACAGAATGGCGGCTTCCGCCGTGCTTCGGAGGTGCGGCAGATGCTGGCGCAGCGTGCCCAGTGCGGGCTTGAGCTGCTCGAGCGGAAACGCCACCTTCTCGCGCAGGGAAAGCGGCGCAGTGTGGTGGTTGATTCCGAGCGTCAGCAACTGCATGTGGGGCGGCCGGTTAAGGAACGGCACGAATTTTGAGCACTCTGGATTATAACGCCCGGCCCCCGGATGAGCAGGAGGCAGGTCAAATCTGGTGATATGTGTGGACGAATGTCGATTATTCGTCACGTAACAGGCAGTGCGTCCATGCGGCCTTCTCCGTGGCCTTCTGCCCCGTCCTGCGCTAAGGTACGCGTCCAGTTGAATCGCTCAAGGGCAAGACGGAGAACAGGCATGGGGTGGATCGGGCCGCTGTGGATCGGGCTGGCGGTGGGCGTGGCGGCGCGTTGGCTGCATCCCGCAGGCAAACGCTTGGGTTGGCTGCCTGCGCTGGTGACGGGCGGGATTGGCGCGTTGATCGGTTACTACAGCGGCCAATTCGCTCACCTGTATGCGGATGGGCAGATCATGGCGTGGACGGCCGCCGTGGTGGGCGCCATGCTGCTGCCTGCGGCATGGGGCTTGGTGCGCCGCTAGGGCAACTGCCACTGCGGCATTCTGGCGCGGCTCAGCTTGCGTCCACGCCGGCGATTCGCGCATCGCGTGCGGCCAGATAGCCCGCCAGGAGCGTCTCCAGCCGCTTGAAATCCACCGGTTTGGTCAGGTGATCCGTAAAGCCCGCGTCACGGCACCGCGCGATATCGTCTTCCATACCGTAGCCGGTGATTGCGATCGACGGGGCAGCCTGCCTCTCGGCGAATACGCGCACCACGTCCAGGCCGCTGCCGTCCGGCAGACCAATATCGCTGATCAGCAGATCGAACGCGCCAGACTCCGCGGCTTGCATGGCCGTGCGCGCGCCATTGGCAACGGTGACGCTGTGGCCAAGAATCTCCAGCATCTGCGACATGGCTTCGGCCGTATCGGCGTTGTCTTCTACCAGCAGCACATGGAGGCCGCGCGTCGGCTGCTTGCGCGGCATGGGCGGGGAGGGTGGTGTCTCAGGTTGCGCCATCTCGGTTGCCAGCGGCAGGGTGAGCGTGAACGTGGCGCCCTCGTGGCGGCCGGCGCTCTCGGCAATCAATGAACCTTCATGCTTCTGCACCAGCGCATAGGCAATCGCCAGGCCCAGGCCGAGCCCGCCGAAACGCTGCGTGATCGATGCATCGGCCTGTTCGAACGCCGAGAAGATGCGCGGCAGCGCTTCGGGTTCGATGCCGATGCCGTTGTCCTTCACGGACACGGCAACGGCAGAGGGCGACGGGTTCCAGACCCGCACCTCGATGGCGCCGCCTTCGGGCGTGAACTTGACCGCGTTGCGCACAAGGTTCCAGATCACTTGCTGGATGCGCGCCCCGTCGGCATACAGCCGGCTGCGGCCCGCCTCGAAGCGCGTCTTGAGCGACAGCCGCTTGGCCTGCATGTCGTTGCGCGACATCTCCAGCGTGCTTTCCAGCAGCGGATACAGGTCGACCAGCGCAAAGCTCACCGCCAGCTTGCCGCGCGCAATGCCCGTGATGTCGAGCAGGTCGTCGATCAGGCGCGCTTCCAGCTCGGCGTTGCGGCGCACGACTTCAAGCTGCGCCACCACATACGCCGGCAGGTCCTGGCGCATTTCCAGCAGATGCACGGCGGTCAGGATGGGTGTGAGCGGCGTGCGCAACTCGTGCGAGAGCACCGCCAGGAAGTGGTCCTTGGCGTGGTTGGCGGTCTCGGCTTCTTCCTTCGCGCGGCGCAGGGCGTCGGCCGCGATGCGCTCTTCGGTGGAGTCGCGGATGATCTTCGAGAAGCCGACCAGTTGCCCCGTCTCGTTGTGGATGGCCGTGACCACGCTCGATGCGTAGAACGGCGTGCCGTCCTTGCGCAGCATCCAGCGGTCGTCGGTGAGGCTGCCCTCGCGGCGCACGCGTTCGAGCTTACGCTGGAATTCGCCCGCCTCGCGCGCCGCCTGCGGATACAGAATCTCCGCCGATTTGCCGAGGATGTCTTCACGCGCATACCCGAGAATGCTGCGCGACGCCGCGTTCCACGTGCGCACGATGCCCTGCGGGTCGAGCGAGAGCACGGCGTGCTCCTTGAGCGCGTTGATCAGCAGGCGGAAATGCGTTTCCGCTTCGCGCAGCGCGGCTTCGGCGGCGATGCGCTGACGGCGTTCGGCCGCTTCGGCCAGCGCCCGCAGCAGCACCACGGGCAGGCGCTGCAGGCGCTGCTTGATGACGTAATCGGTGGCGCCACGCTTGAGCATGTCGACCGCGTGCTCCTCGCCCAGCGCACCCGATACGAAGATGAACGGCGTTTGCGGCGCCATGCGGCGCGCAATGTCGAGCGCCTCCGCCCCCGTGAACTGCGGGAGCATGTAGTCGGCCAGGATGGCGTCGAAGGTGCGCGCGCTGAGTTGCGCGATGAAATCGGTCTCGTTGTCGACCAGCGTGGTGTCGGCCTGCAGGTTGGCGGTTTCGAGCCGCGCGCGGGTGAGTTCCGCGTCGAGCGGATTGTCTTCGACCAGCAGCAATTGCAGATTGGGCATGGGGGCGGATGCTCCGGATGGGCGGCTAGCTTGCCGGCAGCAACGTGCGGCGTGCCCGCGTGGAACCGGGCGGTGGTTCGTTGAGCACCGCCCAGAATACGCCCAGGTCGGCAATCGCATCGACAAACGCGCGGAACTCCACCGGCTTGACCACGTAGGCGTTGACGCCCAGCTCATAGCTGCGCAGCAGGTCGGTTTCTTCGCGCGACGAAGTGAGCATGACCACCGGCAGGCTCTTGAGCGCGGGCGTTGCGCGGATCTCGGCCAGCACTTCCAGCCCGTCGATCTTTGGCAGCTTCAGGTCGAGCAGCACCACGGCGGGGTTGCCCGGCACGCGCTGCGCGTACAGGTTGCGCGCGTGCAGGTAATCCAGTGCCTCGGCGCCGTCCCGGGTGACGACCACGTCGTTGGCAAGCTGGCTGCGCTCCAGCGCCAGCAGGGTCAGCTCGAGGTCGTTCGGGTTGTCTTCAACGAGCAGGATGGGTTTGAGCATGGTGACAATGAGCGTGGGAAAGAACGATCAGGCATCGCGGGTCGCGGGCGAGCGGAGGCCGGCTCCGGATGCCGCCAGCGGGTCGGGCGAGCGCGGCAGCGCAAAGTAGAACGTCGCGCCGCGATCAGGCTCGCCCTCGGCCCAGGTGCGGCCGCCATGGCGATCGATGATGCGCCGCACATTGGCCAGGCCGATGCCGGTGCCCTCGAACTCGTCCATGCGATGCAGCCGCTGGAACACACCGAACAGCTTGGCCACGTACTCCATCGAGAAGCCCACGCCGTTGTCGGCAATGCGCACGATGGTTTCGGTGTCGGTCTGTTCGGCGTCGATATGGATGCGCGCCGGATCACGGTCACGCGTGTATTTCACGGCGTTGGAAAGCAGGTTGCGCATCGCCAGTTGCAGGAACGCCGGGTCGGCCCGCACCACCGGCAACGCGGCGATGTTCCATTCGATGTGGCGGCGGCCCTGGTCCACCGTGAGGTCGCGCACCACGCCGCGTACGAGCTGGGCGAGGTCGACATCGGTCAGATGCAGCGCGCCGCGGCCCATCTGCGAGAAGGTGAGCAGATCGTCGACCAGCTTGCCCGCAAAGCGCGACGACTCCGAGATCGTTTGCAGAAAGTGCCGCCCACGCTCCGAGACGTGCTGACCCTCCATCTCGTCGAGCAGTTCGGCATAGCCGGCGATATGGCGCAGCGGCGCGCGCAAGTCGTGCGATACGGAATACGAAAACGCTTCGAGTTCGTGGTTGGCGCGGCGCAGTTCGCTTGTCAGCTCCGCGGCTTCTTCGGCGCGGCGCAGCACAATGTTCAGGACGGCATAGCGGAACTCCGCAGCGGTTTCCACTTCGCTCGAGCGCCACGGGCGCGAAGTCTGCGCGATGTGTTCTTGCCAGTGGCGCGTGCGGCCCAGCATGTGCCGGCTGTCGTGGTCGACGTCTGCGTCCGGCGCGTCACCCGCCCAGCGCACGGTGCGCGGGGTTTCGGGGCGGAACCACAGCACGTAGTGACGATGCAGCTGCGACACCTGCACGGCCAGCACGCCGCTGGCCTGCGGCAGCAGCGCGGCGCCGTCCGGATAGGTGCTGGCCAGCCGGTCGGTGTGGAACACCTCGCCGGGGCGTTCCTTGGCCAGCCATTCGGTCAGCCGCAGGATGCTCGCCTCGTCAGGCGCCGCGCCGATGCGCACACACTCGCCCTGGCGCACGATGGCCGCGCCGCTGGCGGAGGCAAAGCCCAGCAGATCGGCGGGATGCTCCAGCAGGCCCTCGTGGAAGTGGTCCCGGTCGGCCATCGCCGCCAGCAAGCGCACGAGGATGCGTCGCAGTTCCAGCCGGTGCGCGATCTCCGCGCGGTCTTCCTTCGCCTCGATCTGCAGCGCCAGAATCTGCGCCAGGTGTTCGCACGCCGTGCGCACTTCGAACGACAGCGAACACGGCGTGGCATGGTGACAGACGATCAATCCCCAGAGATCGCCGCGCACGGTCAGCGCCAGCGTGAGGGAAGCCCGCGCACCCATGCCGCGCATGGTTTCGCGCTGTGCTTCGGACGCGGCGCGCAGGGCTGCGTAGGCCAGATCGGTCGCCCGTCCGGTGGACGGATGCAGCGGCGGTACCAGACCCACGGGCGTATCGTCGACGTCCGCCACCAGACGCAACGGGTTGTGGCTATACAGACTGCGCAATTCCGGCGTCATGCCGGCGCCACGCAGGTGCGTGCCGGCCAACGTGTCATAGGCGGCATCACGCGCTTCGGCGAGCGCCTGCAAGGAGCCATCGCGATCGATCCGGTAGATCGTGACGCGGCCAAAATCGGTGAGGCGGCGAACCTCGCGCGCGGCCACGTCCGTCAGCGCATCGACCGTGTTGACCGCCTGCAGGCTGGCGACGAACGTGCGCACCAGCGGGTACATCGACGCAAACGCGCCGTCAGCCGCATGCACGGCGGGTTCCAGCTCCAGGATGAGCGTGCCCTTGTGCCGGTGTACCACCGCGTCGAGCGCGTGCCCGTGCGGCGTCTGCAGCGTGCCGATATAGAGCGGATGGCCGTCGATGCTGTGCGTAGCCAGGGCGCGCTCCAGCACCTCGCGGCCTGCGCTGCCGGTCACTCGGTCGACCGGCCCTTGCAGCGCGGCGGCCAGCGGTACCCCCAGCGCAGTCTCCAGGTTTTCGCTGACCTGCTGGACGCACAGATCGGGTTCGGACAGGCACAGCAACACGCCGCGCGACTGGATGGCAGCGTTGCTGCCGATGCCGGGCGAGGCGTCGATGTCGTCAACTGCAGACAAGGGCGGGGGCGATTGCGAACTCATGGCGTTGGGCAAGTGCGCCGTCCCAAGTGCCTCGGCTGAACGTGCCAGGCGGGAGCGGCGGGCTGCCCCGGGCGTCGGGCCTGCCGGGGTTCAGCGTATCCGCCGTGGGCCACGCAACCGGCGTGCCAGAGACGCGAAAATGGCGCAGTGACGCGGGTTGGCGAGCATCAAAGTCGCCTGGCCGATTTCGCCTGCGTGTAAAAAAGTGATGCTGGGCCGCCTCAACCTTACAACCGCGGGGCCACATTTTCAGGCGCGCGGCCATGAAAAAAGCCCCGCAGGAGAGGCGGGGCTTTAGGGACCCAGTGCGGGTCAGACGTTGAACAGGAAGTGCAGCACATCGCCGTCCTTGACGATGTATTCCTTGCCTTCTGCGCGCATCTTGCCGGCTTCCTTGGCACCTTGTTCGCCCTTGTACTGGATGAAATCCTCGTACGAAATGGTCTGGGCGCGGATGAAGCCGCGTTCGAAGTCGGTGTGGATGGCCGCTGCGGCGCGCGGGGCCGTGTCGCCGATGTGGATCGTCCAGGCGCGCACTTCCTTCACGCCGGCGGTGAAGTAGGTTTGCAGGCCGAGCAGCTTAAAGGCCGCGCGGATCACGCGGTTCAGGCCCGGCTCTTCCATGCCGATGTCGGCCAGGAATTCGGCCTTGTCGGCGTCATCCAGATCGGCGATTTCGGCTTCGATGGCGGCGCACACGGCCACCACCGGCGAATTCGTCTGCGCAGCGTAGTTGCGCACGGCGTCCAGATGCGGGTTGTTCTCGAAACCGTCTTCGCGCACGTTGGCCACGTACATGGTCGGCTTGGCGGTGATCAGGCACAGCGGCTTGAGCGTCGCCCACTCGTCCTCGGTCAGGTTCAGGCCACGCACGGGCTTGGCTTCGTCCAGCACCTTCTGTGCTTTTTCCAGCACGGCGACCAGCTTGGCGGCTTCCTTGTCGTTGCCCGACTTGGCGGCCTTGGTGTAGCGCTGCAGCGCCTTTTCCACCGTACCCAGGTCAGCGAGGGCGAGTTCGGTGTTGATGACTTCGATGTCGGCGATCGGGTCGACCTTGCCGGCAACGTGGATCACGTTTTCATCTTCGAAACAGCGCACCACGTGCGTGATGGCATCCGTCTCGCGGATGTTGGCGAGGAACTGGTTGCCCAGGCCTTCACCCTTGGAGGCGCCCGCCACCAGGCCCGCAATGTCGACGAACTCGACCACCGCCGGCAACACGCGCTCGGGCTTGACGATGTCGGCCAGCGCCTGCAGGCGAGCGTCCGGCACTTCCACCACGCCGACGTTGGGCTCGATCGTGCAGAACGGGTAGTTCTCGGCGGCGATGCCGGCTTTGGTCAGGGCATTGAACAGGGTCGACTTACCGACGTTCGGCAGACCGACGATGCCGCATTGGAGGCTCATGGTGAAAAAGGCTCTGAATCAAGGGGTTGCGTGACGCGGGAGGAGGCGGCAGCACAGTGGAATCCGGGCTGTGCGCGTCGTTCACGGAAAGGCGTGATTGTAACCGCTCCGGGTGCGTTCTCGCCCCGGAATGAAAGCGCATTGGGTCGGGCAAGGCGCTCAGCGGCTCGCGGTGTGAAGGCGTTACGGCCCCGTTACGCGTTACGTTCCAGAAACGTAACAACTTCGCCCCGAGCGGCTGTTTTTCAGGCCGGCGACGCCCGCCGCCGGACGCTCTCCGTATCCTGCGAACCCACGCCAGTAAAGGCTTTGGCGGCATTTCCGAGCGGCTGGGGGACGGCTTGGCGCCGGCCGGGCATGCCTATTGCACTGGCTTGCTGCAAACAACAACGTTTGACTCTGGAGCACAGCATGTCCTGGACCGTCGCCACCGCCGCCCGCCCGATCCATACGGTTTCCGACAGCGCCGGCTTGTTCGCGTGCTACGAGGCCATCGCGAGCCTGTCCGAAGACATGGTGGATGCTGCAGAACGCGGCGACTGGGACGAAGTGAGCTTGCTCGAGCGCGAATGCGCCGCCCACATGGAGCGCCTCGGCCACGGTCTGCGCCCGGCCTTGTCCCAGGAAGAGGTGCAGCGCAAGCGCGACCTGATGATGCGCATCCTGGCCAACGACGCCCGCGTGCGTGCGCTGGTCTGCCCGCGTCAGGATGAACTGATGCGCCTGGTCAGCGGCGAGCGCCGCGCCATCGGCGCACGTCAGGCCTACGCCGCCGTCTCGTACTACTGAGCGGCAGCCCGGTTCCGGGGCCGGACCCGATTCAGCGGTCGGCCCGCAATTCCCCCCATGACATCAGCACCCGCTGGATGCTCCGCGCATAGGCGTCGCGGTGGACGGGCGTCTCGGAGTGATACGCGCCGATGGCCCGCCACGTGTTTCCATGGCGAACCATTTTTTGCTTGAGCAGCCAGGCGGCCACGAACACGTTGACGCAGGCGTCGGTCAGCGCATGGCGCGGTACGCCGTAGCGCGCCAGCGTGCCGAAGTGAATCGAGTTGATCTGCGCCTGGCCAATGTCGACCGAGCCATCGGCGTTGCGGTGGATGGCGCCCGGGTCGCCCTTCGATTCAAACCACACGATCGCGCGCAGCACCGTTGGGTTGACGCCCTGATAGGTGCCGGCCTGTTCGAAGCAATCGCTTGACGCCGCGTGCGCTGCCACGCTCGAGGTCGCCAGCAAGAGTGCTGCGGCAAGGCGGCGCCAGTTCAAGCAAAGAAGGCGGGCGAGGGGCATGGCAGCTCCGGCGGCAATCGTGGATTACTTCTGCAGGGCCACTTCAAGCTGACGCTCGATGCCGGCCAGATACGTGTGCGAGGCCTCCGACACCACCATGCGCGGCACGGGCTCGGTTGCCTTGCGCCACTGCGTGGTCACAACCTTGCGCTTGCCGCCGCGCGTGTGTGCCGCGGGCTGGGGTTCGATTTCGCCGCTACCGCCGCCCGGCGGCAGCATCGCCAGCGAGGGCAAGGGCGGATAGACGCGGTCGGGCGCCGCGGCCGTCGCCGGCATCAGTGCATCGGGCGGGGCGGCAAAAGCCGAGGCGGCCGGGACGCTCAGCAGGCCGACGGTGAGCGGGAAGAGCAGATGGGTCATACGCATGACGTTCCTCTTAGTCCTGCGTGCGGATCGTCACGCTGTAGGGCTGGCTGGCGCTGACGGTCAGGTTTTCCAGGCGCACGTAGCTGGCGCGCTGGGCCGGCACGCCGTTCCACAGGGCCTGATTCAGATAGCGGAAATCCTGGGCCAGCGCGGCCACCTGGATCGTCGCCGGCCGTTTTTGCGCAGCGGCGAGCGCGCCCGCCTTGGTCAGCACGGCGGTCAGTTGCGGGTCATGCGCGCCCAGCGCGTCGGGCGGGATGGCGAAGGTCATGACTTCGCCCGTGGGCGCGGTGCGGGCCACGGGGGCGGGGGTCTGGGCGGGCATCTGCGCACAGCCGGCCAGCGCCAGCAGCGCGGCCAGCGTCAGCAACACGGCGGAGCGTTCGGAAAAAGTCCACATGGCGATGAGAAATGCGTGGATCGGACCCGCACTGTATCGGCCGGGTACGCCCTTCAAAACGTCGAATTACCCGGCTTTTGTCGTCCATCCCGGCGGATGACTTGAGCGCCTGCAATGAGGTGGAAATGGCGTCACATCAAGGGTTTGCAGGCAGGAGGCCTGTTTGGCACATATGCGGCGCACATCGCACATATGCGTCCCCGATATGGGTCGCACGCAGCATCAATCTGAAGTGATGGGTTTGCCTCTTCGAAGCTGGTAGGCGTAAACACCGAGCCCGGAGACAGCGGCGTCCTGTATCCCGCGCGACACTTTTGCGCGCCCGCAAGGCCGCAACACCCCCCGCCGCTATAATCGGCCCACCATGAATACACCCGCGTTTTCCTCTTCCAAGGCGGCTTCCCGGGAGGCTGCGCCGTACCACTTGGCCGTGGTGGGCGGCGGCATCGTTGGGCGTGCCTGTGCGCTGCGGCTGGCGCAGATCGGCTTGCGCATCGCGCATATCGCACCGCCCGCGCCAGCCGCGGCACCCGCCGGGCCGGACGCCTGGGACGCGCGTGTCTACGCGTTCTCGTCCAGCTCCCAGGCGCTGCTGGACCAGTTACGGATTTGGCCGGCGCTCGACATGACGCGCGTGCAGCCGGTGCACGACATGCGCATCTTCGGCGATGACGCCGCTGCACGCGGCGAGCACGCCCACCCCGACCTGCACTTTTCCGCCTACGCCGCCGGCACGCCGCAGCTGGCGTGGATTGCCGAATCGTTGCTGGTCGAACGCGCGCTGGAAACGGCGCTGCGCTTTGCCCACACGGTGCAGACCTTCCCGCACGCCGCCACCGGTTTCGAAATGGAAGCCGACGCCGTGCGCCTGACGCTGGCGGACGGGCAGACGATCCGCGCGGAATGCGTGATCGGCGCCGACGGCAAGCATTCGTGGGTGCGCGAGCAAGCTGGCATCCAGGCCGAAGCGAAGCCGTATCGCCAGCTTGGCGTGGTCGCCAACTTCCAGGCCGAACACTGGCATCAGGACACCGCGTGGCAATGGTTCCTCGGTGCCTCCGCCGAGCAGGCCGCCGCCACGGATGACGCCGCCCCGGTACGCGGCGAGATTCTCGCGATGCTGCCGCTGCCCGATCGGCGCGTGTCGATGGTGTGGTCTGCCAGCGAGGACCACGCCCGCGAATTGCTCGCGCTGTCGCCCGAGGCGTTGTGCCGCGCGGTGGAAGCTGCGGCGGGTGGCGCCATCGCCGCACGTTTCGGGCGCCTGTCGAACATCACGCCTGCGCAGGGTTTTCCACTCGTGCTGCAACACGCCAGCCGGGCGGTCGCGCCGCGCGTGGCGCTGGTGGGCGATGCGGCCCATGTGATCCATCCGCTGGCCGGGCAGGGCATGAACCTCGGGCTGCGGGATGTGTCCGAAATCGGTCGCGTGATGGCGGAACGTGAAACCATGCGCGATCATGGCGATCTGAGGTTGCTGCGCCGTTACGAACGTGCGCGCCGCGAAGATCTGCTTTCGCTCACGGCCGCCACGGACGGTCTGCACAAACTGTTCGCCCTGCCGGGCGCGCTGCCCCGCACGGTACGCAACGCGGGGATGCGCATGGTGGGCATGACGCCATTTATCAAACGCTTGTTGATCAAGCACGCACTCGGCTGAGGCCATCTCAGCGGATTTGTGGTTTTTCGGGGTTCCAGGAGTCGTTATGTCGTTTCGTATTCGGGTGGCGGCCATCGCCTCTGCGGTGGCAGTGGCAGCCATTGGCGCGGGCTATGTATTGAGCGCCGGTGCCGCCGAGCCCGCCTTGGACAAGGTCAAGGCCACCGTGCAGAAGGCCCTGGGCCCGAACGTGGAGATCAAGAGCGTCACCAAGTCGCCGCTGGCCGGCCTGTACGAGATCAACCTCGGCAGCCAGGTCGTCTACAGCGATGCCACCGGCCGCTACGTGCTCAACGGCGACCTGCTCGACACGCAGACCGCCACCAACCTCACGCAAGAGCGCCTGGCCGAGCTGAACCGCGTGAAGTGGTCCGACCTGCCGCTGGACCGCGCCGTGAAGTGGGTCAAGGGCAACGGCGCACGCAAGATCGCCGTGTTCTCCGATCCGAACTGCCCGTACTGCCACAAGCTGGAGCAGATGCTGACGCAGGTCGACAACGTCACCGTCTACACCTTCCTGTTCCCGATCCTCTCGGAAGACTCGAACACCAAGGCCAAGCAGATCTGGTGCTCGGCCGATCGCGCCAAGGCCTGGCGTGACTGGATGACCGCCAAGACCGCCCCGGGCGGCGCCGGCACCTGCGACACGCCGCTCGAGGCCAACCTGAAGCTCGGCCAACAGCTCAACGTGACGGGCACGCCGGCCATCATCTTCCCGGATGGCTCGCGGGCGCCCGGCCTGATCGATGCGGCCACGCTGGAGCGCAAGTTCGCCGCGCTCAAGAAGTCGTAATTCGCACGAAGGAAGCGCCGGTCGATCCGGCGCTTTTTCTTTGGGCGCTTGCATTCACCTCACCTTCGGAGACTTGGCATGTCGTTTCGCGCGCTGATGCTGGAAAAGCAGGATGGCGGGTCCCTGGCCCACATCGTCGACCTCGATGACGCAGCGTTGTCCACACCCGAAGCGCTGGCCAACGACGTGACCGCCGGCGACGTACTGATCCGCGTGGACTGGTCGACCATCAATTACAAGGACGGCCTGGCCATCACCGGCAAAGGCCCCGTCGTGCGCAAGTGGCCGATGGTGGCCGGTATCGACGGCGCAGGCGTCGTGCTCGATTCGTCGCATCCGGATTGGCGGACGGGCGATGCGGTGGTGCTTAACGGCTGGGGCGTCGGCGAGACGCACTGGGGTTGCCTTGCCCAGCAGGCCCGGCTTTCCGGCGATTGGCTGGTCGCATTGCCGGCAGGGCTCGACGCGCGGCAGGCCATGGCGATCGGCACGGCCGGCTACACGGCGATGCTCTCCGTGCTGGCGCTGGAGCGTGCCGGCGTGAAACCCGGCGACGGCGAAGTCCTGGTGACGGGCGCGTCGGGCGGCGTGGGCTCGATCGCCATCGCGCTGCTCGGCAAGCTGGGCTACCGCGTGGTGGCGTCCACCGGCAAGACGAACGAGGCCGACTTTCTGCAGGCGCTCGGCGCGACGGATGTCATCGACCGCGCAGAGCTGTCTGCCCCGGGCAAGCCCTTGCAGAAAGAGCGCTGGGCGGCAGTGGTCGATTCGGTGGGCTCGCACACGCTGGTCAACGCGTGCGCACAGGTGCGCTATGGCGGCGTGGTCACGGCGTGCGGGCTGGCGCAGGGGATGGATTTTCCGGCCACGGTCGCGCCGTTCATCCTGCGTGGCGTGACGCTGTGCGGCATCGACAGCGTGATGGCGCCGCGCGCGCTGCGCCAGACCGCGTGGCAGCGCCTGGCCGCCGATCTGCTGCCCGATCGCCTCGCTGCCATCACGCGCGAAGTGACGCTGTCGGAGGCCATCGACGCTGCCCACGACATCATGGCCGGCAAGATGCGCGGGCGCGTCGTGGTCGACGTCAACCGATAGGCTGGCAGGCGGGTTTGCGGACGATTTGCCTTCGGCAGCGTGGGACGGCAACGCTACAATGTCCGCCATGAAGCCGATCCGCTACACCATCGCCCCCGCCGCGCCCGAGGCGCACGTTTTCACCGTCACCGTCACGGTTGACGCGCCCGACGCCCAGGGCCAGCGCTTTTCGCTGCCGGCGTGGATTCCGGGCAGCTACATGATCCGCGAGTTCGCGCGCAACATCGTGCGGATCGAGGCGTCGTCCGCCCACCGGCCGGTGCGCCTGACCAAGGTCGACAAGCACACGTGGTGGGCCGCCCCGTGCACCGGGCCGCTGACGATTTCCTACGACGTCTATGCGTGGGATTTGTCGGTGCGCGCCGCGCATCTGGACGCCACGCACGGCTTCTTCAACGGCACGTCGGTGTTCCTGCGCGTGGAAGGCGCGGATGACCAGCGCTGCCTCGTCGACATCCAGCCGCCCGCCGGAGACGCCTACCGCGGCTGGCGCGTGGCCACCGCGCTGCGCGAAGCGACCGGCCGCGTCCAGGGCAAGGCCGGCGCCAAGCGCTACGGTTTTGGCTGGTACGAAGCGGCCAATTACGACGAGCTGATCGACCACCCCGTCGAGATGGGCGCGTTCGAGCTGGTGTCGTTCGAAGCCTGCGGCGCACAGCACGACGCCGTCTTTACCGGCCGTGTGCCGAACCTCGATCTGGAACGCATCGCCCGCGATTTCAAGCGCATCTGCGAAGCGCAGATCCGCCTGTTCGAGCCGCAGACCGCCACGGCGCCGTTCCTCGACAGCAACCGCCGCTACGTCTTCATGACGATGGTCACCACCGACGGCTACGGCGGCCTGGAACACCGCGCCAGCACCGCATTGATGTGCGCGCGCGCCGATCTGCCCGTCACTGGTCGCGATGAAACCACCGAGGGCTATCGCACCTTCCTCGGCCTCGTCAGCCACGAGTATTTCCACACCTGGAACGTCAAGCGCATCAAGCCGGCCACCTTCGTGCCGTACGCGCTCGACCGCGAGGTCCACACGCCGCTGCTGTGGCTGTTTGAAGGGTTCACGAGCTACTACGACGACCTGATGCTGGTGCGCTCGGGCCTGATCTCCGAAGCGCAGTATCTGGAGATGCTCGGCAAGACGTGGAACGGCGTGCTGCGCGGCAGCGGCCGCCTCAAGCAGAGCGTGGCCGAAAGCTCGTTCGACGCCTGGACGAAGTACTACCGCCAGGATGAGAACGCGCCCAACGCCATCGTCAGCTACTACACCAAGGGCTCGCTGGTGGCGCTGGCGCTGGACCTGACGATCCGCACGCAGACCCACGGCGAACGTTCGCTCGACGACGTGATGCGTGCCCTGTGGGTAACGTACGGCCGCGACTTCTACGCCGCCGGCCACGCGCAGCGCGGCGTGACCGAAGCCGGGCTCATCACCCTGATGGAAGAGACCACCGGTGTGCGCCTGCGCACGCTGATCCGCCAGTTGACCGAGGGGCGTGACGACCCGCCGCTGCCGGCGCTGTTCAAGGCGATGGGCGTGAGCGCCACGCGCAAGGCGGCAGATCCCGCGCTTGCCCTGGGCGTCAAGACCGGCACCGAGAACGGCTACGTCAAGCTGCAGCAGGTGTTTGACGGCAGCCCGGCGCAGCAAGGCGGTCTGTCTGCCGGCGACCTCGTCGTCGCGCTGGACGGCCTGCGTGTGCCGACCGGCCAGCTCGACAAGATGCTCGCGCGCCACCGCGCCGGCGATACGGTGCCGGTGCACGTGTTCCGCCGCGACGAACTGATGCAGCTCGACGTCACGCTGGCTGCGGATGCCACCCCGCAGTTCACGCTGGCGCTCGCGTCCGAGCCCTCGCCGTTGCGCTCGGCATGGCTGGGCAAACGGGCAGCGGCGCGCAGCACGCGTGCGGCACGCGGCAAGTCAGCCTGACGCGTAGCCCGATGGACTACGTCCACGATCCACGCACGTTCCTCTACAGCCATTACGTCTCGCGCGGCGTCCGTACTGCCACCGGCGTGATCGGCCTGACGCTGCTCGCGCTCCTGGTGATGGACCTGCAGGGCGCGATGGTGGTGTCGATCGGCGCGCTGTGCACGAGCCTCATGGATTTGCCCAGCCCGCTGCGGCACAAGTTCAACGAGATGATGGCGTGCGTGCTCTTGACGACGGCCGTCACGTTTCTCGTGGCGGTGGCAACGCCGTACGCGATCCTGCCGGCAGTGATCGTGGTGGTGAGCTTCCTGGCGGGGCTCATGGTGGCGTACGGCAACAAGACGATGCCGCTGCAGTTTGCGGCGCTCTTCGTCATGACGCTCACGTTCACCGAGGAATTCGCCTTCCGCGAAGCCGTGGAGCACACACTGCAGTTCTTCCTCGGCGCCATCGGCTACATGGCGTTTGCGATGGCGGTGGCGTGGGGCCAGCGCCGCCGTATCAAAGAGCAGGTACTGGCTGAATGCCTCTACGAACTGGCCGTCTACGTGGAACGCAAGGCCGGCTTCTACGACGCGTCGAAAGATTTCGACGAGCAGTTCAATGCGCTCGTCCGCCAGCAGATTTCGGTGGCCGACAAGCAGCAGGTGGCGCGCGATTTCGTCTTCCGCGACAACCGCACCGCCAGCGATGGCCGTCTCGTGCAGATCCACATGCGGATGCTCGACATCTACGAGTATTTGCTGTCGTCCAATACCGATTACCCGCTGCTGCGCCAGTGGCTGGCCGATGCCGAGGTGATGCGTCTGCTGCGCGACGTGATCGAACGCATGCGCATGGACATCGAAGGCGTGGCCTATGCCGTTGGCCGTGACCGGCCGTCGCCCACCCCGCTGTCGTACGACCGCGAAGTCGCCGCCATTGAAGACGCGTTGCACGAACTGCAGCAGAACCATCACGGCGTGCCGATGGAGGCGATTGCCGCGCTCGAAGAATCCGTGGCGACGGTGCGGGGCGCGATCCGCCTCATGGCGCAGCTGCACGCTGCCACCGCCACGCCGGTCGAGCTGTCGCAGGTGCTGCTGCGCCCCGACATGACACCGTTTCTCACGCGTCAGAAGTACGAGCTGCGTCTGGTGTTGGAAGAGTTGACGTGGCGCTCACCGGTGCTGCGCTTTGCGCTGCGCATTTCCATGGCCGTCGCGGCGGGGCTGTGGATTGCCGACCATCTTCCGTATAGCTCGCACGGCTACTGGGTCTTGCTGACCATCGTCGTCATCCTCAAGCCGACCTTCAGCATGACGCGCCAGCGCAACTTCGACCGGGTGCTTGGCACGCTGATCGGCTGCGTGATCGCCGCGGTGATCCTGCGCTTCACCCATTCGACGTGGATCCTGATGGGCGTGCTGTACCTGTCGACGGCCGCCAGCGCCGCGTTCGTCACCGTGCGCTACCGCTACACGGCCATTGCGGCGTGCGTGCAGGTGCTCATCCAGATCAACCTGCTGCTGCCGGGCAGCAAGGGCGCCATTGGCGAACGCTTGGTCGACACGCTGATCGGGGCGGCCATCGCCACCGCGTTCAGCTACGTCCTGCCGAGCTGGGAATACCGCAACCTGCCCAAGCTGGTGGACGACGTGCTGCGCACCAACCGCCGCTTTATCGAAGCCGCGCGCGACTTGCTGCTCGGCACGCTCAAGGACGACTTCGCCTATCGCGTGCAGCGCAAGCAGTTCATGGAATCGCTCACTGGGCTCATCGCAGCCTTTGCGCGCATGCTCGACGAGCCCAAGAGCCGGCACCGCGCCGTCGACAACCTGAACCGCTTCATCGTGCAGAACTACCTCGTGGCGGCGCACGTCGCGGCGGTGCGCATTCTTGTGCGGCAACGCGCGCAGGAACTGGACGAGGCCGATACGCGGGCGCTGGTCGAGCAAACGGCAGAAGCCGCGCTCGAAAGCCTGACGCGCGCCAAGGAGCGCTTCGACCAGGCCGTCCACGAAGGCGGGTGGGGCGTGCGCCCGCGCGACACGCAGGAGCTGGGCGCAGCCGACTTCGCCGATCAGTCGGCACGCTCGCGCATGGTCGACGCTGCGGCCGAATCGGAATCGCTGTCGGCGATGCACCTGCTGGAGCGCCGCCTGCAGGCGCTTCGGGCCGACACGTCCAAGATCGCATTGCGCTGCGGTGCGCTCGGGCGCGCGCTGCGTATTTCGAAGGACTAGCGGCCGGCGGCTGACAGGCTTCGGCACGGGCGGCGATCTTCCACCGCGGCAGCGCTGAGTCTCGGTCCCTCCACGACGGGGCGCAACGAGCCGACGTCCAGCTACAGACAGTCGACATCCAGTATCCGAGCGTCAAAGGTCAGCGTTAGAGGGCCGAAGTCGAGTCTCGGAGGGCCGAGGGCGGATCTTGAAGACTCAAACGCGAGCCGAAAAGACTCGAATTTGAGCCTCGGAGAGTCGAGCGCGACCCTCAGACAGTCGAAGACGACCTTCGGATCGTCACCGTTGGGCCTCGGAGAGTCGAAGCCGGGCCTCGGAGACTCGAAGTCGAGCCTTGGAGCGCCGAACCCGGCCCCCAGGCGGTCAAGGCCGGCGCTTGGCGGCTCCTCAATGGGGCTGCGTGGCCGCTGCGGTTCAGGTGGCCTGCGGTTTCAGCCAGTCGATGGTCGGTTGGTGCTGCGCCGCCAGCCAATCATTGGCCGTCTTGAAATGCCCGCACCCCAAGAACCCCCGATGCGCGGACAGCGGCGACGGGTGCGGCGCCTCCAGCACCAGGTGCCCGTCCGACAGCAACGCCCGTTTGGCCTGTGCGTGGCTACCCCACAGCATGAACACGCGCTTGTGGCCGACGCGCGCGAGCTGCTCCAGCAGGCAATCGGTGATGCGTTCCCACCCGCGCTTGGCGTGGCTTGCGGCCTGGCCTTGCTCGACGGTGAGCACCGTGTTCAGCAGCAGCACGCCTTGCTGTGCCCAGCCCTCCAGGTTGCCGGAGGTGCCCGGCAGCTTGCAGCCGAATTCCGCTTCGATTTCCTTGTAGATATTGCGCAGGCTCGGGGGCACGCGCACACCGGCCGGCACCGAAAACGCCAGCCCATGCGCCTGCGGAATCTCCCGGCCATCGACAGTGCCCGTGCCGTGATACGGATCCTGGCCGAGGATGACAACGCGCACATCATCCACCGACGTCAGGTGCAGCGCACGGAAAACATCCGTCGGAAAGATCGGCTTGCCGGCGGCGCGCTCACCATCGACAAAGGCGCATAGCTCTGGCCAGTTGGTCTGCGCGATACAGGGCGTGAGGATTGCCTTCCAGTCGGCGGGCAGGGCATCGAACTGCTGGGCCAGCGGGGTGAAACCTACGGCGGTCGTGTCTGCTGCCGGTTCGTCGAAAAGAGCGGCTTGCGCCGGATTCGCGCGTCGCGTCACCGCTGGCCCCCAGTGGCTTTCGCGCGCAGCTGGTAGCCGCGTTGCGCCTTGCTGATGTCGAGCGGCGTGAGCCCGGCCACGGCGGCGCGCAGCTTCTGCGTCCAGGCGTGCAGGCGTTCGGCAATCGCGTCTTCGGCGAGCGTGCTGCCGGCGGCCGGCTTCCACTCAAGCTCCAGTTCGTCGATCGGCTCGCGTGCCTGGGTGCCGGGGATCAGGATGGCGCCGGCATCCAACGCGATCTCGATCTCACCGCCATCCGCTGCGACACGCCACAGGCGGCGTGTGAAGTCGGTGCGGAACAGCGGGACGAGCGCGGCCGCATGCGGGCGGACATAGTCGGCGGCTTCGGCGGCGTGGTTGGCAGCGAAGGCATCGACGGACAGTGCGTCGTTCTGCAGCGGCACCTCCCATTCGTGGCGGGCGCTCAAACCAGACGTACTCACGGCTGCGGTCTTCAGCGTTTGCAGCCATTGGCTGCCCTGACGGCGCACGCGCAGCGCGGCGCGGCTGCGTGCCAGCGCCTGGTCGGGTGTGTCGTAGTAGACGTTCGCCAATTCCACCGAGCCGGCCGCCTGCGCATTGGCATCCAGCCAGCCGACCAGCGCGTCGTGCGTGCCGGCCGATACGGCCAGCTTCAGTTCAATCTCGCGGGCCATGGTGTGGCGCTCAGGCGAACAGGCGGGCCAGTTCGGCGCCCGGGTCGTCTGCACGCATGAAGGCTTCGCCGACGAGGAACGCGTTGACGGCGGCGGCGCGCATCTTGCGCACGTCGTCGGGCGTGAGGATGCCGGATTCCGTGACGACGATGCGATCGTCCGGCATGTGCTTGAGCAGGCCGAGCGTGGTGTCGAGCGACGTTTCGAACGTGCGCAGGTTGCGGTTGTTCACACCCATCAGCGGTGTTTGCAGACGCAGCGCGCGGTCTAGCTCGTGGCCGTCGTGCACTTCCACCAGTACGTCCATGCCGAGTTCCAGCGCGCACGCTTCGAGTTCTTCCATCAGGCCCTGGTCCAGCGCGGCGACGATCAGCAGGATGCAGTCGGCACCCCACGAGCGCGCTTCGTACACCTGGTACAGATCCACCATGAAATCCTTGCGCAGCACCGGCAGCGTGCAGGCGGCGCGGGCTTCACGCAGGTAGTCGGCGTGGCCCTGGAAGAACTGCTCGTCGGTCAGCACCGACAGGCACGCCGCGCCGTGCTCCGCATAGCTGCGGGCGATGTCAGCGGGCTTGAAGTTCGGGCGCAGCACGCCCTTGGACGGCGACGCCTTTTTCACTTCGGCGATGACCGCCGCGTTGCCGGCGGCGATCTTGTCGCGGATGGCCCCGGCAAAGCCGCGGGCCCCGAGCGTGCTGTCGTTGCGGTTGGCTTCGGCTTCGGCGCGCACGCTGGGCAGGTCGCGGTGCTTGCGCGCGGCGGCGACTTCTTCGGCCTTCACGGCCAGGATCTTCTGCAGGATGTCGGACATATCAGGCTTTGAACTGGTTGGTGACGCGCACGAGTTCGTCGAGCTTGGCGCGCGCGGCGCCCGAGGCGATCGCTTCGCGGGCCAGCTTCATGCCGTCGCCGATCGAGCCGGCGATGTTGGCTGCGTACAGCGCAGCACCCGCGTTGAGCGAGACGATCTCGCGCGGCGTGCCGGGCTTGTTCTCGAGCGCTTCGATCAGCATGGCTTTGGATTCGTCGGCGTCGGCGACTTTCAGGCTGCGGTTGGAGACCATCTGCAACCCGAAGTCTTCCGGGTGGATTTCGTATTCGGTGACCACGCCGTCCTTGAGTTCCCCGACCAGCGTGGCGGCGCCCAGGGACACCTCATCCATGCCGTCCTTGCCGTAGACGACCACCGCGTGCTTGGCCCCCAGGCGCTGCATTACGCGCACCTGAATGCCGACCAGGTCCGGATGGAACACGCCCATCAGGATGTTCGGCGCGCCGGCCGGGTTGGTCAGCGGCCCCAGGATGTTGAAGATCGTGCGCACGCCCAGTTCCTTGCGGATCGGGGCGACGTTCTTCATGGCCGGGTGGTGGTTGGGAGCGAACATGAAGCCGATGCCGACCGTCTCGATCGATTCGGCCACCTGCTCGGGCGTGAGCATGATGTTCACGCCCAGCGCTTCGAGCACATCGGCACTGCCCGACTTGGAACTGACGCCGCGCCCGCCGTGCTTGGCGATGCGCGCGCCGGCCGCCGCCGCTACGAACATCGAGGCGGTGGAGATGTTGAACGTGTTGGCGCCGTCGCCGCCCGTGCCGACGATGTCGACAAAGTGGTCGGACACCTCAGCGGGCACGTCGACCTTGGTGGCGAATTCGCGCATGACGGTGGCAGCGGCCGCGATTTCGCCGATGGTCTCTTTCTTGACGCGCAGCCCCGTGGTGATGGCGGCTGCCATGACGGGCGACATCTCGCCGCGCATGATGAGCCGCATCAGGTGCAGCATTTCGTCGTGGAAGATTTCCCGGTGTTCGATACAGCGGACGAGCGCTTCTTGCGGAGTGATGGACATGGTCGTTCCGTATTCAGTTGGGCGCTGCCGGAGCCGCAGCCGGGGTGACCGGCTGTGCGGCGTCGCGCAAGGCGCCGATGCGCTCGCGCGAAAGGTCAGCCTCGCATGCGGCTTCTGCCAGGTCGGCATCGGGCGCATTGCGGGCCAGGCGGCGGGACAGGTCGCATTCGGCCTGTCGATAGAGTTGGTGTGCGCGCACGGTGCGGTCGAACGCCATGGCGGCGCCGCGGTCCATGCCTTTGTTGGTAGCCATGCGGGCGCGCAGCGCGGTGCGGCGTGTCGATTCGGCCGACGCCAGTTCGGTCTGTGCCGCCTTGCGTGCGGTCTGCACGCATTGGGCGACGTTGCCGGCCTCGGGCTGGGCGGCCCGGCAGGCGTCCAGCGTGCCGGCCATTGCCGGCAGGCTTGCCATCATCGCCAGCACCATCGCGCACGCGCGGCGCATCAGAGGCGTTCCTTCAGGAAATTGCCGAGCAGCGCGTGGCCGTGTTCCGACAGGATCGATTCCGGGTGGAACTGCACACCTTCCACCGGCAGCGTCTTGTGGCGCACGCCCATGATTTCGCCGTCTTCGGTCCAGGCGGTAATTTCCAGGCAGTCGGGCAGCGTTTCGCGCTCAATGGCAAGCGAGTGATAGCGCGTCACCTTGAAATGGCGCGGCAGGTTGGCGAACACGCCCACGCCGGTGTTTTCGATGGTGCTGACCTTGCCGTGCATCACTTTCTGCGCGCGAATCACGCGGCCGCCAAACGCATCGGCAATCGCCTGGTGTCCGAGGCACACGCCCAGGATGGGCACGCGCCCCGCAAAGTGCTTGAGCGCCGGCACGAGGATGCCGGCTTCGGTCGGCGTGCACGGGCCGGGCGACAGGCAGATGCGCTCCGGGTTCAGCTTTTCGATCTCTTCGATCGTGATCTCGTCGTTGCGCACCGTGTGCACATCCTGGCCGAGTTCGCCGAAGTACTGGACGATGTTGTAGGTAAAGGAGTCGTAGTTATCGAGCATCAACAGCATGGTGGTCTCCTTAACCTCAGAAATCGGCGTCGAGGCCGTCTTGCACTTGCTCGGCCGCACGCAGCACGGCGCGCGCCTTGTGTTCGGTCTCCCTCCATTCGGCATCCGGGTCCGAATCGGCCACCACGCCGGCGGCGGCCTGCACATAGAGATTGCCGTCCTTGATGATGCCGGTGCGGATGGCGATCGCCAGATCCATCTCACCCGAGAACGAGAGGTAGCCCACCGCGCCGCCGTAGATGCCGCGCTTGACCGGCTCCAGCTCGTCGATGATTTCCATCGCGCGCACTTTGGGCGCGCCCGACAGCGTGCCCGCCGGGAAGGTCGCGCGCAGCACGTCCATGTTGGTCATGCCGGGTTTCAGGCGCCCCTCGACGGAGCTGACGATGTGCTGCACGTGCGAATACTTCTCGATGACCATCTGGTCCGTCACCTTGACCGAGCCGATCTCGGCAATGCGGCCGATGTCGTTGCGTGCCAGGTCGATCAGCATGACGTGCTCGGCGATTTCCTTCGGGTCGTTGAGCAGCTCGGTGGCGAGTTCGGCGTCGCGCTCGGGCGTGTTGCCGCGCGGGCGCGTGCCGGCCAGCGGGCGGATCGTCACGATGCGGGCGGATTCGTCGGCGCCGTTGCCGTTGGTGGATGCCGGGATGCGGCGCTCTTCCTGGCGCACCAGGATTTCCGGCGACGCGCCGACGATCTGCATGTCGCCGAAGTTGTAGAAGTACATGTACGGCGACGGATTCAGCGAACGCAGCGCGCGGTACAGCGACAGCGGCGCATCGCGGAACGGCTTGACCAGGCGCTGGCCGATCTGCACCTGCATCATGTCGCCGGCGGCGATGTATTCCTTGGCCTTGAGCACGGCGGTGATGTAGTCCGCCTTGTCGAACTCGCGGATGGTGTCGGTGCGCACCGACGGCGACGTCACCGGCACGTCCACCGGCTGGTGCAGCTTGGTGCGCAACGCGCGCAGGCGCTGCTTGGCGTGTGAATACGCCTCGGGCTTCGACGGATCGGCGTAGACGATCAGGTAGAGCTTGCCGGACAGGTTGTCGATCACGGCCAGCTCTTCGCACAGCATGAGCTGGATGTCGGGCAGTTGCAGATCGTCGGGCGGGGCGGTTTCAGCCAGGCGGGGCTCGATGAAGCGCACGGCGTCGTAGCCGAAATAGCCGGCCAGGCCGCCACAGAAGCGCGGCAGGCCCGGGCGCAGCGCAACCTTCTGGCGGCGCTCGAAGGCGGCGATGAAGTCCAGCGGATTGCCTTCGTTGGTTTCCACCACCTTGCCGTCGGTCACGACTTCCGTGCGATTGCCCTTCACGCGCAGCAGCGTGCGCGCATGCAGGCCGATGAAGGAGTAGCGTCCGAAGCGCTCGCCGCCCACCACCGATTCCAGCAGGAACGTGTGCGTGCCCCGGTCGTGCGATTGCGCCAGCTTCAGATACAGCGACAGCGGCGTCTCCAGGTCGGCCAGTGCCTCGGCAATCAGCGGAATGCGGTTGTAGCCCTGGTCGGCCAGCGATTTGAATTCGAGTTCGGTCATGAGCGGTCAGGTCGATTCGCCGGGCGGGCAGGTGCTCGCCCGCCGGCATGCGTTCGGTCCACGGCAAACGCAAGAGCGTCGATGATGCCGTCGGAACGTTAGCAGAACATCAGGGATGGGAACGCGCGAACGTCGTAAAAGCGACCGTGCGATCCCGCAAGGGTCGTCCGCAGCCGATAGCGGGCAGGCGGAAGACCGGCGGGCGGTCAGCGTTTGGGGCAGGAGACGCGAGGGTGGCTTGGGCGGCGCGCTCATGACGCGCCAGAATGCCGAAACCGGGGAAGAACGATCAGCAGCCGTGCAAACGCTTACGCCCGGACGAGGGCGTGCCAGGGCCGCCAGGGCCAGGCCCCCCGGTCACCACCAGCGTCGACGCGTTTGCGATTCAGGAACATGGATCGTCAGTTGGAAGCGGCAGAGACTGTGTTGTGTGGCTCTGCATAGGGCCGGATCAACTCGGCTGCCGCAAAAAGTGTGTCGACTATAGCATCGGCTCCGGCGTCCTGTATAGGCTGGCCGTGGTTGTAGCCATACGGCACCGCAAGCACCCGCATGCCGGCCGCGCGGGCCGCCCGGGCGTCGTTTTCCGAGTCGCCGATGGCCACGATTTCAGCCGGCGCCAGGCCAAACGCCTCGGCCACGCGCAGCATCGGATAGGGGTCGGGTTTGCGGTACGGGAACGCGTCGCCGGGGTAGACCAGGTCGAAGCTGGCATCCAGCCCCAGTTGCGCGAGCAGCGGCTGCGTGAAATCGTGTGGCTTGTTGGTCACGCATGCAAGCGCCAGACCGAGGTCGCGCAATGCGGCCAGCCCTTCGCGCACGCCGTCGTAGACATTTACGTACTGGCCGTTGATCGCGATGTACGCGCGCTGATATGCCTCAAGAGCCTCTGCAAAGCGGCTGTTGGCCTGGGCAGGGGGCAGGCGTGCGTCGAGCACGCGCCGCACGAGGTTTTCCGACCCCTTGCCGACATAGCCCACCACTTCCTCGGCCGGCATGTCCGGCGTGGCGCCCAGCGCCTTGAGCATGGCGTTGATGGCGGCGTGGAAGTCGCCGGCCGTGTCGACCATCGTCCCGTCCAGATCGATGATGACGCCTCGGACAGTCCCGGCCGGCAGCGTGCCCGTCATGCCGTCACGCCAGCCAGGGCCTGGCGCAGCGCGCCAACGGTGCCGCGGTAGCCGCCATCCGCATCCGGCTTGCCGAACACGGCCGAACCGGCGACGAAGGTGTCGGCGCCGGCCTTGGCAATCTCGGCGATGTTGTCGGCTTTCACGCCCCCGTCGATTTCCAGCAGGATCTTGCGGCCGGTCTTTTCCTGGTATGCGTCGAGCTTCTGGCGCACCGCGCGCAGCTTGTTCAGCGCTTCGGGAATGAACGACTGGCCGCCGAAGCCGGGGTTGACCGACATGATCAGCACCATGTCCAAGCGGTCCATCACATGATCCAGGTAGTGCAGCGGCGTGGCCGGGTTGAACACCAGGCCGGCCTTGCAGCCGTTGTCGCGGATCAGCGCCAGTGAGCGGTCGATGTGCTCGGAAGCTTCCGGGTGAAAGGTGATCAGGTCGGCGCCGGCCTTGGCGAAGTCCGGAATGATGCGATCGACAGGGCTGACCATCAGGTGCACGTCGATCGGCACCGGCTTGCCGTCCTTTTGTGCGTGCGGCCGAATCGCCTCGCAGACCAGCGGGCCGACGGTCAGGTTCGGCACGTAGTGGTTGTCCATCACATCGAAGTGGATCCAGTCGGCGCCCGATTCGAGCACGCGGCGCACTTCTTCGCCCAGGCGGGCAAAGTCGGCGGACAGGATGGACGGGGCGATGCGGAAACCGGACGGATCGATGGCGACAGACATGATGGGAGACGGATAAGGCGCGCGCAGGCGCAAAGGAGGTCGCTATTTTAGCCGGATCGGCCGTCCGCTCGTGCCTTGCCGGTGCCACGGCCATGCCGCACAATGGGCGCCATTCTTATTGTGGATCGTCATGCCGAGCTACGAACTCACCGTCCAGGTCCGGACGCGCTACCTGCCGGAGCAATCCGAGCCGGAGCAGGGCAGCTACGCCTTCGCCTACACCATCACCATTCGCAATACGGGCGACGTGCCGAGCCAGCTCATCTCACGCCACTGGGTGATTACCGACGCCGAAGAGCAGGTGCAGGAAGTGAACGGCCTCGGCGTGGTCGGGCATCAGCCGCTGCTGCCGCCAGGTGAATCGTTCGAGTACACGAGCTGGGCGACCATCAAGACGCCCGTGGGTACGATGCGCGGCGAATATTTCTGCGTGGCCGAAGATGGCCACCGTTTCGAGGCGCCCATCCCCGAATTTGCGCTGGTGATGCCGCGCATGCTGCACTGATCGGGAATCAGGGCGCGTCGGAATTGGCGGCTTGAGAATCTTTTGGCGCTGCGTCGGTCGATTGCGAAGGCTTGGCAGCGTCGCCGTGGCGCGACGGATGCTCGGGCGGCGCACGCAGCGGGCGCGGATGCTTCTTGGCGCCCGACATCGTCCAGACCACGATGAAGATCAGCAGGAACAGCGCCATGCCGGCCTCCAGGCCGAACAGCATCATCGGATGGTTTTCAAAGAATTGGCTCATGGTCGATGGCGGGAAGCTCGGGTGCGAGGCATTGTAGCCAAGCCCGCGGCCGCACCGGACAGGATGAAACACGCATGACAGCAGCAACCTTGGACGCATTGACACCAGCCCGCAACGCTCTGCGCCGCCGATGGGCTGCCCGGTTTGGTTCCTTTGCCGCAGCCCTGGTCGCCGCAATGCTGGCAGCCTGCACGAGCGGGCCGCCGCCGCGCGTCGAAACGCCGCAAGCGCCCACAGGCACGCTCGGCGGGCATCTGGCCCCCGCTACCTGGGCCGATGTGTCGGGCTGGACTGCCGATGACCTTGCCTCCGCCTGGCCCGCCCTGCAATCGAACTGCCAGGCGATGAAGCGCCGCGCCGATTGGTCACGTGTCTGCACCGCCGGCCTGATGGTCGATGCCGGCGACCCGATTGCCATGCGCGTGTTCTTTGAAGACAACTTCACGCCGTATCGCGTGGTGAAGGACGACGGCACCGACAGCGGCCTCATCACCGGTTATTACGAACCGCTGCTGCGCGGCTCGCGCACCCGCCACGGTGTCTATCAGACGCCGCTGTACCGCATGCCCGCCGCGTGGCGCGGCAAGACGCTGCCGGCCCGCGCGCAGTTGATCCGCAGTCCGGCGCTGCAGGGGCAGGAAATTGTCTGGGTGGACGATCCGGTCGAAGCGGCGTTCCTGCAGATTCAGGGTTCGGGCCAGGTCCAGCTGGAAGAGGGCGGCATCATGCGCCTGGGCGTGGGCGGCACGAACAACCAGCCGTTCCGTTCATTTGCGCGCTGGCTGCTCGACATGGGCGAAATTACGCCGGTGCAGGCCACCATGCAGGGCATCAAGGCCTGGGCGCGTGCCAATCCGAGCCGCGTGGAAGAGATGCTCAACATCAACCCGCGCTACGTGTTCTTTGCCGAGACGCCCGGCAACACGGGCGGCCCGATCGGCAAGTTGGGCGTACCGCTCACGGACGAACGCTCGATCGCAGTCGACCCGACGTACATTCCGCTGGGCTCGCCGGTGTTCCTGTCGACGACCAAACCGCTGTCGACCGATCCGATCCAGAAGCTCGTTTTTGCGCAGGACGTGGGTTCCGCCATTCGCGGTGCCGTGCGTGCCGACTATTACTTCGGCCATGGCGACGCCGCCGGCGATCTGGCCGGGCGCATGAAGCAGGCGGGGCGCCTGTGGGTGCTCGTGCCGAAGGGCGGCAGCGTCGGCGTCGCCACCCGCTAAAAAGAAGCGAGGCGGGCTAAGCGCGCCGCAAGTCCACCACGCGGCGCGCCTTGCCGACCGAGCGCTCGATCCCGCCGCTCGCCAGAATCTCGATCGCGGCGGTCACGCCGATCAACGACTTGATGTCGTGCGCCAGTTGGCTGCTTGCCGAGTTGGCCGCGTCCGCCGACGCGCCGAGCGCCGCCTCGATGCGCACCGTCAGCGTATCCAACGGTCCTTCCTTGCCCAGCACGCACTGGTAGTGCGGCGACAGCGTCGCGTGCTTCAGGATCAATTCCTCGATCTGCGATGGGAACACGTTCACACCGCGCACGATCATCATGTCGTCGCAGCGCCCGGTGATTTTTTCCATGCGCCGGAAGCCCGGTCGCGCCGTGCCTGGCAACAGGCGTGTCAGATCGCGCGTGCGATAGCGCACCACCGGCATCGCCTCCTTGGTCAGCGACGTGAAGACCAGTTCGCCGAACTCGCCGTCGGGCAGCACCTCGCCGGTGTTCGGATCGATGATCTCCGGATAGAAGTGGTCTTCCCAGATGGTCGGGCCGTCCTTGGTTTCGGCGCATTCGCTGGCAACGCCCGGCCCCATGACTTCCGACAGGCCGTAGATATCGACCGCTGAAAGCCCCATGCGCGCTTCGATGGCGCTGCGCATTTCGGGGGTCCAAGGCTCGGCGCCGAAGATGCCGATCTGCAGGCTCGACGCGGCCGGGTCCATGCCCTGGCGTTCGAACTCGTCGGCAATCGCCAGCATGTAGCTGGGCGTGACCATGATGATCTGCGGCTGAAAATCGCAGATGAGCTGCACTTGCCGCTCGGTTTGCCCGCCGCCGAACGGGATGGCCGTCAGCCCCGCACGCTCCACGCCGTAATGCGCGCCCAGGCCCCCGGTGAACAGGCCGTAGCCGTAGCTCACGTGGACCTTGTCGCCGCGCCGGGCGCCCGCCGCCCGGATCGAGCGCGCCACCAAGCCGGCCCATGTGTCGATGTCCGCCAGCGTGTAGCCGACCACCGTGGGTTTGCCGGTCGTGCCCGACGACGCGTGGATGCGTGCGATCCGGTCCTGCGGCACCGCGAACATGCCGAACGGATAGTTGTCGCGCAGATCAGTCTTGGTCGTGAACGGAAACTTCGCCAGATCGGCAAGCGACTGCAAATCCGACGGATGCGCGCGCGCCGCGTCGAACTTGGCCCGGTAGGCGGGCACGTTCTCATACGCATGCGCGAGGCTGCGCTTCAGGCGTTCAAGCTGCAGAGCCTGGATGGCGTCACGGCTGGCCGTCTCGATCGGATCGAGCGGCAGGTCGGTCGAGCGGGGGCGCATGTGGTCTCCTCGGGGCGCCGTCGTGCGAACCTGCTCACGATCCTACTGCGCGTCCCGATCTTGGCCCTGCGATGCTCACCGTACCCACGTACGGTTGCGCTTCTCGGGCCAACGTCGGGCCGCTCGCTACGGATCGTGAACAGGTTCTGAGGCGTCCTCTAATGGTGATGCGGTTTTGTGGAGGGCTTTATATCGAGGTCTAACTAGGGTTCTGGGCTGCCGGGACCGGAATGACCTGGCCGCGAATCTGTGCAGACTTGCCGCGAAACATGGCGACCACCTCGCCGGCCTGGTTTGTCACGCGTACGTCGTAGATGCCATGGCGGCCGGACAAGACCTGCTCGGTCGCCTCGGCTGTGAGGATGTCGCCGCCGTGCGCCGGGCGCAGGAATTCGACGCTGCACCCAGCCGCCACCGTGTTGTGGTTATGGCTGTTGCAGGCAAACGCGAAAGCCGAATCGGCCAGCGTGAAGATCAATCCGCCATGACAGGTGCGGTGCCCGTTGAGGAATTCAGGCCGCACCGTCATGGACAGCCGGGCATAGCCCGGCGCGACCGCCTCCACGCGCATGCCGAGCCAGCGCGTGCAGGCATCGGCGTCGAACATGCTTTTGCAGGCGGCTTCAGCCAGCGCCTGCGCATCGTGGAGGGTCGTTTCCGTCACGCTGATGTCCTTATTCGCCGGTGAAATGGGCTACGCGCTTGTTCAGGAAGGCGTCCACGCCTTCTGCATAGTCGCGGGAATTGCCGAGTTCGCGCTGCAGGTCGCGCTCCAGGTCCAGTTGAGCGTCCAGCGACTGTGTGGGCGCCGCGTGCATGGCGCGCTTGATGGCGGCCAGTGCGCGGGTCGGTTGCTTGGCCAGATGGTCGGCCATGCAATTCACTTCGGTCATCAGGATCTTGGCGTCGTGATAAACGCCCCAGATCAGGCCCCAGGCGAGCGCCGTCTTGGCGTCGAGCTTTTCCCCCAGCATCGCCAGCCCCATCGCCCGCGCCACGCCGATGCGCTGCGGCAGGAACCACGTCCCGCCCGAATCCGGCAGCAGCCCGATCTTTACAAAGGCCTGGAGGAAGCACGCGTTCTCGGCGGCCATCACGATGTCGCACGCCAGCGCCAGGTTGGCGCCCGCGCCGGCGGCCACGCCGTTCACGGCGGCAATCACCGGCAGGGGCATGGCACGCAGACGGCGCACCAGCGGGTTGAATTGTTCGTCGATGAGCTGGCCCAGGTCGGTCATCTGCCCGGGCGTGACATTGAGTTCGGAGAGATCCTGCCCTGCGCAGAAGCCGCGTCCCGCTCCGGTCAGAATCAAGGCGCGGGCGCGCTGGCGCTCCACCTTATCCAGCGCTTCGCGCAGTTCCCGGTGCATGCCGGCCGTGAAGCTGTTGAGCTGATCGGGCCGGTTCAGCGTGATGGTGGCCACGTGTTCATGCCAGTCAAGCAGAATGGTCGGGCTGGTCATCTTGTCTCCTCCTCGGTCATCGGTTCATTGATTAACCGACCGGTTGGTCGGCTAATATTACATCCATTCCAACTGGAGCTTCCATGTCCTACGAAAACATTCTGGTCGAAACGCGCGGTCGCGTTGGTCTTATTACGCTCAATCGTCCGAAGGCGCTGAATGCCCTCAACGATGCGCTCATGGACGAACTTGGCACCGCGCTGCTCGCCTTCGACGTCGACGCCAACGTCGGCGCCATCGTCATTACCGGCAGCGAAAAGGCGTTTGCCGCCGGCGCGGATATCGGCGCCATGGCCGATTACGACTTCGCCACCGTCTATAAGAACGAATACATCACGCGCAACTGGGAAACCATTCGCCGCATCCGCAAGCCGGTGATCGCCGCGGTGGCCGGCTACGCGCTCGGCGGCGGCTGTGAACTGGCCATGATGTGCGACATCATCCTCGCCGCCGACACCGCCAAATTCGGCCAGCCGGAAATCAAGCTCGGCACCATGCCTGGCGCAGGCGGCACGCAGCGCCTGCCGCGCGCCGTCTCCAAGGCCAAGGCCATGGACCTCTGCTTGACGGCCCGCATGATGGGCGCCGAAGAAGCCGAGCGCGCCGGCCTGGTCTCCCGCGTCATTCCCGCCGACAAGCTGCTCGACGAAGCCATTCAAGCCGCGGAAACCATTGCCGGCTTCTCGCTGCCCACGGTCATGATGATCAAAGAGTCGATCAACGCGGCCTACGAGACCTCGCTCAGCGAAGGCGTCCATCTGGAGCGCCGCCTGTTCCACGCCACGTTCGCCACCGAAGACCAGAAGGAAGGCATGCGCGCGTTCGTCGAAAAGCGTGCCGCTACGTTCAAGCACCAATAAGGGCAGTCCAGCCGGGTGACCTCGGGAATACCCGAGTAACGGCATCGGGTATCTCGGGCTGCGTCTTGCGAGTCCTTTGCGGCCGCAATCCCATGCGTAGACTGGGCTGGTGGCTATTCTTCACGAACGCGTCATCAGCCTGTCACGACAAAGGTGTTGCCAAGCTCCAGGAACCCGCCTATAGTTCGCCCCTCGCTGCAAAACACAGCGCCGAAACGCAAGTGACGGTGGTGGTGTTGAGTGGTGGAGAAGCAGGTGTAGAGCGGGTTTGCGGTCGATTGAGTGGTAGGCGATTGGCGGTGGATCAAGTGGTAGTTGGCAGCGAGTTGATGGATAAAAATTCTTCGACGAGTTGTTGACGGCGACGAAAAAGCTCTGCATAATCTCGTTTCTCTGCTGCAGACAACGCAGCGACGCGGTGAACAAAGTTGACCGCGAAGTTCTTTAACAAGCAAA
>NZ_JBEPKQ010000006.1:0-247090 GCF_040544795.1 Ralstonia sp. 1138 | reverse complement strand
TTGACGTTGGCCAGATCGACACCGCTGCCGTCCGTCTTCACGCGAACCTTCACGTTGTAATCGATCACGCGCTTGACTGCGACCAGGACTTTCATGCGCTCACTCCACTAATTGATAAGACGATTTTGCAAAACGCCGGCCATTATAAGGGGGGCTGGTCGCTCGCGTAATTTTTCCGAACGGTCGTGCTATTTTAACCGCGAAAATTTGCCGGACGCCAGTCAAACGTCCGGCAATCTGTTTGGTAGAACCCTCTACCGGATCACCGAAGGATCACGAAGTGGTTACCAAGCCACAATCACCGCATCTTTGTACTTCGTCTTGACGAAGGACTTCACGGCGTCGGAATGATACGCCTTCACGAGCTTGGCGACCCAGGGTTGATCCTTGTCGGCCACGCGGACGGCGATCACGTTGGCATACGGGCCCTTCGGGTTTTCGATGGCGATGCCATCCTTGGTCGGGTCCAGGCCGGCCTTTTCAGCGTAATTGCCGTTGATGGCGGCGGCATCCAGATCATCCAGCGAGCGCGGCAGCTGCGCGGCGTCCAGCTCGACGAACTTCAGTTTCTTCGGGTTATCAGCCACGTCGCGCGGCGAAGCCTTGAAACCGGCGTTCGGCTTGAGCTTGATCACGCCCTGCGATTGCAGCAGCAGGAGCGCGCGGCCGCCGTTGGTCGGATCGTTCGGCAGACCGAAACGCGCACCGTCCTTCAACTCCTTCAGCGACTTGATCTTCTTGGAGTAGATGCCCATCGGGAAGGTGATGGTCTGACCGACGCTCACGAACTTGTAGCCGCGCGTGGCGATCTGGTCATCCAGATAGGGCTGGTGCTGATAGCTGTTGGCGTCCAGGTCACCGGCAGCCAGGGCCGCGTTCGGCTGGATGTAATCGTTGAATTCGACGATCTGGAGCTTCAGGCCGTCCTTCTCGGCAACCTTCTTCACCTCTTCCATGATCTCGGCGTGCGGACCGGCGGTCACGCCGATCTTGATCGGCTTGCTCTGCGCGAGCGCGCTGCCTGCGACCAGTGCCAATGCGGCGCCAAGGCTCGCGGACCATTGCAGCAGTTGACGGCGATTCATTGTGTTTCCTCGTTCTGTCTGTCGATTGAATGATTAACGGTGGCTCAGGCGGCGCACGAGCCAATCGCCCGTGGATTGCACCGCCTGCACAAAGACGATCAGGATGACGACAACCGCCAGCATGATGTCCGATTCGTAGCGCTGATAGCCGTAGCGGATACCCAGGTCGCCCAGGCCGCCGCCGCCGATGGTGCCCGCCATGGCCGAGTAGCCGACAAGGCTGACGAAGGTGATCGTCAGGCCGGCGAGGATGCCCGGCATCGCTTCAGGCAGCAGCACCTTGTAGACGAGCTGGCCGGTCGTCGCGCCCATCGACTGCGCGGCTTCGATCAGGCCACGGTCGACCTCGCGCAGCGCAGTCTCGACCAGCCGGGCAACAAACGGAATTGCAGCAATCGTCAGCGGCACGATGGCCGCGGCGGTGCCGATGGACGAGCCGGCCAGCAAGCGCGTGAACGGAATCACCGCGACGAGCAGGATGATGAACGGCACCGAGCGCACGGCATTGACGACGAGGCCGGCCACGCGATTGAACGCCGGTGCGGACAGCACGCCGCCGGCCGTCGTCAGATACAGCAGCACGCCCAGCGGCACGCCGAACAACGCGCCAATACCGCCCGACACGCCGACCATGGCGAGCGTTTCCCAGAAGGCGGGCAAAAACAGATCGGTCAGGTCAGACCACATGATTGATCTCCTCGACCACCACGCCCTGCTCGCGCAGGAAGTTCATCGCGTTGTTGATGTCAGCGGTATCGCCCGATGCCAGGATCGCCAGCGAGCCGAACGCCTGGCCTTGAATCTCGTCGATATGGCCGTGCAGGATGTTGAAGTCGAGTCCGTAGTTGCGGATCGCCTGCGCCAGCACAGGCTGGTCCACGCCGGCGCCGGTAAAGGCGAGGCGGAACAGGTGGTCGCGACCACCCTGCTCACGCGCCGTGAGGCGGCTTTCGACACGCGCCAGAACGGTGGGCGGCAGCTCTTGCGAGATCACCTCGCCGATGAGCGCCCGCGTCACGTCATGCTTGGGTTGCAGGAACACATCGATGACGCGGCCGAGTTCGACCACGCGGCCGGCGTCCAGCACCGCCACACGATCGCACACCTGCTTGATGACTTCCATCTGGTGCGTGATCAGCACGATGGTCAGACCGAGTTCGCGGTTGATCTTGCGCAGCAGGTCGAGAATCGAGCGCGTCGTCTCCGGATCCAGCGCGGAAGTCGCCTCATCGGAGAGCAGCACATCGGGCTGGCTCGCCAGCGCGCGGGCAATGCCAACGCGCTGCTTCTGGCCACCGGAAATCTGCGCGGGGTAGCGATCCTTGTGTGCGGACAGGCCCACCAGTTCCAGCAGCGGCAACACGATCTCGCGGATGCGTTCGCGCGATGTGCCGGCCAACTCCAGGGGCAGCGCCACGTTGTCGTACACGGTGCGCGACGACAGCAAATTGAAGTGCTGGAAGATCATGCCGATCTTGCGGCGCGCCTGGCGCAGGCCGTCGGCATTCAGTGCGGTAAGTTCCTGCCCCGCCACGGTGACGGTGCCGGAAGTGGGCCGATTCAGCAGATTGATCACGCGAACCAGCGTGCTCTTGCCCGCCCCGCTTCGGCCGATGATGCCGAAAATCTCTCCCCGGTCGATGGTCAGGTCGACGTCGCGCAGCGCGTGGACGTCGTGACCGCCCGCTCCCCGAAAGTGCTGCGATATCCCCTTGAGTTCAATCATGCGTACAGACAAAAACGGCAACCGCCCTGTGTCCAGGCCGTTGCCGTCTCTTTTTTGTTTGAATGAGGCGCTAGTGTAAGGCAGGCCCTACATGCGGGGAACGATTCTTTAACGATGTCTTTATTACTTTTTCAAATGACATCGACGATTCGTCATCGTCCAGCGCTTAAAGCTCGGCGAGCGCCTTGACGTGCGCCACCACGCTTCGGCCCAGCGCGCTGAGGTTGTAGCCGCCTTCCAGGCAGCTGACGATGCGGCCCTTGGCATGCGTGCGGGCCACCTGCATGAGCTGCTGCGTGATCCAGGCGTAGTCCGCCTCGACCAGGCCCATCTGGCCCAGATCGTCTTCGCGATGCGCGTCGAAGCCGGCAGAAATGAACAGCATTTCCGGCTGGAACGCTTCCAGGCGCGGCAGCCAGATCGTTTCCACCACCTCGCGTACGGTCAGGCCATTGGTGTACGCCGGCAGCGGGATGTTGACCATGTTGGCCGCCACCGCCTCGGTGCCGGAGTACGGATAGAACGGGTGCTGGAAGATGCTGCACATCAGCACGCGCGGCTCGTCGATAAACGCGGCTTCGGTGCCGTTGCCGTGATGCACGTCGAAGTCGACGATCGCCACGCGCTGCAAGCCGTGATGATCCAGTGCGTGCCGCGCGGCCACGGCCACGTTGTTGAAGAAGCAGAAGCCCATCGCGCGGCCGGGCTCGGCATGGTGGCCAGGCGGGCGGACGCTGCAGAAGGCATTTTCCAGCTCGCCGGCGATGACCTTGTCCGTGGCGTCCACCGCGGCACCTGCAGCCAACACTGCGGCCATGTATGTGTGCGGGTTCATCGAGGTGTCGGGATCGATCGGCATGTAGCCGGCAATCGGCACACTGGCCACCAGCTCGCGCACGTATTCGGAACGATGCACGCGACACAGCTGCGCCTCGGTGGCAGGCGGCGCCTCGCACGGGACGAGCAGGTCTTCGATGCGGCTGGCGATGAGCTGGTCTTCGATCGCGCGCAGACGGTCCGGGCATTCGGGATGATGCGGTCCCATCTCGTGCCGGAGGAATTCGGGATGCGTGTAGAGGCCGGTCGCCATGTTGTTGTGATCCGGTGTGCTTCAGTGTCTCCAGCCGCTACGTTAGCACGGCTGTGCGACAACGCCGCGCGCCCCGGGCGATCCAACAGACGCATCCGCTACAATGCCCCGATCCCGTTTGAAGCCTGCCCATGAGCCAATCGCCTTCTTCCCGTCGTCCCGTATTGCGCGCCCTGGTGGCTGGCGCAGCGCTCTCCGCGCTTTCTTTCCCGGCACTTTCGCTGGCTGCCAAGAAGGCCGCCAAATCGCCCAAGCGGCGCGTCGCGGTGCATGAAGAAGAGATCGACCCGGATCGTTATCGCAACAATCCACAAACGCAGGCCTTCATCGGCATGCTGGTCGCGCAGTACAACTTTGACCGCACCTCGCTCGATACGCTGTTTGCCGGCACGGCCTACTCCGCCACGGTGGCGCGGCTGATCCTGCCGCCGGCCACGCCGTCGCGTCGAAGCTGGACGGCGTATCGCGGCCGCTTCATCGAACCCATCCGGATTGGCGCCGGCGTTCGCTTCTGGCAGCAATACGGCGATACGCTGCGCCGCGCCGAAAACGAATTCGGCGTACCGGCCGACGTGATCGTGGGCATCCTCGGCGTCGAGACCATCTACGGCCGCGACATGGGCAACTTCCGCGTGATCGACGCGCTGTCCACGCTGGCTTTCGACTACCCCGACACGCCCAACCGCGAAGACCGCAGCACGATGTTCCGCAACCAGTTGAAGGACTTCCTGCTCTGGTGCCGTGACACGGGCACGGACACATTCTCGGTACTGGGCTCGTACGCAGGCGCCGTGGGCATTCCGCAATTCATGCCGACCAGCATCCGCGAATACGCCATCGATTACGACCGCGACGGCCACGTCGATCTGCGCAACAGTGCGGTGGATGCGATCGGCAGCGTCGCCCGCTTCCTGCAAATGCACGGCTGGGAGCCGAACCGCCCCGTGATGTGGAACATTGCCGGCGATGCCGACAGCCAGGGCATTGCGGCCGCCGCCGCAGACGGCCAACCCTATCCGGGCATGACGCTGTCCAAGCTCACGCGTGCGGGGCTGAAGCTGACACCGGGCGTCGATGCGGCGCGCGAGCAGGAAACCGAAGTGCTGATGATCGATCTGCCGACGCCTGGCCAACCGACGGAATACCGTGTCGGCCTGCGTAACTTCTACGTGCTCACGCGCTACAACCGCAGCTTCTTCTATGCGGCAGCGGTGTACGAGTTGGGCCAGGCCGTGCGGCATGCGATGCAGGGTTGACCCACCGTCCACGCAACAAAAAAGCGCAGCCTCGGCTGCGCTTTTTCATGGCGATGCGGCGTGCCGTCAGGCGGGGAAGACGCCCGTCGACAGGTAGCGATCGCCCCGGTCGCACACCACGAACACGATCGTCGCGTTTTCGACTTCCTCAGCCACGCGCAGCGCCACGCACAACGCCCCAGCCGCAGAGATCCCGCAGAAGATGCCTTCTTCACGAGCCATGCGCCGCGCCATGTGCTCGGCGTCGGACTGGGTCACGGGCTCCATACGATCAACGTACTTGGGATCGTAAATCTTCGGCATATACGCCTCGGGCCACTTGCGAATGCCAGGAATGCGCGAGCCTTCTTCCGGCTGGGCGCCCACGATCTGGATCTCGGCGTTCTTTTCTTTCAGGAAACGCGAGACGCCCGTGATGGTGCCCGTCGTGCCCATCGCCGAAACGAAATGCGTAATGCGGCCTTCGGTGTCGCGCCACAGTTCGGGGCCGGTGGTCTCGTAGTGCGCAAGCGGGTTGTCGGGGTTGGCGAACTGATCGAGGATGACGCCCTTGCCCTCCTTCTCCATCGCGTCGGCCAAGTCGCGGGCGTATTCCATCCCGCCCTTGACGGGGGTGAGGATGATCTCGGCGCCGTAAGCGGCCATGCTCTGGCGGCGTTCCACCGACAAGTCTTCCGGCATGATGAGCACCATCTTGTAGCCTCGCACCGCGGCGGCCATGGCCAGCGCAATGCCGGTGTTGCCCGAGGTGGCCTCGATCAGCGTATCGCCCGGCTTGATGCGGCCCCGCGCTTCGGCGCGCTTGATCATGGACAGCGCAGGGCGGTCCTTGACCGAGCCGGCCGGATTATTGCCTTCGAGTTTGCCGAGGATGACATTGCCGCGACGCGCGTTGCCTTCGCCGGGAATGCGCTGGAGCTGAACCAGCGGCGTGTTGCCGATGGTGTCTTCGATGGTGAGGTAGGCCATGATGCGTGAGGGACGGGAATCGAAGCATTGTAATGCAGCCGAAATCCCTCCCCCACACATGGCGAAACGCCCGCTCGGACGGGGCGTTATCGACAGTCAGGCCGGAAGCGCTTACTTTTTCTTCGCGTCCTTGGCGTCCTTCTTGGCTGGAACGGGGGCAGGCGCCGGCGTACCGAACGTCAGGCCCTCGTTTTCCAGTTTGGTGAGCGTCTTGTCACCAATGCCGGACACGCGCGCCTTGAAGTCGGCAGCGTCCTTGTACGGACCGTTCTTGGTGCGCTCTTCAATGATCAACTTGGAGCGCTTGGGGCCGATGCCGGACAACGTCTCAAGCGCCGCGTGATCTGCGGTATTCACGTCTACCGCCGCCCATGACACCGACAGCATCGACAGCGACATCAGCGCGGTAGCCAACAGCTTCTTCAACATGTGCTTCTCCTTGGTATAGGGAATGAAAAAACCGCCACGTAAGCGGCGGTTTCGGCACATCTTAAAGAGCATCGTGACGATGCTGCGGCGCACGGACAAAAAATCACACGCTGTCTGATTTTGGGACGGGTGCGATCAGGCTGGCTGCTTCAGCAACCACTGGCAGTAGCGCTCCACGCCTTCCTGCACCGTCAGGAACGGCGCCGTGTAGCCCGCCGCACGCAGGCGCGACTGATCAGCCTGCGTGAAGCACTGATACTTGCCACGCAATGCATCGGGAAATTTGACGTACTCGATCAGGCCTTCCTGCGCCAACTCCTCGGTGGAGAGCGCGGGCTTGGCTTCTGCACCGCGCAACGTGTTCACGACCGTCGTCGCGATGTCGTTGAACGGCTGCGCGCGGCCCGTTCCAAGGTTGAAGATGCCCGACTTGTCCGGATTGTCGAAGAAGAACAGGTTGACCTTCACCACATCTTCCACCGACACGAAATCGCGCATCTGGCCGCCTTGCGGGTAGCCGTTGTACTCCCCGAACAGCTTGACCGTACCTTCAGCGCGGAATTGGTTGAAGTTGTGGAACGCCACCGAGGCCATGCGACCCTTGTGCTGCTCGCGCGGGCCGTAGACGTTGAAGTAACGGAAGCCGACGATCTGCGACAGCGCGGTCGGCATGACACGGCGCACGACCTGGTCGAACAGCAGCTTGGAATAGCCGTACACGTTCAGTGGCCGCTCGAACTCGGGCGCTTCTCGGAACGTTTCCGACGCGCCGTACGTAGCCGCCGATGACGCGTAGAGGAACTGCACGCCTTGGTCCAGACACGCACGCATCACCGCCAGCGAGTAGCGGTAGTTGTTGTCCATCATGTAGCGGCCATCGGTCTCCATGGTGTCGGAGCAGGCGCCTTCATGGAAGATCGCGCGGACCTTGCCGAACTCGCCGCGGGCAAAGCGTTCGACAAAATCGGTCTTGTCCAGGTAATCGCTGATCTGGCAGTCGACGATGTTCTTGAACTTGTCGGCCCGCGTGAGATTGTCGACGGCGATGATGTCGGTCTCGCCGCGCTCGTTCAGGCCCTTGACGATGTTGGCGCCGATAAAGCCGGCCGCGCCGGTGACGATGATGGTCATGATCCGTTGATCAGAAGATCAGTTAAAGAGTTCTGCGTGCGTGACGACAGCCGTACCGAGCTTGCCGACCACGATGCCGCCTGCACGATTCGCGTACTGCACGGCTTCCTTGATGTTGGCACCGGCACCCAGCAGCGTGGCCAGCGTGGCGATGACGGTATCGCCCGCGCCCGAAACATCGAACACCTCGCGCGCCTGCGCCGACACGTGCAGCACCTCGTGTTCGGTGTAGAGCGTCATGCCTTCTTCGGAGCGCGTGAGGAGAAGCGCCTCGAGCTGCAGCTCCCGGCGCAAGTTCTGGGCACGAATGGTGAGGTCCTGCTCCGACTTCCACGAGCCGACCACCTGGCGCATTTCAGCGCGGTTCGGCGTGATCATGGTCGCGCCCCTGTAGCGCGAATAGTCGTCGCCCTTCGGGTCGACCAGCACGCGACGGCCCGCCTGGCGCGACGTCTCGATCATCTTCCCGACATGTGTGAGACCGCCCTTGCCGTAGTCCGACAGCACCACCACGTCGTGCTGCGGCACCAGCGTGGAAAAACGGTCGAGCACCGACATCAGCACTTCGTGCGTGGGAGCGTTCTCAAAATCGACGCGAATCAATTGTTGCTGGCGGGCAAGCACGCGCAGCTTGATGGTCGTGTTGACCGCCGGATCACGATGCAGATGACCGGTGACGTGGCTCTCGCCGAGCAGCGTTTCGATGCTGCGGCCCGGCTCGTCGTCGCCAATCACACCGAGCATGGCAGCCTGCGCGCCGAGCGCCGCCACGTTGCGCGCCACGTTGGCGGCACCGCCAAGGCGTTCGTCCTGGCGCTTGATCTGCACGACGGGCACCGGCGCTTCCGGCGAAATCCGATCGACGTCTCCAAACCAGTAGCGGTCGAGCATCATGTCGCCGACCACCAGGATGCGGGCGGCGTGAATCTGTTCGGAAGCGAGCGTGGTCATGTGTCTGGGCGTCGGCAGCGACCGGTGGGTCTCGGTGATTACGATTGGGTGGAGCGCCCGATGGCCTGGTATTCAAAGCCCGCATCGCGCATGGCTTGCGGCTCGAACAGGTTGCGGCCGTCGAACACCATCGGCGTCTTCAACAGGGCTTTCACGGCGTTGAAGTCGGGGCTGCGGAACGCCTTCCACTCAGTCACGATGACCAGCGCGTCGGCATTCTTGAGCGCGTCCATCTGACCGGCGCAGAACGTCACGCGTTCCAGTTGTTCGGCAGAAAGATCGAGCCCCAACGCATGACGAGCTTCTTCCATCGCAACGGGGTCATACACTTGAACCCGTGCGCCCCGGGCCAGCAGCGCGGCAATCAGGATACGGCTCGGCGCCTCGCGCATGTCATCGGTGTTCGGCTTGAACGCCAGGCCCCAAATGGCGAACGTGCGGCCCGTCAGGTCGGCACCCAGGCGATCTTCGATCTTGCCGACCAGCACTTCCTTCTGCTTGTCGTTCACCGCCTCAACGGCTTCGAGCACGTGCAGCGTCTGACCGTATTCCTGCGCCGTACGCACCAGCGCCTGCACGTCCTTCGGGAAACACGAACCGCCGTAGCCGGTACCGGCGTAGAGGAAGCTGTAGCCGATACGCGGGTCGGAGCCGATGCCAAGGCGAACGAGTTCGATGTCGGCGCCCACCTTGTCGGCCAGATTGGCCATCTCGTTCATGAACGAGATGCGCGTGGCCAGCATCGAATTGGCGGCGTATTTGGTGAACTCGGCAGAACGCACGTCCATGTAGAACGTGCGCTCGTGGTTGCGGTTGAACGGCGCGTAAAGCGTGCGCATGATGGCCTTGGCGCGCAGGCCATCGGCGTCGCCATAGGTACCCAGCACGATGCGATCCGGACGCATGAAGTCGTCCACCGCAGCGCCTTCTTTCAGGAACTCCGGGTTCGACACGACCGAGAAGCCGATGTCCGACTTGCCACGCGTTGCCAGCACTTCGCCAACCGCGGCGCGCACCTTGTCGCCCGTTCCCACCGGCACCGTCGATTTGTCGACGATCACCTTGAAGCCCGTCATGTGCTGGGCGATGTTGCGGGCGGCAGCCAGCACGTACTTCAGGTCGGCCGAGCCATCTTCATCGGGCGGCGTGCCCACAGCGATGAATTGCACGTCGCCGTGTGCCACGCTGGCGGCCACGTCGGTCGAAAACTGGATGCGGCCGGCCGCGCGGTTGCGCTCGATCAGCTCCTTCAGGCCCGGTTCGTAGATGGGCACGCCGCCGGCGTTGAGCAGGTCGATCTTTTTCTGGTCGACGTCGAGGCAGAACACATCGTTGCCCAGCTCCGCCAGACACGCGCCGGTGACCAGACCGACATAACCGCTACCGATGATGGTGATTTTCATACGAACACTTGAAGATTAAAAAAGCGCCAGCGCGGCTGCCACAGGTGCACCGCGCCGGACTAAATTACATGCTGGCGCCGCCACTGCCGCCGAGTGTCTCGGTGCGGCGCGGAGCATACGTCTCCCAGCGGTTGCAGCCGGGGCATTGCCAATAGAACAGACGCGCGCGGAAACCGCACTCCTGACAGGTATAGCGGGCCAGATTGCGCGTACGACTTTGCAGAAGATCGCGAATGGCGCCGAGATCCTGGGCACGCTGAATATCAGCATTGCTGCCGGCTTCGACCGGATCCGCCAGCGCACTCTCAGCAACATCGACCGTCGCAGGGGCTTCGTGGCCAACGGCCTCAGACGCGCGGGTCGCTTCGGCTTCCACCAGCCGCGTCAACGCCATTAAGGAGGGCTGACGGCGGATCTGGTCGCGCATCAGCGCCACGGCATCGTCGATACCGTGCACATCCAATTCGTATTTGTAGACCGTATCGAGTAGTTCGGGGCCCAGTCGGGCGTCCATCTTTGAACGCAGCCAGGCAAGCCCTTCGGCCGCGCGACCCAGCTGCGTGTACGCCTTCATCAGCCGCTCGGCCACCAGCGGCAAGAACGCGGTGTTCTGCTGTTCGATGCTGCGCCAACGTTTGATGGCGCCGTCGATATCGCCCTGCCCTTGTGCAACGTCGCCCAATTGAATGGTGGCGCGCACGTTTTTCGGGTTCTCTTGCAGGGCATGTTCAAGCCATTCGACGGCGGTCGGCACATCCTTGCGCTGCAGCGCTTCCTGCGCGACCTCGCAGCAGAACTGCGCAATCTGCACGGCGTAATCCTTGCCTTGCAGCTTCTGCAACTCACGCGCCGCATCGATGGCCTTGCGCCATTCCTTCTCCACTTCGTATAGCTCGAGCAGCACGCGCTTGGCCGGCTCGGCAAACGTGCCTTCCATCAGCATGCGCAGGGATTCCTCGGCCCGATCCAGCAGCCCCGCGCGAAGGAAATCCTGCCCCAGTTCAAACAGGGCGTGATCGCGCTCGTGGGGCGGCAGATCAGGGCGGTTGACGAGGTTCTGGTGAACGCGGATGGCGCGTTCGGTTTCACCGCGCCGACGGAACAGGCTGCCGAGCGCAAAGTGCAGTTCGGTGGTCTCCGGGTCCAGCCGCGCCACTTCAATGAAGGCGTCGATGGCCTTGTCCGGCTGCTCGTTGAGCAGAAAATTCAGACCCTTGAAATACGAGCGCGGCAGCGACGATTGTTCAGTACGCAACTGGCGGGCATCGAGCCGGGCAGCCACCCAGCCCAAGCCAAACACCAGGGGGATGGCCAACAGCCACCAGAGATCAAAATCCATGCGTCAGACCTTGGGGCCGGGAACGTGATACGGAGAATCGGCGACAACCGGCGGCGGCGCCTCGGCCCGCTCTTCGTCCTTCTTCATGCGGCCGATCTGGCGACGCAGACGGCTTGCTGTGAAGCGATGCCGCATCACGCGCGGCGCCATCGCCAGCATGGCCAGCAAGATGCCGGCGACAAAGAACGCCAAGGCGATCAGGATCAATGGTGCATGCCAAGCCACACCAAACGGCAGCACGAGCGAGACTTCCGCTGTGTTGTGCAGTGCCAGCACAAAGAGCAGCACAAACAACAGGATGCGGATGACCCAGACGAGAAATTTCATGCGAATTCGAGAACGGGCGGCGGTGCGGCTGCAGGATGCGGCGCAATTGGCGGCACGATTGCCGGGTTGTGCCGCATTGTAGCGGATTCATATGGCGGCCAGCCACGCTCGGCTTGGCCGCACACAAGCATTGCCGGAATAAAAAACGCCCCGGCAAGCGGGGCGTTTCTGAAACTACCAAGTGCAACCTGGCTTAGCGCGACATGGCCAGCGGCACCGCCGCATCTACCGGAAACCCGGCAGTCTGACGGGTGCTGTCAGCCTGTCGCCCAGCCTTTACAGCCGCGAGCGACACGGCAGACTCGCCCTCCGAAGAAGGCTCGCCTTGACGCTCCAGGCTGCGGTCAACCCTTTCTCGCAATTCCTTGCCCGCCTTGAAGTGCGGCACCCGTTTCTCGGGTACCAGCACCTTCTCGCCAGACTTGGGGTTGCGACCGACGCGCGGCGGACGACGATTCAGACCGAAACTCCCGAAACCGCGGATCTCGATGCGGTGCCCGTCCGCCAAGGCGTCGGACATCGCATCCAGGATCGTCTTGACCGCGATATCCGCGTCCCGCAGCAGCAACTGCGGGAAGCGGGCGGCCAGCTTTTCCACGAGTTCGGACTTGGTCATGGGCATCGTGCGCGCGTCCTCGTCGTTCTTTAGGGTCGACCCGGTGGATGCTTACTGGTTGGTTTCGTTCAGCTTGGCCTTCAGCAGCGCGCCGAGGTTCGTGGTACCAGCTGCGCCGGTATCCGCCGAGAACTTCTGCATCGCTTCCTGTTGGTCGGCGCTGTCCTTCGCCTTGATGGAAACGTTGATGTTGCGCGACTTGCGATCGATGTTGACGATCATCGCGGTCATCGTTTCGCCTTCCTTCAGCACGTTGCGGGCATCTTCCACGCGGTCGCTCGAGATTTCCGAGGCGCGCAGGTAGCCTTCCACGTCGTCAGCCAGCTGCACCACGGCGCCCTTCGGATCAACGGCCTTGATCGTGACCTGCACGATCGAACCCTTGTCGTTGGTCGAGATGAAGTTGTTGAACGGGTCGCCCGACAGTTGCTTGATACCCAGCGAGATGCGTTCCTTGTCGACGTCGATGGCCAGAACCACAGCTTCGACTTCGTCGCCCTTCTTGTACTTGCGAACGGCTTCTTCGCCAGTCTCTTGCCACGACAGGTCCGACAGGTGCACCAGGCCGTCGATGCCGCCCGGCAGGCCGATGAACACGCCGAAGTCGGTGATCGACTTGATCTGGCCGGCCAGCTTGTCGCCCTTCTTGTGGTTGCGAGCGAAATCGTCCCACGGGTTGGCCTTGCACTGCTTCATGCCCAGGCTGATACGACGCTTGTCTTCGTCGATGTCCAGGACCATGACTTCCACTTCGTCGCCCAGCTGGACAACCTTGGACGGAGCAACGTTCTTGTTGGTCCAGTCCATTTCCGACACGTGCACCAGGCCTTCGATGCCGGCTTCGATCTCGACGAACGCGCCGTAGTCGGTCAGGTTGGTCACCTTGCCGAACAGGCGGGTGCCTTGCGGGTAGCGGCGCGAGATGCCGACCCACGGATCTTCGCCCAGTTGCTTGACGCCCAGCGAGACGCGGTTCTTCTCTTGGTCGAACTTGAGGATCTTGGCGGTGATTTCCTGGCCAACCGACAGCACTTCGCTCGGGTGACGCACACGACGCCATGCCAGGTCGGTGATGTGCAGCAGACCGTCGATGCCACCCAGATCCACGAACGCGCCGTAGTCGGTGATGTTCTTGACGATACCGTTGACGATTGCGCCTTCCTTGAGCGTTTCCATCAGCTTCTGACGCTCTTCACCCAGCGTGGCTTCCACCACGGCACGGCGCGACAGCACAACGTTGTTGCGCTTGCGGTCCAGCTTGATGACCTTGAATTCGAGGGTCTTGCCTTCGTACGGCGTGGTGTCCTTGATCGGACGCACGTCGACGAGCGAACCCGGCAGGAATGCACGAATACCGTTGACCATGACGGTCAGGCCGCCCTTGACCTTGCCAGTCACCGTACCGGAGATGATCTCGCCGGATTCCAGTGCCTTCTCAAGGTTCAGCCACGAAGCCAGACGCTTGGCCTTGTCGCGCGACAGGATGGTGTCGCCGTAGCCGTTTTCCAGTGCGTCGATCGCGACCGAAACGTAGTCGCCGACTTGCACTTCCAGCTCGCCCTGATCGTTCAGGAATTCTTCGACCGGAACAAAAGCTTCAGACTTCAGGCCCGCGTTCACCACGACGAAGTTGTGGTCGATACGCACAACTTCCGCAGAGATCACTTCGCCAGCCTTCATATTGGACTTGGCGATCGACTCTTCGAACAGGGCGGCAAAAGATTCGTTAGTTTGGGACATAAAAAATAGACATCCGCAGAACATGCCTCGCATTGCTTTCGCACAGAATGAGCGAAGACACGCATGCGGGGTTATGAGTTGAACAACCACCGACAGCAACATGCCGCCGGCACCGATCGAACCAGTCCAGCCAAGTCAGTTTGCCTTGTTGGCGCCCTGCACCTGCCGGTACCAGTCCAGTACCTGCGCGACAACTTCATCGACCGTCATGTCGGACGAATCCAGTTGCCGCGCATCTTGCGCCGGACGCAGCGGCGCGACACTGCGGGTGCGATCCCGCAAATCACGCGCCTCCAAGTCCTGCGAAAGACTTTCAACTGTAGCAGAAAAACCCTTTGCAATCAATTGTTTATAGCGCCGCTCGGCGCGCGCCTGCACACTTGCCGTCAGGAACACCTTGAGCACTGCTTCCGGAAAAACCACCGTGCCCATGTCGCGGCCATCGGCCACAAGACCGGGGGCCTCCAAGAAGGCCCGTTGACGTGCGTGAAGCGCCTCACGAACTGCCCCATGCACGGCGATGGCGGAGGCTTGGTTGCCCACCGATTCGTGGCGAAGCGCCAGGCTCACATCTTCGCCCTTGAGCCAGATGTGATCTGCCTTGAAGCGCACATCCAGGTTCCGCGCAATGCGGACGAGACTATCGACGTCGTGGTCGTCGATGTTCTCCCGCATGCTGGCAAGGGCCACCAAGCGGTACAGCGACCCGCTGTCGAGCAAGTGAAAACCCAGCAGATCAGCGACCTGGTGAGCGACCGTGCCCTTGCCGGATGCGGTCGGGCCGTCGATGGTGATGACCGGGTACGGCATGGAAGCAGCGGAGTCGGACATGATGAAAATACCGGCGGTTAATTGCGCTTCAAGCGGTGATGCCGCCGAAGGCCGTGAAATATTCCGGGAACGTCTTGCCGACGCAGCGCGGGTCGTTGATCCGCACCGGCACCGGGCCGAACGCCGCCAAGGAGAATGCCATCGCCATACGATGGTCATCGTAGGTGTCGATGCCACCGGCCGGCGGCGTCCATTGCGACGGAGGCGTCACGCGAATGTAGTCTGCGCCCTCCTCCACCTCGGCGCCGAGCTTGCGCAGTTCGGTGGCCATGGCGCTCAGGCGGTCGGTTTCCTTGACGCGCCAGCTCGCGATGTTCGTCAGCGTGGTCGTGCCGTCGGCAAACAGTGCAGCCACGGCCAGCGTCATTGCCGCATCTGGAATGTGGTTGCAATCCAACTCGACGGCGTGCAACTTGCCGTCGTCGCGTTCGACGCCGCGCACTTCGATCCAGTTGCCGCCGGCCATCACGTTGGCGCCCATGCGGTTCAGCGCGTCGGCAAAGCGGACATCGCCCTGGATGCTCGACATGCCAACGCCCTCCACACGCACCGGCCCGCCGCCCAGCGCACCGGCCGCGAGGAAGTACGACGCCGACGAGGCATCGCCTTCCACAAAGATCTCGCCCGGCGCCCTGTAGGCCACGCCGGTCGGCACCGTGAACGACGCCCAGCCGTCGCGCGCGACCTGCACGCCGAAGCGCGCCATCAGGTTCAGCGTGATCTCGATGTACGGCTTGGAAATCAATTCGCCAACCACTTCGATGGTGACGTTGCCGGCGGACTCCACCAGCGGCAATGCCATCAGCAGTGCCGTCAGGAACTGGCTCGACACATCGCCGCGCACGCGGATCGGCGCGTCGATCTTGACCGGTGCGGCGTGGATGGCCAGCGGCGGATAGCCCTCGTTGCCCGTGTAGTCGATGCGCGCACCGACTTGGCGCAGGCCGTCGACCAAGTCGCCGATCGGCCGTTCGTGCATGCGCGGCACGCCGTGCAGCGTGTACTCGCCACCTTGCAGCGCCAGTGCGGCCGTCAGCGGACGGATGGCTGTGCCAGCGTTGCCCATGAACAGGTCGGCCGACTTGCTCGGGAAGCGGCCGCCGGTGCCGGTGACACGGTATGCGTTGTCGCCCAGGCCTTCGACCGCGACGCCCAGCTTGCCCAGCGCATCGAGCATGACACGCGTGTCGTCAGAGTCGAGCAGGTCGCGCACCACGGTTTCGCCCTGCGCCAGTGCGGCCAGCAGCAGCACACGATTGGAGATGCTTTTCGAGCCCGGCAGCTTGATGTTGCCGCGCGCCGTCTTCAGCGGACCGACGTCGAGATGTTCCATGAATCGATTCAGTTGATAACAAACGTTATTCGGGTTGCGAGCCGGTGGCATTCGCCGATGCCGTGCGTTGCGGCCACGCCAGACGCGCCTCGCTGGCACGGCGGAACACGCGCTCGAGCGAGGCGCCGTCGTGCTCCGCAATCATCGTCTTCAGACGCCCGATCACGGCTTCATACGTCGTGAGCTCCCGCAGCAACGCATCGCGATTCGAGAGGCAGATGTCGCGCCACATCTCCGGCGACGATGCGGCAATGCGCGTGAAATCGCGGAAACCGCCGCCGGCAAAATCCAGCTTGAGCGAGGCATCTTCGGCATTGATGATCTGCGCGACCAACGCATACGACAGCACGTGCGGCAGGTGGCTGACGGCAGCGAACACGGCGTCGTGCTGCACGGCCGACATGATGTGGCAATAGGCGCCCGCCGCTTCCCACATCGCCTGCACACGCGCGATATCGCTGCGGCGGTTTTCCTGCAGGGGGCACAGCACGGTTTTCTTGCCGACATAGAGATCGGCCAAGGCCGCTTCCACGCCGTTCAGTTCTCGACCGGCAATCGGATGGGCAGGCACGAACTGGCTGACCTGGTCGCCCAGCGCCGTCTTGGCCGCCATGATGACGTCGGACTTGGTGCTGCCGGCGTCCGTGACGATGGTGTCCGGGCCCAGATGCGGTTGCATGGCCAGCAGCAACGGCAGCGTCTGTGCGACGGGCGCGCACAGCACGACCATGTCGGCGCCGCGCACGGCCTCTTCCATCGGCAGGGCTTCGTCGATCACGCCGAGTCGGATCGCCGCCTCAAGCGACGCAGCCGATCGCCCGACGCCCACGACATGCTGGACCACGCCCGCGCGACGCAAGGCCAGCGCCAGCGAACCGCCAATCAGGCCCACGCCGACAATCACCAACCGGGAACTCGAAAAAGAAGAGGCCACAACACCGCCCTGCCAGAAAAAAGCAAAGCGGCATTGTAGCCCGATGTGCTCGGCGCCCGATGCCTGAAACGGGGCGCCACGGCGGTTGCGACGGAAGTTACGCGGCCGCTTTTTCCTGCACCAGCGCTGCCTCCAGGGCTGCGATGAATGTGGCGTTCTCTTCCGGCAAGCCGATGCTGATGCGCAGCCATTGCGGCAAGCCGTAGTTGCCGACCGGACGCACGATCACACCTTGCTTGAGCAATGCAACGTTCACGCGCGCACCGGCGCTCGTGTCATCACCCACGCGAACCAGCACAAAATTGCCCGCGGACGGTACGTACTGCAGACCTAGCCGATCAAAGGCGTCCGTCAGTTGCACGTAGCCGGCAGCGTTCAGTTCGGCCGATTGGCGCAGAAACTCCGCGTCGTTGAGCGCCGCCACCGCCGCGGCTTGCGCCAGGCTGTTGACGTTGAACGGCTGGCGAATGCGGTTCAGCAGATCGGTCAACTGCGGTTGCGCAATGCCGTAGCCCACACGCAAACCGGCCAGCCCGTATGCCTTCGAGAACGTGCGCGACACCAGCAGGTTCGGGTATTGGCGCACCCAGGCAGTGGAGTCGTACTGCTGCTCCGGCTTCAGGAATTCGTTGTACGCCTCGTCCAGCACGACGACCACCGTCGGCGGCACCTTTGCCAGGAACGCCGCAATCGCATCGGCCGGCAGGAACGTGCCGGTCGGGTTGTTCGGATTGGCGATGTAGATCAGGCGGGTGTCCGGCGTGATGGCAGCGGCCATCGCGTCGAGGTCATGGCCGTAATCGCGGGCTGGCACCTCGATGGCGCGCGCGCCCACTTCCTGGGCCGCCAGCGCATACACGGCAAACGAATGCTGCGCGTAAATCACCGCCTGCCCGGGCGACACCAGCGCGCGAGCGGCCAACTCGAGAATGTCATTGCTGCCGTTGCCGAGCGTGATCCATGTTTCCGGCACGCCAAACTTGGCATGCAACGCAGCTTTCAGGCTGAAACCGTTGGCATCCGGATAGCGCGCCAGTTCGTCAATGGCCGCAGCCATCGCGTTCTTGGCTGACTGCGGCATGCCCAGCGGGTTTTCGTTGGACGCCAGCTTGACGATGCGCGCGGCATCCAGGCCAAACTCGCGTGCCACTTCGGAAATCGGCTTGCCGGCCACATAAGGGGCGATGGCGCGGACATACTCGGGGCCGAACTGCAAAGACATGGGGTGCTCCTCCGTTATCGACGCTCTGCCCGTGCAGAGCGCCTTGAATCCCTCAATGTGCCGAGGGATAGGACCCCAACACTTTGAAATACGCCGCGTCATGACGCAGCTTTTCCAGCGCGCGCGCTACTTGCGGGTCGCGCTGATGGCCTTCCACGTCGACGTAGAAGTAGTACTCCCAGGCGCCGCTGCGCGCCGGACGCGACTCGAAACGGCACATCGACACGCCGTTCTCGGCCAGCGGGGCCAGCAACTTGTAGACGGCACCGGCCTCGTTGGGCACCGACAAAATCAACGACGTCTGATCGCGCCCGCTCGGCTCCGTCTCGTAATTGCCGATCACGACAAAGCGCGTGCGGTTGTGCGGATCGTCTTCCACATTGGCACGCACCACATGCAGGCCGTAGCGGTTGGCCGCCTGCACGCTTGCCAGCGCGGCGACCGTTTCGTCATCGCCAGCCATGCGCGCGGCCTCGGCGTTGCTCGACACGGCCTCGCGCGGCAGGTTCGGATAGTTCGTGTTCAACCACCGTTGACACTGCGCCAGCGCCTGCGCATGCGCACGCACCACCTTCACCTGCGACATGTCGCCCGTCTTGTGCAGCAGGTTGTGATGCACCCGCAACGCAATCTCGCCGCTGATCTTCAGCGACGTCTGCAAGAACAGGTCGAGCGTGCGCGACACCACGCCTTCCGTCGAATTTTCGACCGGCACCACACCGCAATCAACCGTGCCGGACTCTGCCGCACGAAACACTTCATCGATGCTCGGGCACGGCATCGGCTGGATTTCGTGGCCGAAATGCGCGATCACCGCCTGCTCCGAGAACGTGCCCGCCGGCCCGAGGTAGCCGATGCGCAGCGCCTGCTCCAGGCCACGGCACGCCGACATCACCTCACGCCAGATGGCGGCGATGCTCTCGTCGTGCAGCGGCCCCGGATTGCCCGACTGCATCTTGCGAATGACCTGCAGTTCGCGATCCGGCCGGAATGCCGGCGACGAATAGCGCTTCTTCACCTCGCCCACTTCCTGCGCCACCTTGGCGCGGTCGGAAAGCAGTGCAAGCAGCTGGTTGTCGATGGCGTCGATCTGCGTGCGCAACGGCGCAAGCTCCGCCGCCAATGCGGCGTCCTTGTTTTGCTTCGTATCGTCTGACTGACTGGTCATTGTAGGAATCGGGTTCGGCAACGGATTGCAAATTGCCGCGCGAAGCGGGCGCTTCGCGCAATGTTCTGCCGTGATCGAGGATCAGCGTTACGCGGACGCTCTTTCAAAGTCACGCATGAAGTCGACCAGCGCCTCAACACCTTCCAGCGGCATCGCGTTGTAGATGCTCGCCCGCATGCCGCCCACGGACTTGTGGCCCTTGAGCTGCACCAACCCGCGCTCGCGCGCCTGCGTGAGGAAGGCCTCGTTGCGGGATTCATCGTTGAGGAAGAACGGCACGTTCATGCGCGACCGGCACGTCGGATGGATTTCGTTGCGGTAGAAGCTGCTGGCGTCGATAAAGTCGTACAGCATCTTCGACTTGATGATGTTGCGCGTCTCCAGCGCCTCGACCCCGCCCTGACGCTTGATCCACTGGAACACGAGCCCCGCGATGTAGATGGCGTACGTGGGCGGCGTGTTGTACATCGAGCCGTTCTCGGCCACGAGACGCCAGTTGAATGCGGACGGGCACAACGGATGTGCGTGGCCCAGAAGGTCCTTGTGGACGATGGCAATCGTCAGGCCGGCGGGGCCGATGTTTTTCTGCGCACCGCCATACAGGACCTGATAGCCGTTCCAGTCGATCGGCCGCGAGAGGATGTGGCTGGACACGTCGGACACCACCACTCGCCCGTGCGCCTGACCAACGTCGGGCGTCTCCTGAAATTCAACGCCAACAATGGTCTCGTTCGTACACAGGTGCACGTAGGCCGCATCCGACGACAGCTTCCAAGTCGACACATCCGGAATCTTCTGGAAGCGCTCAGCCTCGCTCGTGGCGGCGATGTTCACCTCGCCGTACTTGCGCGCCTCCTGCTGCGACTTGACCGACCACGTGCCGGTGACGACGTAATCCGCCTTCGGCGCATCGGCCGACAGCCGGCGCATCAGGTTCAGCGGCACAATGGCGTTCTCGGCGATGGCGCCCCCTTGCAAGAAGAGGATTTCGTAGTTGTCCGGCACCGCCAGCAGCTGCCGCAAATCGCTGAACGCTGCCGCCAGAATGCTTTCGAATTCCCGGCCGCGATGGCTCATTTCCATCACGCTCATGCCGCTGCCGTGCCAGGAGACCATCTCCTCCTTCGCCTGTTCCAGCACCTCGAGCGGCAGCACTGCCGGCCCTGCCGAAAAGTTGTACACACGCGCCTGGCTGGCTTGGAGGGCTCGATCCGCTTGGTTCATAGGACGAAGGGCAAAAGAAAAATGGCTGTCTGGGCGCAAACCCAAACAGCCATTATCTACCAACTGACAGCCCGACGGGGATTGTGTCCCGATCGTCTGTCTATGCCGGTCAATTACTTCGCAGCAGCGGCGACTTCCTTGTCAGCCATGTCGCGCATCTTCTTGCCGACTTGCGGACCGTACTTCTGCATCACGTTGCCCCACACTTCCTGCATGGCCTTGCCTTGGTTAGCCATGAACTTCTGGCCGCTCGGCGTCTTCAGGAACGTGGTCAGGTCCTTGATTTCCTGGGTCGAGTAGTACTTGCCCAGCGAGTCATAGTGGGCTTGCAGGGCGTCCTTGCGGAAGGCTTCCGTGTCGAAGTCCTTGCCAGCGCCGTCGGTCATGCGCTGCACAGCGCCATTCTTCTTCAGCTTGTCGACAGCCGCTTGCTTCTGCTTGTCGTTCAGAGTCTTGTTCTCGACCAGTGCCTGCTCCAGCACCAGCGGGGCTTCCTGCTTTGCGCCGTTGGCCAGCACTTCACCCTGACCCTTGATGGCTGCGTCGACGTTCATCGTCGTCAGCAGGTCCTTGATGGCTGCCGTCTTGTCAGCGTCGCCAGCCTGCGCGAATGCAAACAGCGGAGCGAAACCGGCCACCACGATCAGATGTTTGAGTTTGAGACTCTTGTGCATTGTTGCTCCCTTGAGATAAGCGTTGCGTTTAGGCCGGGCGTGTGATGCAAAAGTTCCAGGCCCTTGCCGCGCACAGGTCCGGCATCATGACAGAACTGCGCCTAACGGCAAGCAAAAGATGTTTCTAATTATGTCTCGCTGCTGTCATCCGACTGCGCATCGGCACCCGGGGCGGCATCCGCCGCATCGGCGCCTTCAACAGCATCCGCGCCTTCAGCATCGGACTCCATCACACGTTGCAGCCCGGACAGCTTGTTGCCCTCACCCACCGAGATGAGCGTGACGCCCTGCGTGGCGCGACCCATTTCGCGGATCTCGTCCACACGCGTACGGATCAGCACGCCACCTGTCGTGATCAGCATGATCTCGTCTTCAGGCGCCACCAGCGCCGCAGCCACGACCTTGCCGTTACGCTCCGAGGTCTGGATGGCGATCATGCCCTTCGTGCCGCGGCCATGACGGGTGTATTCCGAGATCGGGGTGCGCTTGCCGTAGCCGTTTTCGGTGGCCGTCAGCACGCTACCCGCACCGGATTGAGCCCCTTCGCCTGCGGTTTCTGCCGGCGCGACCAACATGGCGATCACCTGCTGGTTCTCTTCGAGGTTCATGCCGCGAACACCGCGGGCCTGGCGGCCCATCGGGCGCACGTCGTTCTCATCGAAGCGCACCGCCTTGCCGGCGTCCGAGAACAGCATCACGTCGTGCTGACCATCGGTAATGTCTGCGCCGATGAGGAAATCGCCCTCGTCCAGATCCACCGCAATGATCCCGGCCTTGCGCGGGTTCGAGAATTCCGTCAGCGCCGTCTTTTTGACCGTCCCCTTGGAGGTGGCCATGAACACGAAGTGCTGTTCGTCGAACTGCTTCACCGGAAGGATCACGTTGATCTTCTCGCCCGGCGACAGCGGGAACATATTGACGATCGGACGACCGCGCGAGTTGCGGCTGCCCTGCGGCACTTCCCACACCTTCAGCCAGTACAGACGGCCGCGGTTCGAGAAGCAGAGGATGTAGTCGTGCGTGTTGGCGACAAACAGCGTGTCGATCCAGTCGTCTTCCTTCGTCGCAGCAGCCTGCTTGCCGCGCCCGCCACGCTTTTGCGCGCGGTACTCGGAAATCGGCTGGCTCTTCATGTAGCCGCTGTGGGACAGCGTCACCACAAGATCCTGCGGCGTAATGAGGTCTTCTGTATCCAACTCCGTGGCATTGTGCTCGATCTGCGAGCGGCGCTCGTCGCCGAATTCCGCGCGGATCGCGGTGAGTTCCTCGACGATGATGGCGGTAATGCGCTCCGGCCGCGCCAGGATGTCCAACAGATCGGCGATCTGCGCCATCACTTCGCGGTATTCCTGGACGATCTTGTCCTGTTCCAGCCCGGTGAGGCGTTGCAGGCGCATCTGCAGAATTTCCTGCGCCTGCGTGTCCGACAGCTTGTACAGGCCATCGGCTTGCATACCAAACGCGGGCAGCAGACCTTCAGGGCGATACGCTGCGCCGCCACCCGAGGTTTCGCTTTCCGCGCGAACGAGCATGTCGCGCACGAGGCCCGAATCCCAGCTGCGGCTCATCAACTCGGCTTTCGCGACCGGCGGAGTCGGCGCCGCCTTGATGATGGCGATGAACTCGTCGATGTTCGCAAGCGCCACAGCCAGGCCTTCGAGGATGTGGCCGCGCTCGCGCGCCTTGCGCAGATCAAATACGGTGCGACGCGTTACCACCTCGCGGCGGTGCAGCAGGAAGCACTCCAGCATCTGGCGCAGGTTCAGCAGCCGCGGCTGGCCGTCGACCAGCGCGACCATGTTCATGCCGAACGTATCCTGCAGCTGCGTATTCTTATAGAGGTTGTTGAGCACAACCTCCGGCACCTCGCCGCGCTTGAGTTCGATCACCACGCGCATGCCGGACTTGTCCGACTCGTCGCGAATGTCCGAAATGCCTTCGATCCGCTTTTCGGTGACCAGCTCGGCGATACGCTCGAGCAGCGTGCGCTTGTTAACTTGATACGGCAGCTCGTCGACGATGATCGCCTGGCGCTGGCCGCGGTCGATATCCTCGAAGTGCGTCTTGGCGCGCATCACCACGCGGCCGCGGCCGGTGCGATAGCCCTCGCGGACACCCGAAATGCCGTAGATGATGCCCGCCGTCGGGAAGTCCGGCGCTGGAATCAGTTCGATCAGCTCGTCGACCGTCGCTTCCGGGTTGCGCAGCAAGTGCAAGCAGCCATCGACGACTTCGTTCAGGTTGTGCGGCGGAATGTTCGTCGCCATACCCACCGCAATCCCGGACGAACCGTTGATTAGCAAGTTGGGAATGCGCGCCGGCAAAACGGACGGTTCAGTTTCGGAGCCGTCGTAGTTCGGCTCGAAATTGACCGTTTCCTTGTCGAGGTCGGCCAGCAGTTCGTGGGCAATCTTCGACAGGCGGATTTCGGTGTAACGCATCGCCGCGGCGTTGTCGCCGTCGACCGAGCCGAAGTTGCCCTGGCCGTCGACGAGCATGTAGCGCAGCGAGAAGTTCTGCGCCATCCGCACGATGGTGTCGTATACAGCAGTGTCGCCGTGAGGATGATACTTACCAATCACATCCCCGACAATACGGGCGGACTTCTTATAGGGGCGATTCCAGTCGTTGTTCAGCTCGTGCATCGAGTAAAGCGCGCGGCGATGCACCGGCTTGAGACCATCCCGCACATCTGGAAGCGCGCGGCCCACGATCACGCTCATGGCGTAAGCGAGGTACGAACTACGCATTTCTTCTTCGAGCGATACCGGGAGTGTCTCTTTGGCGAATTGATCCATTGGGCGAACGGTGGGAGGTCCCTAGTGAGCGTAGTGATGCGCACTACAGGACGCTGCGGTTGCGCGAATAACAGAACATTTTACCATGCCGCAAGCCCCCTCCCCTCATACGCGCGAGCGACGCATCGTCAACCCCGGGCACGTTCCCTGCGAGAGAGGGCAAAACCGGCGACCCAATCCCCATAAGGGTTTGCGAGCCATTTCCTGCCTTGTTGCGTACACACCACAAGGCCATGGCGCCCCGTTCGAATCGCTTATATTTGCTTTTTAGGAGTGCGTGCTTGTGGCACAATCCCCCAGCGAAGAGGCAGACATTGTTCGAAGTGGAGCCTTCACCACACCGAGAATGTTATACTCCGAAGAATGTATGACTTGTTTTCGTCCCATCTGCTCGCAGTCTTCTGCGGTGATCTCATCCTGAGAGGAGAAATATGAAAAAATTTGCCAAGCTCGCGTTCGCTGCAGCTGCGGTAGCCATGGCTGCGTCCGCTTACGCTCAGTCGGTGCCCTACGAAAAGAAGGCCGTCAACGACAACTGGGGTAACGGCACGAGCGAGTGGGTCTGGAAGAACGGCACGAACGAACTGTGCTGGCGCAATGGCTTCTGGACGCCGGCAACCGCCAACGCTCAGTGCGACGGCGCTCTGGCTCCGGCTGCTGCTCCGACGGCTACCCCGGCTGCTCCGGCTGCCCCGGTTGTGTCGAGCGAAAAGGTTACGTTCGCTGCTGACACCCTGTTCGATTTCGACAAGGCTGTGCTGAAGCCGGAAGGCAAGGCCAAGCTGGACGACCTGGTCTCGAAGCTGAATGGCATCAACCTGGAAGTCGTGATCGCCGTTGGCCACACCGACTCGTTCGGCTCGGACAAGTACAACGACCGCCTGTCGGTCCGTCGTGCTGAAGCCGTCAAGGGCTACCTGGTCAGCAAGGGCATCGAAGCCAACCGTGTCTACACGGAAGGCAAGGGCAAGCGCCAGCTGAAGGTTGATCCGAAGTCGTGCAAGGGCGCTCGCAAGGCACAAATCGCCTGCCAGCAACCGAACCGCCGCGTGGACGTCGAAGTGGTTGGCACCCGCAAGGCTCAGTAATTCGGTTCACACCGGGAAAAAGCCCAGCGAAAGCTGGGCTTTTTTTCGCCTATACGTCGGTAGACGCTCTGCATGGGTCTACTGAACAAATATGCATTAAAAAAGCGATGACGCCAAACGCGCCATCGCTTTTTTGTTTTGGGACACCGGAGGCCCCTACCTCATAACCGCCCTTCTTACTGATAGGAAGGTGTCGCCTGATCGTTGGCGACCATGGCGCGATCGCCAACACGCAGGTTGTTCGGATTCCGTTGCGTCACGGTCGCGACGCGGCCATCGTCCAGGCGCACGCTGATGCGGTACACGGTTTGCCCACCGGCACCGGCACGCTGCTCAACCTGATTGCCTGCATAGGCGCCGAGTGCTGCGCCGCCAATGGTCGCGACCGTGTTACCCGTACCGCCGCCAACTTGGTGACCCAGGATACCGCCGGCCACACCACCGATGATCGTGCCCAAGATGCCTGGGCTATTTGCCGGGGCTTGCATCGGCTGAATCGATTCGACTCGGCCGTAAAGTGCGCCCGTTTGCTGCGGCTGCCCGCCATAAGCCGGTTGCTGGCCGTACGCCGGAGGCTGTTGAGCATACCCGCCGTTATAGCCACCGCCGTAACCCGGCGCGGCGCATCCAGCCAGGACCGTCAGGCCCACAACACCCGCTGCTATCAGAATTTGTTTGGATTTCATTGATCTCTCCTTGAGCGAAGGTGACAGTTGGAGGAATTGCATGCGCGTTTGTTCACGTCTGTTTCAATGTGAAACCTTTTTGCAGACCCCTGATTTGGTCGGGGCCTCGCTTTTTGGTACATTTCCTCACCTAGCCGATATGCCCTGGCGCAGCGCAACATGACGACCATTCACGCGAACGCCGATCCCGGCGAACTCGAAAAATTCAGCGAACTCGCCCACCGCTGGTGGGACCCGAACAGCGAGTTCAAACCCCTGCACGAAATCAACCCGCTGCGCCTCGACTGGATCCAATCCATCGCGCCGCTGGCCGGCAAACGCGTCGTCGACGTCGGCTGCGGCGGCGGCATTCTCTCTGAGAGCATGGCGCGTGCCGGGGCCAGCGTCAAAGGCATCGATCTGTCTCGCAAAGCATTGCGTGTCGCCGACCTGCATAGCCTCGAGGCGGGCGTTACCGTGGATTACGAGGAGATCGCCGCAGAAGCGTTGGCCGCTCGTGAGCCCAGCAGCTTTGACGTGGTCACTTGCATGGAGATGCTCGAACATGTGCCCGATCCGGCCTCCGTTGTGCGCGCTTGTGCGACGCTCGTAAAACCGGGCGGATACGTGTTTTTCTCGACCATCCATCGAAACGCCAAGGCGTATCTGCTGGCCGTCATTGGCGCGGAATACGTGCTCAACATGCTGCCGCGCGGCACGCATGATTACGCCAAGTTCATCCGCCCCTCAGAGCTGAGCGCGTTCGTCCGTGGTGCCGGACTCCAGGCGCAAGAGATGCGGGGGCTGGAATACAACCCGATCAGCGGCCGCTACGCCCTCACGCGTGACACCAGCGTCAACTACCTGATGGCGACACGCCGTCCGGCTGAAGCATGACGATGAGCCGCTTTCCCGATCCGCTGGGTGCGGTGCTGTTCGATCTGGATGGCACGCTTGCGGACACGGCGCCCGATCTGGCCGCCGCAGCCAACAAGGTGCGCACCGATCGGGGCCTCGAGCCGGTGGACTATGAAGCGCTGCGCCCCGTTGCCTCGCATGGCGCCCGGGGCCTGATCGGCGTGGCCTTCGGCGTTGGGCCGGGGGATGCCGAATTCGAGTCGCTACGGCTGGCGTTTCTTGCCAACTACGAGGCGGAAATCTGCGTGCGAACGCAACTGTTTCCGGGCATGGCTGAGGTGCTGGTCGAACTCGGCCGCGCGGGCATTCCTTGGGGCATCGTCACCAACAAGTCGGGCCGGCTGACGGTGCCGCTGGTTGCACAGTTACCGTTTCCGGTACCGCCGGCCTGCGTCGTTGCGGGCGACACCACCCCGCACGCAAAACCCCACCCTGCCCCGCTGCTGCATGCAGCCGAATCCATCGGCGTCGACGCACGGCAGATCGTCTACGTGGGCGACGACCTGCGTGACATTGAAGCCGGCCGCGCTGCCGGCATGCCTACCATTGCGGCCAGTTACGGCTATTGTGGTAATGGGCCGTCGCCAGTGGAATGGCGCGCCGATGCGCTGATCTCCAGCGCAGCTGAACTGATTCCGCTGCTGCTGGAATCGCAACGCGCTTGATCCCGATGCCCAGGTGAATGCCTGGGCGCCGCACCTTTCAGGACCGCTGCCTCCCACAGGGACGTGGCGGTTGACCGACTGACGAAGTAGGCCACGCCGTGGCCGGACCGACACCAGCATGAGCACCTCCCCCGATTCGCGTCCTGACCTGCAATCGAATACCCACAGCTGGCGCGCGCGGCTTGATCGCGTGCGCAGTACGGCCGGCTGGCAACGCGCGGCACAGGTTGGCACATCGCGTCGCACGAAGCGCATCGGGATCGGCGTGCTGATCTTTCTGGTGGTGTTCGGGTTGCTGGGCGCATTCGGTGGGCCGCCGCTGCTGCGCCACCTGGCGCAAACACAGCTAAGCAAGCTGCTGGAACGGCCGGTTTCCGTCGGCAAGATCGGCATCAACCCATACACGCTGCGGCTTGATGTCGACCAGCTCCACATTGCCGAGCGCGACGGCAAAACCCCGTTCGTCGACGTGGGCCATCTGCATGTGAACGCGTCGTGGAGTTCGATCTTCCGCCGCGCGCCCGTCATCGAAGAACTCAGCATCGATGCGCCGCACGTGCGTATCGTGCGCACCGCCGAGCAGCGCTTCAACTTCTCCGACATCGTCGACAAGCTGACGCAGCCGGACAACCCGCCCAAACCCAAGTCGGACGAACCGGCGCGCTTCGCCTTCGCCAACCTGCAGTTGACGAACGGCACGATCGATTTTGCCGACCAGCCGCTTGGTGCGCAGCACAAGGTGGACGGATTGCAGATCGGCGTGCCTTTCCTGGCGAGCCTGCCCGCTGACGTGGACATCTTCGTGCAGCCGCTGCTGGCGGCCCGCATCGACGGTGCGCCGCTGCATTTCGCGGGCAAGACAAAGCCGTTTGCCGAGTCGCTCGAATCGAACCTCAACATCAAGATCGACGGTCTGGATCTGCCCCGCTACCTCAGTTACGTGCCGGGCCCGCTACCGGTGTCGGTGCCGCAGGGCAAGCTGACGACCGACCTGACGATCGACTTCCAGAAACCGAAAAGCGGCGCGCCGGTGCTGCGCGTGCATGGCACTGCCGGCCTCGACAACCTGCAAGTGGTCGACGCCAGGAAAGCGCCATTGGTTGCCGCCAAACAGGTGCGCGCAACACTTGCCGACGTGCGGCCGCTCGACAACGTATTCCACCTTGATGCGCTGACGCTTGATGGCGTGCGCGTCGACGCCACGCGGGGTGCTGATGGCGCCATCAATTTCGCGCAACTCGGCGGCAAGCCCTCGCATGCCGAGGCGAAGCCCGCCAAACCCGAGCCCGCACCAACCGCCAAGCCGAAACCGTTGGATGTGGTGATCAGCAAGCTGCAACTGGCCGACAGCACCGTCCATTGGCATGACGCAACCACGCAGCCGGCTGCCGACCTGACGCTGGAAGACCTTCGCGGCGACATTGGCGTGCGCACCCTGGGCGGCCCGACCACGCTCGATGTGGGTGCCAAGCTGGCGCAGGGCGGCACGCTGAACGTCAAAGGCAACACGTCGCTGGAGAAGAACACCGGCGAGTTGGAGCTGAAGCTGGAAGGCGTGAAGCTGGCTGGCATCGGCCCGTATCTGCGCCAGGCCGGTGCGCCGCAATTGCAGAACGGCGCGCTGTCGGCCGACGGCAAGGTGGCGCTCGACTTCGGGCCGGACAAATTCAACATACGTGCCGAGCCGCTCACCGCGAGCCTGACCGATCTGTCGCTGGTGCCCGCCTCGGGCAAGGACACCGCGCTGCGTGCCAAGCTGCTGCGCGCGGATGTAAAGAGCTTCGACCTGAGCGCTCGCACCCTCGCATTGAACGAGGTGCGCGCCGACGGCCTGCAGATTGACGCCTTGCGCAAGAAGGACGGCACGACCACGTTGACGCTGCTCGATGGGCCGCAGCCAGCGGCGGGCAAGTCGGCAGCGCCCGCCAAGTCCAGCGCAAAATCAAATGCCCCAGCCGAAAAACCGTGGGCAGTGACCGTGCAGACGTTGAAGCTGGACAACAGCGCCGTCGGCTTTGAAGACCAATCGAACTCGCGTCCGGTCAAGGTGCGTGTCGAGCCGCTGAACGTGGTCGTGCAGAACGCCTCCACCGATCTCGGCAAACCCGTCAACGTGCAGATCGGTGCGGGGCTGGGCACGAAGGGCAAGCTCGATGTGCGCGGCGAGGTGGTGCCGCAGCCGCTGAAGGCCGACCTGCGCGTGAACTCGCAAAACCTGTCGCTGGCGGGTTTCGACCCATATCTCGACAAATCGCTGAATGCGGCGATTACGAGCGCGCTGCTCTCGATGGACGGACGTCTCGTACTCAATCAGGGCAAGGCGCTGACGGTCAACTACCAGGGCAACGCGACGCTGGGCAACGTGCGGTTGCAAGACCGTGTGAGTTCGGACGATTTCCTGCGCTGGCGCTCACTCGCGCTCAACCGCATCCAGGCCAACTACGACGGCACCACGCCGCGTGTGCGCGTGGGCGCTGTGGCGCTGTCGACGTTCTACGCGCGGATCATCATCAATGCGAATGGACGCCTGAACCTGCAGGACATCCGCGTGCAGCCGACCGAGGAGCGACGCTCGCTGACCCAGAGCGAACCTGCATCGGCGTCGGGCGCTGCAGCTTCTGCCCCGGCAGCCGCGCCCGTAGTCGCTTCGGCCCCGGCCCCGGCCCCGGCACCGGCACCGGCACCGGCACCGGCACCGGCACCGGCACCGGCACCGGCATCGGCATCGGCCGTGACCGTCACGGCCACCGGCCCCACGCCCAAAGCCGGCGGCGCCGACCTGCGTGTGGACGCCATCACGCTGCAGGACGGCAACATTCGCTTTACCGACAACTTCGTCAAGCCGAACTACACCGCCAACCTGACCGCCATCGGCGGCTCGATCGGCACCATCAGCACGGCCGCCAACCAGACACCCGCCGACGTGACGCTGCGCGGCAGTGTCGACAGCACGGCGCCTGTGGACATCCACGGCAAGGTCAACCCGCTCGCCCCCACGGCCTTTGTGGACCTCACGGCCAAGGCCGACGGCGTGGAACTGACCAACCTCACGCCCTACTCCGCCAAATATGCCGGCTACCCGATCACCAAGGGCAAGCTGACGATGGATCTGCACTACCTGTTAGACCAGGGCAAGCTGACCGCCGACAACCACATCTTCATTGACCAGCTGACCTTCGGCGACCGCGTAGAAAGCAAGGACGCGACCAATCTGCCGGTGCGGCTGGCAGTGGCGCTGCTGAAGAATTCGCGCGGCGAGATCGATGTGCGCGTGCCGGTATCCGGCTCGTTGGATGACCCGCAATTCAGCATCGGCGGCGTCATCCTGCGTGCATTCGTCAACCTCATCGCGCGCGCCGTGACGGCGCCGTTCTCGTTGCTGGCCAGCGCGTTTGGAGGCAGCGGAGGCGAAGAACTCGGCTACATCGAGTTCGATCCGGGCACTTCGAACATCAGCCAGGCATCGGTGGCGAAGCTGGACAAACTTGCCACGGCGCTAAAGGACCGCCCTGCGCTGAAGGTGGACATCGTCGGCCGAGTCGATCCGGAATTCGACCGCGACGGCCTGCGCCGGGAGGCCGTGAACCGCCAGATTCGCGAGCAGAAGCTCAAGGACGCCGGCGACGCTGCCGAGGCAGATACCACCGTCAAGCCGGAAGAGGAAACCAAGTACCTTGAACGCGCCTACAAAGCCGCCAAATTCCCGAAACCACGCAACGTGATCGGGCTTGCCAAATCGTTGCCCCCTGACGAGATGCGCAAGCTGATGGAAACCAATGTACAGGTGACGGATGCGGACCTCCGAGAACTCGCCCAGCGCCGCGCCAACGCCGTTCATGTGGCGCTGGCCGAACGTGTGGATCCTGGACGTCTCTTTGTCGTGGCGCCCAAGCTCAACGCGGACGGCATCAAGGACAAGGGCAAAACGACACGGGTTGATTTCTCGCTGAAGTAGCCCATCTATGGGATAATTCACCTTTCCTTACTGGGGCCGACCTGGTTTCGACGTGGGTTGCAAAGCAGTGGAGGGCATACCGAGGACCCGTCACCTCGTTAATCAATGGGAATGCAATAACTGCTAACGACGAACGTTACGCACTGGCAGCCTAAGGGCCGCCGTCCTCGCACTGGCTCGCTGACGGGCTAGGGTCGCAAGACTAGCGAGGTCATTTACGTCAGATAAGCTTTAGGTGAGTCACGGGCCTAGAGACGAAAACTTAGTGAATCGCCGTCGTAGAGCGTGTTCGTCCGCGATGCGGCGGTTAAATCAAATGACAGAACTAAGTATGTAGAACTCTCTGTGGAGGGCTTGCGGACGCGGGTTCGATTCCCGCCGGCTCCACCAGCTTTTCAAAGCAAAAACCCGCGGCAGCTTGCGCTGTCGCGGGTTTTTTCTTGGTTCGCCGAGAGCGCACGGACTTTGCCTAAGGTCGTGCCGATCGCACCCTAACCCTACGTGGGACCCACGCCCGCCCCAACTGGCCCGGCACTGACCAACGCGCTGGGCAAGGCCGCCACCCCACACTGACCTAGTCGTAGCTCATCACAATTGTCACCGAGCTATTCGCTATACCCGGGGACACGTCTGAAGCCGTTTGGTGATAGGCCGCTTTGAGCGGAATATTGAAATTCCCGCCAGCCGTATCGTAGTCTTTAAAGACAATCTTCTCGTTCAACGCCACCGGGTTGCTGTTCTGGTCGAGAATCTGCAGGCCAACACCCTTGGCGGTCGACTCAGTATCGAGCGCGACAACGGATCGCGCCGCATCCACAATCGTCGTATTGGGTTTTAGCAGATAAGACACCTTGTTGATGCCTTCTGGGCACTCCTTCAGGCCGATCGAGAAATTAACGGGGGCCAATGACGTACCGATCCCTTTGAATTGCCCCACACGATTCTGAACCCCCATCTTCACAACAACATCCGGCGCCTTGCAACTGATTATTCCGAGGCTAGCCTCGTTACTGGTATTTATCGAAAAAAATTTTACATCCGGAACAGCAGTCGGAAATCCAGCACCAACATATCCAATAAGCCCATTCGGAACACTTGCACCTGCTTTTATAGGGCCAATCTTTTTTATATACAGCCGCATCTCGATCCCAGTGTTTTTGAATGTTCCCGGATTTTGAATTTGGGGTGCGAAACTGATACTTTGCAGTTCCTTCCACACGTAGTACAGGCTCCATCCGAGACCAGTTTTACCGATTGGAAAAACTGTTTTGGTGCTGGAACTGACGCTCTGTCCCTCGCTAACCTCATTGTCCACTCCCAATGCCCAGGCCTGAGTACACGTAAAGCTATTGCCTGGGTTCTCACCTGAGTTATAGGGCGAACTCTCCCAAACTATTGAACCAACCGGCGTATCACGCGGTACGTGAAACTTGACGGGTATCGTGAACGTAACGCTTTTAGTGCTCTGACTAGCGGCGAACTGACACAGCTTAGCGGCGTGAGTTGGTGCAGCTGAGAATATCAGGAAAAGAATCACCCCTATCAGCGCGCGCGCTCCACTCTTCAACCGTCGCACACTTCGGATCAATATTGCTTCGCTCATTAATATCTTCCCCACAAAAGCAATCTCACATCCTCTGCATCGGCCGAACGATTGATGCCGGCATGAGGCACTGCATGCCCGTGCTATTCGGAAGTTTGTGGCCTACACGTACGAAGGCCGTTAATCTTAATTCCTCGCAGATGTCACTGGGCTAATCGCTATGTCACGGTCAACCACCGCAGCGGTTTGGTGGTAGGCCGCTTTGAGCGGAATATTGAAATCCCGCCAACAGTGGCGTAGCCCTTAATGACGCTGATGCCTTCGGGGCATTTCTTCAGATCATTCGAAAAATTGATGGGCGCCAATGACGGGCCGACACCGTTGAATTGCCGACCAGAGTTCTGATCTCCGATATTCGAAACAACGTCCGACGTCTTGCAACTGCGGGTTCCGACGCTGGCCTCGTTACTTGCCTTTATCGTGAGAATGCCTTCACCCCTTGAGCGCGGATGGAATCCACATTGCTTATCGGCAACGCAACGTCTGCCGCTGGTAATTGCGCCCTGCTTCCGCCTTCGGCAGTGCATAAGGCGCTTGGCACTGGCCTTCCTTCCACTTCACCGCCAACGTGCCTTGCTCCTGATTTAGCAAGACAAACGCCTTACCGTTCGGGTCTGCAATGCCCAACTGCTTGCCTGTTTGTGCGTCTTCCACGCTGGCGCCGAATGGCACTGGCTTGCCACCGGCCTGTTGTAGCGTGAACTGCACACGCTGGCCGCTGTAGCCCTTGAAAGTCGCCTGCACGATGGCGCCACGGCGCGGCACAACCTGCTTGATGGTGTCCTCCAGCTCCACGTCAGCACCCAGGTTATGGGTGTCTGGGCGCAAAGCGTTCAAGCGGTACGGCTGAGCGTAAGTCACGACCGCATAGCCGTTGCGACCGACAGGCGTACCGCCGTCGGTTCGCACATCGGCACCTTTCACGCCTTCCATCTTCATCAGCGCAAAAGTGTCGCCCACCGTGCGGCTGACGTTCACGCCGCCCCGATGCACGACCACGGCGCCCGTGGCGCCCACGCTGGCTGACTGGTAATCGCGCCCGACGTTGACGTTGGCCGAAAGCTGGCCTGCGTCGGCATCATGCGTAAGGCTCGCACCGCCCGTCGCCCCACGTCCTCGGCTCGTATAGCCGGCTTGCATGGCGTACGACGTCTTATCGCTCACGTAACCGCTCAGGCCGCTTTGGACGTTAGTGCCGCCGTTGCTGTCATTGCTCACGTTGGTGTAGGCACGCGGCGACCGCAGCTTGCCACCCAGCGGAATCGACATCGTCAGCATGACCTGGGTGTTGTTGCCACTGCCGCCAAAGCGCGTGTCCCGAGTCTGACTCAGACTCAGGTTGTAGCTCAGTTGCTTCCAGTTGTTGCCATAGCCGACACTGATACTGCGGCTGGACCCAGGTTGGTTCCAGTAGGTCTGCTGGCTGACGTTCAGGTAAACGCTTCCGTACCTGCGATCCACGCCGCCCAAGTCCTGACTGGTCGTCAAGTCAATGCGCGAGCGGCTGCGGCCGGATTGAACGCCCGTGTTGCCCACGTCATTGACGTGATCGTTGAATGTCCTGTAGCCCGACGTCGAATAGCGATATGCCGCCAGCGTGAAGTTGGTATTGGTACGGGTAAAGGTCTTGGCATACAAGATCCGCACACTCTGCCCGGTATCGCGCTTACCCTGGGCGTGACTGCTGGATTGCGTAAGGTCCACCGAGAGCGCGCCAACGGGCGTATTTGTCCCCACACCCACGTTGACGGCCTGGAACTCGCGCGAGGCTTGGAAGCCGCCGGCCACGGTGCTGTTGTCTGTCAGGCCGTAGACAAGAGAACCACTCACCAGATTGGGGGAGGCGTTCTGGTCACCGTCGTACTTGCCGGCCACGAAGTTGTACTTCAGCCGGCCCTTTCGCAGCATGAGCGGCAGGCTGGAAAATGCCTGATGTGTGACTCGCTTCGTACCATCCGCTTCGATGACCGTAATTTCCAGATCGCCGTTGGAGCCAGACGGAAAAATATCGGTCAGTTGGAACGGACCGGGCGGCACGTTCGCGCGGTACAGCACGTAGCCGCTCTGACGCACTTCCACCACGGCATTGGTCGCGGCCTGCCCCCGAATGACAGGCGCATACCCTCGCTCGCTATCGGGCAGCATCGCGTCGTCAGAGCCGACTTGCACCCCGCGGAACCGCACACTGTCGAACAACGTCGCGTCGGAATATTGCTCACCCAGCGTCAGTTGTCCCTTGATGGCATCAACGTCGCGCTGCACCAGCGTGCGATTGCTCTTGAAGCGTGTCTGCCCGCTATTGCCGCCGGTAAGCGACGATTCATTGCGCAGACGCCAACGGCCGATGTTCACTCCATTCTGCAGGCCTAGGTAATAGCTACTGCTGTCATTGCCAAGGCGACTGTGGCCGTAGTTGCCGCTGAACTGGTAATTCACGTAGCCCGCAGTGACGCCTTCATCCCACAGGGCAGGATCCACGTAACCACGAGCTGCCCGCGACAAAAAGGCCTGCGGAATGCTTAGTTTCAGTTGCAGCCGGCCGGAATCGAAATCGACGGCCGCTTGGTCCATCAGCTGGGCCAAATCCAGGCACGCTCGGCTGTTGATATCGAGCGGAGGCGTAATGGCGGTCAGGTTGACGCCAAAGTCCTGAAGCATTTGCGCAGTCAGGCACGGACGAACCTTACCGTTGCCGCCCTCCTGGTGGAAATCGATGTCGCGCCGACCCACGAGATTGCCATTGACCTGCACCTCGACGCGATATGTGCCCGGCGGCACGCTGTTGCCCGAAGACAGCACGGCGCTGAGGTCTGCCGGGCGCCCCTGGCCGTGCAGGAAGCCGGTATTGAACGCGAGGAGTGTGTGATCAACCTGCGCGACAAGCGTTTCCCCCTCCGCAGCGCGCGCGCTGTTGAACATCGCCAGACACAAAGCCAGGTAAAGCGGAGTAGCCCTGGGGCGAGCAGCGGCCGCATTTCCATCAATCTTTTTTGAGAGTGGTTTGGTGGTCGGGCGTTTAGACATCGCAATGCTCGCTGTTGGCTCTGAGAATCGGGGGTGTCACATAGGCAAGCTCCGCTACAAAGGGGCGCGGGCTGATCCAGCCCAAACGGGCCGGATCGACTCGATCGACGCGGTCGATCAGTTGCCGGCGGAGACCGGCGTGCTCGGCTGACTGCCGTGCAAGGTGACGCGGTAACTTTCGCGACCGCCGTAGTCGTTGATGACTTCGTAGCGCAGTTCAGGAGCGTTGCTGCTGCCGGCCGTCAGCTTCACGGGCAATGTCAAAGTGGTGCCGGGCGCGACCATCTTGGCGTCAACAACCGATTCATCGGCGTTGCCGACGCGCAGCTTGGCGTCAACCACGGTCACGTGATACGGGCTCGGATTGGTCAAGCGCAGCAACCCTTTACCGGCGTCCTGGTTCAACTGCCATTGCAGATGTGTAGGTGCCTTGACCGGATCGCCAGCCAGGCCAGTAGGCCGATAGAACACCTTGATGCGTTGACGAACAGCCAATTGCAGAACGTTGTCCTCTTTGGCGGTCTGGGGGATTTCCTGCACGTTTAGCCAAAAGGCCGATTCGCGATCCGTAGGCATGCCGATGCCTTCGTACAACACGCGCAGAAGTTGTTGCTGCTTGGCCCCAACCTTCGCCAATGGCGGCGTAATGGCGAACGGGAGTTGAACGTCGGCCATGTCGTCCAAGGGATCCAGCCACGCCTGAAGCAACGCGTCTGAACCATCGTTGCTGACGACCACCGAACTCTCCTTGTTCTTCCCATCGAAGATGACGCGCGTGGTGCTGAGTGAAATGCTGGCGTGACTCGCGGACGCAACCAACGCGCACGCCAACGCCGCGCCAACGGCGTATCGTTTTGCTTTCATATCCGGAATTGCCTTGAAGAAGAGGCGGCAGCGGACACGTTCCGCTGCCGATTGAAGCCAGCCGGAGCGGCTGGCGCTTGGCTTACTCGTAGCTCAGCGTGAACGGCAGGCTCGCGTTGGCGATACCAGGCTTCACCTTGGTGGCGTCAGCAGCCACATATGCAGCAGCAAAGCGCACGTTGACCGAGCCGCCTTCCGCCGGCACTTCGGTTTGTGCGAGCAGATCGCCATTGCTCAGGTCGAAGGCGTTGGCAGTTGCGCCCGTGCCTTCGTACACGGCAATGCCCACGCCTTGGGCGAAGCCCGCAGACGTGTTGCCGTTATTCACACGCAGCGTCTTCTTGTCGGTGCTCAGTTCAGCGGCCTTGCCGGCAAACTTCATGCTGACCTTGGCGCCCTTCTTACACACCACGTCAAAATTGGCCGAGCCAGAACCTTCCTTCAGGTTCTTCGGTGCCGCAACGGTACCGATATCGTCCGCTGCGACGGTGCCCATGCTGACGTTAATGGCGCCGGCATCGCCCGTAACCGACGAGACCTTGCAGGTATCGCTCGTGATCTTGCCTTCGAAGTTGATGGTGCCGTCCACCTTGGTGGCCGTCTGAGCCATTGCGACGGAAGACAGAGCAGACATGGCTACGCCCGCCAGGAACAGTTTTGCTTTCATTGACTTACCCTTTGATTGAGACCACAGCACGGAGGTGCCTGAACTTGGTCGAGAACAAATGCCTATCGAAGAAGGCAGGCGCAAGTATTCCAAGCAAGGCGCTCGCGCCATATCAGACTGCTCTGAAAAGCGGGCAAGATTGGTGCATTTGATCGCACGTTGCCCGTCGCGGGTCATTTACGTGCGGAGGCTTTCTGGAGGCGGCGCGCCCCGCAGGAGCGACGGACAGTACCTATGCGGGGAATCACAGACGGTCAATCGCCGCAAAAAGCGGAATCAGACGTCTGCGGCACCGCCGCCGTGCAAGTGCAAGTTTTGGAGTTCCAGGACGAGCATCTGAACGTACGCGTTGATTTCGCACGACGACTCTGAAAGATGCCGCTCCAAAGCACCAGCAAGATGGTGCGTCAGTTGGTCTTCCACCACTGCGGCGGCACCGACAATTCGATGCGCCGCTCGACGTGCCTGCTCGATATTCCGATCTGCGACGCCCTGGGTGAGCATCTCGAGATCGGCCTTCATCGTCTGCCGATAAATTGCATGCACGTCCGTCGCAGGCTGCAGATGATCTTCTGCAGGCTCCGCGTTGGAAGTCGAATCGCCATGGCCGCACCAGAGTTCGATCAGCTCCCGTAATGCGGCAAGGCGCAGCGGCTTGCCCAGAACGCCGTCCATGCCGCTGTCGAAGCATCGTGTGCGATGAGCATCGTCAGCCGCGGCGGAGATCGCCACAATGGGCGTGCGTTCGCTCCCGCGCCGGTGTTCGATCTCGCGCATGCGCTGCGCGACGGTATAGCCGTCGATGCCCGGTAGGTTGCAGTCGAGCAGCACCATATCAAACGCTGTCGACGCGAATTGTTCGAGCGCCGCCTCGCCGGTGCCGGCGACGGTTGATCGGCAAGCCAGCGCATCAAGTTGATGCTGGATCGCGTGTTGCACGGCCTCGTGATCATCGACGATCAGGACTAGCGGCCCATCGTTCGATCCCGACAACAGCGGTTTGATCGCCGGAGCTGGCGATGCCGCTTGCGCGCCAAGCGACGAATCCACGGGGGCCTGCGGTGATACCGACTCCGCGCCAGGTTCGCGCACGGGCAACATGACGGTGAACACCGTGCCTATCTCGGGGCTGCTGCTGACCGTGATCACGCCTTTCATCAGGTCGACCAACTCGCGGCAGATCGAAAGGCCCAGCCCGCTGCCGCTGGCACCGCGGTTGCCTGGACTTTCCACTCGCGCGTAGGGCTCGAAGATATGCCGTTGGCGGTCCGGGGGGATGCCCATGCCGGTGTCCCGGATTTCGAGCACAAGCGTCCCAGTACCCCGGCGCTTGCCGGGCAGGTAGTCGACGCGCAGAACCACCTTGCCGGCCTCGGTGAACTTGATCGCATTCACCAACAGGTTCAGAACGATCTGCCGCACGCGCATGGGGTCGATTTCGACGCTGAAATCTGGCGCGCACGCTAAATCGAGGAACAGCGCCAGCTGCTTCTCCTCCGAGCGCCAACGCACCATGTCGAGTGTCTGCTCGGCCCACGCCCCGATCTCGGTTCGCTGCAGTGCGAGCGTCACGCTGCGCGATTCAAGGCGCGAGTATTCGAGAACATCGTCGAGCAGCGCGAGGAGTGTTTCCGATGCCGAGACCGCTGCATTCGCGCGGCTCGCCTGTTCGCCGGTCAGCTGCGAGCGCTGGAGCAGCTCCAGCGACGCAAGGATGGTGTGCATCGGGGTGCGGATTTCGTGGCTGATGAAGGCGAGGAACATCGCCTTGTCGCGCTCACTACGTACGGCCGCAACGCGCGCGCGCCACAGCACGTACGCTAGGATCGCGAAGGCCAGCACAACACCGCCAACCAGCGCAACCTGCCACCATCGGTAATGGAGGATCGACGAAAGCGACGGTGCACCGTAGTCGGTGGTTTCCTGCCATCGGTGCCGGATGGCATCAGCCTCTGAGGCCGGAATGGCGGTGAGCGACTTATCGAGAATCGACGCGAGCACGGTGTTGTCCTCGCGCGTGACCATCGTCAGCGCATACGGACGATCCCAGATGCTGCCTGAGAGAAAAAGCCGGCCCTTGAACTGGCGATTCAATTGCGGAAGGAGAGACGCGTCGGTCCCGAGGGCGGCGTCCACCTCTTCGTTTGCGACGGCCTCCAGCGCATCGGACTCATCCTGAAACGTCAGCAACGTAACGGGTACATCGCTGTGGCGAATGGCAAGTTCGAGCCCGCCACCGCCTTTGATTGCAACCCGCTTCCCGGCCAGCTGAGGGAAGCCGGCAAACAGGTTTTCCCGCTCGGCCGTGACGATTGCGATTGTGCCGACGTAGTACGGCGTACTTGCTGTGAACCCGTCTCGTTGGGGTGCCGTGTCGTAGTTCTTGCTCCAGTCGGGCAACATGTCGATGCTGCCGGACTTCAACGCTGCGACGGAGCCTTTCCAGCACGCGCCGTCGACATATTCGAAGCGCAACCCGCTCAACTCCGCAACCGCCTCCAGAAACGACGGAACGATGCCAACCACCTTGTCGCCTTCGACAAACTCGAATGGACGCCAGTGCGCGTTGACGCAGGTGCGCACCACCGGATGCGCCGCAATCCACGCATGTTCTTCCGGCGTGAATAGCGAGGTCGCTGCCGCATGGCTGCCCGCGGACGTCAAGCCAAGCCAACCGCCCAGGATCAGCGCGCGCACCATCGCCGCTACATTGTTCACAGCATCCCCAGTCGCCATATCGGAATCGATTGCATCGGCACGTCGCAACTGCAATGCTGCCGGCCTTGTCATTTGACAAGCTTAATTCAGTCCGGAGGCAGAGGGCTGAAAAGCGCATTAGGGCGACATCGAACGGCCGACGACGGGCACGGATTCGCGGACGCTCAAGACCCACACGTACGACGCCGCGCCAGGGCTACGGCAGCGGCGGCCAGCGCGAGCCCGACGATCGGGTCCACCGCACCGGCACCGCCCTCCCCTGGGCTGCCTGGGGCACCGCCCGCCGCCGCATCGCCTTCCGGACTCGAGCCGCCACCTGCGGTTTGCGTATTGAGCGCGAGGTCGACCAGCACCGGATCGTGGTCCGACGAGCGGTACGCGTCCGGCGCGTAGAACGTCTGCTGCTGTTCGGCGCTCTTGTAGGCGAACGAATATTCCAGCGCCATCGGCTCATCGGCGTTGATGTGCCATTCGTGCACGGCGCGCACACGCTCGGCCAGGCCCGGGGTGGCCAGCGCATGGTCGATGTAGCCGGCTTCGCCGCCATAGACGTAGCTGTAGGCATCCTTGCCCACAAACTTCGCCACCATGTCGGCATAGCCTTTGTCGGCGAACAGCAGGACGGGGTCTTCCTTGGCATAGCTGTTGAGGTCGCCGATCAGGAGCTTGCCGATGTCCGCCACACCGATCGGCGAGGTCGCCAGCCAGTCGGCGATCACGCCGGCAGCGCGGACGCGGGTGGGGTTCCAGCAGCTTTGGCCATCGCCCTGGTCGGCGTCCTTGCCGGTCGCGCCGGAGCAGCCCTTCGACTTCAGATGATTGACGACGACGGTAAAGTTTTGCGTGCCGCCGATGCGTCGGAAGCTGCGCGCGAGCGGCTGGCGGTTCTTGTCGTCGATGGCCAGGGTGGCCGGCACGCCGACCGGCTCGACGGTGCGGCCGTTGTAGATGATCGCCACCGTGATCGCATCGCCGCCGAGCTTCGGCACGCCCGGATCGACGTAGCGCCAGTCGGCGCCAAGTTGGCTCGTGAGGCGGCGGATGGCGCTGAGGCTGCCGTAGCCGTCGTTCTCGATTTCCATCAGACCGACCACGTCGGCGTCGATGGCGCGAATGGCGGCAACGATCTTGGCTTCCTGGCGTTCGAACTCGGTCTGTGTCTTGGCGCCTCGATTGGCCGGATCGTCGAAGCCGGCACCTTTGCCGTCACCGTTGAAGTAGTTCAGCACGTTGAACGACGCCACGCGCACATCGGCCTGGGCGTGGCGTGCAGGAGCGCCGGCACGCGGGTTCGCGGCGGCATTGAAAGCCGGTGCCGCGGCGCCCGGCACGGGCTGCAGGCGCCAGGCGTTGTAGCGCATTTCCAGCACGCCCTGCACGCCGCTCACCGTATAGCCAGCGCGCACGGAGTTCGCGGCCGACAAGCCCGGCGCCGGATAGCGCACAGTGCCCGGATTCTGCTGATTGGAGCCATCGTCGAGCACGATGCGGTTCAGCGCATTGGCCGCAGCCTGCACTGCCGCACCATTCCCCGAGGGCGCTACGTTTGTGGGCAGCGGCAAGCGCCCGTTGCTAAGCAGGACACTGCCATAGCGCCCCAACTCGTACGTTTCGCTTACCGTCAGCGTTTGCGGCAGGCGCACGAGCATTCCTTCATATGCCGACAGTGCCTTGGCATCCGCCACGGGCAACGTCACATCGACGGCCGTCACGCTGTGGCCGCTGGCGCAGCTTGCGATGCCATTCGTGGCCAGCGTCAGTTGCGTTTGGCCGTACTTTTCCTCGACCTTGCCGACGAGGTGGACGAGGTCGCCAGCGCGGGCACTAACGCCGGGCGCATAGACGAACAGCCCTTCCGACACGCCGGGCAACCTGCGGCGCTGTGCGTCCGGTTGTTGCACGAAGAAGCCGTTGAAACCGTTGGTGCCGCTGTAGTCGGCGGTCACGACCGCTTCGATCTCGACGTTCTGACCGGCCAGCGGCGAAGTCGCGCCGGCGCCCTGCACATCCGCAAGGTGCGTTGCCGGCGCGCCGCACACGGCAACGACCGGCGATGGCGGCGTGACCGTGCCCTTCCCGTTGTACAGGCCAAGATCGGAAAAGTCGTCGATGTTGAACGCGTCCCATTGGACGGATGGATCGAAGGCCGCCGTGATGTTCGTGTCGCCCGTCTTCACCGTGCCTTTGCGGCGCAGCGTGTGGTCCTTCGTACCAGCGCTGGCTGTGCCCCAAAAGCCGGACGGCGGCTGATAGCCGACTTGGCCGATGCGATCGACAACGACGCCGGAGCGTGTCAGCGTGAGCGCGTCGTCGCCGTTGAACGAGAACGCCGCGGTCTGGTTGACGCGCGTGCCGAGCGCGCTTGCCAGCGTGCTGTGAGCCATCACATGAACGGCCCCCGGCGCCAGCTTGCCCGAGAGCGAAAACGAAGCGGTGGGCGCGCTCGCGCCATTGTTGTACTGCTCGATCTTGTAGACCGACAGATCGGCCTCGATGCCGTCCGGGTTGTAGATTTCGATGGCTTTGTTGTTCGAGCTGCCTTCGACATACTCGCTGATAAGAAGCTCGGCATGGGCAGGCAACGCCGTGAACAGCACGACGGGAAGCAGGAAATGCAGGCGCATGGGGATCAGGGGGATGGGGACGGGGGGGAGGATTGGATGCGGCATACCTTCAACAACGCCGATGACGCACGCATGGCGCGCCGTCGCCGATCGTTCAGCATTCTGTAAGCCGGGCCTTCCGGGCAGCCTGCCCTCACCAAAAAATGAAAAACCCGCGACGCTTGCGCAGTCGCGGGTTTTTTTTTGCAACGGATCGCTTATCAGCCGCCGATCGTCACATTGAAGACAAGGCCATCGGGCCTCACGAGGTAGTAGCCGCCATCTACACCGACCCAGTGGTAACCGCGCGGCGGGGGTGAAAGACGATGCTCGCGCCAGTCGTCGATGATGTATTGGCGATCACGGTATTCGGGTGGAATGCGCTCACCGCGGTGCCACCGGTGAGCCATCTCGCGATCGGCTCGACGGTCCATATCGACACGTTGTGTTCGTGGCGGTCGCGGTCCCAGCGGTGATCGCGCTCTTGCGCATGGCTGGCCAGCGGTGCGAGCGCAGAGACTGCCAGCATCAACGACATCAGTAACTTGGTCTTTTGCATGGATTGGCTCCTTGAAGCGTCCGGACATGCCGGACCTTGTTTCCACTCTATGCCGCCCCTCCGCTCCAGGCTGTGACGAAGCACGTTAAGGATGTAACAGTGGATTTTCGAGTGCCGCGTGCGCCGCCTGAGCCGTCAGTGGACCAATACAGAATTGCCAATTTTTGTGATTTTCTGTACCTGTCGGGCCATCGACACCGGGTGCTAGCCTGCAAGCTCCTCACCTTTGCCGCCGATTGCACATCCGCCATGCCCACCCTCACCAATCTGCTGACCTTTGCCCTGGTTGCGCTCGGCATGGTGCTGACGCCGGGCCCGAACATGATCTACCTGATCTCGCGTTCGATCTGCCAAGGGCGCAACGCGGGGCTGGTGTCGCTGGCAGGCATCGCCACGGGCTTCGTCTTCTACATGCTGTGCGCCGCATTCGGCATCACCGCCTTGCTGATGGCCGTGCCGTTTGCCTACGATGCGCTGCGCTTTGGCGGAGCGATCTATCTGCTGTACCTCGCCTGGCAGGCGGTGCGGCCGGGTGGCCGGGCGCCGTTCCAGGTGCGCGAACTGCCGGTGGACAGCCCGCGCAAGCTCTACACGATGGGCTTGCTGACCAGCCTGCTCAATCCGAAGGTGGCGGTGTTGTATCTGTCGCTGCTGCCGCAGTTCATCGAGCCGGCGCACGGCAGCGTGCTGGTGCAGTCGGTCTGCCTGGGCGTGACGCAGATCTGCGTCAGCGTGACGGTCAACTCGATGATCGCCGCCACGGCGGGCAGCATCGCCGCGTTTCTCTCGCGCAAGCCGAGCTGGCTGTCAGTGCAGCGCTACCTGATGGGCACCGTGCTGACCAGCCTGGCACTGCGCATGGCGATGGAAGCACGCAAGTAGCTACACATAGCCGATAGAAATATCTGCCGCCAGATGAAAACGGGGCGATCCAGCCAAACCGGATCGCCCCGTTTTCTTTGAACGCGCTGCCAGATCAGCGACGGCGCATATAGAACGTGAACACCTTGTCGTGCTCGCTGTGCTCCAGCAGCTCGTTGCCGGTCTGCTTGGCGAAGGCCTGGAAGTCCCGCGTGGCGCCGGGGTCGGTGGCAAGAATCTTGAGCACGTCGCCGCTTTGCATGTCGGCAAGCGCCTTCTTCGTACGCAGAATGGGCAGCGGGCAATTCAGGCCGCGCGCGTCGATTTCCTTTTGAAACTCCATGTCTTCCTCAGTGGTACGGGCAAGCGGCGCTGTGCCACTCGCATCAGTCATTCCGGGATTGTAACGAGCCGCGTGGGTTGCCACTGGCGCGGCGGCGGCTCAGCCGGTTCGCCGGTACGGATGTCGATGTAGCTGACCGGCAGGCCGCGCGCAGTCAGGAAATCGGCGACGGCATAGCCGGTGCCGGCCGTCCACGGACGGACTTTCTCAAACGGCTTCAAGCGGTATTCGACCAACTCTTCCGACAACGCGATCTCGCCATCGGCCACCACGTGGTACGCGATGATGAGTTCGTTCTTGCGGATGAACTCATACACGCCGATCAGCGAGATCGATTGTGCGTCGAGGTTCGTCTCTTCCTTCAGCTCGCGCGCGATGCCCTCTTCGGGCGTCTCGTCGCGTTCGAGAAAGCCCGTGACGAGCGCGAACATGCCCTCCGGCCACAGTGCATTGCGCGCCAGGAACATCTGCCCGCGATATTCGACAACCGCCGCCAGGACGGGCAGCGGATTGTTCCAGTGCACGAACCCGCAGTCCTGCGCCGGGCACGCGATGCGCAGGCGGCCGGCGTTGTGCTGCTCGACGAGCGGCGTGGCGCATTGCGGACAGAAACGGTAGTCGAAGCTCATGGCAATCGGATCGATTAAACGGCCTGTGCGCAGGCTGCGCGAATATCGGCGGCGAAGGCTTCCACCGTCTCGGGTTGCACGTCCCACGAGCACATCAGCCGGCAGCCGCCCGCGCCAATGAACGTGTAGAAGCGCCAGCCGCGCGCGCGCAGCGTCTCGATGGCGGGCAGCGGCAGCTCGGCGAACACGGCGTTCGATTCGGTCGGGAACATGATGCGCACGCCCGGCACGTCGGCAATGCGCGCGTGCAGCAGCTGCGCCATCGCGTTGCCGTGACGCGCGTTGCGCAGCCACACGTCGTTCTCGAGCAGACCCAGCCACGGCGCCGAGATGAAGCGCATCTTCGACGCCAGCTGCCCGGCCTGCTTGACGCGATAGGCGAAATCTTCAGCCAGACGGCGGTCGAAAAACACCACGGCCTCGCCGACCGGCAAACCGTTCTTCGTGCCGCCAAAGCACAGCACATCCACGCCGGCGCGCCAGGTGACCTCCGAAGGATGCACGCCCAGCGACGCCACTGCATTCGCAAAACGCGCGCCGTCCATGTGCACGCGCAACTGCCGACGCTTGGCAATCGCGGCAATCGCGCGCACCTCGTCGACGGTGTAGACGGTGCCGACTTCGGTCGACTGCGTCAGCGAAACGACTTTGGGTTTGGGATAGTGGATATCGGAACGCCGCGTGACGAGCGCCTCGACCGCGTCCGGCGTGAGCTTGCCGTTCTCGCCTTTGGCGGTCAGCAGCTTGGAGCCGTTGGAGAAGAACTCCGGGCCGCCGCATTCGTCGGTTTCGATGTGTGCCAGCTCGTGGCAGATCACGGAGTGATACGACTGGCACAGCGACGACAGCGCCAGCGAATTGGCCGCCGTGCCGTTGAAGACAAAGAAGACTTCGCAGTCGGTCTCGAACAGATCGCGGATGCGGTCGCACACGCGCTGCGTCCAGGAATCATCGCCATAGGCCGGCTCGTGGCCGCTGCCGTTGGCCTCCAGGAAATACTTCAGCGACTCCGGGCAGAAGCCCGCGTAGTTGTCTGAGGCGAAATGCTGCATGGGCTGCATGGCGGACCGGCAAATGGGAGTGGAAGAGGACGGGTTACTTCTGTTCGGACCACAGCACGCCGCCGGTGGCCCAGTTTTCGCGCTTGATGTCGGTGATGATGATGTCGACGGCGCCCGGCGCGCAGCCCAGCGATTCGCAAGTGACGCGCGTCACTTCTTCGACGAGCTTTCTCTTCTGCTCAACGCTGCGGCCCTCGAACATCTCGATATGGAAAGTCGGCATGGTGTCTCCGGTTTAGTGAGTCGCGTTGACAGTCGCGTCAGTCACGATACGAAGCGTCGATTTTATCCAGTTTGCGCAACAGCGCCGGCCACTCGATCACGCCTTCGATGGCGCCGCCATCTTCGAGCTGCTCTGCCGCACGCTCTGCCACTTCCGGCGCGGGCGCGACGACCTCGCCGCCGGCAAGCGCGTGAATCTGGATCTCGCATGCCTTGATGAGCGTGGCCATCAGCACGTGCGCCTCGGCCACGGTCCGGCCGATGGTGAGGGTGCCGTGATTGCGCAGCAGCATGGCGAAATGGTGGCCGAGCGACGCGGTCAGGCGCGCGCCCTCTTCCGGCGTAAAGGCAAGGCCTTCGTAATCGTGATACGCGATGCGCCGGTGGAACCGCAGCGCATGCTGAGACAGCGGCAACAGGCCATGCTTCTGCGCGGACACGGCAATGCCCGCCGTGTTGTGGAGATGGATCACGCACTGCGCGTCAGGCCGCGCGGCATGCACGGCAGCGTGCAACGCAAAACCCGTCACGTTGACGGACGGGCGTGCTGCCGCATCGGGCCAGTCGCCGACGAGTTGGCCGCGGCCATTGATCTTGACCAAGTTGGATGCGGTGATCTCGTCGAACGCGAGGCCGAACGCGTTGATCAGGAAGTGATCGGGCTCGCCCGGCACGGTGGCCGACAGATGGGTGTAGACAAGGTCGTCCCAACCGTTGAGCGCGGCCAGTCGGTACGCGGCGGCAAGGTCGACCCGCACGGCGCGCTCGGCCTGGCTGATCTCGCCGCCGGGCACAACGGCATCGGGGCGCAAGGCAAAAGACATGAGGCTCCTCCAATGGAGGAGGCATTCTAGAACGGGCGCGTCGACCGCGTGGTGGGCACCTTCACATGCCGCGCATCACGCACGCGCGGGCGACGCGCGCCTGACCGCAACGAAGATCGCCACGCCCGCCACCAGCGACACCGCCGCTACCGCCAGCGATGCATTGAAGCCGCCCGTAGCGGCAAACAGGCGGTTTGCCAGCGGCGGCCCTGCGATCTGGCCGATGCCATACGCGGCCGTCATCAAGCCCATCAGACGGGGCGCCGCATGCGGCCACAGCCGGCGCGCCTCGCGCATGGCGAATAGCGTGATCGCGGTGAACGGCAGGCCGAGCAGCGTGCTGGACAGCGCCAATCCCACCACCGTGGGCCACACGATGCTGATCGCCACGGCCACCGCTTGCATTGCGTATGCCGTGGCGAGCAGCGAGCGGTTGTCGCGCGCCAAACTGATCCGGGTCGAAAGAAACGCGCCGAGGGCGACGCCCGCACCAAACATCGGCCAAAACAGGTCTGGCCAGACGGAACCCGCGGGCAGCACCTTGCGGGCGATCACCGGAAGAAACGTGGCGGTGATGATGTAACCGAAGCCCGCCAGGCCGTAGGCAATCGTGAGCGCGCTGGTGGGCGCATCGAGGCGAGGTGCAGCACCGGAAGCAGCAGGCGCCGGAGCAGCATGCCCCTGCACTTCGGGCCGGATGGTCGACCACACCGCCGCAGAGAGCAGCGCTGAGAGCACGCCAAACGCCAGCCATGCCGACGTGGCGTGCCAGCCCAGCGCCACCATGCCGCTGGCCGCCAGCCCCGGAATGGCGATGCCCAAGCCGGGCCCGCAGAAGATGATGCCGCCAAGCGCCGCATGCCCAAGCTCGGTCAGCCGATGCAGGCACCAGCCCGCCGTAAAGACGAACACGAGCGCGCTGGCCATGCCCGCGGCAAAGCGCAGCAGAAACCACGCGGGCTGCCCTTGCAGCACGCCCATTCCGGCCGTCAGCAGCACCGTCGCGATCAGGCCAATGCGGATAAGGCGCGCCGCATCCCCACGCACCGCCATGCAGGCCAGCGCGCCCACGAAATAGCCAAGGTAGTTGCCGGTGGCGAGCCAACTGCCCTGCGCCAGCGTCAGGCTGCCGTCGTGCAACATCATCGGCAGGATCGGCGTGAAGGCGAAACGGCCAATGCCCATCGCCACGGACAGCGCGACCATGCCCGCAATCGCCACGCGCCAGGCGGTGGCCCGCTGGGAATGCGCGGCGGACACGGCGGAGGTAGACGACAGGATGTGCTCCATGGAAAGGCCCGGATGAGGAAATCGGCACTTCATCGTACGCAAGGCCGCTCATCCTGAAAAATGAATTATATTGAACAGACCCATTAGCATTTGAGATACATCATGGATCTGTCCTCGCTCGAAATCTTCCGGACGGTTGTGCGCGAAGGCGGGGTGACGCGGGCGGCGCAGCAGCTCAATCGCGTGCAGTCGAATGTGACGACCCGCATCCGCCAGCTGGAAACTTCGCTCGGCGTGCAGCTGTTTGTGCGCGAAAGCAAGCGCATGGTGCTGACGCCGGCCGGGCAGACCCTGCTGACCTACGCCGACGACATCCTCCGCCTGGCCGCCGAAGCGCGCCAGGCCGTGCAGCCGCGCGAGCCGCACGGGCGCCTGCGCATTGCCTCGATGGAAAGCACGGCGGCCAGCCGCCTGCCGGCCCTGCTCGCCACGCTGCATCAGCGCTGGCCGCGCGTGCAGCTCGAACTGGTGACGATGACCACGCGCCACTCCCTTCAGGCGCTGTCGAACTTTGAAGTCGATTGCGCGTTCGTTGCCGAAACCGCGTGCCTGAACAACACGCGCGCCGCCATGACGACGCTGCCGGCCTTTGCGGAAGAGCTGGTGCTGATTGCGCACCGCGCCCATCCGCCGATCCGTCATGCTTCGGATGTGCAGACCACGGGCCTGCTCGCATTCGAACCCGGCTGCGCCTATCGGCAACTGATCGAAGACTGGTTTGCAGCAGACGGCGTGGCGCCGTCGCGGGTGCTGGAGCTTGGGTCGTACCACGCCATCATCGCGTGCGCGGCGGCCGGAATTGGCGTGGCGCTGGTGCCGCGCTCGGTGCTCGAGCTGTATACCAATGCGCCGGAAATCAGCATCCACGCGCTCGGCAAGCCGGGCCGTGTCGACACGCTGCTGGCCTGGCACCGCGACATGGCTGGCCCCGCCCTGCAGGCGCTGGTGCAGTTGCTGAGCGAGCCGCTGCAGACGGCAAAGGCCTCTGCGCGCGAGGCCATTGCAGCCTGATTGGAAAGCAGAGATCGAGACTGCACCGCCCTCAGCTGACCGATCTCACAGATCGATCTTCATGCCGAGCTTGAAGAGCCGCGGTGCCCCCATCGACAGACGATTGTTGCCGGCGCCCGCCCAGTAGCGCTTGTCGGTCAGGTTGTCGACATTGAATTGCAGCGTCGCGCGCTTGCCGGAGATGCGCGTCACGTAGCGCACGCCGGCACTGAAGAGCGTCGTGCCGCCCAGCTCTGCCTGGTTGGCGTCGTTCACGGGGCGCGGGCCGAGGTAGTACGCGCCGGCGTTGAACGAGACAGAGCGCAGCATCGGCAACGTGTATTCGGCAAAGATGCTGGCGGTGCTGCGCGGCGTGTTTTCCGGCGTTTTTCCGTCGAGGCCGTTCCCGACACCGCGGAACTTCGCGTCTGTCCAGCCAGCCGACGCCAGCAGCGACAAGTCCTTGGTGACGCGGCCCTGCGCCGTCAGCTCGACACCCCGAATGCGCTCGCGGCCGTCCTGCACGAAGATGTTCGCGTCGTTGGTGTAGCTCGCCGCGCGGTCGATGTCGTACACGGCAGCGGCGAGCTGTGTGCCGGCCGGCGTCTCGTAGCGCACGCCCACTTCCTTCTGCTCGGACAGCGCAGGCGGCATGGCCACGTTGGCGTTGGCGGCCGTGTTCGGAGCCCGCGCGCCGGCTTCCAGGCCCTGCGCGTACGACGCATACGCCGACAGCGCCGGCGTGAACTTGTAGATGACAGCCCCCAGCGGCGTGGTCTTGCTGGCCTCGTAGCGGTTGGGCGCCTGCTCGCTGGTGTAGCGCGTGTAGCGCAGGCCGGCAATGACTTGCCAGTGCTCCGACAACGTCATGCGATCCAGCGCGTAGACGCCCGTGTCCACGGCGCGCTGCTCGGCCGTAAAGCCGGTGCCGGTGGTCGGCAGCCAGCCGAGGTCGACGGGGTTGTACAGATTCTGCGTGCCGGAAAAGCGGTCGGAGTACACCGCCGCCTGGCGCATGTCGGAACGCGCAACGCCGAAGGTCAGGTCGTGCGTGATCCAACCCGTCTTCTCGGTGCCGGAAACGTCGGCCCGCACGTGGCTGGTGTTCCAGCGACCGTTCTGGCGCTGGCCGGACAGCGTGCCGGCGCCCGTCAGCGCGTTGGTCAGCTTGAATTCTGAGAACGCCCGCGTGCGCGCCGTCTCCGACAAGCCGCCTTCCACCGTCAGCAGCCACGCATCGGCGAGCGCGTAATCGGCACGCAGCAACGCGTTGGTGTTGTTGCCATCAAAGTCAGCCCAGCCCGGCGAAATGCGTTTGCTCGGGTCGGGCATGGCCGGCAAGGTGATAACCCCGTTCTTGGCGGCGGGCAGCGTCACCACCGACTGTTCGGTGATGACCTTGCGCGAATATTCCACGTCGGCTTTCAGGCTCAGGCGGCTGTTGACCTTCCAGTCGAAGGCCACGGCGGCGAGCTGGCGCGTGCCGTCAATGCCGCTGGTAGGGGACTGCAACGAGCCGCCCGCGGCGTTGAAGCGGATGCCGTACTGATTGTCTTCACCGAAGCGGCGCCCGACGTCGAGCGTGCCCACAGCGCTGCCGTTGCTGTCGAACTGCATGCCGAGCGTGGTCACCGGCGTATTGCCCGCCCGCTTGGTGACCAGATTCACCACACCGCCCGGCGTCGTGTAGCCGTAATACAGCGCCGACACGCCTTTCAGCACCTCCACGCGTTCCTTGTCTTCCAACGGGATCGCCGTGAGTGCTGCCATCGGCATCGAGCCGTTGAAGCGGAAATTGGTGCGGTTCTCCAGCGTCACGCCGCGGATGGCGAGGTTGTCGAACGTTTCGCCCGACAACTGCTGACGCGTCACGCCCGCCGTATTGCGCAGCGCGTCGTACAGCGACGTGTCCTGCTGCGCGTCGAGCGCCTCGCGCGTGACCACGTTCACGGTGGCAGGAATGTCGCGCAACGCCATGCCGCGGAACGCCCCAACCTGCGCCGTACTGGCCGCAAAGCCCCGCTGGCTGCCTGCCGTGATGGTCGTCTCGTTGAGGTCGACCGTGGCGCTGCCTGCGGCCGGCTGGCCTGCTTCGGCATGCGCCAACGTGGAAACGGCAAGGGGAATGGCGGCAAGCGCGCAGGAAAAGGCGCGGGCCGTGAGATGACGGTTCATCGCAGGCAACAGGGTCGATCAGGATTGGCGAAACCGGACGCGCGGCAATGCGCTGAGAGAAGAGAAAACGCGCCGCAAAACATCACGCGGCGCGTCGATCTGTTGGCTGGCAGGTGGAAACCCGCTGGCTCGCCCGGCTGGAGCGATGGTCAGCGGGTGGGCATTCGCCCGTGGCCTTCCATCAAATGAGAATGATTCGCATTATATAGATTGAAATGTGATGTCAGCAACTGTTAATTCGCCGGTACCCCCTGTTTCCACTGGGGCCAGTGCTGCACGATGTCGTCCAACAACGGCTTGGCCGCATTGACGAGATTGTGCGTGGCGGGCACGAAACCACCCTGCTGCGCATAGTTGATGAGCCCGTCGGAGGCAGTCTGGCCGTCGTACGGCCGGTCGAAGTCGGACCCGGCGCGCAGCAATGCCACACGGCTGAAGTCGACCTTGCCGGCACGGGCGCCCCGCGTCAGGACTTCCAGCGTGGCGTTGTCTTCCTGCGCCGTCGTGCAGTAGGTGCCCTTGTTGTCGGTCATCGTCTTCACCCAGTCTCGCGCCCGCTGACCCAAGTTGCGGCCGGCCCACCATGTGTCGGCGGAAGCCACGTCGCACTGGATGACAGCAGGCGGCTGGTTGGCCGGCGCATATGCGTAGTTCTTGCGGAAGGCGATGGCCTCGGGGCTGTCTTCCAGCGTCGCGGATTTCGACAGCGTGTACGCCTTCTGCAGCAGCGTCTCGTTGAGCTGGAACACCTCGGTGCGGTAGTCCATCGGCGGCTTCTGGCCGGGGCCCTTGGTGCCGATGCCGAAGTAGCCGTACGGCCAGCCGGCCGGCATCTCGCGCGCATCGATCTCGTGCGACAGGCCGTAATCGACCGCATACCGCGCCCACGCCGCCGAGCCCACCGTCCCCTGCCCCGGATCGATGCCCGCAATGCCGGCAATCACAAAGTACGTGTGCGAGAGGTCCAGCTTGCTGCGATAGAGCAGCGCGGAAATCGTCGACGCGGCATTGGCGTAGCCCATGCCCGTGGTGACCTGGCAGATGCCGTCGTAGTTGCACAGCATGTTCGGCGCGTCGGGCGACAGGCCGGAGATATAGACCTTCTCCTTCAGGTCGTAGCGGTCGATAAAGGGTTGGGCTTCGCCCTGGAACATGTTGATGACGATGACCTTCACTCCGTCATACGCGCAACTGTTCAAGGTCAGCGCTGCGGCACCGACGGCGCAGAGCTTCGCGATCGTACGCAAACGCGGCATGGGCATCTTGAGTCGGGAATCGATCATGGCGAGGGCACTCCGTGTTTCCACACGCTCCAGCGCGTGACGATCTCGTTGACCAGCGGACCGCCCGCCAGGTACAGGTTGTTGAGCGACGGCACGAACCCGCCCGAGTTGCTGTTGACCAGCGAGTCGTACGGCGTCTGCCCCGGATACGGCCGATCGAAGTTGGACGCGGTGCGCAGCACGGCCACGCGTTGCAGATCGAGCAGGCCCGCCTTCGCACCGCGCGTGAGCGCCTCGAACGTGGCGTTGTCTTCCTGCTGCGTGGTGCAGTAGGTGCCCTGCCCGTCCGTCAGCAGCTTGACCCACGCAGCTTCACGCTCGCCCAGCTTGGCGCCGTGCCAGTACGTGTTGCCGGCAGCGGTGTCGCATTGCACGACAGAGGGCGGCTGGTTGGCCGGTGCGCTCGGGTAGTTGGCGCGATAAGCCCGCGCGGTGGCGTTGTCGTCCAGCACCGCGCCCTTGGAGAGCGCCAGCGCCTTCTGCAGCAGCGCCTCGTTCACGCGAAACACTTCGGTCTTGTAATCCAGCGGCGGCTTCTGCCCGGGGCCCTGCGTATTGATGCCGATGAAGCCGTTGGGCCAGCTGGCGGGCACCTCGCGCGCATCGATCTCCCACGCGATGTCGCTGTCGACCAGGAAGCGCGCCCACGCGGCGCTGCCGAGCGTGCCCTGCGACGGGTCGATCCCCGCAATGCCCGCCACGAGGAAGTACGTGCGCTGCAGATCGAACTTGCCGCTGTAGATCAGCGCCGACACCGACGACGCAGCATTCGCCTTGCCCATGCCGGTGGTGAGCTGGCAGACGTCGCTGGCGTTGCAATGCACGTTCGGATAGTCGATGGACAGGCCCGGCACCGGCACGTCCTGCGTGAGGCCGAGTTTGTCGATCCACGGCTGCGCCTCGGGCGCGAACATGCTGATGATCAGCACCTTGACCTTGCGCGCGTGCGATTCCGGTGCGAGTTGCGCACCCGGCTGCGTCGACGCGCCGACGCCCGCCGCCAGCAACGCACCAACCGCGACGGCACGCGCCAATCGTTTGCCTTTGCGCCCGAGCAGCCGGTGCGGCGGCTGCGGTGGCGGGGCGTCAACCTTGTCAGATAGGACGCTCATGGTTCTCCTCGGATTTTGGGGATAGGGATGGGGTCAACCCGCGCTGTGGGGAACAGCGCGCGCCACCGATGCAAATTGCCTGCCAGGGGGCACACAATCTCTACGCAATCGGCAACGTGTTCCGGTATAGGCCATGGCGGCGCCTGTCTCCAGCCGGGCACCGTTCCCGAGCTTGTCCTTGCGATGCAGACAAGCCCCACCGCGGGGCGCCCCGTGCCCTGAAAGCCGCTCGGCGCGCCCGCTGAAATCCGTTGCTCAGCTTTCCTGCGCGCCGCTCAGGGTGTCCGTAAGTTGCGCGTGATGTACTCCACAGCGCCCCGCCAGACCGGGTCGGGGCGTTCTGTCTGACATCCAAGCCGATCGGCCAACCTTCTTCCGCGCCGCATCCGGCCAACCGGAAACCCTCGCACCATGCAGGAACCCACACGCCCTGGACGGCGGAGCGCGCACGCGCCCGCCGCGACCACGCACGCGCGTGACTTCACCGCCCATCCTGCCCTGCTTGCCACAGGCGGGGTGATCACGCCGGCAGCGCCATCCGTGCGCGCATGGCCCTGGCGCGCGTTGCGCAAATGGCTTCTCGTCGCGCTGGTCGCCTGCGCCTACCTGTTGCCCGGCACGCTCGGCCACGACCCGTGGAAGCAGGACGAGACCTACACGTTCGGCATCGTCCAGCACATGGTGGCAACCGGCGACCCGATCGTGCCGGTCAGCGCAGGCCAACCCTTTGTCGAAAAGCCGCCGCTTTATGCGTGGGTGGCCAGCACGCTGGTCTGGCTGCTGGCAGACGTGCTGCCCGCGCACGACGCCGCGCGGCTTGCAAGTGCGCTGTTTGCCGGATTGGCTCTGGCGTTTACGGCGCGGCTCGCACGGGCCGCCACAGGCGCAGCTTCATGGACGGATGCACGCGTGCTCGGCACGGTGGCGCTGTGCGCAGGCTCGCTGATCGTCGTCAAGCACGCGCACGAGATGATCACCGACGTGGCGTTGCTGGCCGGCACCGCCATCGGCTTCTGCGGCTTATTCGAATGCGCGCAACCGGCAACGCGTGCGCGCGGCTCGGCATGGCTGCTCGGCATTGGCATGGGGATGGCGCTGCTGGCCAAGGGCGTATTCATTCCGCTGGTGTTCTGCATCACGATCGCCGGCGCTGGCGTATTGCTGCCGGCCTGCCGTAGTCGCGTATTCGCACGACAACTCGGCACGGCGGCGCTCGTCTTCCTGCCATTCGCCACGATCTGGCCAACGCTTTTCTATCTGCGTGCGCCGGACCTCTTTCAGGTCTGGTTCTGGGACAACAACATCGGACGCTTCCTGGGCTTCTCCGTGCCGATGCTCGGCGCGGAGAACGACGATCCGTTCTACGTCTGGCATTCGCTGCTGACCATCGGGTTTCCTGCCGGCCCGCTTGCGCTCGTCGCGCTGGCCCGCGGCGCATGGCGAGACTGGCGTACACCGCACGTGGCGCTGCCGCTCGTGTTCGCGGCGGTGGGGTTGCTGGCGCTCCAAGTCTCGGCGACGGCCCGTCCGTTGTACCTGCTGCCGTTCGTCGTGTCGTTGGCAATGCTGGGGCAGCGCGCCGTGTCGCGGCTGCCGATGCGCGTGCACATCGCGTGGGATTACCTCAGCCGCGGGCTGTTCGGCGGTCTCGTGTTACTTGCGTGGCTGCTGTGGGCCGTCATGACGGAAAGCACATCGCATGCAGGTCTGCGCTGGCTCGACCGCTGGTTGCCGGTCGACTGGACCTTGCCGATCCACCCCGCGCTCGTGGCCGAGGCGCTGGCCCTCACAGTCGGATGGCTCTGGCTGCTGCCACGCCTGAAAGCGGCCGGCGCATGGCGCGGGGCAATGTCATGGGCAGCCGGTGCCTTGGTCGGCTGGGGCTTGATCGGCACGCTGCTCCTGCCGTGGCTGGACGAAGCCAAAAGCTATCGCTCCGTGTTCGACAGCCTCGGCGTCAAGCTGGCCCCCGCCTGGCGCATGGATGACTGCATGGCGAGCCTGCATCTGGGCGAATCCGAGGCCCCCATGCTGCGCTACTTCACCGGCATCCTGCACCAGCCCGTTGGACAATCCACCGCACAGCATTGTCGATGGCTGATCGTCCAGGACAGCCATACGCACGCGCGAACGCCCGGAATGGAGTGGACCCTGTTCTGGTCGGGCGCCCGCCATGGCGACCGAAATGAGCGCCTGCGCGTCTTCCAGCGGGAAACCGCACCGCCGCCCTGATCGCCCCAAAACAAAACGGCGCGCGCCCCGTTGCCAGGAGCGCGCGCCGTTCAGCGCATGCGGTGCGAAGGCGTTACATCAGACCTTCTGCTGCACCCACGCTGCCACACCGGCCAGCGCCTGCGGCAGGTTGTCCGGCTCCGTGCCGCCAGCCTGGGCCATGTCCGGGCGGCCGCCGCCCTTGCCGCCGACCTGCTGGGCGACAAAGTTGACCAGCTCGCCCGCCTTGACCTTGGCCGTGGCGTCAGCCGTCACGCCGGCAATCAGCGCAACCTTGCCGTCGCTCACGCTGCCCAGCACGATGGCTGCGGTCTGCAGCTTGTCCTTGAGCTTGTCCATGGTCTCGCGCAGCGTCTTGGCATCGGCGCCGTCCAGCTTGGCAGCCAGCACCTTGATGCCGGCAACGTCCACGGCCTGGCTCACGAGTTCGTCGCCCTGGCTTGCGGCCAGCTTCGACTTCAGGCGCTCCAGTTCCTTCTCCAGCGTCTTGACTTGGTCTTGCACCTGCACGATGCGCTGCGTCAATTCCGACGGCTGCGCACGCAGCGCGGCAGCCGCTTCGTTGATGCGCGTGTCGAGCGTCTGCAGGTAATGCAGCACGTTGTCGCCGGTGATGGCTTCCACACGGCGGATGCCCGCTGCCACGCCCGACTCGCTCACGATCTTGAACAGGCCGATGTCGCCCGTGCGCGCCACGTGCGTGCCGCCACACAGTTCCTTCGACGAACCGATCGACAGCACGCGCACTTCGTCGCCGTACTTCTCGCCGAAGAGCGCCATCGCGCCATTCTTGACCGCGTCGTCAAAGCCCATGAGCTGGGCGCTCGTGGCCGCGTTGGCAAAAATTTCTGCGTTGACGCGCGCTTCCACTTCGCGGATCTGCAGCGGCGTCATCGGTGCGTTGTGCGAGAAGTCGAAGCGCGTCTTTTCCGCATCAACCAGCGAGCCCTTCTGCTGCACGTGGCTGCCCAGCACTTCGCGCAGCGCCTTGTGCATCAGGTGCGTCGCCGAGTGGTTGCGCATGGTGCGCGCGCGGCGCACCGCGTCGACTTCCGCCGACACAGCATCGCCCACCTTCAGCACGCCGGTGCGCAGCTCGCCGTGGTGGCCGAACACTTCCGGCTGCACCTTGAGCGTGTCCGCCACGTCAAACCAGACGGTCGCGGCCTTGAGCGTGCCCTGGTCACCCACCTGCCCGCCCGATTCCGCATAGAACGGGGTGTGGTCCAGCACCACCACGCCCGTCTGGCCCGGGTGCATTTCCTGCACCGATGCGCCATCCACAAACAGCGCCGTCACCCGCGCGGTTTCGCGCACCAGCTGGTCGTAGCCGTGGAACGTGGTCTTGTCGCCGGTGTAGTCGAGCGTGCCGGCGGCCATCTTGAACTTGCCGGCCGCGCGTGCCTGCTCGCGCTGGCGGTTCATGGCGGCGTCAAAGGCCGCTTCGTCGACGATCACGTCGTTCTCGCGGCAGACGTCTTGCGTCAGGTCCAGCGGGAAGCCGTAGGTGTCGTGCAGCTTGAAGGCCAGTTCGCCGTCGAGCATCTTGGCGCCGGAGGTCTTCAACTCGCCCAGCGCGGCGTCGAGGATCGACATGCCGTGCTCGATGGTCTCGAAGAAGCGGGCTTCTTCCGTGCGCAGCACTTCGACCACGCGGTCGCGCGCCTCACGCAGTTCCGGATAGGCTTCGCCCATCTGCGCGACGAGGTCGTCCACGAGCTTGTGGAAGAACGCTGCGCGGCAGCCGAGCTTGTAACCGTGGCGGATGGCGCGGCGGATGATCCGGCGCAGCACATAGCCGCGGCCTTCATTGCCCGGGATCACGCCGTCGACGATCAGGAACGAGCATGCGCGGATGTGGTCGGCAATCACGCGCAGCGAGTTGTTGGCCAGATCCTTGGTGTTGGTCTCGCGCGCGGCAGCGGCGATGAGCGCCTGGAACAGGTCGATCTCGTAGTTGCTGTGCACGTGCTGCAGGATCGCAGCCAGACGCTCCATGCCCATGCCGGTGTCGACGCACGGTGCGGGCAGCGGGGTCAGCGTGTATTCGCCGGTCGCCGGATCGAGCTGGCGATCGAACTGCATGAACACGTTGTTCCAGATTTCGATGTAGCGGTCACCGTCGGCTTCCGGGCTTCCCGGGGGGCCGCCCCACACGTCCGGGCCGTGGTCGTAGAAGATTTCCGAGCACGGACCGCACGGGCCGGTTTCGGCCATCTGCCAGAAGTTGTCGGAGGCATACGGCGCGCCCTTGTTGTCGCCGATGCGCACGACGCGCTCGGGCGGCAGGCCGATAACCTTGGTCCAGATGTCGTAGGCCTCGTCGTCGGTCTGGTAGACGGTGGCCCACAGCTTCTCGGCCGGCAGCTTGTATTCCTGCGTCAGCAGCTCCCACGCCCACACGAGTGCGTCGCGCTTGAAGTAGTCGCCGAACGACCAGTTGCCGAGCATTTCGAAGAACGTGTGGTGACGCGCGGTGTAACCAACGTTCTCCAGGTCATTGTGCTTGCCGCCCGCGCGCAGGCAGCGCTGCACGGACGCCGCGCGCACGTACGGGCGCTTGTCGGTACCGAGAAAGACGTCCTTGAACTGCACCATGCCGGAGTTGGTGAACAGCAGCGTCGGGTCGTTGCCCGGCACCAGCGGCGAGGAGCGCACCACGGTGTGGCCCTTCGTCTCGAAGAACGTCAGGAATTTTTGGCGGATATCGGAGGCTTTCATGTCGCGGGGTGCCGAGTCAGCATTGCGCCTTGGAGCATCCCGCTCCTGAGCGCCTTGGATTAGTGCAAACCGTTGATTATACGGGGTTCGCGCCCGGGTCGCGTCCATTCTGCGCCGCATTTTCCGCGCTTGGTCGCAAGGGGCTGCGACGCCGCCGGGGCGTGGTGTAGAGTGCACCCGATCCAATCGTGTCGATTTGTCAATCCATGGGCGCTCTGAGCCATCTTCGTGTTCTCGATCTGACCCGCGTGCTTGCCGGCCCCTGGTGCGCGCAGAACCTTGCCGATTTTGGGGCCGACGTCATCAAAGTGGAGCGCCCCGGCGCCGGCGACGACACGCGCACATGGGGCCCGCCTTGGCTACAGGACGAGGCGGGCAACAACACCGCCGAAGCCGCCTATTACCTCGCCGCCAATCGAAACAAGCGCTCCATCACGGTCGACATCAGCACGCCCGAGGGCCAGGACATCGTGCGCAAGCTTGCCGCGCACGCCGATGTGGTGCTCGAGAACTACAAGGTCGGCCAGCTCAAGAAATACGGGCTCGACTACGCATCGCTCAAGGCGGTGAAGCCTGACCTCGTCTACTGCTCCATCACGGGCTTCGGCCAGACCGGCCCTTACGCCGCCCGCGCCGGCTACGACTTCATCGTGCAAGGCATGGGCGGCTTCATGAGCCTGACGGGCGAGCGCGACGACTTGCCCGGCGGCGGCCCGCAAAAAGCCGGCGTGGCCATCTCCGATCTGATGACCGGCATGTACGCCACCGTCGCTGTGATGGCCGCGCTCGCGCATCGCGACCGCACCGGCGAGGGCCAGTACATCGACATGGCGCTGCTCGACGTGCAGGTCGCCATGCTGGCCAACATGAATACCAACTACCTCGCCAGCGGCCAGGCGCCCAAGCGCTGGGGCAATGCGCATCCGAATATCGTGCCGTACCAGACGTTCCAGGCCGCCAACGGCTGGATCATCGTGGCGGTCGGCAACGACGGGCAGTTCCGGCGCTTTGTGGATGCGGGCGGCATGCCCGAGCTGGCCGACGACCCGCGCTTTGCCACCAACCCGCAGCGCGTGGCCAACCGCGACGTGCTGGTGCCGATCCTGGCCGAGATGGTCAAGCGCCTGAGCAAAGGCGAATGGATCGACAAGCTCGAGGCCGCCGGCGTGCCGTGTGGCCCGATCAACTCGCTCGACGAGGTGTTCGACAACGAACAGGTGCAGGCGCGCGGCCTGCGCGTCGACCTGCCTCACCCGAGCGCCGGCACCGTCAAGCTGGTCGGCAGCCCGGTCAAGATGAGCGCGACGCCGCCCAGGGCCGCAAGCCATCCGCCGCTGCTGGGCGAGCACACCGAGGCTGTGCTGCGCGACGTGCTGAACCTGAACGCGGAGCAGATCGAAACACTGCGCGAACGCGGCGTGATCTGAGCCCGGGCGTTTCGCGCCAACCCTTTCCCCACCCTGACGAGGTCAACATGTGGCTTGATGCGTTGCTGGCGTACCTGCATTACATCTCGATCTTCACGCTGATCGTCTTTCTCACCGCCGAGGCCGTGGTGCTGCGTCCGGGCATGACGCCCGAGATCCGCAAACGCCTGGGACGTTATGACGCTGTGTACGGGGTGGCGGCCGTCGCGGTGCTGATCACCGGCGCGCTGCGCGTGCTGTACGGAGCAAAGGGCTACGCGTTTTACGTGCACAACCCGGTCTTTCACATCAAGGTGGGCCTGTTCATTCTCGTGGGGCTGCTGTCGATCGTGCCGACCATCAACATCCTGCGCTGGAACAAGCAAGGCAAGACGTTGCCCGACTTCGTGCCCACACCGTCGGAGATCGCCAAGACGCGCCGCTGGGTCATGATCGAGTCGCACCTGATCATCTTCATTCCGCTGGCCGCTGTGCTGATGGCGCGCGGTATCGGCATGTAGTGCAACGCTAGGGACAAACCCTGAATCGTTTGCCCGAGCGCCGCGCCGGCTCACGACGCGGCCGCCATCCCCTCCGCAAGGTGCTTGAAAGCCGGTCTGCTTAGCGTGCAAACTTGGTCGCCTGATCAGGTACAAGGCGGCCCGCCATACTCGGCGCGGTACGCCACCCCGAGGAGACCAGACTTGCAGAACGATCCACAAGGTCGTCCGGTGATCCGCAGTCACCAGGACTTTGCATCCGGCATCATGTTCATCGTCGCCGGCGCGGCGTTTGCCATTCTGGCGCGCAGCTACCGCATGGGCACGGCTGGCAGCATGGGCCCGGGCTATTTCCCGTTCTGGCTGGGCGTGGTGCTCGTGCTGCTGGGCGTGGTGGTGCTCGTGCAATCGCTGTCACGCAAGGGCGTGGTCGACCGCATTCCGCGCTGGGACGTCAAGACGCTGCTGTGGATTCTCGGCTCGGTTGTTCTGTTCGGTCTGCTGCTGCAACCGCTTGGGCTGGTGCTGTCGCTGGTGGTGCTCGTCTTCGTCTCCAGCATGGCCAGCCACGAGTTCACGCTCAAGGGTGCGGCCGGCACCGCCATCGTGATGGTCGTCATGAGCCTCGCGGCGTTCGTCTACGGGCTCAAGCTGCAGTTCCCGGTGTGGCCTGCCTTCATCGGCAATTGAGCGAGAGGCACACGACATCATGGACCTCTTTGCCAATCTCGCGCTCGGCTTCTCCACCGCGCTCTCCATCCAGAACCTGATCTACGCCTTCATCGGCTGCGTGCTCGGTACGCTGATCGGCGTACTGCCCGGCCTGGGCCCCATCGCGACGATTGCGATGCTGCTGCCAGCCACGTACGCGCTGCCGCCGGTGGCCGCGCTCATCATGCTGGCCGGCATTTACTACGGCGCGCAGTACGGCGGCTCCACCACGGCCATCCTCGTCAATCTGCCGGGCGAATCCTCCTCGGTGGTGACCACCATCGACGGCTACCAGATGGCACGGCGCGGACGCGCGGGCGTGGCGCTGGCCACCGCCGGCCTCGGCTCGTTCTTCGCGGGCTGCGTGGCCACGCTGGTGCTGGCCGCATTTGCCACCCCGCTGTCCGAATTCGCGTTCAACTTCGGGCCGGCGGAATATTTCTCGTTGATGGTCCTGGGCCTGATCGGCGCGGTCGTGCTGGCGTCGGGCTCGCTCGTCAAGGCGATTGCGATGATCGTGCTGGGCCTGCTGCTCGGCCTCGTCGGCACCGATGTGAACTCGGGCACCGCGCGGTATTCGTTCGACGTGCCGGAGCTGGCCGACGGGCTGAACTTCGTGTCGGTGGCGATGGGCGTGTTCGGCTTTGCCGAGATCATCGCCAACCTCGAACAGAAGGAACACCGCGAAACCTTCGTCGAGCACGTCCGCAACCTGTGGCCCAGCCGCGAAGACTTCAAGCGGATGATCCCGGCGGTGCTGCGCGGCACGGCGCTCGGCTCGGTGCTGGGCATCCTCCCGGGCGGCGGCGCGACGCTGGCGTCGTTCGCGTCGTACTCGCTGGAAAAGAAGACCTCGAAGTATTCGAGCGAATTCGGCAAGGGCGCCATCGAGGGCGTGGCCGGCCCCGAATCGGCCAACAACGCCGCGGCGCAGACGTCGTTCATTCCGCTGCTCACGCTCGGCATTCCGCCCAACGCCGTGATGGCGCTGATGGTCGGCGCGATGACGATCCACAATATCCAGCCCGGGCCGCAGGTGATGACCAGCAACCCCGCGCTGTTCTGGGGCCTCATCGCCTCGATGTGGATCGGCAACCTGATGCTGATCGTGCTGAATCTGCCGATGATCGGCGTGTGGGTGCGCCTGCTGAAAGTGCCGTATCGCTTCCTGTATCCGGCCATTCTGGTGTTCTGCTGCATCGGCGTGTATTCGGTGTCGAACACGACGTTCGATATCTTCCAGACGGCGCTCTTCGGCTTGATCGGCTACATGTTCGTCAAGCTGCGCTGCGAACCGGCGCCCATGCTGCTCGGCTTCGTGCTGGGGCCGATGATGGAAGAGAACTTCCGCCGCGCGCTGCTGCTCTCGCGCGGGGATTTCTCTACGTTTGTGACACGGCCGCTGTCGCTGGGGCTGCTCATTGCGGCAGGCATCCTCGTCTTGCTGGTGGCGCTCCCCGCCATCAACAGAAAACGCGAGGAAGCGTTTCAAGAGGAATAGGAATAAGAACGGCGACGTTGCTGCATCGCACCCTACTCAACCGGAGGCTCGCCCTCCGGTTTTTGTTTGCGCACGCGGCAGCGCAGCATTAGAGCCAAACCTCCACTTCAGTTGACGTCGGACACGACGCTTCGGATAACGGAGGGCGATCGGCCCAAAGAGGTCGACCACCTATCCAATGTCCAGGAGACAACCGAATGTCACAGACTTCCCTGCTCCATGCTGTGTATGGATCAGTGCGCGGCTTCCTGCGCACGCACGCTGCAGCCGCGGTTTTGGCCACATCCGCACTCACCCTGGGTACCGCCGCACCGGCGCAGGCCGCCGGCACCTATGCCGCAACCAAGTACCCGATCGTTCTGGTGCATGGCCTGTCCGGCACCAGCAAGTTCCTCGGCGTGGTCGACTACTGGTATCAGATTCCTGAAGACCTGCGCGCCAATGGCGCCAACGTCTACGTGGCCGACGTGTCAGCCTTCAACGATGAAACCGTGCGCGGCGAACAGCTCGTCAGCCAGATTCGCAGCGTGCTTGCTACTACGGGCGCGGCCAAGGTCAACCTGATCGGGCACAGCCAGGGCGGGCTGACGTCGCGCTACGCCGCGGCCGTCGTGCCAAACCTCGTGGCCTCGGTCACCACCATCGGCACGCCCCATAAGGGTTCGGAGTTTGCGGACTTCGTGGAGTCGACACCGGCGCCGTTCCAGGCGCTCGTGAACCTCGGCGCCGATGTATTCGGCTCGGTGCTGGGCTGGTTCAACGGCAACAGCAATCCGCAGAATGGCTTTGCGGCACTGCATATCCTGTCGACGTCGGGCGCGGCCGATTTCAACAAGGCGTTCCCCAGCGCGGGCCTCGCCAGCGGATGCAACACCGGCAGCGCCACCGACGTGCGCAACGGCAACGTGCAGAAGCTGTATTCGTGGACGGGCCGCTCCACCGCCACCAACGTGCTCGACCTGTTTGATCCGGTGCTGGTTTTCAGCGGCGGGGTCATGCAGGCGCGCGGCTCGGGAACGAACGACGGGCTCGTCTCCGTGTGCAGCGCGAAGTTTGGGCAGGTCTTGTCGACCGATTACGCGTGGAATCACCTGGATGAGGTCAACCAGCTGCTCGGCCTGATCGGCTGGGGGGCGGCCGATCCGGTTGCGGTGATCCGCACGCAAGCCAATCGACTGAAGACGGCCGGTCTCTGACCATCCGGCCATTCGACCACCCAAGGCATTCGCCACCATGAAGCCCCAATCGCCCTCGATACAGCCCATGACGTTTGTTGTCGCCGTGCTGGTGGCGGTGTCGATGGCGGGCGGGGTCTATTGGTGGCATGCATCGGACGCGCCTGACGCGCCCATGGCGCAGCCGCAGGCGGCCAAGGGCGCCTTCATCGGCAGTGTCGGCGCCGAACCTTCGGCACAGGCCGCGCCTGCACCGGAGCTGGCCGATACGCAGGCGCCGGACGGCCTGCATGTGGATGCGCACGGCCACCTCATCGTCGAAGCCGCCAATCGCGCGGTGTTCGACTACTTCCTCGACGTGCCCGCCTCGCTGCCCGAGGCGCAGCGTGCGTCGATGGCCGAGGCCCATCTGCGCGCCAAGTTGGTCACGCCGGCGCTGGCGGAGGCGCAATCGCTGCTGCAGCACTACCTGGCCTATCGCAAGGCAGCGGCTCAAAGCGGCGCCAGCGGCCGCAACAAGCCGAGCCTCGAACAGGTCCAGCAGCGCCCGGAGTTGATCGCCACGCTGCGCCAGCAGTTGAGCGACCGCACCGCGCTGCGCCGCCAATACCTTGGCGCAGACGTCGCCCAAGCCTGGTACGGCGATGACGACGCGATGGACGCCGCCGCGCTCGACCGCCTCGCCGTGATGGCCGACCCGTCGCTCACGCCGGAACAGCGCGCGGCCAGGATCGCCGCCATCGACGCCAATCTCCCGCCATCGGTACAGCAGGCGCGCCGCGACGCCTCCGCCCCACTCAAGCTCGCCAGCGACATGGAAACATGGACCAAGCAGGGCATGAGCGAAGCCGAGATGCGCCAGCGCCTGTCCGCCCGCGGCGTGGACAGCCTCGTGGCCGACCGCCTGATCCAGGGCAACCGCGAAGAAGCCGACTGGCGCAACCGCTACGACGCCTACACCCGTGAACGCGATCGCATCAACGCCTTTGCCGGCCTGTCGGACGCCGATCGGGCCGCGCAAATCGCGCAACTGCGTCAGCAGACCTTCACCGCCTCGAATGAGCTGTTGCGCGCACAAGCCCTCGACGGCCTGGCCCAGCGCAAATAGCGTCCGGGGGCGTAAACCGCCGGGCACGGTAAAATCGCGGGATTGCCGAATCACGCACTCCCATGAGCCAAGACAACGCCAACGCCAACGGGTCGACCGCTGCCGCCCCCACGTCCAATTTCCTGCGCCAGATCATTGACGGCGACCTCACGCAAGGCACCTACGCCAATCGCAAGGACGCCACCGGCCAGCCGATCCCGCCGGTGGTCACACGCTTCCCGCCGGAGCCCAACGGCTACCTGCACATCGGCCACGCCAAGAGCATCTGGGTGAACTTCGGCATGGCCCGCGATTACAACGGCCGCTGCCACCTGCGCTTTGACGACACGAACCCCGTCAAGGAAGACACCGAATACGTCGATTCCATCATCGACGCGGTGCACTGGCTCGGCTATTCGTGGAGCGACACCGGCGGCGAACATCTCTACTACGCCAGCGACTACTTCGAGCAGCTCTACGGCTTTGCCGAGGTGCTCATCCAGCGCGGCGTGGCCTACGTCGACAGCCAGAGTGCCGAGCAGATCGCCGCCAACCGTGGCGATTTCACCAAGCCGGGCACGCCGTCGCCGTTCCGTGACCGCTCGGTCGACGAGAACCTCGCGCTGTTCCGCGACATGCGCGCCGGCAAGTACAAGGACGGCGAGCACGTGCTGCGCGCCAAGATCGACATGGCCGCGCCGAACATCGTGATGCGCGACCCGGTGCTGTACCGCATCCGCCATGCGCATCACCATCGCACCGGCGACGCATGGTGCATCTACCCGATGTACGACTTCACGCATTGCATTTCCGATGCGTTGGAGAACATCACGCATTCGCTCTGCACGCTGGAGTTCGAGAACAACCGCCCGCTGTACGACTGGGTGCTCGACCACCTGCGCGACGCCGGCGTGCTGTCTGCACCCCTGCCGCATCAATACGAATTCGCACGTCTGCACCTGACCTACGCCATCACCAGCAAGCGCAAGCTGCTGCAACTGGTGACGGAAAAGCGCGTCGACGGCTGGGACGACCCGCGCATGCCGACGCTCGTTGGCATCCGCCGCCGCGGCTATACGCCGGAATCGATCCAGCTCTTCTGCGAACGCGTGGGCGTGTCGAAGGCCGACAGCTGGATCGACATGAGCATCCTGGAAGGCGCCGTGCGCGACGACCTCGATGCGCGTGCGCCGCGCTCGGTGGCCGTGCTGGACCCGGTCAAGCTCGTCCTCGACAACGTGCCGGCGGATTTCAACGAACCGTGCTCGGCGCCCGTGCACCCCAAGCAGCCTGAACTCGGCCGCCGCGAATTCCCCCTCACGCGCGAGCTGTGGATCGAGCGCGAAGACTTTACCGAGACGCCGCCCAAGGGCTACTTCCGCCTGTTCCCGGGCAACAAGGTGCGCCTGCGCTACGGCTATGTGATCGAATGCACCGGCTCCGACAAGGATGCCGACGGCAACGTCACCGCCGTGCACGCCAACATCATTCCGGACACGAAGAGTGGCACGCCGGGTGCTGACAGCGTCAAGGTGAAGGGCAACATCCACTGGGTGAGTGCCGCACATGCGCTGGAAGCCGAAGTGCGCCTGTACGACCGCCTGTTCAGCGACCCGCAGCCGGATTCGGGCGACAAGAACTTCCTGGATGCGCTCAATCCGCACTCCAAGAAGATCGTCACGGCCTACCTGGAGCCGACGCTCGCAACGGCCAAGCCGGAAGACCGCTTCCAGTTCGAGCGCCATGGCTACTTCGTGGCAGACCGCATCGACTCGCAACCGGGCAAGCCCGTGTTCAACCGCGTGGTCGGCCTGAAGGACAGCTGGGGCAAGTAAGCACGGGCCCATGCACGCCATGGGCCTCTGACAACGGAGGCATCATGCGTGCATGGATGGTATTGCTGGCGGGGCTGCTCTGCGCTCCCGCCTTCGCCGCCTCATTCGCGCCGGACCTGGCGCACACGTCGGTCACCTTCGGCGCATCGCATTTCGATCGCAGCACGATGCACGGCCGTTTCGACAAGATCGACGGCGCCATCAACTTCGATGAAAGCACCCGCCAGGGCGGCTTCGATTTCACCGTCGATGCCGACTCCATCAACACGCGCCTGCGCGTGCTGGACGGCGTGCTGAAATCGGAGCAGTTTCTCGACGCTGCGAAGTTTCCGGTCATCCGCTTGCGCAGCGACCGCTTTGTCGTGGAAGGCGGCAAGCTCGTCGCCATTGAGGCCAATCTGACGCTGCACGGTGTGACGCAGCCTGTGCGGCTAGAGGTGCGCCGCTTCAGTTGCGGCGACGAAAAGATGCCCGGCAGCACGCGCCACGTCTGCGGCGGTGATTTCCACCTCGCCATTGCCCGCAGCGCCTTCGGCATGACACGCTTCCTGCCCGATGTGGGCGACCGCGTCGACATCGACCTCAGCGTGGAAGCCACGCCTCAATAAACTCGCAATCACCCCGCAATCCATTCATGCCCAATATCGATTTCGCCCTGACCACCGAATACATCGAGCTGCACAAGCTGCTCAAGCTCACGGGCGTGGTGGATAGCGGCGGCGCCGGCAAGGCGGTTGTCGCCGACGGAGCGGTCACGGTGGACGGCCAGCCGGAACTGCGCAAGACCGCCAAGATTCGCGCGGGCCAGGTGGTCATGCTCGGCGATGTGCGCATTGCCGTGCAGGGTGCCGACTAGCGTGGCAGGTGTTTGAAAACGCACCTTGTGCTACGGTGCGGCACCTTCACTACTACCCAATCCAGGAGACTGACCATGCCGATCGCCCTCTGGTGCGTTCTGGTGGCAGCGGTATTGCCGATCGTGTGCGTCGGCATCGCCAAGGCCAAAGGCCCGCGGTACGACAATCGCAACCCACGCGCGTGGCTTGCGCAGCAAACCGGCGTCGCAGGCCGTGCGGCAGCCGCGCAGCAGAATCACTTTGAAGCGTTCCCGTTCTTTGCGGTGGCCGTGCTGGTGGCCATCCTGGGCGGCGGCGTGATCGACCGCATCAACCTGCTGGCCATCGCATTTATCGTGGTGCGCGTGCTGTACACGGTGTGCTATCTCGCGAGCTGGGCGCCGCTGCGTTCACTGATGTGGTTTGCAGGCTTTGCCCTGTGCGTTGCGCTGTTTGTCCAACCGGCCTTCGTGCACTGAGCGGCCGCTCTGCCAAAAAAAAAACGGCGCCCAGGTGGCGCCGTTTTCTTTGAGCGATGGGGATTACGTTGACGCATCCGGCGGCACGGCCGGCGCGCGGAACAACCGCCACGCCATGCCGCCCAGCACCGCCACCGCGGCCAACAGCGCGCCCCACAGCACCCACTGACGCTGGCGGCCGCCCGGCGGCTCGGCCTTGAGCGCATCGGCGGGGGAATCGCTCATCGCGCCAAGCTGTGCCTGCGCAATCGCGGGCGACGCACCTGCCAGCAAATCCGCGCGTGCGATCGGATTCCCGCGCGCCACTTCCGCCACCGCCAGCGTGAACGGCACATTGCCGCGCGCCGCATACGTGATCGTGGCCGGACGCCAGCCGATCGCCAATTGCGGCGCGCCGGCACCCAGGCCACCGCTGCGCGTGTCGACCTGCAGGCGCCAGTAGCGCTCGCCCGTGGCAGGCACAGTGATGGCCGCGTTCTCCTGCTCGCCCTTTCCGTCCGCTCCAGCCAGCCGGAACAGGCGCGCAGACGTCACGGGTCGCCAGGGCGCCTGGGCATCGGCACGCGCGTACAGCGTGGCCTGCGCGACGGTGTTGGGCTGCGGCAGATGGATCTTCACGCGTTCGACCGGGAACACGCCGCCCGTATCAAACTGGTAATCGCCGGCGGCTGGCGTCTGCACTGGCGCCAGACCTGAGCGCCACTGAATGGCGCTGTCCGCCAACGCGACCGGCGCGCCGGCCGCCACCTCCGCGCGGACGGCATCCGGCGCAGGGGGCTTGCCCTGCCAGGTCAGACGCAGGTATTTCGCCCGCAGCCCGGTGAACTCGATGCGATCCTGCACCAGCGTGCTGCCCTGGTTGGACAGGCGGAACAGCGTGGCCTGGGCGACCGGGCTCCAATGCTGCAAGTCATCGCTGGCCTGCACGCTCACGCCGCTCTGGAATTCCGCAGCGGGCAGCGCCACGACCAGCGCGGTCACCGTGTCCCGAAGCTGGCTGAGGTCGACGACCCATGCGCGCACAGAGGCCTGTGATGGCTGCACGCCCGTCGCACGCAGCACGCCGTCGGTGCCGAGCACGACACCGGCGGCGCCGGGCGTCTGCGCATCATCGATGGGCGTGGCAAACCAGTGCACGTCGTGCAGCGTGCGAGCCTGCGGCGCCGGGTCGCGCGGGATGTCGACGGTGAACGGCACGGGCTCGCCGTCGCCGTTGAGGATGCGCAGGTCGGCGAGATTGGCCTCGCGCGCATGGGCATAGACGTCTTCGCTGAGCGTGACGGCGTAGTAAGGGGCGCCGGGCGTGCCCGTCAATGCAAAACGCTCGGCCCAGGCCGGCGCAGACAACAGCGACGCCACGGCCATCGCAAAAGCAACCTTCTTCACAGAACCTCCCCGGTTTCAGCTTGGGCGCTAGTTTTGGGCTTTGGCGGCAACGGCGACAGATAGCCGATCAACAACAGCAGCACGCCAATCCCGATAAACGACACGATGCGCTCGACACCTGTCACGCGCGACAGATCGAACAGGAACAGCTTGACCACCGTCACGCCCAGCAGCGCTCCGCCGGTGAACCACAGCGCGCGGCTGGCGCGCCGCGTGGCAAACACCATCACCGCCAACGCCAGCACCGTCCAGAACATCGACAGCGACGCCTGCACCAGCATCGAGGCGCCCAGATCGTCCAGTGTGTAGGGCACATGCGCCCAATGGTGCAGCGTGCGCAGCAGCACCGCGTTGGCCCAGATAAAGAGCGTCGCGCCGATGGCGTAGCCGATCACCATCGGCTCGGGGACGAGCTTCTGTAGCGCTACGCGGCGCATCCACAGCGCGATGGCAAGGAACACCAGCAGTTGCGCCACGTCCAGCGGGTTGAGAATCGGCAGGTAGAACAGCGGCGCGGCATTACCGTCGCTGGCAGCGCTGGCGAGGCTCCACAACCACAGCAGGGCAGCCAGCGGTGCGGCGCCCCACAGCAGATAGGCGCGCTCGAAACGGGCAATCGGCCAGCGGATACGCCAGCCTGCACCTGCCAGCAGGGCGAGCAACGCGCCGTAGGCATAGGCCCAGGCGGCGAAGCTCCACGTGCCCTCGGGCACGTAGGCGTCGAGGCGCCAGTAGCCTTCCGTGGCCAGTACGCCGCAGATCAACCAGAACAGCACGGTATGCAGCGGCGCGAGGAGGTTGTCTTTCACGTCGCGTTCCTGGCGACGCAGCAGCACGAAGGCGAGCACCACGGCGGCAATCCACACCAGTCCGCCCCAGCCGGCCAGCGGCGACGGCGCCCAGTGTTCGATCGCAGCCAGCGAAATCAGCGCCAGCGCCGGGGACAACGCCAGCGCAGGCCACTCGGCCAGTGCCCAATCGAGCTTGCGGCGCAGGCCGTGTGCAGCCCACGCCGTCAGCACGGCAAAGGCCGCGTACAGCGGAATGTCCGGCCGGTCGACGGTCTTGGTGGCAATGCGCCAGGCCCAGCGGTCGATCTCGTTGCTGCCGCTACCGAGCCACCACAGCAAGCCCCACGCCGACGCAGCAATGCCGAGCACCGGCGCCGCCTTCAGCCACGCACGCGCCTCCGCCTTGCCGTGCAGGCGCCAGCCACTGAAGACGCCCGCCAGCGCAATCAACACCCCGCCGATATAACGGCTGTTGAGCACGGCCCAGCTGTGCTGCGGAGCCCAGTCGAACACGGCATCCACGGCGAAGGCGGCGCCGGCCGCGAGTTGCAGAAGCAGGCCTGCTGCCAGCGCCAGCCGCCGCTGCTGGCGCACGCCCAGCCACACCACGGCGGCACCTTCCAGGGCCCACACCGCGCTGGTCGTGCGTCCATCGAAAGCCAGCGGGATTGCCAGCGTGATGAAGATCACACCCAACGCAAACATCGCTTCGTACAGCAGGCCGAGATTCGCTCGTTTGGGCGCCAGCCAGCCCGCAATCGCCAGATAGAACGCGGCCAGGGCGGTGGCGCTCCACGCCATCGCAAACGGAATGTGGTGCACCAGCCCCGCCTGCAACCCCATCGCCACCAGCGGCGTGCCGAACACCAGCGTGCCGTCAACGTAGTGTTTGAGGCTGACATGGCGGCGCAGCGCGGTCAGCAGCGCAATGCCCACATACATCAGGAAGAAGAGGATCAGGAACGGCTCGGTGCTCGCCAGCAACGACGGCTGATAGCGCAGCACGCCCCAGGCCGTGGCAATGCCGAACGTAAAGACGAAGCCGAGCAGATTCAGCGCTCGCCACGCCCGGAACCACGCAATGGCGAAAATGCCCGCGTTCAGCAGCGCGTAATAGCTGAACAGCGCCACGTGGCTGCCTTGGCCCGTCGAGATCAGAATCGGTGCCAGGAAGCCGCCTGCACTGCCCGTAAAAGCGAGCGCCGGCGCGTTCTGCTTGACCGCCAGCCCGGCGGCCAGCGCGCAAATCAGCACCAGCAGCGGAAACGCCATCCCCGGGCTGAGCAGCGGCACGACGCGCGTCGCTGCAAACACTGTCAGATACAGGACGCCGACCCCGCCACCCTGCAGCACCAGCGCATAGCCCGGGCGCTTCTCGCGCAGGCGCCAGCCGATGCCCAGCAACGCGATCGCCCCGACCGCCACACCGGCCAGCCGGAATTCAACCGGCAGCAGGCTGTTGTCCGCCGCGTACTTGAGCAGGAACGCCACACCGAAGAACAGGATCAGGATGCCGACCCGCACCACGCTGTTGCCGCCCAGCAGCCAGTCGCGGGCGGCGCCGACGGCGCGCTCCACCCAATCGGGCTCGTGCGGTGCCAAGACGGGCACGGGTTGCGCAGCAGGTTGAGGCATCGGCGGCGGAACCGCACCCTGCGGCGCAGGCACGGGCACCGCAGGCGCCTCCACGGACGGCAATGCCTCGGCCACGGCCGGTGGCACCTCTGCGGCTGCCTGCTCCACCTCGGCAGGCGCGACGAACGTTCCGCCTCTGATTTCGGCCAGTTGCCGGCGCAGGAGCGAAACCTCGTGCTCGAGCCGGGCCACACGCTCCTGCAGCGTCGCGGGCGGCGACATGGCTGCCTGGGGGGCCGCATGGTCAGGCGCCGTGCCCGTTGCGCCGGCGCCGTCGGGCGGATTGGCCCACTGCGCGCTGGCCCGCTTGTCCATGTACAAGATCAGCGATGCCAGTCCCAGACCGATCAATGCCCCAAAGAACGCCCCGACGACGCCCCCCGACAGGCCTCCGAGCAACAGACCCACGATTCCGAATATCCAACGCATCGTTCTGATTGTCCTGGTTTGGATAGGAAAAACATGCGCCGACTAGCGCACGCACCGCTCGTATACCGCAAACAGCCGCCGTTGGGAATGCGCCCGGCCGATGCCGTCAGCTTCATCGGCCCGTGCGACAATGCGCGCTTTGCCAAAAACGGCCCATCCGCCGACCACCCGCATGGCCCTGAAATCCACGATCTACAAGGTCGATCTGCAGATCGCCGACATGGATCGCCACTACTACGCCAACCGCGCGCTGACCGTCGCCCGCCACCCGAGCGAGAACGACGAACGCATGATGGTGCGCGTGCTCGCCTTCGCCCGCCACGCCAGCGAAACACTCGCCTTCACACGCGGCCTGTCGGAGCCCGACGAGCCCGAACTCTGGCAGCGCGACCTGACCGACGCCATCGAGCTGTGGATCGACCTCGGCAACCCCGACGACACGCGCATCCGCAAGGCCAGCAACCGCGCGGAGCAGGTCGCCGTCTATACATATAGCGGCAACGCCAGCCGCGTGTGGTGGCAGCAGACCGAAAGCAAGATCACGCGCTTTGCCAACGTGTCGGTGTACGAAGTCGCCGCCGACACCGTGGCTGCGCTGGCCGCCATGGTGGAACGCACCATGCGTCTGCAGGTCACCATCCAGGACGGCGACATCTGGGTCGCCAACGACGCGGACAACGTCCACGTCCAGCTCGAAACCCTCAAGGCCGCAACCGCTGCCTGAGCCTGTTCCCTTATCACCCACGCCACTCCACGAGGCTCATCATGACCATCGAAACCACCGCAAGCGGCCTGCAATACGAAGATGTCGTCGTCGGCGACGGCGCTGAAGCCACGGCCGGCAAATACGTCACCGTGCACTACACCGGCTGGCTCTACGAAAACGGCCAGGCCGGCAAGAAGTTCGATTCCAGCAAAGACCGTAACGACCCCTTCGCCTTCCACCTGGGCGGCGGCATGGTCATCAAGGGCTGGGACGAAGGCGTGCAAGGCATGAAGGTCGGCGGCACGCGCAAGCTGATCATCCCGGCGGCCCTCGGCTACGGCGCACGCGGCGCGGGCGGTGTGATCCCCCCGAACGCAACGTTGCTTTTTGAAGTCGACCTGCTGGAAGTCTGATCCTGCGCTAGAATCCGCCCCGGCTTGCGATGCGTCACACGGCGCATCGCAAGCCGCCTCCCCCGGCGGGGTGGCAGAGTGGTCAATGCTGCGGCTTGCAAAGCCGTATAAGACGGTTCAATTCCGATCCCCCGCCTCCAGTTTTCCGGCTGCGCACGCTTCACCGTTGCGGCCGCGCCATAGTCAAGCCTCCCCCTACACGCGCAACGCCCTGTTTCCGGGCCATCGGCCGTCCGCCCGCGTGACCACTCTTGACGATTGCTCTATGCTTGCGACATGGCCGTCACCCGAGAGGATCTCGAACAGAACCGGTTGCGCGCCGCCCTGGGTGATTCGCCCGTCGCGTCGTCGCTGCTGACCGAGGCTGCGCTGGAAGCGTCGCTTGCATCGACGCTCGCGCGGTTGTCGGCTGCGCCCGGCGAATGCCAGGACGCCTGGGTGTTCGGGTACGGCTCCTTGATCTGGAACCCGATGATCTTTCACACCGAGGCCGCACGTGCCACGGTGCACGGCTATCACCGCGGCTTCTATCTCTACTCCCGCATCAACCGCGGCACCTGGGACAACCCAGGGCTCGTACTCGGCCTCGACCGGGGCGGCAGCTGCCGGGGCGTGGCGTTTCGCGTACCGCGCGACCATGCCGAGCATGAATTCCGCGTGCTGTGGCGCCGCGAAATGCTGACCGGCGCGTACCTCCCCCGCTGGCTGCCGACCGAGATCAACGGCAAACGCGTCCTGGCGCTGGCCTTTGTCATGAACCGCGCGCACGAAGCGTATGCCGGCCGCCTGCCCGACGAGCGCGTGGTCGGCTGCCTGCGCAACGCGGTCGGGCTGTACGGCCCGGCACGCGAATACCTGCAGCGCACGCTGATCGGCCTGGCCAGCAACGGGCTGCACGATCCGTATCTGGACCGCCTGTGGTCGCGCCTGCAGGCGACCGACGCGGCAAACGGCCCCTGCGCCACGACCGATGCAACGGACGCAACCGACACCGCGCCGCTGCCGGATCCCTATCTCAGCGCCTGAACCTGCCCGCCATGCTCATCGCCCCGCATCCAGCGCTCAACCAGCTCATCGGCGTCATGCTGGGGATGGCACTGGCTGTAGGCGACATGGCCAACGCCTGGCAGGAGCAGCATCTGCCCATCCTGCATGTGGCGGCCAGCGCCGGTGCGAAGGTTGCGCCCAGCACGACACGCACGCCCGACGCACGCCCCGCCCGCCGCAGCGACCCGGCCACGCGTGATCGCGACCTGATCCTCGCCGCACAGGCCGGCAACACGATGGCTATCCAGGCATTGCTCGCCGAAGGCGCCAGCCTCAAGGCGCGCGACGCCGATGGCCGCACGGCGCTCATCGCTGCCGTCATGGCGCATATGGGCGCGGCAGCACGCCTGCTCATCCAGGCCGGCGCCGACGTCAACGTGCAGGACAACACGCAGAACAGCGCCTTCCTGCTCGCTGCGGCCCAAGGCGATGCGGAAACGGTGCGCCTGGCGCTCTCGCATGGCGCCAACCTGCGCGCCACCAACGGGGACGGCGACACCGCGCTCATCCCGGCTGCACGCCGCGGCTATGTCGAAGTCGTCAATGAACTCGTGAAGGCCGGCGTTCCGCCCGATGCCACCAACAACCTGGGCCTGACCGCGCTGATCGAAGCCGTGGCGCTGGGCGATGGCAGCGACAAATACGAGAAGACCGTGCAACTGCTGCTTGACGGCGGAGCGGACCCGAACCTGGCCGACCGCGGCGGCGTCACGCCGATGCGGCATGCGCGCCAGCGTGGTTTCCACGGCATCGGCGCACTGCTCTTCAAGGCGCGCGGGCATTGAAAAAGGGGCCACTCGGGCCCCTTTCTCTTGCTGCGCTCTTTAGGCAGCGGCCGGTTTCTCGGCTGCTTCATTCCTTGCGTTTTCCTGCTCCTGCAGCGTGCGCCACATCACCTTGCCCGTGCCGGACTTGGGCAGCGCATCCACAAACTCGACCACGCGCGGGTACTTGTAGGCCGCCATGTTGTCGCGCGCCCAGTTGATGATGTCGTCTTCGGTGGTCTTGCCCTTGGCGTGGGCCTTGAGCACCACCACCGCCTTGACCGACTCGCCGCGATACGCGTCGCGCGTGCCGATAATGCACGCCTCCTGCACGTCGGGATGCTTGTACAGCAGGCTTTCCACCTCGGCCGGCCACACCTTGAAGCCCGACGCGTTGATCATGCGTTTCAGCCGGTCGGTGAGGAAAAAATAGCCCTCTTCGTCCATCTTGCCGAGATCGCCCGTGCGGAAGAACTTCTTGCCTTCGAATTCGATGAAGACCTCGGCGGTGGCCTGAGGCTTGCCCCAGTAGCCCAGGAACACCTGCGGGCCGCTGACAATGATTTCGCCCACCTCGCCCGGCGGCAATTCCTTGAGCGTCTGCGGATCGACGATGCGCGCATCGGTGTTGAACACGGGAATGCCGAGACACTGCTGCTTGGCGCGATCGGCCGGATTGCTGTGCGTCGGCGCGATGGTCTCCGACAGGCCGTAGCCTTCCTGGTACGCCAGGTTGAAATCCTTCAGCAGGCGCTCGGCCACGGCCTGCGGCATCGCCGCGCCGCCGCCACCAATGTAGGCAAGGCTCGACAGGTCGAACTCCGCCAGTTGGGGGCTCGCCAGGAAGTCGATCACCATGGTCGGGATGTTCGTCCAATGCGTGATCTTGTAGCGCGAGATCAGCCGCCCCGCCACTTCGCGATCCCAGCGCGGCAGCATCACGACCGTCGAGCCCATGTAGATCGGCGCATTCATGCCGTACTGCATGCCGGTCACATGGAACAACGGGATGATCGACAGGCTCACGCCCTCCTTCGTCCCGTTCGACCACATCGAGCCACCGACGATGTTGTGCATCACCGTGCGATGCGGGTGCATGCAGCCCTTCGGGAAACCCGTCGTGCCGGATGTGTATGGCATCACGGCCAGGTCGTCGGGTCCAGCGGTGTGCGGGCCGGGCACAAGGCGCTGCGCGAGCACGTCGTTCCATGCAACGGCGCCAGGCTGCGCCGGATGCTGGGCGGTGATCCATGCGGGGGGCGCGTCTTCGGGATATTCGTAGGTGGCCGGCAGCGCATCGGCGTACGACGTAACGAGCAGGTGCCGCGTGCGCTGCGCTTCCGGCAAGTCGGCGTTGGCGGCGGTCACGTTAGCGGCCAGATCGGCACTGCAGATGACCGTGGCGGCGCCCGCGTCGGTCACGTAGTGCTTGAACTCTTCGGGCCGGTTCATCGGGTTGACCGGCACGACCACCGCATCGGCGCGCAAGATGCCGTAGTACGCGGCCATGAACTGCGGACAGTTCTGCATGTACAGCAGCACGCGATCGCCCTTTTGCACACCCGCCACCTGTTGCAGCCAGCCAGCTACGGCCACGGCATCGTCGTGCAGTTCCTGGAATGTCGTGTGCCGACCGTAGAAGATGACGGCATCCTTGTCCGGATAGCGTCGGGCAGACACTTCCAGGTTGTACCAAAGGCTCGTTTGCGGCGAGCTGATGTTGTGCGGCAAACGGCGGGGCCAGAACTGGAAGTGCGGTCGTGTCATGCCATGTCTCCGTGAATCTGTGTGTTGTTTTTACCGGATGGTATCCGAACGATCGTTCTATTTTCAACCGTTGCTCTGACATACGTCATTGCGGTGCCCACACCGCACCGCAGCCGGCCTCGAAACGGCCCGGTCCACCCCCAAGTAAAATGGCTGATACCTCTCGCCGGCGCCTATGCCGGCGCCATTGCCCCTCAGGAGAACCCCGACGATGAGCGACATCACCTCGCAGAATTTCGCGCAAGAAGTGATCGAGACCTCTCGCCAGATCCCGGTGCTGGTCGATTTTTGGGCGCCATGGTGCGGCCCCTGCCGCACATTGGGTCCGATGCTGGAAAAGCTGGAAGCGGAATACGCCGGCAAGTGGAAGCTCGCCAAGATCAACTCGGACGAAAACCCCGAGCTTTCCGCCCAGTTCCACGTCCGCAGCATCCCGTACGTAGTGGCGTTCGTGGATGGCAAGCCGGTCGACCAGTTCGTCGGGGTTTTGCCGGAAGCGCAATTGCGGGCGTTCCTTGACCGCGTGATCCCGCAACCCGCGGAAGTCGCCTATCGCGAAGGGCTGGCCGCGAGCCAGGCCGGTGAAACTGCCCACGCGCGCGAAGCATTCCAGAACGCCCTGGCCTTCGACCCCGGCTTCGACGCCGCGCGCTTTGCGCTGGTGAACCTGCTGCTCGACACCGGCGACGCGCATGCCGCGCAGGACGAATTCGCATTGCTCTCGCCCAAGGCGCCGCAGGACGAGCGCTATGCTCCGCTGCAAACGCGCCTGCGGGCCACCGAACGGGCCGACACGCTGCCCGATGCCGGTGCCCTGCGCACGGTCGTGGAAGCGCAACCGGACAACCTGCAGGCCCGGCTCGACCTGGCGCAGCAGTACATCGCCGGCCAGGATTACGAAGCGGCCCTGGAGCAATTGCTCGCCATCGTCGAGCGGGATCGCGCCTTCCGCGACGACATTGCGCGCAAGACGATGGTCTCGGTATTCGACATGATGCGGGACGCGCCCCAGGCGGTATCACACTGGCGCCGGCAGCTCGCGTCCAAATTGAATTGAGGCAGCCATCATGCGATTGATCTACGTGGCCGATCCGATGTGTTCGTGGTGCTACGGCTTCGGCCCGCAATTGGCTGACCTGCGCAAGCGGCTGGGGGACACGCTGGGTGCGCCGGTGCCGCTTACGGTCATCACGGGGGGCCTGCGCCCCGGCCAGCGCGAGCCGATGGCCGCCGACAAGCGCGACGAAATCCTCCACCACTGGCATGCCGTGGCCGAGCGCAGCGGCATGCCGTTCGACCAGTCGCCCCAGGTGGCCATGCGTCGCGACGGCTTTGTCTATGACACCGAACCCGCCTGCCGCGCCGTCGTCATGGCGCGCGAACACTGGGCCGAGGACGACGAACGCGTGCTCACCGTCTTTCAGGCGATCCAGCACGCTTTCTACGCTGAAGGGCGCGACACCACACAAGCCGATGTGCTGCGCGACGTTGCGCTGGCCCATGGCGTTAAGGCGGAACACTTCGATGCCGTGTTCGATACGGATGCGCTGCGCGATGAAACACGCGAAGACTTCCGACTCTCGCGCCGCTGGGGCATCAATGGCTTCCCGAGCCTGCTGGCGGAACAAGGCGGCACGCTGTACCAGATCGGGCGTGGCTATGCGCCATCGGTGGCGCTCTATGCGCGGGCGGTGGAAGTGCTGCAGCAGCATCCCGCCCCGGACGCCGGCTAACAGGTTTGCCCGTCGTCAAACTGCGGCGCGGTGTACCTCACTTAAGCTGATCGCCTCGCCCATCCCATTTCCCAGCCTGCCATGCCCGTGATCGAATGGTCAGAAGCGCTCCAACTCGGAGACGCCGCCACCGACGCCAACCACGTCGAGTTCTGTGCGCTGCTCAATGCCGTTGCAGATGCGTCGGACGCGGAGTTCATCCACGCACTCGACGCCTTCATCGACCACACCGAGCATCACTTCGCTGAAGAAAACGCCTGGATGGACGCGGCCGACTTTCCCCCGCGTCACTGCCATCGCGGCGAACACGACAACGTGCTGGCGCTGTGCCGCGAAGTGCGCAAGCGCGCCGCGGCCGGTGAGATGGAACTGGGCCGTCGGCTGGTGGCGGAATTGCCCGCCTGGTTTGCCCAACATGTCGACATGATGGACCGCATGATGACGACGTATCTGGCGCAAATGGGCAGCCCGCTGCGCAATATCGAGCCCGTCGCCTGAACACAGGTTGTCGACCGGCGGTCTGCTGCCTAGAGTCAGAGTGGCCCTGCCCGCAGGCCTTCGTTGCGCGGGCGTCCACTCCACCCTGGGAGCGCCCATGAAGACCGTCAACGATGCCTCGTTTCAATCCGATGTGATCGACGCCTCGCAACGCAACCCGGTGGTGGTGTGCTTTGCCGCAGAGTGGAGCCATCCCAGCCAGTCCGCCGTGGCCAGCCTTGAACAGATGGAATCGAGCTACGCCGGACGCGCCACCTTCGTCACCATGGACTTCGACGAAAACCAGCACACCGCCGATCGATACGGCGTGTCGGTCATGCCGGGTTTTGTGGTCTTTGCCAACAGCCAGCCGCGAGACGGGTGGTCGGGCGTGTACGCCGACACCATCCGCGAAAAGCTGGATCAGGTCATCCCGCGATAAGGCCGCACGCCGTCACACGCCGGCGATCGCGCGCAGCGCCGTTGAGGCGGCCACCATCCCGAACACCGCCGTCACACATACGGACGAACCAAACCCCGCGCATGCCAGGCCCTGCGGCCCTTGCGCCGGCTGCGGCGCGGGCGGCGCGTTGACCACGGCAATGTCGCCCGCCGCCGCAAGGTCGTGGATGCCGGCGTGGCTCGACTCAACGGGCAACTCGACGGCGCACGCCTGCTGCTCGGGTTCCGGGTAGCGCAGCGGCTCGTCGGAGAACACCGCGTCGATACCGAAACGCGACTTCGGGTTCTTCGAAAAGCCGTGCTGGCGACGCAGGTTGCCGCGCACCTTGGCCAGCAGGGGGTCTTGAATCGTGCGCGAGAGATCTGTCACGCGAATGCGTGTGGGGTCCAGTTGCCCACCCGCGGCGCCGCACGTCACGACGCGCTTGCCGGTGCGTTTGCAGAACGCGATGATGGCCGTCTTCACCTTCACAGCATCGATGGCATCGATCACGTAGTCGAACGGGTGGCCGAGCAATGCCTCGACGTTTTCGACGGTCACGAAGTCGTCGATACGGCTGATTTCGGCGCGCGGATTGATCTGGAGCATGCGCTCGGCCATGGCGTCGACCTTGGCCATGCCATACGCGTCGCCCAGCGCGTGGATCTGGCGGTTGGTGTTGGACACGGCAATGTGATCGAGGTCGATCAGCGTGAACTTGCCGACACCGCAACGCGCCACCGCCTCAGCCACCCACGACCCCACGCCGCCGATGCCGATCACGCACACGTGCGACGCCGCAAACCGCTCGAGCGCCTGCGGGCCGTACAACCGGGCGACGCCGCCAAACCGGCGTGCGTATTCGTCATCGAGGATGGGCGGGTGCGCGGGCGCGCTGATTGCTACTTGGCTCATGACACAATTGAATCGTGGTTGCGCCGAACTATATATCAACGCGCGCGGTCGCATTTTTGTGCCAATACCAACAAAAACACGATGCGTACATCCGGCAAACTCGCCCTCGGACTGGTCATCACACCCGTCGTCATCGTGGCAGCGGCGGTCATCTTTGTGCTGACGTTCGACTGGAACCGCGCCAGGCCCTATCTGAATGACCGCGTCTCGCAAGCCATCGGGCGCCCCTTCGCCATCAACGGCGACCTGATCCTCACGTGGAAGAAGCCTCAAGGCGAATCCGGCTGGCGCGCGTATGTGCCGTGGCCGCGATTGATCGCCAACGACATCACGGTCGGCAACCCGGACTGGGCCAAGCAACCGCACGTTGCCACCATCCATCAACTCACGTTTGTGCTGGAGGCGCTGCCGCTGCTGGCGCATCGCATCGTGATCCCGAGCGTGACGCTCGACACGCCCGCCATTGCGCTGGAGCGCGACAAGCAGAACCGCAACAACTGGACGTTCAACCTGCCGGGCAGCGAGGGCGACAACAAGAAGCCATCGGATTGGAAACTGGACCTGCGGGAGATCGCATTCAGCAAGGGCTCGCTGGTGCTGGACGACGACATCAAGCGCATCCACCTGGCCGCGACCATCGACACCGTCGACAACCAGGCGCTGTACACCGCCGCCAACGGCACCGTCGTCAAGAGCGCGGACCAGCCCCCCAAGGTGCCGGCTGCTTCGGGCGCAGCAGCTTCCGACACTGCGGCGCAGATGCCAGTCGCGCCGGACCCCCAGCAGCCTTACGGCATCGCATGGACGGTCAAGGGCACCTACAACAACGCCACCATCAACGGCACCGGCAAGGCCGGCGGCGTGCTCCGTCTACAGGACGCCCAACGTCCTTACCCGCTGCAGGCCGATGTGACGGTCGGCAAGACGCGCATCGACCTGGCTGGCACGCTCACCAACCCCGCCAGCCTGACGGCCCTCGATTTGCGCTTGCACCTGTCGGGCGCAAGCATGGCGCAGTTGTATCCGCTGACCGGCGTGGTACTGCCCGACACACCGCCGTTTGACACGCGCGGCCGCCTGATCGGCGAACTGCGCAAGCAAGGCTCGACGTGGCGCTACGAGAAATTCACGGGACGCGTGGGCGGTTCCGATCTGGGCGGCACGCTCACTTATGCGATGCGCGAGCCGCGTCCGCAATTGACGGGCGAGCTGGTCTCGCATCAATTGCTGTTTGCTGACCTCGCGCCCATCATCGGTGCCGACTCCAACGCCAGCAAGGCCAAGCGCGCCGACCCGAGCGCCGACCCCGGCGACAGCAAAACCGTGCGCCAACCCGCCGACAAGGTCCTACCGGTGGAGCCCTTCCGCACCGATCGCTGGAACGCCATCGACGCGGACGTGAAGTTCACCGGCGAGCGCATCGTCCAGACCGCCGACCTGCCGATCAACCACCTCGTCACACACATCAAGCTGCAGGACGCGGTGCTCACGCTCGATCCGCTCAACTTCGGCATTGCGGGCGGCACGCTCACGTCCAATATCCAGCTCGACGGACACGCCACGCCGATGCAGGCGCGCGCGGCGCTGGCGGCACGACACTTCAAGATCAAGCAACTGTTTCCGAAAATCGAATCCGTGCGGGCCAGCGTGGGTGAGATCAACGGCGACGCTCGGCTCTCGGCGACGGGCAACTCGGTGGCAGCGCTGCTCGGTTCGTCCAACGGCGAGGTCAAAATCCTGGTGGAGCAAGGCACCATCAGCAAGTTCATCCTGGAAGCCATGGGGCTGAACGTCGGCAACGTGATCCTGACCAAGCTCTTCGGAGACAAGCAGGTCACCATCAATTGCGCCGCCGGCGACTTTGCCGTGAGCAACGGCCTGGCGCAGGCGCGCACGTTCGTGGTGGATACGCAGGATGCCGTCATCGATGTGACCGGCGCGACGAGCTTCAAGCAGGAAGCGCTGGACTTTACGATCCACCCGGATTCGAAGGGGCTGCGCGTGTTTTCGCTGCGCACGCCGCTGTATGTGAAGGGCACGTACAAGCATCCGGATGTGTCCGTCAATCCAGCCGTCGTGGCGCTGCGGGCAGGCGGTGCAGTGGCGCTGGCGCTGACGGCGCCGGTGGCGGCGGTATTGCCCGTTCTGGAACTGAAGCCGGCGCCGGAGAGCGCCTGCGGCAAGCTGCTCGCCGACGTTCGCCAGCGCCCCACCGCGCCGCCACCCGGCCAGACGTATCACAGCAAGAAGCCGGGGCGCACGCCGGAAGGCGAGTTGAAGTCGACACAACCCGACGCGGGCAAGACGGTGGCGCCCCAGCGTCCTGCACCCCGCCCCGCCCCACCCGCGTCGCGCGATCCGCTGACCACCGGCGGCTGACACGCCGCCGGCACGGTGGCGCTACTTGGCTGAGCGCCGTTTGGCGATGGCTTCCGCGGTCACCGCCGGCGTGGCGGGGTCGCCAAACTGGTGCGTGACGTAGTTCGTCAGCGCAGCGAGCTGTTCATTCGACAGTTCGCGCCCGAACGCCGGCATGCCGATGTGCCGGTCGCCCGCCTTGCGCTCAATGCCGAACAGAATGACCTGCACGAGGTTGGTCGTATCCCGTGTGCCGACCGTGGAGTTGTGCAGCAGCGGCGGGTAGTAGCCGTCGGGCGTGCCGCGTCCATCGGCTTGGTGACACGTGGCGCAATTGCCGAGATACAGGCGCGCGGCGTCGATCGTGGTCTCGATGGGCTTGCCGCGCAGCGTCGTCACATCGGTGGCAGGCTTGCCCCAATCCTGCCGTGCGCGTTCGAGGTTGTTGCTCACCGCAGGCACCGTCCGCAGATATTCGGCGATGGCCTGGACGTCCTGCATCGTCATCTTCGAAAAGCTGTGCTGCACCGCTTCGCCCATCGGCCCGGCGGCCTGTGCCACGCCGGGCACGCTGCCGGTGCGCAGGTATTGCACCAGCTGTTCGGGCTTCCATGCGCCGATGCCGCTCGTGGGGTCCGAGGTGATGTTGAACGCTGTCCAGCCGGCCAGCGTCGAGCCCGCCAGATAGCCGCTGCCGCGCTCGTCCAGCGCCTTCTCCTGCATGGCAAAACCGCGCGGTGTATGGCACGTACCGCAGTGCGCCAAGCCCTGCGTGAGGTACGCACCGCGATTCCATGTCGGCGACTTGTCGGCCTTCGGAACGTACGGCTCGCTCTTGAGGAAGATGAGGTTCCACAGCTTGAGCGGCCAGCGCATGTTCAGCGGCCAGCGGATCGTGCTTTGTGGCGGGTCGTTCTGCACGGCCGGCACACCGTTGCGGAAGTACGCATAAAGATCGCGCATGTCCGCATCGCTGATCTTTGCGTACGACGGATACGGCATGGCCGGATACAGGTTGTTGCCGTCGTCGTCCACGCCCTTGCGCACGGCGCGCTCGAATTCTTCGTAGGTCCATTTGCCGATGCCGGTCTTCTCATCGGGCGTGATGTTGCTGCTGTAAATGGTGCCCAGCATCGGAATCTGCATCGGCAAGCCACCGGCAAACGGCTTGCCGCCGGGCGCCGTATGGCAGGCCGCGCAGTCCGCCGCAATGGCGAGGTATTCGCCGCGTTTGATCTGTGCGGTGTCGGCCGGGGTGTCCTTCGCCCAGGCATTGGCTACCAGGCCGGTCAGCAACAGCAGCGAAAAAGAAGCGATCGTTTTCATCTCACGCCTCCTTCTTCAGTTGATCGGCGATCCGCAACGCCAGCGCCGCGATGGTCAGCGTCACGTTCACGGTGCCCACCGTCGGCATGGTGGAACTGCTGCTGATGAACAGGTTCGGGTGGTCAAACGTCCGGCAATCCTTGTCGACCACGGAGTCTTTCGGATCGGCACCCATGATCGTGGCGCCGGTGATGTGATTGTTGGGCGCGAAGTCGTCGTGAAACTCGACATGGGTGCCGCCCATCACCTGCGCCGCCGTTGCGTAGACCTCGCGTGTATGCACGGCGCTGCGTTTGACGTAGTCGTCGATGTGGTACGTGATCTCCGGGCGCGGAATGCCAATGGCGTCGACCTCAGTCGCGCTCGGCACGATGCGGTTTTCCGGCAGCGGCAGGATCTCGTGGAAACTGTCGAACTGCACGTAGCGCGCGGCCTGGTCGCGGATGCGCGCATCCAGTTCGGCGGGCTTGATGAGCTTGCCTTCCTTGAAGATGCGCTGCGTCTCCTGCTCGATGCGCGAGATATTCGACAGGTGCAGCTTCTTGCCGGCCTGCGTGGCGCGGAACGGCCCGTCACGAAAGCCGATCAGCGAGGTCATTTCCTGCGGCCCGCGGCCCGGCCACAACTTGCGGTCGGCATAAAAGCTCACGCCGGTGCCGGGGTGGTCCATCAGGTTGCGCCCGACCATGTCAGAACTGTTGCCAACGCCCTTCGGAAAATCCTGGCTGGTCGACATCAGCATCAGCTTGGGCGTTTCGATACCGTTGGCGGCCAGCACGAACCATTTGCCTTCCACGCGGTGCTCGGCGCCTTTCGCGTCTTTGTAGCGCGCAGCCACGATGCGCTTGTTGGGGCCGACCTCGAGCTTGAAGACCACGGCGTTCTCGATCAGCCGCGCGCCGGCCTGCTCGGCTTTCTCCACGTGGACGATGCCGTTGTACATCGCACCGATCGGGCAGATCGGCATGCAGTTGTTGTTGCCACAGCAGGTCGGCCGGCCGTCGTACGGGCGGCTGTTGCGGGCCACGGGTTCGGTCACCACGTGGAAGCTCGCGTCGTGCGCGTTGAGTGCATCCTTGATCGTGCGTTCACTGAATGACAGCGGAAGCGGCGCCATGGGATACGGCTGGCTGCGCGGCGAGCCGAGGTCTTCGTCGTTCGGGCCCCATACGCCGAGGGCCTCTTCAGCCAGGCCGTAATAGCGCTCAAGATCCTGATACTGGATCGGCCAGTCGCGCGCGATGCCGTACACGCTGCGCAGCTTGAAGTCGTTCGGCAGAAAGCGCCACGTCGATGCGGCCCAGTGCCACGTCGTGCCGCCTACCGCGCGAATGTATTGCGAGTTGAACTGATGCTCGCCCTTGAGCACGAGGTAGTTGTTGGGCGGGCCATATTCCGGATGCGGCGCCCATGGCGTCGACGGATATGGCGCCATGAAATCCATCTTGTCGGCCTGGTTGCGAAAGCGCTCGACGATCTCCCAGCGCGGCAGGCGCGGGCCGGCTTCGAGCATCAGCACCGACTTGCCCGCGCGGGCCAGTTCGTACGCCACCAGCGCCCCGGCCACGCCGGAACCCACGACCACGATATCGGCTTGTTGGGTATCGGCCATCAGGCTTGCCTCTCGACAGGGGGCTCGGCCCAGAAGCCGGGCTGGTTCGGGCAATACGTGCGGATGACGAGCGTGTCGGAGACCACGCTGTACATCAGCGCCTGCTCGTACGTAACGACATTGCCGTCGACCACACCCAGGTACCACGCTTCGAGAATCTGCAGCGCCGTCTTCTGCTGTGCGTCGGACAGCGAGCCCGCTGCCAGTGCCTGTGCCAGCGGCCGTAATTGCGCGGCAAAGTCGGCGCTGGATTTGCCCAGCGCGGCCAGCAACCGCGTGCCCACGCCGCGATCCAGCGCGGGCCGTGCCGTCAGCGCCTGTGACAACGCCATGAATGCATCGAGCGATTCAGTCGGGGCCTGGGCGACTGCACGCAGCACCTGCGAGCCTGCCAGCCCGGCCGCAGCCAACGCGAGCGTGCCCTGCAGCCACTGGCGGCGCGTCAGACCAGCGGCGGTGTCGGGAACATGGGAACGGGGGACCATTTCGACATCCTGTTGAAATTTTTGTGGCAGACATGGCAAGCGCCGCAGCCTGATGCCCTTGACTAGCCAATATAGGCGGCGCAGAACGGATCGCCAGCCCCCGGCGGCAAGCGCAAACCGTGCCAGCCCCCTTTGCGCGCGAGCAAATAACGGCAGGCGGTGTTTGTCTATACTCGGCCCGTTCGCATGCCGCATTCGCCACGCCCATGACCTCCATTGCCGATATCCGCACCGATTACGCCCGCGCTTCGCTCGACATCGCCGACGTCGACGCCAACCCCCTGCGCCAGTTCCGCCGCTGGTTCGACGAGGCCCTGAAGGCCGAGATCGCTGAAGTCAACGCCATGACGCTCGCCACCGTCGACCCGCATGGCCAGCCGTCGGCCCGCATCGTCCTGCTCAAGAACCTGGACGAGCGCGGCTTCACCTTCTTCACGAACTACGCCAGCCACAAGGGCGAAGAACTGGCCGCCAACCCCCGCGCAGCGCTGCTGTTCCACTGGATCGGGCTGGAGCGGCAAGTGCGCATCCAGGGCATCGTCGAAAAAGTGAGCGATGCCGAAAGCGACGCCTATTACCACTCGCGCCCGCTGGGCTCCCGTCTGGGCGCCTGGGCCTCGGAGCAAAGCAGCGAGGTGCCCGATCGCGCCACGCTGGAAGCGCGCGAAGCCGAATACCGCCAGCGCTTTGGCGATGCGCCGCCGCGCCCGCCGCACTGGGGCGGCTACCGGCTGCTGCCGGAGCGGCTCGAATTCTGGCAAGGCCGCCCATCGCGCCTGCACGACCGGCTGGAGTACCGCAAACAGGCAGACGGCAGTTGGGCGATCGTCCGCCTCGCCCCATAGCCGGACGGGCCGGCGCAATGGGTTATTGCGCATTGCGCCATGCCGGCACGGCGCTTGCTGCCAAGCGATTGGCCCGGCACGCGCCCCTAAGACCCGCACAGCACAATGGGAAAGTTTGTCGTAAGCTAATGTGATCCGTTCGGGCCGCAATCCGATGGCCGTCCCGAACACCTGCACATCAGGGAGGCGTCGACATGTTTTTCCAACAGGCGATTGACCGCAAGCTCGAGCAGTGGATCCACGACATCCGCGAGTCTGCCAACCTTCCTGTGCGCCTGCGGTTATGGAACGGTGATCAATACGAACTGGGCCGCTTCGAGCAGCCCCGCGTCACGCTCACCGTGCGCGAAGCGAGCGCCCTGCCGCTGCTGCTTTCCCCGACCCTCAACAATCTCGGCGAAGCCTACGTCCAGGAGAAGATCGACCTGGACGGCAAGCTGGCCGACATCATCAACGTGGGTTACAGCCTCGCCTCTGCGGCGGCAGTCAGCAGCGGCAATGCGCTGGCCCGCGTGGTGCGCCACTTTGCCCACACCAAGGAAGGCGACAAGGAATCGATCCAGTACCACTACGACGTTTCCAACGACTTCTACAAGCTGTGGCTGGACCAGAACATGGTCTACTCCTGCGCCTACTTCGAGAACGGCGATGAAACGCTCGACGAGGCGCAGCTCAAGAAGATCGACCACATTCTCACGAAGATCCGCCTGCAGCCCGGGCAAACGCTGCTCGATATCGGCTGCGGCTGGGGCGCGCTGGTGCTGCGTGCCGCGCAGAAGTACGGCGCGCGCTGCCTGGGCGTGACGCTGTCGCAAAACCAGTACGACCTCGCCACCGAACGCGTGCGTGCTGCGGGCCTGCAGGACCAGATCGAAATCCGTATCCAGGACTACCGCGACCTGACCGGCAAGTTCGATCGCATCACGAGCGTCGGCATGTTCGAGCACGTCGGTCGCAAGAACCTGCCGGGGTATTTCCGCCGCATGCACGACCTGCTGGCCGACGACGGTATCGCCATGAACCACGGCATCACGTCGTCCGATCCGGCCGGCGGCGAAAGCTCGATGGGCGGCGGCGATTTCATCGACCGCTACGTCTTTCCGCAAGGCGAGCTGCCGCACATCTCGCTGGCACTGAGCGCCGCCCAGGATGGTGGCCTGGAAGCGCTTGACGTCGAAAGCCTGCGCCGCCACTATGCGCGCACGCTCGAGCACTGGGCCGAGCGCTTCGAGACCAACGGCGAAACCATCCGCGCGATGGTGGGCGAGAAGAAATACCGCATCTGGCGTGTCTACCTGGCCGGCTGCGCACACGCTTTCGACGCCGACGAAATCTCGATCTTCCAGACCGTGCTGCAGAAGGCCGGCAAGTCGGCGACGTCGATCCCGTGGTCGCGCCGCTATATCTACGCGTAACCATTTGACCGCCAGTTCCCCCATCGACGATCTGTTCGGCGCGCCGCCCGCCCCAAGCGACAACGCGACCGCCGAACCCGGCACCTCCGCTCCGAAACCCAAACGCTCGCCCGCGCGACAGGGCGTGCAGCCGGCCGTGATTGCGCCCGATGTGGTGGCACTCGCGCAGCGCTTGCCGCGCGACCTGCGCATCGGCACTTCGTCGTGGTCGTATCCGGGCTGGGACGGGCTGGTGTATGCGGGCGAATACTCCGATTCGATGCTCGCGCGCAAAGGCCTGGCGGCGTATGCCCAGCACCCGCTGCTGCGCACGGTCAGCATCGATCGCGGGTTCTATTCGCCGATCCCACTGGCGGACTACGTCGCTTATGCGGCCAGCGTGCCGGAAGACTTCCGCTTTGCGGTCAAGGCGACCTCCGCGGTATGCGACGCGTGGATTCGGGAATCGGACGGGCGCGGCCGCATGGCCAATCCCGCCTTCCTGAATGCTGAATTTGCCATCCGCGACTTTGTCGAGCCCGCCACTCGCGGGCTTGGCGTGCGGTGCGGGCCGCTGGTGTTTCAGCTCTCGCCACTGGGGGCGCTGGCCGAAGATGCGGCCGGCTTTGTGGAACGGCTCGAGGCGTTCCTGGCCGCGTTGCCGCCACTCGATCCGCAACTCAATCCCGACGCCGTCTACACGGTGGAATTGCGCGACGCCACGCTGCTCACGCCGCGCTTCATCAAGATGCTGCGCGCCGCAGGCGTGCGTTATTGCGTCGGCCTGCATGAGCGGATGCCGGCCGTGGACCGGCAAGCCGCGGCCGTTGCGTTGCTGGATGAAGGCGCGGGCGGCCCGCTGGTGGTGCGCTGGAACCTGAACAGCCGCTATCGCTACGCACAAGCCGAAGCGGCGTACAAACCGTTCAACAAGCTCGTCGATGAAGACCCGTTCTCGCGCGAGACGCTGGCCGACATGGCCGTCGCCGCGCTGGCGGCCGGGCGCAAGGTGACGATCCTGGTCAGCAACAAGGCGGAAGGATCGTCCCCGCTGTCGTGCATCAAGCTGGCCGAGGCCATTGCCGCGCGCCTGCCGGCGGACGCGGCGTAGCCTCGGCGCTCTTTCTCAGCCCTGCAAGCGGTGCGCGAACTGCTTGCGGAACTTCGCCACCTTGGGCGAGATGACGAACGCGCAATAGCCCTGGGCCGGGTGGTCGCGGAAGTAGTTCTGGTGCTCGTCCTCGGCACGCCAGAACGTCACCTTGCCGTCAGCGGCATCCACCAGCTCCGTCACGATGGGCGCTTCAAAAATGTCGCTGGCGCCCAGTTCGGCAATGGCCGTGCGCGCCGTCGCCAGTTGCTCGGGCGTTTGCGCAAAGATGGCCGAGCGGTATTGCGGGCCGACATCGTTGCCCTGGCGGTCGACCGTGGTCGGATCGTGAATGGCGAAGAAGATGTCCAGAATCTCGCGATACGGAATCACGGTCGGGTCGAACTTCACGGCGACCACTTCAGCGTGGCCGGTATTGCCGTTGCAAACAGCGCGGTAACTCGGGCGATCGACATGGCCGCCGGCATAGCCGGACACCACGCTCTGCACGCCTTGCACCTGCTGGAACACGGCTTCGAGGCACCAGAAGCAGCCTCCGCCCAGGACGGCGGTTTCAAGGGCGCGTTGTTCAGTCATTCGGTTTCTCCTGCATTGATTGGGCTGCCATTGGTCGGCCGAAGACGCCAATCCTGACACAGTCGCCATCATGTGGACGCAGCATCACGCAAAGCCCTACGTCCGGGCGGCCTATCGGTCGTCCGTTACAATTGCGCATTACTTTCGGTAGTTTTCATGGATCAACACGGAGCCATTCCCATGGATGCGCGCGACAGGGAATCTTCCGCGCGCGAGGCGTCGTCACATCGACGCCCACATGGCCGCGCCACCCCGCCCGACTTCGATGCCGCGCATTTCCGGCATGCCCTGTCCCAGTTTGCGACGGGCGTGACGGTGGTCACCACGCGCTCGGAAGGCCGGCCAGGAACCCCGGCGTTTGTCGGCGTGACGGCCAGCTCGTTCAATTCGGTGTCGCTGGACCCGCCGCTGGTGCTGTGGAGTCTGGGCATGCAGGCGAATTCATTCCCGCTGTTCCACGCCGGCTCGCACTACGTCATCAATATCCTGGCCGCCGAGCAGCTGGACCTGTGCAAGCGCTTCGCCACGCTCAAGGGCGACCGCTTTGCCAACATCGACTACCGCCTCAGCCCGACCGGCCTGCCGATCCTCGCGCAATCATTGGCCTGGTTCGAATGCCATAACCGCAGCCGATACGACGAGGGCGATCACGTCATCTTCGTGGGCGAAGTCGAGCGCTGCGGCGTCGTCGATGCGGAGGGTGCGCCGCTGGTGTTTCATCGCGGCGCGTTTTCGTCGCTCACCCGCCTCGGCGACTGAGTCGCCGTCATGCGGCGGTAACGTCCTGGCCATGGCCCGCTTCAGTCGACAAGACACGGGCCACTATCCACTATCCGCGCATGCTTGCAGCGGGGCATTGACCCACGCCAGCAGGCGGCGCGCTCGTTAGCCCTTCCCGCGCTTGCCCGTCGCCCCGCCTTCCAGCGGGCGCACGCCACGCGCGTCCATCAGCAGCGCGAGACCGCCCTCGCGGTCCTTGATGGTGCGCAAGACGATATTCGAGCGGATATCCATCACGCCGGGCGTCTTGTACAGCCGCTCGATGATGAATTCCGAGTAGTGCTGCAGATTCGGCGCCTGCACGCGCAGGATGTAGTTGCAATCCCCGGTGATGATGTAAGCGGCCACGATCTCCGGCCAACTCTGCACGGCGGCCATGAAGGTCTCGTGCCAGCCCGTCACGTCCTGGCGCATCGACACCTGCACGATGGCTTCCAGCTCCAGGCCGAGCGCGGCACGACCGAGTTGCGCCCGATACCCCGTGATGGCACCGCCGTCCTCGAGCATCCGCACGCGCCGCAGGCAGGCCGACGGCGACAACGCAACGCGCTCGGCCAAGTCCTGGTTGCTGATTCGGCCGTCTTCCTGCAAGACCTGCAGAATGCGCAGATCGGTGGTATCGAGTTGCATCCTTCGTGTTTCCTTGCGTCATCTTGTTGTTGCTTTGCATTTTATGCGAATCCATCGAGACGACACGCACGATTATGCAAACCCATTGCGCACGGATTTCCCTATCATTTCGGCACGGATTCACCGATTTTCTTGCCCTGGAGCCGCCTTGGAACGCACTTTGTGGGACATCAGCCCCGCCCTTTCGCCCGCCACGCCGACGTGGCCCGGTGACACGCCGTTTTCGCAGGAAATTGCGTGGAAGCTCGAAGGTGACTGCCCGGTCAATGTCGGACGCATCACGCTCTCGCCGCACACGGGTGCCCATGCCGATGCGCCGCTGCATTACCGCGCGGACGGCGCTGCCATCGGCGAGGTGCCGCTGGACGCGTACCTGGGCCCGTGCCGCGTTATCCACTGCGTGGGCGTAGCGCGTGTCGAGCCCGAGCACGTGCGCGATGCATTGACCGACGCACCGCCGCGCGTGTTGCTGCGCACGTACGCACAGATGCCGCAGACCGCATGGGACGACAACTTTGCCGCCGTTGCGCCCGAGACCATCGCATTGCTGGCCGCGCACGGCGTCAAGCTCATCGGCGTCGACACCGCCTCGCTCGATCCGCAGACGTCCAAGACCATGGACGCGCATCACGCCGTGGGCAAACACGGCCTCGCCATCCTGGAAGGGCTCGTGCTCGACGACGTGCCCGCCGGCGATTACGAACTGATCGCCCTGCCACTCAAGTTCGCCACGCTTGATGCGAGCCCGGTGCGCGCCGTGCTGCGCAGCCTGCCCTGATCGATACATCGACAGAACACCAACCGTTTTTTCTTCGCCCCCAATTCACATGACCATCACCCGCAACTCCTGCGTCGAACGCGACGCGGCCGATCCGATCGCCGCGCTGCGCGACGCCTTTGCGCTGCCCGACGGCGTGATTTACCTCGACGGCAACTCGCTGGGCGCCCGCCCGAAAGCGGCGCTCGCACGCGCGCAGGAAGTCGTCGCCAACGAATGGGGCGATGGCCTGATCCGCAGCTGGAACCAGGCTGGCTGGTTTGAACTGCCGCGCCGCCTGGGCAACAAGCTCGCCCCGCTGATCGGTGCACGCGAAGACGAAGTCGTCGTCACCGACACCACATCGATCAACCTCTTCAAGGTGCTGGCCGCCGCGATTCGCGTGCAGCGCGAAGACGCACCCGCCCGCAAGATCATCGTGTCGGAAACGCATAACTTTCCGACCGATCTGTACATCGCTGAAGGGCTGGCCGACCTGCTGCGCGACGGCTACAAACTGCGCCTGATCGACTCGCCGGAAGAGCTGGAAGGCGCGTTGGGCGACGACGTCGCGGTCACGATGCTGACGCACGTGAACTACAAGAGCGGGCACATGTACGACATGGCCGCCGTCTCGGCACTCGCGCACAAGCACGGCGCGCTGGCCATCTGGGATCTGGCACATTCAGCTGGCGCCGTGCCCGTCGACCTGCACGCAGGCGGCGCGGATTACGCGATCGGCTGCACCTACAAATACCTGAATGGCGGCCCTGGCTCGCCGGCCTTCGTGTGGGTGGCGCCTGCGCTGCGCGAGCGCTTCTGGCAGCCGCTGTCGGGCTGGTGGGGCCATGCGCGGCCGTTCGCGATGGAATCGCGCTACGACGCCGACGCAGGCATCGGCCGCTTCCTGTGCGGCACGCAGCCGATCACGTCGATGGCGATGGTCGAATGCGGGCTCGACATCTTCGCGCAGACCTCGATGGCCGCCCTGCGCGCCAAATCGCTGGCGCTTACCGATCTCTTCATCACGCTGGTGGAAACGCGCTGTGCAGGCTTTCCGCTCACGCTCGTCACGCCGCGCGACCACGCCATCCGCGGCAGCCACGTCAGCTACGAACACCCCAACGGCTATGCGGTGGTGCAGGCACTGATCGCGCGCGGCGTGATCGGCGACTACCGCGAGCCGCGCATCATGCGCTTCGGCTTCACGCCGCTTTACACGAGCTTTGCCGATGTGTGGGATGCCGTGGAAATTCTGCGCGATGTGCTCGAAACCGGCGCATGGCAATCGGCCCAATTCAACGAACGTACGCTGGTGACCTGAGATGTCGAACCCGAACCAACCCGCAGCATCGGGCTGCCCCAATGCCGCCCAGGGCGAAGGCTGGCACGACGCCCAGCTCGATTTTTCGAAATCGATGAGCTATGGCGACTACCTCGCGCTCGACCAGATCCTGAACGCGCAACACCCGCGCTCGCCGGATCACAACGAGATGCTCTTCATCGTCCAGCATCAGACCACCGAGCTGTGGATGAAGCTGATGCTGCACGAACTGCGCGCCGCGCGGGATTGTGTGCGCAATGACAACCTGCCGCCTGCGTTCAAGATGCTGGCGCGTGTGTCGCGCATCATGGATCAGCTGGTGCAGGCGTGGAACGTACTCGCCACGATGACGCCACCGGAGTACTCCGCCATGCGTCCGCACCTGGGGCAATCGTCGGGCTTCCAGTCGTATCAGTACCGCGAGATCGAATTCATTCTCGGCAACAAGAACGCGGCGATGCTCAAGCCGCACGCACATCGCACCGAGCATTACGAACAGGTCAAGACTGCGCTGGAAACGCCGTCGCTGTATGACGAAGCGGTGCGTTACATGGCGCGTCACGGCTTTGCATTCGACGCCGATTGCATCGAGCGCGACTGGTCGCGGCCGGTGACTTACAACGCCTCGGTGGAAGCGGCGTGGCTCGAGGTCTATCGGGACCCGACGCACCACTGGGAGCTGTACGAGCTGGCCGAGAAGTTCGTCGATCTGGAAGACGCGTTCCGGCAATGGCGCTTCCGGCATGTGACCACGGTGGAGCGCGTGATTGGCTTCAAGCGTGGAACGGGCGGCACCGAAGGTGTCGGTTACCTGCGGAAGATGCTGGATGTGGTGTTGTTTCCGGAGCTTTGGAAGTTGCGGACTGACTTGTGACTTTTGCTATTGGTCGATCTCTGGTTTCATCCCCTGCCGGGGCTGACTCACTTTCTTTGTCTTGCCAAAGAAAGTAAGCAAAGAAAGGCGCGCCCGAGATGGCGAAAGATTCCTTGAATTTATGTCGCAGAGAGGGGAAGGGAAAAACTCGCTGCGCTCAGACAGTTTCCCTTCCTTTTTCCTCTCTGCAACAGAAATTCAAGGCGCCATCTAGGGCATCAACGGCCAAACTCGTCTGGATGCGAGGGCCGGCGGCAGAGCAGGTTCTGCCTAATCTTAGAGCGGCCTACGCGGCGGGCTCGATCACTTGGCCTAGCCGTGCCGCAAACTCCCGCAGCGCGGGGGCCAGTTCGTCGCGGATGCGCTCTGCATCGGCGGACGTGTATGGCGCGCTGCAACTCACGACATACGGCTCGCGCTGGCTTGGCGCGAAGAACGCGACTGCGCATGCGTGGATGGCGGGATGCCAGTCACGCAGCGACACGGCGTAGCCGTTGCGTACGCCGGCTTTGACTGCGTCGTCTGCGGCAGCGCCTTCCGCTGCCCACTGTGCGGGCTGCTGCGTGCGCAATGCTTCGTACAACCGCTCACGCCGCGCTACGGGCAACGAAGCCAGATACGCCCGTCCCATCGAACTCGACAGCAGCGACAGCCGCGAGCCCACGCCCAAGCCAGATGAACCGCTCATCGACGGGCTGTCGTGACGGATCGTCTCCAGATAAACCATGTCCAGCCGATCGCGCTTGCCGAGCGAGATCGACACGCCAAAGCGCTGTGCAAACGCGCTCATGTGCGGGCGCGCGAGCTGGATCACATCGCTCGAGGCCAGATAGGCAAATCCGAGTGCGAGCACACCGGCGTCGAGCCCGTATTTGCCGAGCGCGTCGTCATAACGCAGGTAACCGAGCGACACCAGCGTGCCAGCCAGCCGGCTGACGGTGGCTTTGGGAAAGCCCGTGCGCCGGACAAATTCCTGATTGCCGAGCAGCGTGTCGCCAGGGCGGAATGCGCGCAGCAGTTCCAGCCCGCGGGCGAGTGCCGTGACGAAATTCGGATCGCTCGACTCAGCGGGCGCGGTATCGAATTCGGGATCGGGGAGACGGGTGGTGCTCATGGCAAAAAAGCCCTGGAAATCGTCGGTGGTTGCGCTATGATAGCCCTAAATTTCGAAACTGTGTTCCGTACATCGGAACAACAAAGACTCGGAGACTACCGCTGTGACTGCTCGCAACGCCTTCAATTGGGCTGACCCCCTGCTGCTCGACCAACAACTGACCGACGACGAGCGCATGGTGCGCGACGCCGCCGCGTCGTACTGCCAGGACAAGCTGATGCCGCGCGTGCTGGAGTCGTTCCGGCATGAGAAGACCGATGCGTCGATCTTTCGCGAGATGGGCGAGCTGGGCCTGCTGGGTCCGACGATTCCAGAGCAGTACGGCGGCCCGGGACTGAACTACGTCAGCTACGGTCTGATCGCGCGTGAAGTCGAACGTGTGGATTCGGGCTATCGCTCGATGATGAGCGTGCAGTCGTCGCTGGTGATGGTGCCGATCTACGAATTCGGCAGCGAAGCGCAAAAGCAGAAGTACCTGCCGAAGCTGGCGACGGGCGAATGGATCGGCTGCTTTGGCCTGACCGAACCGAACCACGGTTCCGACCCGGCCTCGATGATCACGCGCGCCAAGAAAGTCGACGGCGGCTACTCGCTGTCGGGCGCCAAGATGTGGATCACCAATTCGCCCATCGCCGATGTGTTTGTCGTGTGGGGCAAGCTGCCCAACGACAACGGCGAGGATGAAATCCGCGGCTTCATCCTGGAGAAAGGCTGGAAGGGACTGACGGCGCCCGCCATCCACGGCAAGGTCGGCCTGCGTACGTCCATCACCGGTGAAATCGTGCTGGACGAAGTGTTCGTGCCGGAAGAAAACCTGATGCCGGGCGTGCGCGGCCTGAAGGGTCCGTTCACGTGCCTGAACTCGGCGCGCTACGGCATCGCGTGGGGCGCGCTGGGCGCAGCCGAAGCCTGCTGGCACATCGCACGCCAGTACGTGCTGGATCGCAAGCAGTTCGGCCGCCCGCTCGCCGCCAACCAGCTGGTGCAGAAAAAGCTGGCCGACATGCAGACCGAAATCACGCTCGGCCTGCAAGGCTGCCTGCGCCTGGGCCGCATGAAAGACGAAGGCACGGCCGCAGTGGAAATCACGTCGATCATGAAGCGCAACTCGTGCGGCAAGTCGCTGGACATCGCCCGCGTGGCGCGCGACATGCTGGGCGGCAACGGCATCTCGGATGAGTTTGGCGTGATCCGCCACGTGGTGAACCTTGAAGTGGTGAACACGTACGAAGGCACGCACGACATCCACGCGCTGATCCTCGGCCGCGCACAAACCGGCATTCAGGCCTTCTTCTGATTGCGCTTTGTTTTTCCGGCGAGTTGGGGCACACTCGTGCACCACTCGCCACACGCGTTGCCGCATCTCGCCCGTCCTGGGCACCGTTGTTCCCCTCCCCTCGCGATATACCAATTTGCAAATGACCGGGATACGCCGCGCCGGATGAATCGGCTGTAGCGCGCGTCTATGCTTCGGTCCAAGTGTCGGCGGATTGTTGGGCCGCACGCCCTCACACCGATAAAACGAGCGCGCAATCCACACGCAGAGTGCAGCGCCACGCGACAAAACCAATCGCGAGACAACGGTCTGGAGAATGCCCGCGCATGTACGCCGGCACCCGTACCGATATCAAAACCAGAACAGGGCACCCTACGCGGACGACCAAGATCGCCCGGCGCGGAGTCCTGCCAGGAGACAAACCCACCATGGCTGAACAGTCCATTCCGTCGTCGACGGAACTTGGCGCCGCCGGCATCGCCGATGCGCGTGCCATCGATCGCTATTTCCAGATTTCCGAACGCGGCAGCACTCAAAAGCGCGAGGTCGTGGCTGGCATCACCACCTTCATGGCGATGGTCTACGCGGTGTTCGTCGTGCCCGGCATGCTGGGCAAGGCCGGCTTTGACACCAGCGCCGTGTTCGTCGCGGTGTGCCTGACCACCGCCTTCGGCTCGCTGCTGATGGGCCTGTGGGCCAAGCTGCCGATCGCCATTGGCTGCGCAATCTCGCTGACGGCGTTCATGGCTTTCGGCCTGGTGCTGGGGCAAAAGCTGACGCCGGAAATCGCGCTCGGCGCCGTGTTCCTGATGGGCGTGGTTTTCACCGCCATCTCGGCCACGGGCGTGCGCTCGTGGATCCTGCGCAACCTGCCTTCGGGCGTGGCGCACGGCACGGGCATCGGCATCGGGCTGTTCCTGCTGCTGATCGCGTCCAACGATGTGGGGCTGGTCGTCAAGAACGCCGGTGCGGGCCTGCCCGTTGCACTGGGCCACGTGACTGCCTTCCCGGTGATGATGTCGGTGCTGGGTCTGGCCGCCATCTTCGGCATGGAGCGTCGTCGCGTACCGGGCGGCATCCTCATCGTCATCATCGCCATCTCGGTCCTGGGACTGATCTTTGACCCGGCTGTAAAGTTCACCGGCGTGTTCGCCCTGCCCTCGCTGGCCAGTGCCGGTCACGCCTCGCTGATTGGCGCGATGGATATTCACGGCGCACTCACGGCCGCCGTGCTGCCGAGCGTGCTGGCACTGGTGATGACCGCCGTGTTCGATGCCACCGGCACGATCCGCGCGGTCGCCGGCCAGGCCGGACTGCTCAACGACAAGGGCCACATCATCAACGGTGGCCGCGCCCTGACGGCCGATTCGGTCAGCTCGATCTTCTCGGCGTTCTTCGGCGGGGCACCGGCGGCGGCCTACATCGAGTCGACGGTTGGCGTGGCAGCCGGCGGCAAGACGGGCCTGACGGCCGTGGTGGTCGGCGTGATGTTCTTGGCTGTGATGTTCTTTTCGCCCCTCGCCGGCCTGGTGCCTTCGTACGCAACGGCACCGGCGCTGATGTACGTCGGCCTGCTGATGCTCTCCAGCGTGAGCAAGCTGCACATGGACGACATGGTCGACGCACTGTCGGGCCTCGTCTGCGCCGTGTTCATCGTGCTGACCTGCAACATCGTCACCGGCATCATGCTGGGCTTCAGCACGCTGGTGATCGGTCGCCTGGTGGCCGGCGAATGGCGCAAGCTGAACATCGGCACCGTGGCGATCGCGGCTGCGCTGGTAGCGTTCTACGTAGGCGGCTGGGCGATCTGATCGCACACGGAACCGTCTGCCACAAAAGACAAACCGGCCAGACCCGAAAGGGCTGGCCGGTTTTGTTTTGCCTGAGAACCGCAGCAGGATCCTGAGCCGGCACCAACGCAAAAAACGCCCGGCACAAGGCCGGGCGGCAATCACACTACCAAGGAGACGGTTACTTATTGGGCTGCGGCGTCAGGCGCAGGTAGGGACGCAACGCCTTGTAGCCCTTCGGAAATTTCTGCTTGATGACTTCCTCATCCTTCAGAGACGGCACGATGACCACGTCATCGCCGTCCTGCCAGTTACCGGGCGTGGCCACGCTGTGGTACTCGGTCAACTGCAACGAGTCGATCACGCGCAGCACTTCATTGAAATTGCGCCCCGTCGATGCCGGATACGTAATCGTCAGGCGAATCTTCTTGTTCGGATCGATCACGAACAACGAACGCACGGTGAACGTCTCGCTCGCATTCGGATGAATCATGTCGTACAGCTGCGAGACCTTGCGATCGGGGTCGGCAATGATCGGGAAGTTGACGCTGGTGTTCTGCGTCTCGTTAATGTCATTGATCCAGCCCTTGTGGGACTCGACCGAATCGACCGACAGCGCAATCGCCTTGACATTGCGCTTGGCAAATTCGTCCTTCAGCTTGGCGGTCAGGCCCAGTTCGGTGGTGCAAACGGGCGTGTAGTCGGCCGGGTGCGAGAAAAGCACGCCCCAGCTGTTGCCCAGCCACTCATGAAACTTGATGCGGCCTTCGCTTGAATCCTGCTCGAAATCAGGGGCGATATCGCCCAAACGTAAAGACATCGTGTCCTCCATACACAGATTGGGAACCACTATAGCCAGATTGCCATCCAACCAAAACGACTATAAATTCACAACAACATCACTTTTCGTCATTAGGCGCGGCATTTGCTGACAACAGGGTGGAAGGCATGCGCACATTGCCGGACAATGACCGAGGTCTTGATCCATCGCAGCATGCGCGACGCGAGCGCTTGAAGTTTCGCGGCGCCCACACATATGCTAGCGAATAAGCACGCCGACATATTGACGATTGAACTACCCGATACAGAGGACCCGACCATGACGAACACTTCCCCCAACCTGGCCGATTCCGTCAATAAGGAGAAACTGATGACCGACGTGAAGACTGTACTGTCCGACGCTGAAACCCTGCTGAAGCAAGCTGCGTCCAGCAGCGGCGAAAAGGCCGCCGAACTGCGCGAGCGCGGCATGGGCATGCTCCGCCAAGCCAAGGAAAAGGCGCAGGACCTGCAAGACGCGGTCGTCCACAAGAGCAAGGCCGCCGCCCGCGCCACCGACGACTACGTTCACGATCACCCGTGGCAAGCCGTGGGCGTGGCAGCCGGCGTGGGGCTGCTGATCGGCCTGCTGCTCAACCGCAAGTAACCCGCCGCACCCTTTCTGGCCGATGGCGCGCCCTTTGGATCGCGCCATCGGCCAGTTGCATTTTGGCGGCGCCGTTCCGGGCATGGCGCGTGCTGCGTCTGGAACGACGTCCATCGCCTTGCACCCTCTCCTCACCTCATGACCGACGACACCAGCCCAAAGCTGTTCGCTTCCTTGAAGAAACTGGCCGGCACGGTCGTCTCGATGCTGCAGACGCGGCTCGAACTGGCGAGCGTCGAACTGGCTGAAGAAAAAGAACGGCTGCTTGGCACCGCCTTCCTGGGCATGCTCGCCGTGAGCCTGATCGCCCTGTCCATCATGACGCTGACGGCGCTAGTGGTGATCCTGTGCTGGGATACGTACCGCTGGCAGTCTTTGGCCGTGATGGCGGCGCTTTACGCGCTAGGCGCGGCTGCCTGCCTGTGGAAGGTGCGCTCGCTGCTGCGCAATGCACCGCCGCTGTTCGAGGCCACCCTGGCCGAACTCGACAAAGACCGGGAGATCCTGCGCCGATGACTGATCCAACCGAACACGCGCCGTCGCCCGGCACCTCCGGCACTTCCATGAACGAACCCGCATCGAGCGCGCGTCATCACGTACGGCCGTCACGCCGCAGCGCCGAAACGCGCCTCCCGCTGAGCGTTCGCAAGGAGTTGCTGCTGACCCGCGCCGCCCTGGAGCGCTACGACTACGCCCAGGCCCGCAACGATGTGCATCGCGCCACCAACCGCACCTTCAGTCTGGGGGGCTTCGGGGCGTTGCTGCCAAGCCTGCTTCGCCCTTTGGCTCGTCCGAACAGCCTCATGCGGACGCTGGGCATTGCACGCGAATATCCGTTGGTAGGCACTGCGTTGTCCTTGGCGTATGCGGGGTTGCGCCGCACCGTCATCGGCCGGATCACGCGCAAGCTCGGCAAGGTGGGAATCGTGGCCGGAGCGGCCTGGTGGGGCTATAAGAAATGGCAGGAGGCCCAAGGGCATGACGCCAGCGCGCCTGCACCGGCGCCTGGGGTCGACGCGGAAGAGATCATCCCGGGAAGCACCTCCTGAAGGCGAGCGCCCAACAAAAAGGCCGGAGCACTCCGGCCTTTCTTGTTTGCGGCACCGCACGATCAGTGCAACGGAATCGGATGACGCATCCGCTCCCAGCGACGGGCCATGCTCTGGCGCAATGCCATCAACCCGTGCGGCTGAGAAGCATTGCCGGTGTCGGCCTGGGCTGCCTGCGTTGTCACATCAGCGTCACGCACGACGCGACGCCGGCCATGCCACATCAGCACTCCGCTCGCCGTCCAGCCGATTACGAACAGCGTATCGCCGACATGGCTGAGCGAATCGGGCGACGTGCCCGCGTGGAAGATCGCGCCAAGCATATCGGGAGGCAGTTCCGCGCAGATCCACAGAAAGATCGCCGGGGCAGAAGCAAAGACTCCCGGCTGCCACCACGGGTGGGCAACTTGCACTTTGTCGGTCTCCATGGCGCCCTCCATCGCTTTTTCTAGTGATCTTCTAGTGACGCTTTGATCCTATGCTTCGTCTGCGCAAATGGCGACCCGCCCGCCGCTGAATGGGATGTCGGATTCGTCCGACATCGGCCACGGGTAAGCGCATTCGGCTGATCCGTTCGGGCTAGGGACCATTCCCCATGGCATGCGGATGGCGTAACGACGCGGCGACAGCATGGCGCCTGGGCCCGCGTGTAGACGATTACGGTGGAGGCGCCCCACGCAGGCTCATATGCATAATGCATAAATCCGGCGCATTGATGCCGTACCGTTCGCAACACACTCGTCCCGACATGCTGGCCGCCACCCACCTTCAACGCCGCGATGCACGCTCCGGTGTCACGCTGTTGCAACCTGCCACGCTTGCGGTAGGGGCAGGCGATCGCATTGCGCTGACGGGACCTTCCGGGGCGGGCAAGAGCGTGCTGCTACGCGCGCTGGCGCTGCTCGATCCCGTCGATGGCGGACAGGTGACGTGGCAAGGCCAGGCGATCCGCCTGAACGCGGTGCCGGCGTATCGCTGTCACGTCGCGTACGTGCGCCAGCGCCCGGCGCTGCTGCCCGGCACGGTGGAAGACAATCTGCAGATGCCCTATCACCTGCATGCACGGCGCCACAGCCCCGGATTTGACCGCGACGCCGCCATCGCCCTGCTCGCAGGTGCGGAGCGCGATGCCGGCTTTCTCGACAAGAACGCCGCCGATCTTTCCGGCGGTGAAGCGCAGATCGCCGCGCTGGTCCGCACGCTGCAGACCAGGCCGACCGTGTTGCTGCTCGATGAGCCGACGGCGGCGCTCGACCCTGCGTCCGCGCGCGCGGTTGAGTCGCTCTTGCAGCATTGGTTTGCACAGGCGCCCGATCGGCATGCCTGGATATGGGTGACCCACGATCCGGCGCAAGCGCAGCGCATCGGCCATCAGCAGTGGCGCATGGCGGCCGGGCATCTCGATACGGAGCCAGCGTGATGAACGGGCAAGACCTCTCGCTTTCCGCCTGGCAGGTCGGCATTGCGGCCGCGCTGATCCTCGTGAACGGCGCGCTGTCCATTGGGCTCGGCCTGGGGCTCGAGCGACGCCTGACGTGGGCGGCCGTGCGCACCGTCGTGCAATTGCTGGCGGTGGGCTTCGTGCTCGAATGGGTCTTCGCCCATGCGCATTGGGCAGTGGTACTGGGCATCGTGGCCGTCATGACGCTGATTGCCGGACATGCCACTGGCAGCCGCGGCGCGCGCGGCTATGCGGGCTTGCGGCTGGACGGCACGTTGTCGGTCTTCGGCAGCACGTGGCTGATCGGCGCAATCGGGCTGGTGATCGTCCTGCATGCGCGCCCGTGGTACGAGCCGCAATACGCCATCCCGATCATGGGGATGATTCTGGGGAACACGCTCACGGGCGTGGGCCTGGCGCTGGAGCGCATGACCGGCGAGCTGACTGCCACGCGCGACCAGGTGGAGACGGTTCTCGCGCTCGGCGGTACGCGCTGGGAAGCCGCGCGCAATGCAGCACGCACGGCCGTACGCGCCGGCATGACACCGATCATCAACCAGATGACGGTCGTGGGCGTGGTGAGCTTGCCCGGCATGATGACGGGCCAGGTGCTGGCCGGGCAGTCTCCGCTGGAGGCCGTGCGCTACCAGATCGTCATCATGTTCCTGCTGGCGGCGGCGTCTGGGCTGGGGACGGTTGCGGCGGTGCTGCTGGCCTATCGCAGGCTGTTCAGTCCAAATCATCAATTGCTCAGCGCACGCATCACGCAACGCGGTGGAGCGAAATAGCATGCCGATCGCCCTGTCCTGCGGCCTCGTGCTGCTCAACGAAGATGGCGACGTGCTCCTCGCGCATGCCACCGAGACACGCCACTGGGACATCCCCAAAGGCGCACCGGACCCCGGCGAGGATCACCGCGACACCGCCCTGCGCGAGACGCGCGAGGAGACCGGCCTCGTGCTCGACAGCCACGCCCTGATCGAACTCGGCCGGTTTCCGTATCGCCGCGACAAGGAGCTGCACCTGTTCGCCGCACGCCTGCGCCGCGCCGAAGTCGCACTCGACACGCTGACCTGCACGTCGATGTTCAACAGCTACCACACCGGCCGGCTCATCCCCGAGATGGACGCATACCGCTGGGCCACGGCGGACGAGGTACCGAAGTATGCGAGCCAATCGCTCGCGCGGCTGTTTGCTCAGACGTTGACGCTGGCGAGCATCGATGCCCGCCTCGCCGAGGCCGGGCTGTAGACGAACGGCGCTTAAACCGGCACGTCGCCTTCGATGGTTGTGCGATGCAGCGTGCGCCGATACGTGTCTGGGCAGCCCGGCGCGAAGTGGATGGTGGAGCGGTTGTCCCAGAACAGCATGTCGCCGGGGCGCCACTGGTGCGTGTAGACGTTGTCGGCGCGGACGCTGTGGGCGAAGAGTTGCTCCAGCACGCTGGTGCTCTCGTCTTCCGGCAAACCCAGGATGTGCGACGTGAAGCCTTCGTTGACGAAGAGCGCACGCTTGCCCGTTTCCGGATGCGTGCGCACCACCGGGTGATCGACCGGCGGCACGGCGTCGCGCTGCGCTTGCGTGAGCGGCGGACGCCAGGTCGACAGCGCGCGCAGTCGCTCATAGCGGTACACATACGAATGCACGGCACGGCGGCCTTCGATGATGCGCTTGAGATCAGCCGGCAGCGTTTCGTAGGCGCGCACCATGTTGGCGAACAACGTGTCGCCGCCCTCTTCCGGCAACTCGCGCGTGAGCAGCATCGAACCGAGGCTCGGCAGCGGCTTGTACGAAAGATCTGAGTGCCAATCCCGCCCCGCATCGCCCAAGCCGATCGGCTTGCCGTTCTCGACCACGTTGGAGACGACCAGGATTTCCGGATAGCCGCTCAGATGGAACTGATTCAGCACATGCACCTGCTGCGGGCCGAAGCGGCGGCTGAAGGCCACTTGCGCCTGCGGCGTGAATTCGACGTCACGGAAAACGAGCAGGCCGTCATGCGCGAGCCACGCGTGGCGGATGGCGGCGATGTCTGCGTCGGACAAATCGGCTGCATCGCCCAGGCCAAGAACCTCTGCGCCAAGCGGCGCGTCGGGCAGGCGGCGAATGTGGAATCGGGCCGAGTGAACGGCAGGAGCATCCGTGGCAAGAACGGCGGCAACAACGGCGTCGGACATGATGTAAGCGCGCGGCAATAGACGAATTTCACATTACACCGCTCGCCCCCGCCGCGTGCCAACGAAGGAATGTGCAGATCGATAGGCGCTTAGCCGTAGATAGTGGCGTCGGGCAGGATGCCTTCCAGCGCGTAGCGGCCGATGGCGCGCAGCTTGTAGTCGAGCGGGTCGTGCAGCGTATGCGTGCGCGCGTTGCGCCAGAAGCGGTCCAGCGCGAGCGCCGCCTTGGTCGAGCGTGCGCCCGTCGCCTCGAACAGTTCCTGGGCGACGAACAATGCGGCGCGATGTGCCAATACCTTGGCTTCGGCCGTAGCGAGCGACACCTCGGCACGCTCCTCGGCGCTGAGCGCAGCGCCTTTGCGCCAAGCGCGGTCCAACCGCTGGATGGCGCGATCGGCCAGCGCTTCCGCAGCCAGCAATTGCACGCGCATCTCGCCAAAGCGGTGAATTTGATACGGATCGTCCGCCGCGCGCTCCACCCCTGATGTGATCCACGGCCGTGACGATTGCAGCGTGTGCTTGCGCGCCTCGTCCAGCGCGCCCGCCGCTATGCCGGTGTAGAGATTGACCAGTACATTTTGCGCGATACACGAACGCAAGGTTTGATATGGCGTGAGGACGACCTCGGGGCGCACCAGCACTTCATCTTCGCTGACCTGCACATGCCGGAATTGCACCGATGCGCTGTCGGTCTGGCGCTGCCCGATCGGATGCCAGTCATCCCGCACCGTGATGCCGTAGCGCGCTGTCGGCACCACCGCCACAACGGGGTTGCCGCTGGCCGCGTCGTGGGCAGACACGACCATCACGTCGGAGCCGAGCGTGCCGGAACAGAAACCCTTTTCGCCATCGAGCAGCCAGCCGCTGCCCGAGCGCTGCGCACGCAGGCGATGGTCAAGCGGATTGACGGCATTGCCCCACCACCAGCCCAGCTCGGCGGTCGGACGCAGGAAGCGTTCGCGCTGCGCGTCGGAGCCGTACAGATAGACGGTTGCGGTCTGCAGATACTGGAAAGCGAGCAGGTGCTCAAGGGAGCTGTCGACTGCGGCGATGGCGCGCACCGCGGCAAAGGCATCGGCCCAACTGACGCCGCTTCCGCCGTATTGCGTGGGGATCACCAGGGGCAGCAGGCCCGCTCGCGCAATCGCAGCTTTCTCGTGCGCGGCATGACCGCCGTGCTGGTCACGCTGCGCAGCGGTTGCCGCCAACTCAGCCAGCAGATGCGTAAGGTCGGGAAGTTGATGCAGATCGTCGAGCTTCATGCGTTTGCCTCGCGTCGGAGACGCCATCCGGTGCAGGCACTATACGGACGGCGCCTACCGCCTTGAAGGAAGCAATCCGCATACGCATATCCAGCGCGCGACTATGCGTAGTGCACGCGCATGCGCTCAAGGCACGCGCGCACATCGCCCACGACGAGGTGACAACTGCACGCGATCATGAGGTTGCGCGGCAAGCCGAAATCTTCCACGGCCCAGCCGTCGGCATCGTTGCCGTTTGTGTTCGGCACCTGCGCCAGGAGCGGCGCGGCGGGCACGTGATAGCACCACACGTCTTTGCCGCGGGCGATGGCGTAGCCGATTTCGAAGCACGTGCCGGAATCGGGCTCGTGGCCGCGGAAGTCCGCTACGTTGGCGAGCACGGCGTCAGCTGAATCGATCAGCGCGATGTTCTGGCGATAGATTTCCGCAGCCGTCGCAGGGCCGTCGGCCTGCGGGGCGATCGCGTTATCGAGCGGATACAGACCGATGAAGCCGAACTCCGCGCACAGCGTTTTAAGGGCTTCGCCATGCGCGATGGGCTCGGGGCGGAAAACATCCGGCCCGGCGAGGTAGAGACGCAACGTCATGACGCGGCCTCGACAACATGCACCGTCGAAGCACGCTCGACGAGCGTACCAGGCAGCAACACGACACGGGCATCGCCGGTCACGCCTTCGATGCGTTCATGCACAAATTCGACGGCCTTGTAACCGATGTCGTACGTCGGTTGCCGGATCGTCGTGATGCCGATCAATTCCGCCCATTCCGGATCGTCGATCGACAACAGCGCCGCACGCTCCTGCCACGCCGCGCCGAACTGCGTGCGCAGATGCCGCGCCACGATGAGCGCCACCGGCGCATTCGCAACAAACAGCGCCAGCCGTTTTCCGCCGCGGCGGTGCACCGCCTCGATGCGTGCGGCGATCTCGGCCAGCGCACGTTCAGTCGAGGCGGCGTCGTTCGGGTCAAGCACAATGGCTGGCTCCGCTGGCCGCCCTCGCGCTGCCATCGCCTCTCGGAATGCACGTTCACGCTCGCGCCGCGAGCTGACTTGCTGAAATGGCTGCACGATGAACTGAATGGCATCGAAACCTTGATCGAGCAAATGCTGCACGCCCAAGCTGACGGCGTCGCCGTTATCGAGCCCCACGAGGTCGGCGTCGAACCCTTCTACCGTGCGATCCACCAGCACAGCGGGAATGCCGCCACCCCGCAGCGGCCGCAACACGGCCTCTTCCGCGCCGAGCGCATTGACGATCAGGCCTTCGACCCGATACGTCGTCAGCAACTGCACGAACCGGCGCTCCATCTCGATCTCGTTTGCGGCGTGGCAGATGAGCGGCATGTAGCCCAGCGCGTGGCAGGCAGCTTCAACGCCCTGCAGGACTTCGATCGTGTAAGGATTGGTCAGGTCGGCCACCAGCATGCCGAGCAGCCGATTGCGGCCGCGCTTGAGACCACGCGCCATCTGGTTGGGCCGGTAGTTCAACCGCTGGATGGCCGCTTCGATGCGCTGTCGCAAATCTTCGGAAAGGACCTGCATCTCGCCGTTCAGATAGCGGGACACGCTGGTCTTGCCGGTTCCCGCTTCGCGGGCCACGTCGGTGATGGTCGCAGGGCGCGAGGAAGAGGATGGGAAATCAGTCACGATGCGCTTCAGAACGGGCCGTCGGCGCGGGGGGCCGGAGCCGGAGTGCGAGGATCATAGCGCAATCCCGGCACGCGGCTCACGAGGTGCGCGCGTGCTCCAGCACCTGTGGATTGACCAGGTTCTCACGCAATGTACCGGCCAGGGCCTTGATCAGGTTGTCGGCCGCGCAGCGCGCCATGGCGTGCCGCGTCTCGTGCGTTGCGGAGCCGATATGGGGCAAGGCCACCACGTTCTTCATTGCCAACAGCGGCGAGTCGGCCGGCAGGGGCTCGTGCTCGAACACATCGAGCCCCGCACCGCGGATCGTACCGTCGCGCAATGCATGGATGAGCGCCGCTTCGTCGACGACGGGGCCACGCGATGCGTTGATCAGGATTGCACTGCGCTTCATCTTCGCCAGTTCCGTCGCGCCGATGAGATGGTGCGTTTCGGGCGTCAGCGGCACCTGCAAGCACACAAAATCCGATTCGGCCAGCAATGTGTCGAGCGTCGCGCGGCGCGCGCCGTACTGCGCTTCAGCCTCGGGATGCGGATGCCGGTTCGTGTAGAGCACACGCATCCGGAACCCCAGCGCCGCACGGCGGGCCAACGCCGCGCCGATCCGACCCAGCCCGACGATGCCGATCGTCTTGCCCTGGACATCCGTGCCGTAAAGTTCTGGCCCGATGCTGCGCTGCCAGTTGCCGGCCCTGACCCACTCGGCCAACTCCACCACGCGACGCGCCGAGGCGAGGATCAGCGAAAACACGGTATCGGCGGTCGATTCGGTCAACACATCCGGCGTGTGCGCAAGCGCAATGCCGCGACGCGTGAGATCGGGCACATCGAAATTGTCATAGCCGACAGAGATCGTGGACCATGCCCTGAGCCTGGGCGCGCTCTCGAGCATCTGAGGCGTGATCTTCAGACTCGCGCCGATCGCGCCTTCGGCGTTGGCAAGCGACTTGGTCAACGCCTCGGCACCGTCAACCTGCACGAGTTCGACATGCTCTCGCAACTCGGCTACAACGTCGTCGGGCAGCGGCTTGTAGGCAACGACACGCGGTTTCATCGGTTCATTTTCCAGGGACAGGATTGGCAAGCGGGTAAGCGTCACGCGGTTGCAGCTTGACGCAGAGCGTGAGCACCACGGCGGCCAACAGCGCCGCGCTCATGAATGCGTACGACGCCAGCGGGGAGCCCGTGGCACCGTTCAGGTAGCCAACGAAGTACGAGCCGACAAACGAACCGAGGGCACCCATGCTGTTGATCAGCGCCATCGCGCCACCGGCGACGTTCTTCGGCAGCAACTCCGGCACGATCGCGAAGAACGGACCATACGGCGCATACATCGCCGCACCGGCAATCACGAGCAGCACATACGACATCCAGAAATGCGTTGAGCCGAGTGCAAACGATGCGGCAAACGCTGCGGCACCCACCAGCAGGAACGGCCAGACGAAGCCGCGCCGCGACCCCACCTTGTCGGATGCCCACGACGCCGCGAGCATCGCGATGGTGGCCGCCAGATACGGCAGCGCCGACAGCCAGCCTGTCTCGACCATGCCGAGCGACGAGCCGTTCTTGACGATGGACGGCAGCCACAGCACAAAGCCATAGACGCCGATGCTCCAGCAGAAGTACTGCGCACACAGCTTGATGACGGCAGGCGAGCGGAAGGCCTCGCCATAGTTGCGCATCGGCTTGATGGCCGCCTGCTCCGCCGCCAACGCTTGTTCCAGATCGCGTTTTTCCTGGGGGCTCAGCCACGGCGCCTGCGCAGGCTTGTCCTGCACCAGACACCACCAGCACACGGCCCAGATGATGGCAGGCACGCCCTCCGCGATGAACATATGGCGCCAGCCAAACTCGCGCACGAGGTAGCCCGACACCACCGACATCCACAGCACCGTCACGGGATTGCCGAGAATCAGAAACGTATTCGCGCGCGAGCGTTCTTGCTTGGTAAACCAGTTGCTGATGTAGATCAGCATGGCCGGCATGACGGCCGCCTCGACCACGCCCAGCACGAACCGGATCGCCAGCAGCGACGGAATGTCACTCACGACACCCGTCAGCGCGGCGCACAAGCCCCACAACACGAGGCTGATGAACACGAGCTTCTTCACGCTCCGACGCTCGGCATAGATGGCGCCCGGAATCTGGAAGAAGAAATAGCCGAGGAAGAACAGCGCGCCAATCAACGACGACAGCCCCTGGCTGATCCCCAGATCGTGATTGATGCCGGCCGCCGCCGCAAAGCCATAGTTGGCGCGGTCGAGGTAGGCGAGGCTGTAGGTGATAAAGACGATCGGCATGATCATCCACCAGCGCCGCGCAGCAAGTTGCGTTGCCATGTTCGTGTCTCCTTTGATGGTGTGCGTTGCCCGCGAGGGCTGCAGTCGAAACGCTGCGTTAGACGCTGGGAATGGATTCCGGCTCGCACCCCAGGCGGGCCGTTTGTTCAAGCACCTCGAGCGCGGCGCGCGTCGGCAGGCCTTCGGAATCGCCGATCACCTGGATCGCCAGCGCGCCAATCCGGTTGCCGCGCGCAACGGCCTGCTTGGCAGACAGCCCTTCAAGCAGCGCGCTGACTACGCCCACCGCAAAGCCGTCGCCGGCGCCGACTGTGTCGACAACGCGGTCCACACGCACGCCGTCGGCAACGCCTTCCGCGCCATCAGCGGTTTGGTAGTAAGCGCCGCTAGCGCCCAGCTTGATGGCAACGCCGCGCGCACCTCGGTCCAGATAGAAGCGCGCGATGTCAGCCGGAGTGTCATAGCCGGTCAGTTGCTGCCCCTCGGCCAAGCCGGGCAGCACCCAATCGGAAAGCGACGCCAGCGCGTTGAGCGTGCTCACCATCTCCGTTGCGGAAGGCCACAGCGTTGGGCGCAGGTTCGGGTCAAAGGAAATCGAGCGACCGGCCGCACGCATCTCCCTCGCGAGGTGGAACGCAAGTTCACACGACGATGCAGAAATGGCAGGGGCCACGCCCGTCAGATGCAGATGGCGCGCGCTGAGCACGTAGTCGGCGACATAGTCGGCGCGGGAGAGGCGGCTGGCGGCGGAGCCTTTACGGAAGTATTCGACCCGCGGGTCGCTGCCATCGTCGGCGCGCGACTTCAGCTGGAAGCCCGTCGGATAGCGCGGGTCCACCGCTACACACGAGGCGTCGATCCGTTCGCGTGCCAGCGTGTCGAGCACATATTCGCCGAACGAATCCTGCCCCACCCGGCTCACATAGCCGACGCGAAAACCCAGCCGGCTCAAGCCGACGGCGACGTTCAGATCGGCACCGGCGATGCGCTTGGTGAACTGCGTGGCCTGCGCGAGCGGCCCGGGCGCCGTCGCCACGAACATCGCCATGGCTTCGCCGTAGGTGATGACATCCAACGTATGCGACATGCGTAAGCTCCTTCGATGTCGAGTCACCGTCAGGCGGCCTTAAGCCACATGACATGTTGATGGGCGTCCGCGGCAGGGTCGACCGCGTTGAACGGAAATTCGATGCCGCGCGGTACATCGCCGGGCAGCGCGGCCAGCACAGCGGCGAATCGCGCATCGTTGCCCGCAGGCGCCACGGCAAAGCGACGCGCGCCCTCGCCCGCGACGCTCTTGCAATGGATGTATTCGACGTACGGGGCCAGCGCCTGCGCGCATGCAAGCGGCGTTTCGCCAGCCCACTCCCAGTTGCCAACGTCGAACGTCATGCCGAGCATGTCGGCCGCGCCCGCGGCCTCCAATGCGCCGAACAAGCCTTGGAACTGCGACAGCGACCCGCCCACCGCCTGCTGACCGTTCTCAACGAGCACCCGTGCGCGCCAGCCTTGCAACAGTTGGGCCAGCGCCTCCGGCGACGCATCGCCGGCAAACCCGCCGAGCTGGAACTTCACGATGCGCGCGCCCAAGGTTTGCGCTTCGGCCAGCGCACTGCCAATGGCGCCAGCGTCCAACGCGCCGTCGTGGGAGTACAGCGTGGCAGGCGTCGAGTACACCGCCCACAAGCCGTGCGCGGCCATCAGGCGACCCAGGGCGGCCAGGACATCCGCCGATACCGTGCCATCCAGCCCAGCAGGCAACAATTCACGCCGCACTTCGAAGCCGGCCGCACCGACCGACGCGGCCAGCGGAACATAGGCGTGATGCCCCTGCTCAAGCACCTGCGCGGCGCCGAACGCGCTCGCCACGATCACGATATCTGCCATTTGTGCGCTTTTCTCCGTATGGAACCGGTTCCATTAGGAGACATGGTCGCGGCTGGAGATCGTCGAGGCTATAGAGGAAATCCCTAGCGGCGGCGGCAAAATGCGACGCGCCGCGCATGTACTCGGCGAATCGGGGATAGGCCTATCGGCAAGGAGTAAGTGCCCGCGCTTTCGATGTGGAAGCAAGGCCACGCGCAGAGCAGAGAAGCGGCAGGCGTGCAAAAACAGCCAAACAAAAAGGGCCGACAGTCGCCTGTCAGCCCTTCGAATTTTGGTGGGTCCTGCGGGATTCGAACCCGCGACCAATAGATTAAAAGTCTACTGCTCTACCGACTGAGCTAAAGACCCCAAAGACCGCGATTATAGGGAGATACCCGCGATTCTGTCAACGGTCCGACAGATCAAACCAGACGTTCCATTCGCCACATCTGGTAGCGGAACGCCAGCACCGCACCAATCACGATGCCGGCCAGCGCAATGAACGAACCGATCGCCAACGTCGATACGCCAGACAGCCCTTGTCCGATCGTGCACCCGAGCGCCGTGACGCCGCCAATGCCCATGAGGATGCCGCCGACGATGTGGTTGCCCGTGTCCTCGGCGTTGGCAAAGCCCTCCCAGCGGAACGTGCGCGTGACCAGCGCCACCGCCGCCGAGCCTGCAATCACGCCGAGCACGCTGACGATACCGACCGTCAGCACCTTCGATGTATCGCTGAAGAACATCAGCCACTCCAGCGTGTACGACACCGGCGCCACGAAACTCAGCGCTTCCATGCGGCCGCTGTTGGTCGCCACGAACGTTTCCTGCAGCGTGTTCGGATCTTCCTGCACATAACCGAGATGCCCCGAGACATACCACATGCCGACGATGATGAGGCCAACGCCAATGCCGCCCAGCAGGTTGTCACCCGTGCGGAAATCGCGCCCCAGCAGCGCCCACAGCGACAGGGCCCCACCGATCAGCAGCGCCAGCACCAGGCGCAACATGCGCGCATCGGCAGAGAACGCGTGGCCCAGCACACTCGGCAAATCCTGCGACGTCGGCAGCGCAATGGCAACGCTGTCCACCGTGGCCACACGCACGACGCCAAACACGCCCTTGAGCGTCATGTACGCCGCCAGGCCCAGGAACACGAACACCACCACCGACTTGAGGTTGCCGCCGCCGATACGCACCAGCGTCTTGCTGCCGCATCCCGAGCCCAGCACCATGCCAAATCCGAACAGCAGCCCGCCCACCAGCGACGACAGCCATAGCAGCTTGCTCGCCGTGTAGATCGTCTTGCTTGTATCGATCAGGCCAAGCCAGCTCAGAAACCCCGTGCCGATCATGGCCACACCGATGGCCAGCGCCCACATGCGCAGCCGGTTCCAGTCGCCGATGTTGACGACGTCGGACACCGCGCCCATCGTGCAGAAGTGCGTGCGCTGAAGGATCGCGCCAAACACGAACGTCAGCGCAAACGTGCCCCACAGCACCGTGTGGGACAACGCGTTGAGGTCGATATCGGGCATGGCGCCTCAGACGTAGCGGGTGGGGTCGGGCACGCCTGCGGCTTCGAAGCCGGCCTTGCGGATGCGGCACGAATCGCACACGCCGCAAGCGCGGCCGGCGTCGTCGGCCTTGTAGCACGACACGGTCAGGCCGTAGTCCACGCCCAGCCGCACGCCGGCCTGGATGATCTCCGCCTTGGTCATGTCGATGATGGGCGCGTTCACACGGATGCGCTCGCCTTCCACGCCGGCCTTCGTCGCCAGGTTGGCGAGCGTTTCGTAAGCGGCCACGTATTCGGGACGGCAATCCGGATAGCCGGAGTAATCCACGGCATTCGCGCCAAAGAACAGGTCACGTGCGCCAACCGCCTCGGCCCAGCCGAGCGCCAGCGACAGCATGATCGTGTTGCGCGCCGGCACATAGGTGATCGGAATGCCCGATTGCGCGCCGTCGGTCGGCACGTCGAGCGTGTCGTCGGTCAACGCGGAGCCACCGAACTTGCGCAGGTCCAGATCGACGATTTCATGGCGCACTGCGCCGAGCGCCGCCGCCACTTTCTTGGCCGCCTCCAGTTCGGACGAGTGACGCTGGCCGTAGCGCATCGACAGCGCGTAGGTCTCAAAGCCATCGGCATTGGCCATGGCGAGCACGGTGGCAGAGTCCAACCCGCCGGAAAGCAGGACGATGGCGCGTTTTTTCATGGGCGAAGCCTTGCAAAGCGATTCGGGAAGGCCCGCATTTTAGCGTGCCACCGCCCGGCGCGCCCCGGCTGCCCCATATGTCCGCCATTTGGCGCCCCATGAAAAACGCCCGCCGGTGCAGCCACGGGCGGGCGTTGGTCCACATGCTGTGCGGCTTGCCGATCAGCGCATCGTCTTCAGACGGCTTTGGGCGGTCTTGGCCTGCTCGGTACCGGGATACTGCGAGGCCACCGTTTCGAGCGTCTTGCGTGCGGCTGCCTTCTGGCCTGACTCGCCCTGGTTGGTCGCCACCTGCAGCAGCGCATCGGGCGCCTTCGGGTGCTGCGGATTAGTGCGGGCCATGTTCTCCAGCACGTAGCTCGAGCCCTTGTAGTCGCGCTGCGCATAGAGCGCGTTGCCCAGCCAGAACTGCGCCAGCGGCAGATACGGGCTTTGCGGATACTTCTTCACGAACGCCGAGAACTGATTGCCCGCGCCCTTGAAGTCGCCACCCTGGAATGCCTTGAGCGCAGCGTCGTATTCGGGCTTCTCGTTCGGCTGCACCATGCCTTCGCGGCCGTCCACCGTCGCTTGCTGCGGCTCGAACTTCTTCAGGCGCGCATCGAGGTCGGCGTAGTAATCCTTCTGCTGCTTGGTCAGCGTATCGACGCTGTTCTGCAGGACTTCGTTCTGCCCGCGCAGGCGCGCCACTTCGGATTTGAGTGTCTCGATCTGGTTTTGCGCGTCGATCAGGTTCTTGCTGTTCTGATCGATGCGCTGGGCCGCCGTCGACTGGAAGTTGTTGAACTTGTCGCGCATGTCGATGATGGCGCGGCGCGCCTCATCGTCGTCAAACACCCCCGCTGCCGCCGGGCCGGCCATGGTGAGGGCGCCACCCGCGACGAGCGTCGCCATCAGGATGGCCCGACGCGTGGCCCCATAAGCGCGCTGTTTCATCATCGTATTCATGTGATTGCCAACGTAAGAACGCCGGCCGCAACCTCGCAGCCGGCGCGTTCCACTTCAAACCGTACCGATCAATAGACGATGTCGGCGCGGCGGTTCTGTGCCCACGAATCTTCGTCGTGGCCGGTCGCTTGCGGCTTTTCCTTACCCAGGCTCACGGCTTCCATCTGGCTGTCAGGCACGCCCATCGACGACAGGGCGCGACGCACGGCCTCGGCACGCTTCTGGCCCAGTGCCAGGTTGTATTCGCTCGTGCCGCGCTCGTCGGTGTTGCCTTGGATCAGGACCTTGCGCTGGTTGTGCGATTGCAGGTAGCGCGAGTGCTGACCCAGCAGACCTTGGTACTCCGGCTTGACCGAGTAGCTGTCGAAATCGAAGTAAATGCTGCGCTTGGCCAGCGGGCTGTTCGGGTCGGTCAGTTCGTCACGGCCCACGTCCACCGGGGTGACCGTGCGGGCATCGGCGCCCGTACCGGCAGCGCCGCCCGTACCGTTCTTGGCGGTGTCATCGAGCTTCACGCCCGAGCTGCAAGCGCCCAGGGCCAGCAGCGCGGCAATGGCTGCAAGTTTGATCATGGTTTGGGACTTCGACATGTCCGATTTCTCCTAGTGGAACAGCTTCGTTATTGCATGAAAGGACCCCACGCCGGCTCACGAACCTCGCCGGCCTGGAGGGAAAGAACCTGACGCGTACGGCCATCGGTCGACACCGCGGCCAACACCGATTTGCCGCCCACGCGCGTGGAATACAGGATGAACTTGCCGTTGGCCGCAAAGCTCGGCGATTCGTCGTTCGAGGTGTCTGTCAGCGCGTTCACATCGCCGTTGGACAAGTCCTGCGTATACAGGCGGAAAGCACCGCCCACGCGCGAGATGTACGCCAGCAGCTTGCCGTCCGGCGACACACGCGGGCTGGTGTTGTAGCCGCCCTTGAACGTCACGCGTTGCGCACCGCCCGACTCTTCCCCGTCAACCGACATGCGATAGATCTGCGGAGCACCACCACGGTCGCTGGTGAAGTAGATGTAGCGGCCATCCGGCGAGAACGACGGCTCGGTATCGATCGCGCTGCTGCGGCTCAGGCGGCGCAGGCCCGAGCCATCGGCGTTGACCAGGTAGACCTGCGTATTGCCATCGCGCGAGAGCGACACCGCCACGTGACGGCCATCCGGCGACCAGGCCGGCGCCGAGTTGTTGCCCTTCTGGTTCGAAATGACCGTGCGGCGGCCTGCCACCAGGTCATGCACGTACACCACCGGCTTCTTGCTCTCGAACGACACATACGCGACCTTGGTGCCGTCCGGCGACCACGACGGCGAAATGATCGGCTCATTGCTCGTCAACGCGATCTGCGGGTTGGCGCCGTCCGAGTCGGAAACCTGCAGCTGGAACCGGCGGCCCACCTTGGACACGTACGACAGGCGCGTCGCAAAAACGCCGCGCTCGCCGATCAGCTTCTGGTAGATGTAATCGGCAATTTCGTGTGCGGCCAAGCGCAATTGGCCGGGGCCGCGCGTGAGCGACAGGCCGCCCAGGCTTTCGCCCTTGGCGGTGTCGTACAGACGGAAGCGGATTTCATAGCGGTCGCCGTTGCGGGTCACGGTGCCGCCCACGAAGGCTGCAGCGCCCTTGGACTTCCAGGCGCCCAGGTCAGGCGCCGGGCTTTCCGGCACGACCGCCCCGGCCACATCGACGTTCGAGAAGCGGCCGCTGCGCGCCAGGTCCGCCCGCACGATCGCCGAGAGGTTTTGCGGAGCCTGTGCCTCGCCCTGGAAATTGGCGATCGCGATCGGGTACTGGCTGGCGCCGACCCCCGAGATCTCCACGTTGAGCTGGGCATGGGCCACGCCGACGCTTGCCGCAGTCAGCAGCAGCGCCTGCGCCGCGCGTCGAAACATCGGGATCCACATCGTTCGCATCATGTTCATCTTCCCTACTATCAAATCCGGAATCTGAGTACGCTGGCCGGCGCAACTTTGAGGAGCGCCAACCCGTTATTCCTTCGGCCGGAACGTCAGGATGACGCTCGACGGCGCTTTGCCGTTGGTATCGCGCGGCAGCGGATCCGAGCGCTCGACCGCGCGCATCACGGCTTCGTCATAGGCGCCGTTGCCGCTCGATTTCGTCAGGCGCTTCGACAAGATCGAACCATCCGGCGCCATCTGCACCGACACGACCGCCGACGGGTTGCCATTGACGGCCGAAGGATCGAACAGGATGTTCGGCTTGACCTTGGCCCGTACGCGCTCGGCATACCCGGCCGACGCCGTGCCGCCCGTGCCCTGGGCATTGCCGACACCGCCGCCGGAGCCCGCAACCGTACCCGTCGCGCCCGCACCGGCCATCGCGCGCAACCGATCCAGCTGCGCCTGGCGTTGTGCATTGGCACGCGATTCATTCGCCTTGCGCTCGGCGTCAGCCTTGGCTTTGGCCTCTGCGGCGGCCTTGGCCTTCAATTCCTTCTGCTTCGCATCAGCTTCCGCCTTGGCCTTCGCTTCGGCCTGGGCTTGCAGCTGTGCATTCTTGCGGGCCTGCGCTGCGTCCGCGGCAGCCTTCTCAGCGGCCTTCTCCTTGGCCTGCTGTTCGGCCAAGGCCTTGCGTTGGAGTTCCGCCTGACGCGCCTGTTGCTCTTCCTTCAGACGGGCCTGTCGCTGGGCTTGGGCGCGCTCTTCGGCGGCGCGGCGGGCGAGTTCGGCCTCACGGGCGGCGGCAGCCTCCTGTTCGCGCTTGCGCTTCTGCTGCTCCAGCGCGATATCCGCTTCTTCTTCCACCTTGGCCGGCGGCGCCTTGATCACCGGTTCCGGCTTGACGTCCGGCACCGGCGCGGCCTGCTGCACGGCCTGCTGAACCGCCGCCTCGTCCCAGAGCTCGGCCTCTTCGCCGCGCGGGGTACTGCTCTGCCACTGCACGCCAAAGTACAGAAAGATCAGCAGCAGAATGTGTGTCAGGACCGCCAACCCGAACGCGCGCAGCGTCCCGCGCTCGCGAACAGGCTCGTAACGGTGCAACGACGTCGTAGCCATGACGTTCAGGTTGCCTCGCCCGGATTCTTCAACGTGCTCATGACGATTTCACCATCAGGCCGACGCGCTTCACGCCATCACCCTTGAGCACGCTCATCACGGTCAGCACGCGGTCGTACTGCACCGACTTGTCGGCGGCAATCACGACGGGCTGATCGGGGTTTTCGTCCGTGCGCTGCTTCACAAATGCGCGCAGCTCGTTGTTGTTGGCGAGCTTCTGCTCGGTGGCGCCGGAACCCGTCTTGATGCGAGCAAGGATCGTGCCGTCGCCCTTGATCGTCACGACGATAGGCGGCTGGGTCTGCTGCGGCGTGGCGTTGGCCACCGAGGGCAGATTGACCACGCCCGGGTTCACCACGGGCGCCGCCACCATGAAGATGACCAGCAGCACCAGCATCACGTCGATGTACGGAACGACGTTGATGTCAGCCTTGGCCCGTCGGGCGCGGCGCGTTCGCTGGATGGTAGCCATGAGCGCGGCTCCTTAGCGCGTCTGGCGCTGGAGGATGTTCGAGAACTCTTCCATGAAGCTCTCGAAACGGTTGGCCAAGCGGTCCATCTCGGTGGCGTAGCGGTTGTAGGCGATCACCGCCGGAATGGCCGCAAACAAACCGATGGCCGTGGCGACCAGCGCTTCAGCAATGCCCGGTGCCACCGCCGACAGCGTCGCCTGTTGCACGTTGGACAGGCCGCGGAAGGCGTTCATGATCCCCCAGACGGTGCCGAACAGGCCGATGTACGGGCTGACCGAGCCGACCGATGCCAGGAATGGCAGGTGCGATTCGAGCGAATCCATCTCGCGCTGGTAAGCCGCACGCATGGCACGGCGGGAGGCATCGAGAATGGCGCTCGGATCGCCGCCGCCGCGCTGCAGCTCGCGCGCCTTGAGGTATTCGCGCATGCCGGCTTCAAAGATGCGTTCCAGCGCGCCGGTGGTGTGGCGGTTGTTGGCAGCGCTCTGGTACAGCGCCTGCAGGTCGCCGCCGGCCCAGAAATCGCGCTCGAACGATTCGGTCTGGCTGCGCGCGGCGCGCAGCGCAAACGCTTTGCGGAAGATGTACGTCCAGGAGAACAGCGACATCACCAGCAGCAGGCCCATGACGAATTGGACCAGGAGGCTGGCGTGCAGCACCAGCGAGACGATCGACAGATCTTGTGTGACCTCGACGGGATTCATGCGGCGGCTTTGATGGTTGCGAGTACGGGAGCGGGAATCGGGGTCGGCCGGAAAGTGAGCCGGTCGACACATCCAACACGAATCGTGCCTGATGCGAGCAAAACGTCGCCGCGCCAGCCTTCTTGGGCGAATTGGACTGACGCGGGGCCGACCCGTTCCATACGCGAACGGATCTGCAGCAGGTCGTCCAAGCGGGCCGGCGCGCGGTAATCCACGGCGGTGCTGCGGACCACGAAAATGGCCCCGGTCGTGTCGGCCAGCGCCTGCTGATCGACCCCAAGGGCGCGCAGCCACTCGGTGCGGGCGCGCTCAAAAAATTTCAAATAGTTGGCGTAAAACACCACGCCGCCTGCGTCGGTATCTTCCCAATACACGCGCAGGTTCCAGTCAAAAGAAGCCATCGGGTAATTTTACCAAGACGCAAGTGACGGCCAGCCATCCACCGACCGGCCGAGGGCTTGCGCTCGAATTCAGGCCATGCCTCGTGTCACGCTGGTGGCAGAGAATGACTGGCAAACGGGCATCAGTTCCATCGCGTTGACATTGAAGTGCGCCGGCAACGCCGCCATCCAGTAGACGGCCTCGGCGATGTCGTCGGCGGTGAGCGCCTCGGTGCCTTCATAGACCTTCTCCACACGGGCATCGTCGCCCTTGAAACGCACGTTGGAAAACTCCGTGCCGGAGCAAAGGCCTGGCTCGACGTTCGATACGCGTACGCGCGTGCCGGTCAGGTCCGCCCGCAAGTTCAACGAAAACTGGCGGACAAACGCCTTGGTGGCGCCGTACACGTTGCCGCCCGGATACGGGTACGTCCCGGCAATCGAGCCAATATTGATGATGTGACCGCGATTGCGCTCCACCATGGCCGGAAGTAACGCACGCGTCATATGCACCAGCCCCGAGCAGTTGGTGCCGATCATGCGGTCCCAATCGGTCAGGTCAGCACGCTGCGCGGGTTCGAGGCCCAGCGCCAGACCGGCGTTGTTGACCAGCACGTCGACTTCCCGCCAGCCCTCGGGCAGCGTACCCGGCAGCGCCGCAACGGCGTCGGCATCCAGCACGTCCAGCACGAACGGCAACACGGCATCGCCCAATTCAGCCTTGAGTGCATCAAGGCGGTCCTGGCGGCGGCCTGCCGCAATCACACGATGGCCTTCTCGCACGAAACGCCGCGCGATGGCCGCGCCGAACCCGGCTGTTGCGCCGGTCACGAATACGATCATGGAAGTGTCTCCGGGCCTGAAAAAACGAAAGGTCAGAGTTTACCTGAAGCGTTGTGCGGTATTGCACCGCAATGTGCGCGTCTGCACGCCCGCTTCTTGCAGCGGCCATGGGGCTGTCGTACACTCGCGGGCAACCATTCCACCTTGCGCGACTGGCGAATCCTGAAGCTGCTTTGAGCGGCTTCGACATGTGGGCAGCGACCACGAGGAAGCGCAAGGTTCCTGGCGTCATGCACAACGGCGCCTGCCGCTCGCCTGGGCAGCGAATGGGAAGCACAGGGTGACTTGGACACCCGCTGCAATCGGCCAACCCCGAGCGCAGTCGTTCAAGCCGCGCGCATGTTTCCCCACGCCTCGCCCGATCTCCGCCATTTCCGTTTCGTTTCAGACCAGACACTCGCCATGTTCGAACGCAGCCGCTATACGATCGACCAGATCGATCCCGAAATCTTTGCCGCCATCCAGAAGGAAAATCAGCGTCAGGAAGACCACATCGAGCTGATTGCCTCCGAGAACTACACGTCCCCGGCCGTGATGGCCGCGCAGGGCTCCCAACTGACCAACAAGTACGCCGAGGGCTATCCCGGCAAGCGTTACTACGGCGGCTGCGAATATGTGGACGTGGTGGAACAGCTCGCCATCGACCGCGTGAAGCAGCTCTTCGGCGCCGAAGCCGCCAACGTGCAGCCGAACTCGGGCTCGCAGGCCAACCAGGGCGTGTTCTTCGCCGTGCTCAAGCCGGGCGACACGATCATGGGCATGAGCCTGGCCGAAGGCGGCCACCTGACGCACGGCATGGCGCTCAACATGAGCGGCAAGTGGTTCAACGTAGTCAGCTACGGCCTGAACGCGCAGGAAGACATCGATTACGACGCGCTCGAAGCTCTGGCGCAGGAGAAGAAGCCGAAGCTGATCATCGCCGGCGCATCGGCATTTGCGCTGCGCATCGATTTCGAGCGCATCGGCAAGATCGCCAAGTCGATCGGCGCGTATTTCATGGTGGACATGGCGCACTACGCCGGCCTGATCGCCGCTGGTGTGTACCCGAACCCGGTGCCGCACGCAGACTTCGTCACGACGACCACGCACAAGAGCCTGCGCGGCCCGCGCGGTGGCGTGATCCTGATGAAGGCCGAACACGAAAAAGCCATCAACTCGGCGATCTTCCCGGGTATCCAGGGTGGCCCGCTGATGCACGTGATCGCCGGCAAGGCGGTGGCGTTCAAGGAAGCGCTGTCGCCGGAATTCAAGGCGTACCAGCAACAGGTCGTGAAAAACGCGGCTGCCATGGCCGAAACGCTGATGGCCCGCGGCCTGCGCATCGTGTCGGGCCGCACGGAAAGCCACGTGATGCTGGTCGACCTGCGCGCCAAGAAGATCACCGGCAAGGAAGCGGAGAAGGTACTGGGTGACGCCCACATCACCGTCAACAAGAACGCCATTCCGAATGACCCGGAAAAGCCGTTCGTGACGTCGGGCGTGCGCCTGGGTTCGCCGGCCATGACCACACGCGGCTTCAAGGAAGCGGAGGCCGTTAAGGTCGCGCACCTGATCGCCGATGTGCTGGACAATCCGCACGACGAAGCGAACATCGCCGCCGTGCGCGCCAAGGTGGCCGAGCTGACCAAGCAGTTCCCGGTCTACGCCTAAGGCATCCGCCGATGGCCGGATCTTCCGGCCACGTAGTACCCTGCCGCGATGCGCCCCGAATTGAATGAGGGGCCATCGCGGCGTTGTTCTTTTAGCGCAGTGCGTTCTTTGAGGTTGCCGAGGAGACCACCGGCATGAAATGCCCCTTTTGCGGCCACGCGGCCACCCAGGTGATTGATACCCGCATGTCGGAAGAAGGCGACACCGTGCGCCGCCGCCGCCGCTGCGAATCCTGCGACCGCCGCTTCACGACCTACGAACGCATCGAGCTGTTCTTTCCGGCCGTCGTCAAAAAGAACGGCAGCCGCGTCGACTACGACCGCAACAAGGTCAAGGATTCCATGCGGCTGGCACTGCGCAAGCGCCCCGTATCCGCCGAGGCCATCGACGAGGCCATCGCCCGCATCGAAGAAAAACTCCTCAGCCACGGCGAAAAGGAAATCGGCAGCGACCGCGTGGGCGAACTGGTGATGCGCGAACTCAAGCGGCTGGACAAGATCGGGTACATCCGGTTTGCGTCGGTGTATCGGAGTTTTGAGGATCTGGCAGAGTTCCGGGACGTGCTGGATGAGGTTGCGGCGACGAACGTGCGGAAATAGAAAAGGGCCCAGATGGGCCCTTTCCTGTTTTCTGTTACCAACACTGTGCTGACGTGGTACCCGCAGCCATGTTGGCGTTGCCTTGCACGCCGAGTTGGTTGATGGTGTATGTACCACACGCATCGGCCGTCTGCGGACTGACCGGAACAGCGGAAGCGGAATAGCCAGGCGCTGCAGCACCACTCGCGCCTGCCGTGCCCGTTACCGCAACATTGAGCTGATAGTACGACTGCGTGCCAGACTGAATGGCGAACGGAAAACTCGCCGCCGCATAGCCGAGTGAAGCGGGTGAAGCAGCGTAGTTATTCTGCAGCGTAAAAAACCGCTCCTGACGCACTGCCAAATCCAGCAGTGCGGTCTTCGCGTCTGCCCGGTGCGATTTGAGGATGTATTGCTGGTACGACGGATAGGCAATGCGGGCCAGGATGGCGATGATCGCTACCGTGATCATCAATTCCATCAGTGAGAAACCGCCTTCGCTACGCGACAGGGCAGACGTTGCATTTCGGCTCATCATTAGCGTAGCTTGGTCCAAGTCATGCGCGAGCCGACACCAGCTGCGCTCGGGTTGATCTGGTTGACAGTACCTGTTCCGCTCACGGTTTGCTGCACCAGATACGGCAGCTTGTTGGCGGTCACGATAGACGGTGTGCCGGTACCACTCAAGCCGATACCGCTGACAATGCCGCCGTTGAGAGTCGGGAAGTTATTGTTGTTGTCACCGAAAAACGACGCAGTGCCCGCCCCACCCGATGCGACAGAGATGGCCATGGTGTAGCCAGACGCAGGCGTCGAGGTACAGGACAAAACCTGTTGGGTTCCCGGCACCGTCGTGTTGACGATGAACATGCCATAGGCCAGCGTTGGGTTATAGACCACCTGCTCATAGTTGGTAACCGCGCTCGAACCAGAGCCCGTGGTGGTGCTTGGCAACGCGAGCTTCCAGCCGAACTGGGTATTGGCAGTACTGCTAGTGCCACACGTTGTCGAACCCACCCAGCACACCTTGTTGTTGCTCACAGTCCGGTACGATGGCGTCGTTCCCGAGCTGACCGAGGTGTTCGTAATGCTCTGCGTCTGCAGGGTCGACGCAGTCACTGTCTGCGGGCCCGTCAGAGTTGCATACACCGCAGCCGCCGGTGCGATCGCGTTCCAAGCGTTCATGTTCCAGTCCCAGACACCATACAGAGACTGCGCAGTGTTGCTGGAATAGGCGGCAGCGCTGGTCTGCGTTACGGGGAAAGCCTGACCCGTGCCGAAGCTGACGAGCACACGCGGCGCGCCCGTGCCGCTACCCGGGATGGCGGCGACCGCCACCTTGCTCGTAATCGGTTGACCGGCCGGCGTTGAGAACATCGGCGCGCTGGAAACGCTCCACGATGCAGGATTCTGCGACGTCAGATCGAAACGCCAGACGTTGCCGAACGCATCGCCTGCGTACACGTAGTCGGTAATGTGGTCGCCATCAAGATCCGCTGGCGTTACATAGGCGATGCCGTTCTTGTTGTTCGCTTTCAGGGGGTCCTTGCTCGGACCGTAGCCAGTGTCGAGGTAGTAGAAGGATGTGGTTCCATCGCTTGCCACCAGCATGATGTACAGACCTGCGCCACCGCTCGAGCTATTCAAACCATTTCCGAACAGCACCGCCCAATTGCCATTGTGAAGACGGCGGATCACTGGGGTCCCGTAGGTGTTACCAAGATAGCTGGCACAACCGGCGACGTTGGTGCACTTGAGGTTGGCGGACGACCATTCGCCGATAACCAGCGAGCTGGCGTTGCTCTCACTGAAGTTCGCGGGATTAGTGATATCAAGGGCATAAAGAGCGCCCGTGCCTACGCTCGTGTTGTCCGCAATCGCCCCGGCGGTATTGCCACCACCACCCAGCCCACCGACCAGCCACGTATGCCAGGCATTGTTGTAGTAAAGCTCGCCTGTACCGGGAGTCGCATCCACATACAGATTGTGGGCATACGACGGGGAGCTGAAATCCAGTTTGCCGTTGGTGTTGTAGATGGCGTTCAAGGCCGCCGCCGGCATGTAGGCAAGAACTTCCTTCCCGTCGTTCGGTGTCGTCGCCGTGGTGAACTTGCCGTTGGCATCGTAGCCCCCAGCACGGAAACCATGCAGCATGCCGTCATTGGCGCCCACGTACACAACGTTGGCACGCTGAGCATTATTGGTCTTGAAGAGGGCATAGCTACCGGCAGGTTCGGACGGAGTTGCCGAGGAGTAAAGAGAATCCACCCAAGGCCCGGTATACGGCGCCGATGGCGCGCCAACCCAGGTCGGGCTGGAATTCATGATGTCGCCCATCACGCCAGTACGGGAGCGGAATGACCCACCATTGGCGACTTCATTGGTGCGATCACCGCGCAAGTAAGCCTGGCGCGGGCTGCTTGCACCACTGGCTGAAGCGCTGTCCAACGCAGACTTTTGCGCAGACGTAAGGTTTGACCATTGGAACGGAATGCCGCTGGTGCCATTCCACGTCAAAATGCTCCGCGCTGACGGGGCCTGCGCTGTCACAGTCGACGTAGAGCTGATAGCCGGGCATGCCCCACCGGTCAAGGTGCAGCTGGCATTCCAGTTGGCATTGGTCGCGATGGAGACAATGCCCGTGGTCGGGTCCATCACCAGGTTCTGCGCGGTCAGCTCCCCCCACCAGTTCGTCGGATGGTAGTAGGCCAGATACACCTGCGTCCCAGCCTCCACGCGAGCCGATTGCTGCACGTTGGTACCCGCCGAACTGTTCGCCTGCCCGACTGGCGCAGCCTTGAAGCAGGTAATTTCGTGGACGTTACTGCCCCCGCCCGTACCGGCTGAGAAGCCGAAGCGGAATGACGCAGGCAACGGCCCATTCGACGCGGTAATGCTCTGGTTTGTGATCACAGGTTGGGCCGTGCCGCCATTCACGCTATATGAGAGGCTCAGCAGACCGTCTTGCGTGATGCTCAGCGCGTAGGTGATGGGCGTCGCGTTCCCGCGCACCGCCTTGCTTCCGCCCGCCGCATTTTTCCCAGCAGCCTCCTGGCTGTACAGCGTCACGTTGCTGCCGAGCGTATCGCCCGAAATGTAGTTGTAGTTGTAGGTCAGCTTGTCGTTGGTTTTAGCGCCGTTTTTGATGCTGGCACCGGTGGAGTCTGTCTGCGTCGTGCCGCTAAAGTTATAGAGATTGCCTGCAGCACAGGTTTTTTGCACGGCGCTCATCTGTGACGACGCACTGAGACCCGAGGGATAGTACTTCGGGTAAGTCGCCGACAGGTTCGCCCAATTGGTATTGCCCGCGCCCCGCAAACTGATGCGATTGGGGATCGCGCCGACACCAGAGTTCGTGTTGTCCCCGGCGTTCGAAAAGTTGCCAAACTCGTCGATCCCAAGGCCGATGTAACCACCCTGTACACCGTCGTACGTGGGATTGCCGTTGGAACAGCTGTAACCGAGACTCCCGCCCAGCGCCCCGACTGTCGCCGGTTTTGAGCCGTCGGCGAGAAAGAAGCTGATACCGTCCGCCCCAGACGCTTGGCCTGCGGCATTGTTGTAAGCGTTGCCGCCGTAGGTCACCGTAGTGAACGTCACCTGAAGACCTTGATTGGTCGGGAAGGTGAAATTAGAGACCACGGCGCCCGTCTGGTTGTTACCGTTACTACCGGTGGTCGTATCACCGTTGGTCAAGCGCAGAGCGCCCGAACCTATTGCATCCGGGAGCGTACCAGTGACACCGCCCACCAGGGTCGTACCACTGTAGTAACTGAGCCCCGAACACGCCGGAATTGTGCCGCTGCCATTGCCCGCAGTCAGGCATGCACCATTGAGCGCCTTCCAGTTATACGAAGACGAGGCACCCGTCAACGTGTCGCTGATCACCAACTGCGCCCTGGCAACCCCCGGCAGTAGCGCAGCGGTTGCCAGCAAACCCACCCGTTGAATTGTTTTCATCACTGTTGTCCCAGATCTTTGGCGCCAGAACTGATGCGATAGGTGCTCTGCACCACTGCTGCTGTCGTCGCATCACCGCCAAAGCCATAGGCGGTGACTTGGTAAAGCTGTGCGAGCCCGTTCGGGCTCATACCGATGTAGTTGATGTACAAGCCTGGGACACCTGCGTAGTTGATATCCCCCGCCGGAGAACTCGCACCGGCCATGCCTCCCCCGCCATTCGCCGTCATGGAAGGCGGCAGATAGGTTGAACCAACGCCCCACGGCAAAGTGGAAGGAGACGCCAGAGCGGTGTTGCACACGCGCATATTCGCAAGCGTGTTGCCGTTGTTTACACCCGAGCACGCGATGCCACTCGAGCCGTTGCCCTGCCCCAGCCACCATTCGCCGTACTGAAGGGCGCTCTGTGCTGCCTCAAGGGCACGCTGCTTATCGCGCGTATTGGCCGCAATCTTCTCTTGCAAGCCAAAGCTACGAAACATGCCAATAGCAAACAGCGTGAGAACCACCAACAGCAGCAGTCCAACAACGAGGGTGTACCCGCGGTCAGCGCGATTTGGCAGCTTGGAAAAACCCATGGTGGTGCTCATGACTGATTCTTCAGGCTGATGTTCTGCACCCACGTTGTGCTCTGCGCCTGCCCAACTTGGTTACCAAACTGTGTCGAAAAAGTGAGCTTGACCTGAACGGTATGGACTTGCGACCAATAGCCGGACGCCGCCACCTGTGCGGCCGTCAGATAAGAATCGTCATAGCCGTTGGTGTTGGTATCGGTGCCATACAGTACGCTCAGTCCCGTGACCCCACTCACCAGCGGTACCGTGGTCGTTACACCGCTGGACACAAGCGTCATCGCGCATTGCAGTTCGTTGTTGGCATTGACGGACAACGTGTTGATGTAGACCTGCTGAGCGCCGCTCGTGTTGGTCTGCCCCAGGCAGTTCATGGTGCCGTCCCCACTGGCAGTCGCAAACTGCGTTGTTACCGTATCGGTACCTGCAGTGGCACCCGACGTACCTGAAATCACCTGGCCAGCGGCCAGCGAGCCATTCGCCGGGAATGCCGACAGGGCCGTGTTGACTGTCGGGTTGGGGAAATACCCCGCCTGCTGTACAACATTGGTGAAAATGGTCAGCGCCAGTCGCTCATTGTCTTGCAACTGCGCAAGCTGATCCTGGCTCGTGAAGCTCTTCTGCATGTTCACGAATACAACCACCACGCCAGTCATGATGAACAGCGCGATGACCATGGCGATCAGTATCTCGACTAGGCTTGTACCGCCCTGGCTGCGAGCCGGTCGCATCCGGTGAGTCATCGAATTGGCGCTCATGGCTGGACGTACACCGTAAAGCTCTGGGTGGACGCCGTGACTACTCCAGACGCCGCCGTTGTGCTGTTGACCGCGACATACTTTTCATTCCAGCTCACCGTGATATTGCAGCTCACTGGCACACCTGTTGCCGTCGTGCAGTTGACCGTAGCCGAATAGCCTGGGAAGTTCGCATTCATCGTGCTGGCCCATTGCTGGACATCGTAAGCAGCCAATTGAGCCGGGGTGCAGGAATTCCCCGAAAGGCAAGCGCCCGCGGTCAGTGTCTGGTTCAACACATTGGAACTGTCTGTGATAGTCGTGCCCGTCACACTAAACGTCGCCGGGGCGGTGCCTCCCGCAGCCCAGAAAGCGCTATTTCCGTGCATGGCCGCTGCGAGGCTTTCGGTCTGCAGCGCCACGAGCGAACGCACGCGCGAGATCTGCGTATTGCTGACTGCCGCCGCCTGAATTTTCGCCAAACCCAACAGGCCTACGCCAACCACCACCATCGTGATAAGCGCTTCAATCAACGAAAAACCGGCGGCCTCACAGCGCCTCATACTCAGTTGCATGAACCGGTCCCCTTCGTCTGTACGACTTGCCGACCGACCATGTTGATCGCCACGCAACGCGTCGCACTGTCATTGACAGGCGCCGCGGTATGCAACGTCATCGTGACGGTGCCATTGGTCAAATTGGTCGCGAAGCCATCGCGGTTATATGTCACCGCTGAAGCCGCCGGACTCGGCCTAAACGTATCGCCGCTCGCAAGAGCGGCACGCACACGCAGCGGTACATCGTTGGTGGAATCCGTCGTACCTGAGCCGTTGACATCATTGAAGACGATCCAGCCGACTTCCCAATTACTCGTATTGGTCGTGTTGCATGCGGTGCCGTTGGATGACGGACAAAGGCTCACCGGCTGCCCACGCTTGATCGCCTCGCTGCGGGCGAATTGCAGATCATTCACCAGAGAATTGGCTTCGGCTTGCAAGCGCGTCCGCTGTGTCAGCCCGACATACGATGGTGTCGCGATTACCGCAAGAACCGCTACGATCGCCAGCGTCACCATCAGTTCAACCAGCGAGATGCCTCGGATGCGGTTCGAACGAATGCAACCGGCGCGCCCCCGCACGCCGCTTTCCCCATTCGGGTACGACATATCTGTATCAATTTGGCTGTGACACGACACGTTGTCAGCGCGAACGCCAACGACTTCGCCACGCCGCGTCCGTCGGCATTGAGGCCAACGGTTGCGTGACGATTGAAATTGATGCGCGGTAAGGTGATTGCGGACCGCTGCCGCCATATCAGTCTAGGAAACGGCTGACTAGAAACCCGCATCGCCCAATGGGCGAAATCCCGTTAAGCATGACTCGAACCCCCGACTATTTGTTTTATGCGGCAGTCACGACGCAATCGATTTCGCGCGCTGCCGATTCGAAACTGATTTGAGTTCTTCTACGCTGGCTCGCGTCCGACCCCCGTGAACGCGGTCATCTGCTGACCAAAACGCCTAGGCAGATGCAACCCCGGAATAGTGGGGAATTAGTCAAAAAGTGTCAACAACCCCTCCTTCAACCGCAAGATTCGGGAGCGCGCATGTTGGCGAAAAACCAACGATCCGCCACATCCCGGAATCCCGGGCGTTCGATTCTCGAGAGGGTATTGACGAGATATGACAGTTATACGGCCCACTTCGCACTAACTTGAGCGGCTGACCAGTACCAGCCGATCATGCCTGTCCGTCCGCACGTTACCCAGCAACACGGCGTCATCCTGCTCGAGGCCCTTGTGGCCTTGGCCGTCCTATCCTTGGCCGCTGCAGCCATGTTCCGCGCGCTCGATTATCTAGAGGCCACCAGCCAAGCCGCCCGCGCGTTAGCAGCTGAGGCCCGCGCTCAAACCAACCAGATGGAAACCCGCTGAGATGCCGCGCCCGCTCCCACGGCATACGCGAGGCGCGTCGCTCGTCGAACTGTTGGTCGGCATGGTCATCGCCTTGATGGTGTTGGCAATCGCATTGCAACTAATGCTGATCGCCCGGGCACGTTACCAGCGGTTGGCCGACGAAGCCCTCATTGAGGATCGCGGAATGCGTGCATTGGAGTTGATTGGCAAGGCGGTACGCCAAGCGGGGTGGATTACTGACACGCCCACCGCTTCCGCCGTCCGTCGCTGGGCGGAGGCAACAGCGCCATTGTCACTTGTCGGAGCGGAAGACTGCGGCCAGCCAAAGAAAACTGTGGAACTGGAATGTGGTCTGCCTGGGACACAACACAGTGACGCATTGCTCGTCCGCTTCTCGGGCCGCAACCACTTGCCACCAACGCCCGACGAACCTGACGGCGCCACGCTGGACTGCGACAACTACGGCGTACGAGAGCGCGCTGGGACAGAAGCTGATCCGCGCTTGGGAAGCATGTTGTTGTTTATCTCCGTCAGCACCGATGTCGAGCAGGCTCCACGACTCATGTGTCGATCCTTGTCACGCAACAGTGGCGATGCTCTTGTCGCAGTGAACTCGAGCGAAATCGTACGTGGAGTCGAGACGTTACAACTGCTCTACACGCTCGCACCCACGACCACATCACCAGCCGAAACCGTATCCGCGCGGACCATGGCGGCCGCAGATTGGTACCGGGTAGAGCAAGTCCATGTTGCCATCGTCGTACGCGGCGACTGGTATTCGCTCAGACCGCCAACACCAGACAATATCGCCCTATTCCCCGCATTTGAGTCCGTACCAGGCGCACGCCCAGAAGACCTGTCCTTCCAGCCTGAAGATCCGCGCCGTAACCGCGCCCTCTTCACCGCCACGTTCGCCGTACGCAACCCACTCCGCTGCGAGGTCGACGCATGCTGATCCAACAAACAAGCGTGCGCGGCTTCTCGATCATCGCAGTGACAGGCACGCTGATCATCATCAGCTTGTTGATGGTTACGGCCTTGCAACTGGTGCAAGACCACCTCCGCCGTACCGGTCTGTCTGCAGACTATGCGATCGCTTTGCACGCGGCCGAGACTGCATTGGGCGCGGCCGAATGCGAACTTGCAGTGGCGACCGGTACGCCAACCCGCAGAAACTGCCCCGTCACGATGGATGCGGCGCGCATTGCGGCACTTGATCCCGTGACTTTGGCTGGCTTTGTTCCCGGCATCTGTGGGCAAGGCACCCAAGCCGGCCTGTGTTGGCCACTGCAGGGGCAATCGGCCTCGAAGCTCGCCAATCTGGTCCAGAGCGGTTCGCGCAGTGTGACGCTCACAACCGCTGCGCAGCGTGACGGGCTCAGCGCAACGCCGGCTCGCTATGTCATCGAGCCGATTCCTGACGCATTGCCGGGCCAGTGGCTACAAGCCGGCGCCGGGCGCGCGCCTTCGCTGTTTAGGATTACAGCTGCGGGCTTTGGCATCAACCCGCAGATCAATGTGCTGTTGCAAACCGTTTTTCGCCCACGGCCAAACCAGCCATGAAAGCATGGCAAATCTGTGTGGGGATCGTCATAGCGCAGGTCAGTTCAACGCTTGCCGCCACGGGCAGCAATCCCGCCGGTCACCTGCCGACTCACATTGTCGTCGCGCCCGGCGCCGACCCTTGGAGCGGCAAACTCCGTGGGATGCAGTTTCTGCCCACACTCGGCACGCTCGATGCCCCGGCACCACCGGATCTTTGGGAGGCGAGCCGCCAACTCCATGATGTCTCACCAGATGCGAGACAGCTGTGGACGTTCCATCGCAGTCAATCGGGCGTTCGCACGCCAGTCCGGCTGCGTTGGACAACCCTATCGCCTGACCAGCAGACCGAAATTGCCACAAGCGTCGAGCTTGGTACCCGACGCGTCGACTATCTGCGTGGCGTACGACAACACGAGCACGACGATCCCACGCTGCGGCCACGCAAATCGGTGCTAGGCGCAATGCGCGGCGCACGCGTGCAATTGCTCGGCCCGCCGGGCTTCGCTCTCGATGCAAGTCACGAACCATTTCGCCAACAGCACGCGCGCCGCCCATGGATGGTCTACATCGGCGCGAACGACGGCATGTTGCATGGCTTCGATGCGCTAAGCGGCATAGAGCGCTTCGCCGTCATCCCAGACGCCGCCCTGCCCGCGGCTGTGCGCAATATCTCTCTCGGGCAACCGGTACCGGCGCCAATCTGCAGCCACCCCTTCGCAGCCGATGCGCTGGTCGGAAAGCAATGGCGGTCACTACTCGCTTGCCCAAATGGTGAAATGGGGTCGGGCATGTTTTTGGTAGACGTCACCGATCCGACCTCGTCCGCGCCGCTGCAGATGCTCGCCTATGATGCGAGCAACGATCCCAGTGTCGGCCACATGGCAGGCCCCATCCCTATCGTCCCCGTTAACAACGGCGGCGACGGACAACGCCGCTGGTTTGCCATCAGCGGCAATGGCGAAGGCAGCGAGCGCGCGGAAAGCCGCCTGTTGCTCGTAGCGCTGGACCAACCCGGCACAGCTCTGTCGATCCAGGTGCCTCCAGTTGCCAGTCGAGGGGGCCTTGGCGCCCCTGCGGTGGCACTCGGGCCGCACGGAACAGCCACCTTCGCTTACGTCGCGGACACGCATGGCCAACTCTGGCGCTTCGACCTGACGGGCGCGCCGCCTTGGTCGCACGCACTGGGATCCAACGATACCGAGCGCCGCACGCCCTTCTTCACGGCCACCTCACGCGGCGGCTCCATCCAGCGCATCCTGAGTCCGATCCTCCTGGCGTCCACCACTGGCGGTCCACTGCTTGTTTTCACCGCACTCGGTGCCGACGGGCATGCCACGCTGTATGGCGTCGCAGATACAAACATGTCTCGACGCAATCTATCGCGCGACAGCCTCGAAGGTTTGAGTACCAGCGAAGTGTTAGATGGCGTGGTCATCCAGCGGGGAAGTAACAGCGTCGTAGGCTGGCGCATCGATCTGCCCACTGGCCAAAGGCCAGACGACCTGACCGCAGCCGGTCTGAACAGTTTGCTGCTCACCACACGCGACGCTGCCGACCGCGAACGTACCTATCTGCTGGACGCGAAAACCGGCCTCCCCGTGAGCAAAGATGGTCGAACAGGCCGGGTTGTCCTGGGCGCACCGCTCATCACCATACAGAGCGCTCCGCCCGCCGAGACACCTCGCGGTGACGCCACGCAGGCGACACACACCGTCCTGTGGCAACTGGATGGCCAACGTGTCCAGCAACTGGAATCGCGCACATACACGCGCCAACTCGGCCGACTCAGCTGGCGCGAAGTGACCGAAGCCGGGGCACGCTGATGCGTCCTACGCGTGCATTCACGTTGGTTGAGTTAATGGCAGCGCTTGCCGTCGTGGGGTTGCTAGCTTTTTTCGCCACATCAAGCTGGTCTGCGTATCGGCAGCGTGCACATCGCGTCAGCGCGGGCGCCGCCTTAGTCGGTGCCCTATCGCAGCTGGAACTCCGGCGGGCGCGCACAGGTACGTACGATGGGGAATCACCATTTCACGGCCCGATCCCGCATGCGGACGGTTATTCCATCCGCCCACAGGCATGCTCCAGCGCGGGTATAGAACTGCCGAAGACTCAATGTATTGAAGTGGTCGCCGTTCCGGATAGAGCAGACGCCTCCTGCGGCATGCTCGTTCTACGAAGCACCGGCGAACGCGAACCGCACGACGCGGCATGTTGGCCATAACACCACCAATGCTAGCCACCCGGAAAGCAGGCGTGACCCTCTTGGAATTGGTGATCGTGCTTGCCATCCTCACTTTACTGGCCGTAATGGCAGTGCCATCAACCATCGACCGCTGGCAGCGCGAGACCGTGACGCTTCTCGCCGAACGCTTGGCCAGTACGATATCGCTCGCCCAGCGTACGGCTCAGCATCGACATCTTCAGACAGAAATCGCCCCTCGGAACGCCTCAACAGGCTGGTCTAGCGGGTGGGAGTTGACAGTATTGGGAACGACAAGTACGCCGGGCGCAGCTACCGCGTCGGAGAGAGAAATCATGGTGTCCGTGCCATTGCCTACGGTGCCTGCGGTCCGGCTCAGCGTGCCTCGTGGCACGCTTTCCTACGAGGCTGTGGGATACTCACGGATGACCGAAGTCACCGGCACCACAGTGACGATCTCTAGCGGACGCCATACGCGCCTAGTACGGATCAACACAGTTGGCCGCCCCCGAATCTGTGACCCAGATACGGACCGCAGCAGCAGTTGCCGAGCTTCCAATACTGATCCGTAACCAGGCCGCTTTACACCCATGTTCTCCGACTTCGACCACGCCATGATGCAGCGCGCCCTGGCGCTGGCCGAGAAGGGTTTGTTTACCACCACGCCGAACCCGCGCGTCGGCTGCGTGATCGTGCGTGACGACACCGTCATCGGCGAGGGCTACACACAACCCGCCGGCCAGGACCACGCTGAAATCCAGGCCATCAAGGATGCGCAGTCTCGCGGCCACGAGGTGCGCGGCGCCACTGCCTATGTGACGCTGGAGCCCTGCAGCCACTTTGGTCGCACCCCACCCTGCGCTGATCGCCTGGTTGAAGCCGGTATTGCGCGCGTGGTGGCGGCCATGGAAGATCCGAACCCCGCCGTTTCCGGACGTGGCTTGCAGAAGCTGCGAGACGCCGGCGTTGACGTGCGCTGCGGCCTCCTGGAACGCGAGGCGCGGGAGCTGAACATCGGTTTCGTCTCGCGCATGACGCGCGGCACGCCGTGGGTGCGCGTGAAGGTCGGCGCATCGCTGGATGGCCGCACCGCGCTGGACAATGGCATCAGCCAGTGGATCACCGAAACCGAAGCCCGCAACGACGGCCACCGCTGGCGCGCGCGTGCCTGCGCCATCCTCACCGGCATCGGCACGGTGCGCGAAGACAACCCGCGACTGACCGTGCGCGCCGTCAATACACCGCGCCAGCCGCGGCGTGTGCTGATCGATTCGGCGCTGGACGTGCCGCTCGATGCGCACATCCTGACTGCAGATGGCCACCACGAGCCGACGCTGATTTTTGCCGCTCACCCCGAAGCCGGCCGCATGCGTGCGTTGAGCGAGCGCGGCGCAGAGGTCATCCTGCTGCCCAACGCAGCCGGAAAGGTCGATCTGGCCGCGGTCCTGCGCGAACTGGGCCGCCGCGAGATCAACGAGCTGCATGTTGAGGCCGGTTTCAAGCTCAACGGCTCGCTGCTGCGCGAAGGGCTCGTTGACGAGGTCCTTGTCTATCTGGCGCCCAAGGTGCTCGGCTCGGGTCAGGGCATGTTCAATATGGGGCCGCTGCAGACGCTGGAAGGCGCGGCCGAATTCTTCTTTCACGATATCTCGCGCATCGGGGGCGACCTCCGCATCCTGGCGCGCCGCAACCCGACGGATTGATTGCTTATGTTTACCGGAATCGTCGCCGCAGTTGGCCGTATTGAAACCGTCTCGCCGCTGGGCGACAACGCCGATGCTGGCGTGCGCCTGTCCATCGACTCCGGCGGCCTGCCGCTCGCGGATGTGGCTTTGGGCGATTCGATCGCCATCCAGGGCGCCTGCATGACGGTCGTCGCCAAAACCGACACCCGTTTCGAGGTCGATGTGTCACGCGAATCGCTCTCCAAGACGGTCGGGCTGGAACACCCGGGCGAGGTGAATCTGGAGAAGGCGCTGCGCCTGGCCGACCACATCGGGGGGCACCTCGTATCGGGTCATGTGGACGGCCTAGGCACGGTCACGCATTTCGCGCCGGTCAACGAATCGCACGAACTGCGGGTGCGGGCGCCGGCAGAGTTGGGCAAATATCTGGCCTACAAGGGCTCCGTGGTGGTCAACGGCGTGTCGCTGACGGTCAATACCGTCCGTGACGATGCCGAGGGCTGCGAGTTCTCGATCAACCTGATCCCGCACACGGTGGCGGTCACCACGCTGAAGCACTTGAAGGCCGGCAGCCAGGTCAACCTGGAGATCGACCTGATCGCCCGCTACGTGGAACGCATGCTGACCCACGCCGCCATTGGCCTGCCCGTGGGCACCCAGCCGCTGGCAGCCGTTTGAACCGCTGGCCCCCACTGGCTTGGGGCCGCCTTGGCGTACAATAGCGGGCTTCCCATTTACGCAGTCGCACGGCCCCCGAAATCATGGATTTACGGGAGTGGGCCGGCGGCGCGCACCCCTGCTACGCCATGTCGATCGCCACAGTCGAAGAAATCATTGCCGAAATCCGCGCCGGCCGGATGGTCATCCTGGTCGACGAGGAAGACCGTGAGAACGAAGGCGACCTGATCCTGGCGAGCGATTTCGTCACGCCAGAAGCCATCAACTTCATGGTCACGCACGCGCGTGGCCTGGTGTGCCTGACGCTCACCGAAGCGCACTGCGACCAGCTCGACCTGCCCATGATGGCGAGCCGCAACGGCACGCAGTTCGGCACCAATTTCACCGTATCGATCGAAGCGGCGGAAGGCGTGACCACCGGTATTTCCGCGGCCGACCGCGCACGCACCATCCAGGTGGCGGCGGCCAAGAACGCCAAACCGTCTGACCTGGTGAATCCGGGCCACATCTTCCCGCTGCGGGCCCAGAAGGGTGGCGTGCTCATGCGCGCCGGCCACACCGAAGCCGGCTGCGACCTGACCGCAATGGCTGGCTTGACGCCCGCCGCCGTGATCTGCGAAATCCTGAAGGACGACGGCACCATGGCGCGCTTGCCGGACCTGGTGGAGTTCGCCAAGAAACATGGCTTGAAGATCGGCACGATTGCCGACTTGATCCAATACCGCAGCCGCACCGAGAGCATCGTCGAGCGGGTCGGCGAGCGCACGATGGAGACGCAGTTCGGCACATTCCATGCCGTTGCCTTCCGCGACCGCGCGGCTGGCCGCGCCCATCTGGCGCTGGTCAAGGGCACGCCGACGCCGGACACCGAAACGCTGGTGCGCGTGCACGAGCCCCTGTCTGTGCTCGACCTGCTGGAGTGCCAGCGCACGACGCACTCTTGGAGCGTCCCTGCCGCCCTGCGCGCCGTGCAGGCCGCCCCGACCGGCGTGGTCGTGCTGCTCAATTGCGGCGATTCGGCGGATCGCCTGTTCACCCAGTTCACCGCACTGGATGCGCCGCACGAGCGCCCGCGCACGAAACCCGATCCGCGCATTTACGGTATCGGCGCGCAGATCCTCAAGGACGTGGGCGTCGGCAAGATGCGTGTGCTCGCCTCGCCGCTCAAGCTGCCAAGCATGGTCGGCTACGATCTGGAAGTGACGGCGTATCAGTCGATGGCAGATGCGCCGGACGTCACTTCGGCTTCGTCCGCCGCCACGCATTGAACTTGGCGCGGTAGCTAAACTGCCGCGCCGGCTTTCTTTTTTTTGACGTTGCCAGATAGACAACCTCAGGCAACCCCAACCGGAATACACCATGGACCACGGCTTCTACCCGACCAATCTCAACGGCGAAGGCCTGCGCATCGGCATCGTCCAGGCGCGTTTCAACGAGCCCGTGTGCGAAGCGCTGCGCGAAGCGTGCGTCGCTGAACTCGAACAACTCGGCGTGGCCGGCGAAGACGTGCTGCTGGTGACTGTGCCGGGCGCGCTGGAAGTCCCGCTGGCCCTGCAGAAGATGGCCGAATCGGGCCAGTTCGACGCGCTGATCGCACTGGGCGCAGTCATCCGCGGCGAGACTTACCACTTCGAGCTGGTGTCCAACGAATCGGGCGCCGGCATCACGCGCGTGGGTCTGGACTTCAACATCGCCATCGCCAACGGCATCCTGACCACCGACACCGACGCACAGGCCCACGCCCGCACCCGCGAAAAGGGTCGCGACTGCGCCCGCACCGCTGTCGAAATGGCCAACCTGACCAACGACCTCGACGGTCTGCAGGATCACGGCCAGGACGACGACGGCGAGAACGAATAAGCGCTTCCTCGCGCAAAGGCTTTTCCCATGACGCAAGACAATTCCCAAGCCAAGACCAAGGCCCCCGCCAAGAGCGCGCGCCGCCGTGCGCGCGAACTGGCGCTGCAGGGCCTGTATCAATGGCTGCTCAATCGCAACGACCCGGGCGTGGTCGAGGCGCATCTGCAGGACGCGCAAGGCTTCAACAAGGCCGACCGCGCGCACTTCGACGCGCTGCTGCACGGTGCGATCCGCGAAGAAACCACGCTGACCGAGGCGTTCACGCCGTACCTGGATCGCCCGGTTGCCGAGCTGTCGCCCGTCGAGCGTGCCGCCCTGCTGGTCGGCGCGTACGAGTTGGTGCACTGCGTGGACATCCCGTACAAGGTCGTGATCAACGAGGCGGTTGAACTGACCAAGACCTTTGGCGGCGTCGAAGGCTACAAGTACGTCAACGGCGTGCTGGACAAGCTGGCTGCGCAAGTGCGCGCTGTCGAGGTCGCTGCCCGCCGGTAATTCGGCGTCTGCGGTTCGCTTTACCTTTTTGCTTCGCTTCAAGATGGACGCCCACCGCCTGCAGACAGCCGCCCGGCTCGCCAATATCCGCGCCTTTCACGTGATGGAGCTGGCCAAGCAGGCCCGCGAACTGGAACTGGCGGGACGCAGCATCATCCACATGGGCATCGGCGAGCCGGACTTCACCGCCGCCGAGCCCGTCGTGCAAGCCGCGGCCGACGCCATGCGGCGCGGCGTCACGCAGTACACCGGGGCCTTGGGCATTCGCCCGCTGCGCCAGGCAATCGCCCGCTACTACCACACCGTTTACGGCCTCGACATCGCTCCCGAGCGCATCATCGTGACGGCGGGCGCGTCGGCAGCATTGCTGCTGGCGTGTGCGGTGCTGGTGGAGATCGGCGGCGAAGTCCTGATGCCCGATCCGAGCTATCCATGCAACCGCCACTTCGTGGCCGCCTTCAATGGCGAGGCGAAGCTGGTGCCGTCGGGGCCGGAAGAACGCTTTCAGTTGACGGCCGCGCAGGTTGAAGCCCACTGGGGTGAGCGCACGCAGGGTGTGCTGCTGGCCTCCCCTTCCAACCCGACGGGCACGTCGATCCTGCCGGATGAGCTGCAGCGTATTGTGCAGACGGTACGCACGCGAGGCGGATTCTCGATCGTCGATGAGATCTACCAAGGCTTGTCATACGATCAGGCCCCGGTCTCCGCACTGTCGTTCGGCGACGATGTCGTTACGATCAACAGCTTTTCGAAGTACTTCAACATGACCGGCTGGCGGCTCGGCTGGCTGGTCGCACCCGCCGAACTGGTGCCGGAGTTCGAGAAGGTCGCGCAGAACCTGTTCATCTGCGCGTCGGCGGTGGCGCAATACGCGGCGCTTGCCTGCTTTGAGCCGGAAGCATTGGCGATCTACGAAGAACGCAAGGCCGAATTCCGGCGCCGCCGTGATTTCATCGTGCCGGCGCTGGAGTCGCTTGGCTTCAAGGTACCCGTCAAGCCGGACGGCGCGTTCTATGTCTACGCCGATTGCCGTGGCGTGAACCACCCGCATGCCGGCAATGCAGATGCCCTCACCCAGTCGATGCTGCATGACGCGGGCGTGGTCCTCGTGCCGGGCCTGGATTTTGGTCCGCACACGGCGCAGCACTACATCCGGCTGTCGTACGCCACGTCGATGGCGCACCTGGAAGAAGCGGTCGCACGGCTCGGTAAGCTCTTCAGCCGGTAAAACACGCTAGGCGTCGCCCAAACAGAAAAGGCCGTCCCGGAGGACGGCCTTTCTTATATAGCGCAGCGAATCAGGTCGATCAGGCTTGGCCCTGCGACTTATTGTCCAGACGCGCCTCTTCCTGTTGACCTGCAGCCGGTTGCTTGTCGGCTGGCTTGGCGGCTTGCGTCTTCACGTCGGCCTGCGTCACGGGGGTTGCCGTTGCAACCGGCTTCACCGGTTCGCGTTCGGACGCCGCCGTCATCGGCGAACGATGACCCGTCGCCACCATGCGCAGACGCGAGCGTTCCTGCAGCACCTTGCCGCCGTAGCCGCCATCACCCTGGGTCACCGCCCCGACATACAGCTTCAGGCCGCCTTCGATCGAACCTGCACGCGCGATGCAATCCTTCAGCACCAGCGCACCGACCTTGATGTTGGCGTACGGGTTGAGCGCGGCACCGACGCCACCCATCACTTCGTACTTGTCCTGGTGGACCTTGGTCATGACCTGCATCAGGCCCTGCGCACCCATGCCGCTTTCAGCGAACGGATTGAAGCTGGACTCGATCGCCATCACGCCCAGGATCAGCAACGGATCAAGGCCGACTTCCTTGCCGGTCTGATATGCAGCCTTCACCAGCTGGCCGGTAGCCGTGGCCGCCACGCGATACTTGCGGGCGATGTATTCCGCCACGGCAGCCTGCTCTCGCGGGGTACCGGCGGTTGCCGACTCACGCGCGTCGCGGACGACTTGCGTGTTCGGAATCTGCGCAGCCAACTCGGCCACGGACGGCACCTTCGAAAGCGTGTCCCAACCTGCGGCCGCGACCGTGCCACCCTGCGCCGCAGCAGGCGCTACAGCTTGAGCGGCACCCGTACCGGCAGACGGCGCTGTCGGTGCAAAAGCCACCGGCTGCACGCCAGCCGCAATCGCGGGCGACGGATTGGCCGAGGCGACACTGGTGTCGACGCCCGGCGTGAAATGCAGCACGCGTTGAGCGACCGTGGCACGCCACTCGCTGTTGAGCGAGAGTGCAACTGCGGCGGCCACCGCCAGCAAGCCGATGCTGTTGAGCACGACATGCCCGCTGCGGAACACCAGCAGTACGCCAGGATGCAACTCATTGCGGGACGCGACGGCGCCCCCTGCGTTCAACTCCATGCGCAGCTTACGAGGCAGCGCAACTTGGCCTGCACGCGCGAGGCGGCGGCCAACCGGGGCGACGAGCCGGCGTTGCAGCGCCGATCCGATCCCGGAAGAATGAAGGGTTTTCCAACCGTTCATACTTACCTCCGTCCGCTGCGCAGATCCGGTAGACGCCTTTCTTTTGCCTGGCGCCGTGCGTTTCGAATCGCAACGGTTTTTAGTAAGGATGCCGCGCTGTTGCAGTCAGCCGGCATCTGTTGGGGGCACTCCCCTAGTGCCCAGAGAAATGCGGGGCGTGTCCTTGGGGAGGTCACGTCCCGCAGCGATGCTGATGTGCTCTGGTGTCGCCCCTCATACGTTTGAGAGCGGGGCGAAGGCATTAGCCGAAAACATGTTGCGTTGCAACAATTACCAGATCGGATTGGATTGTAGGAAGCGCGTTATGCCAAGTCAATCATAAAGAAGTAAGTTTTTATATCCAAAAGTTATGATAAGGCGTCCGTTGTTGGGACTAGCTGACCTGCGATGCGTTCTGTCATCAGGGGGCCATGGGTTTTTGGCCGTACAATCGCGGCCACCCTGCCTACACCAAAAAAATGTCGCCCCGACGGCCATTCGGCGGGCCAGACCCTCCGCGTGATAGGCGATCCACCTTACCTTTGGTTACAAAATCTCCATGCAATACAGGGACTTACGTGACTTTCTCGCCCAGCTCGAGCGCACGGGCGAACTGCGCCGCGTGCGCCAGCCGGTGTCGCCGCGCCTGGAAATGACCGAAGTCTGCGACCGCCTGCTGCGCTCCGAAGGCCCGGCGGTCGTCTTTGAGCAGCCGGTGGACGGCGCACAGAAATACGACATGCCGGTGCTGGCCAACCTGTTTGGCACCACGCGTCGCGTTGCGCTGGGTATGGGTGCGGAGTCGCTCGATGAACTGCGGGACGTCGGTCGCCTGCTCTCGGCGTTGAAGGAGCCCGAACCGCCGCGCGGCCTGCGTGAAGCCGGCAAGCTGTGGACGATGGCCAAGGCCGTGTGGGATATGGCACCGCGCAAGGTGTCGTCGCCGGCGTGCCAGGAGATCGTGTGGGAAGGGAATGACGTTGACCTCTCGCGCATTCCCGTACAGACGTGCTGGCCCGGCGATGCGGCGCCGCTCGTCACATGGGGGCTGGTCATCACGCGCGGGCCGCACAAGAAGCGGCAGAACCTGGGTATCTACCGGCAGCAGGTCATCAGTCGCAACCAAGTCATCATGCGTTGGTTGGCGCACCGGGGCGGCGCGCTGGATTTCCGGGAGCACGCCATCGCGAATCCGGGCCAGCCGTTTCCGATTGCGGTGGCGCTGGGCGCCGACCCGGCCACTATTCTCGGCGCGGTGACCCCGGTGCCGGATACGCTATCTGAGTACCAGTTTGCCGGCCTGCTGCGCGGCAGCCGGACCGAGCTTGCGACCTGTCTGACGCCTTCGCTGGCGCAGGCACAACTGCAGGTGCCGGCCGGCGCCGAGATCATCCTCGAAGGCCACATCCAGCCGGACCCAACGCACCCGAGCGGCTACCAGCACGCGCTCGAAGGCCCCTTCGGCGATCACACCGGCTATTACAACGAGCAGGACTGGTTCCCCGTGTTCACGGTCGAGCGCATCACGATGCGCCGCAACCCGATCTATCACTCCACGTATACAGGCAAGCCGCCCGATGAGCCGGCCGTGCTGGGCGTGGCGCTCAATGAAGTGTTCGTGCCGCTGCTGCAGAAGCAGTTTCCGGAGATTGCCGATTTCTACCTGCCGCCCGAAGGCTGCAGCTATCGCATGGCGCTGGTCAGCATGAAGAAGCAATACGCCGGCCACGCCAAGCGCGTGATGTTTGGCGTGTGGAGCTTCCTGCGGCAGTTCATGTATACGAAGTTCATCGTGGTGGTGGACGACGACGTGAACCTGCGCGACTGGAAGGAAGTGATCTGGGCAATCACCACGCGCGTGGATCCGGCGCGTGACACGGTCATGGTCGAGAACACGCCGATCGACTACCTCGATTTTGCGTCTCCGGTGTCGGGCCTCGGCTCGAAGATGGGGATCGATGCCACCAACAAATGGCCCGGCGAAACCACGCGCGAATGGGGCCAGCCCATCGTCATGGATACCGCGGTCAAAGCCCGCGTCGACGCCATGTGGGACACGCTCTTCCAATAACCACAAGGCTTGGCGGCCTGGCCTGCGAGCGAACGATCGTTCGGTTATTCTTAGCGAGTTAAGCGACTGCTGCATCTAAAAGGCGGGCCCTCTTTGTCTACTGGGCCCGCCTTCCTTATGGAGAACGCCATGGCCGAAGCACTCGACGCATCCCGCACCGCCGCCAACGCGCTGGAGCGCATCACAGACCGCACCCTCGTCAAAACGCAGTCCTATGTCGACGGGGCCTGGGTGGGCGCGGCAGACGGCGCGACCTTTCCCGTCTACGACCCTGCCACCAACGCACACCTGACCGATGTCGCCAATCTCGGGCACGCAGAAACGCTGCGCGCCATCGACGCAGCCAATGCGGCGTGGCCCGCGTGGCGCGAGCTGACCGGCAAGGAGCGGGCCGGCCTGATGCGCCGCTGGTTCGACCTGCTGATCGCCAACGCCGACGACCTCGCCGCGCTGATGACCGCTGAACAAGGCAAGCCGCTGGCCGAAGCCAAGGGCGAAATCGTCTACGGCGCGTCGTTCATCGAATGGTTTGCCGAAGAGGCCAAGCGCGTCTCCGGCGACGTGATGGCCAGCACCTGGCGCGACAAGCGCATGGTCGTGTTGAAGCAGCCGGTGGGCGTGTGCGCGTCCATCACGCCGTGGAACTTCCCGCTGGCGATGATCACCCGCAAGGTTGCACCGGCCATGGCGGCAGGCTGCACCATCGTTATCAAGCCGGCCGAGCAAACGCCGCTGTCCGCGCTCGCGATGGCCGAACTGGCGCACCGCGCGGGCATTCCGAAGGGCGTCGTCAACGTCGTGACGGGTGACGCGGATCGCTCGATCGCCATCGGCAAGGCCTTGTGCGAATCGCCGATCGTGCGGCATCTGTCGTTCACGGGGTCGACGCCGGTCGGCCGCATCCTGATGCAGCAGTGCTCGCCGACGGTGAAGAAGGTGGCGCTGGAACTGGGCGGCCATGCGCCGTTCATCGTGTTCGACGATGCGGACATCGATGCCGCCGTGGAGGGCGCGGTGCAGTCGAAGTACCGCAACGCCGGCCAGACGTGCGTGTGTACGAACCGCTTCTACGTACATGCATCGGTGTACGACACGTTTGTCGAGAAGCTCTCGGCCAAGGTCAAGGGCATCAAGGTCGGCAACGGCTTCGAGTCGGGCGTGGTGCAAGGCCCGCTGATCGACGACCAGGCCGTGGAGAAAGTGCAGCGCCACATTGACGACGCGACGCAGAAAGGCGCGCGCCTGACCGCCGGCGGCAAGCTGATGCAGGGCTTCGGTTCGCAGCGTTTTGTCGAGCCCACGGTGCTGGCCGACGCCACGCCCGACATGCTGATCGCACGCGAAGAAACCTTCGGCCCGGTCTCGGCCATCTTCAAGTTCCAGGACGAAGCGGAAGTCGTGCGCCTGGCCAACGACACGGAATTTGGCCTGGCTTCGTACTTCTTCAGCCGCGACATCGGCCGCATCTGGCGCGTGGCCGAGCAGCTCGAATACGGCATGGTCGGCATCAACACGGGGCTGATCTCGAACGAGGTGGCGCCGTTTGGCGGCATCAAGCAATCGGGCCTGGGCCGCGAAGGTTCGGTCTACGGCATCGACGAATATCTCGAACTCAAGTATCTGTGCATGGGCGGTATCTGAAACGCCATTCCCCCCTTGGCCGACCTGCCACATCGATAGAGCGGGCGGCCTTCCCCCTTGCCTGACCGGCGGAGGAGACACATGAGCACCATCCAGGAAGGCGCCCTGCTGTGGACGCCATCGGCCGAGTTCATCGCGCGCGCGCGCCTGACGCATTACCTCGACTGGCTTGCGCGCGAACGCGGGCTGCGCTTCTCGGCCACCACGCCCGAGGGCTACGCGCAACTGTGGGAGTGGTCCACCACCGAGCTGGACGCGTTCTGGACGTCCGTCTGGGACTACCTCGACCTGCGCGCCTCGACGCCCTTCACGCAGATGCTGGGCGACCGCACCATGCCGGGCGCGCAATGGCTGGTCGGCGCCAAGCTGAACTACGTCGATCAGGTCATGCGTCATGTGGAGGAAGGCGGCAGCCCCGACCGCACCGCCATCCGCTACGCCAGCGAGACCAAACCGCTGGCCGACCTGTCATGGCGCGAACTGCGCCAACGCGTTGCCTCGCTGGCGGATGCGCTGCGCAAGATGGGCGTGGTGCCGGGCGACCGCGTTGCAGCCTATCTGTCGAACACGCCGGACGCGATCGTCGCATTTCTCGCCACGGCCAGCGTCGGGGCCATCTGGTCCGTCTGCGCGCCCGACATGGGCCAGGTGGCCGTGACCGACCGCTTCCGGCAGATCGAACCCAAAGTGCTGATCGCGGTGGACGGCTATCACTACGGCGGCCGCGCGTTCGACCGCACCGACGTGGTCGCAGAGATGGTCGCCGCGCTGCCAACCGTCGAACATCTCGTCGTCGTGCCGCAGTTGCTCGGCGAGGTCAACCGCGCGCGTTTCCTGCAAGCCTGCGACTGGCGCGACCTCACAGCGAACGACGTACCACTCGTCGTCACGCCCGTCGCCGCGGACCACCCGCTGTGGATTCTTTATTCGTCCGGCACCACCGGCATGCCCAAGCCGATCGTGCACGGCCACGGCGGCTTGCTGCTCGTGCAGACGATGATGGGCGCACTGCATCTCGACCTCGGCCCCGACGACGTCTACCACTGGTACAGCAGCACCGGCTGGGTCATGTGGAATTCGCAGGCGAGCGGCCTGCTCGGCGGCGTCACCCTCGCCATCTACGACGGCAACCCCGGCACGCCCGATCTCAATACGCTGTGGCGTTTCGCGCAGGATGCGGGCGTGACGTTCTTTGGCGCCGGCGCGGCGTTCTTCGCCAATTGCCTGAAGGCCGGCATCGAGCCCGGTCGCGATTTCGACCTGTCGAAGCTGCGTGCGGTCGGCTCGACCGGCTCGCCGCTCTCCGCCGAGGCCTACGACTGGATCTACCGCCACGTCAAAGCCGACGTCTGGCTCAATCCGATTTCGGGCGGCACGGACTTCGCAGGCTGCTTCGTAGGCGGCGTCGCCACACTGCCCGTCTATGCGGGTGAGATGCAATGCCGCAACCTCGGCTCGCGCGTGGAAGCATTGGACGAGGCTGGCCAGCCGCTGATCGACGCGGTGGGCGAGCTGGTGTGCACCGCGCCCATTCCGTCGATGCCGCTCTTCTTCTGGGGCGATACCGACGGCAGCCGCTACCGCGACAGCTACTTCGACATGTACCCGGGCCAGTGGCGCCACGGCGACTGGATCAAGATCACTCCGCGCGGCGGCGCCATCATCTACGGCCGGTCCGACGCGACCATCAATCGCCACGGCATCCGCATGGGCACCGCCGAGCTGTACCGCGTGGTCGAAGATCTGCCGGAAGTGCTCGACAGCCTTGTCGTCGATCTGGAATTCCTTGGCCGGGAATCGTTCATGCCGCTGTTCGTCGTGCTGCGCGAAGGCGTGACGCTCGACGACACGCTGCGCAACACGATCAATGCACGCATCAAGGCAGGCCTGTCGGCCCGGCATGTGCCTAACGTGGTCGTACAGGCGCCCGGCGTGCCGCGCACGCTGTCGGGCAAGAAGATGGAAGTGCCCATCAAGAAACTGCTGCTTGGCGCCCCAGTCGAGCGCGTCGCGAACCCTGATGCGATGGCCAATCCGGACGTGCTGGCGTGGTATGCGAACTACGCCGGGTCGCTGGTTCGACAAGGCGGCACGCACGGCGAGACCGCGCCGGCATTGGAATCGTGGCGGAGCTAGACCGATCGTTCGTCCCGCGTTTCACAATCTCCGCCAATCGAACGATGGCAGGGCTCGGATGTGATGACTAACGTGCAGCTTGCACCGGCACATCAAGATGCCGGGCGAGTTGCTTAACGGGGAGTCACCATGCTTGTAACGACGAACGTCCTGATCAAGACGGAGGACGGCCGCGAAGCCTTGGCCCAGCGCCGCCACGACATGCAGATGCGCCAGCGTCATCTGCTGATCCTCATTGACGGTGCCCGCACGGTCGGGCAACTGCATCAACTGCTGAGCGACTGGTCGGACCTCGACGAACTGCTGCTGGGGCTGCAACGGGCCGGCATGGTCGACGTGCTTCCGGGCATCTCGCATGAAAGCGCTGCCGGTGTCGCTCCCTTCGACCCCATCGCACACTTCAACCGTCCCTTGCTCGACGATGACAGCGACAGCGTCCCTGCCGCCCTATCGCTCATCTACGACGAACTGCCGCCGCTGACGGGCATGACGCTCGGCCTGCAAACGGCCGCGGCGCCCATCGACGAGCCAGCGGCCAATGACGCCACCCTGCCGCAGGCGGCGCCCGTCCAGGCGTCTTCCGCCCCGCAGCCGGCCGTGCCGCCGGAGTTGGCCGATGTGTTGCCCAACGTGGTCAAGGTCGAGTTGATGCGGTTGGCGGTGCAGCACTTTGGCTCGGCTGCCGGCGCCGCCATGCCGCTGTTGCGTGCCTGCAAGGAAGATCCGCAATCGCTGTGCGACGTGGTTGCCGCGTGCGCCAAGGCCGCGGCCCCGACGGCCGGCGAACGCGCCGCCGCGAAGTTCGTGGATGCTGCCATGCAGGCGATGGCGCTGCGGCGTTAGGCGACGGCACCGATGTAACCATGGCCTGCTTCCGGACAGTGCAGAGCGCGCTGCCCGGGTTCAAAACGAAGTCACCCAGGTCGTTCAGGCCAACGCACAAGCCATGTCCGAAGCCACGGCGACGAGCGCGCCGGCCACCCGGTCAATCTGCGCCGGTGCCAGCCCGGCAATATTGATCCGACCGCCCTGGGTGCCATAGATGGCGTGGTCTGTGCGCAAGCGCTCCATGGCATCCGCATCCAACGGAAGCATGGAAAACATGCCCTTGTGCCGCGACAGGTTCTGGAGCGCAACGGGGGCGCCCAGACCCGCCAGTGCGTCATCAAGGCGCCGTCGGTTGCCAACGATACGCTGACGCATGTGCTCCAGCTCGTCACGCCAGCAGGCCGCCAATGCGGCATCGCCAAGGATGGCCGCCACGATGGCAGCGCCGTGGTCGGGCGGCATCGAATAGTTGCTGCGCGTGATGCGCTCCAGCACGCCGCCAACCGGCTGCAGGGCTGCCGCGTTCTTGCCGATCACCAAGGCGGCGCCGGTGCGTTCGCAGTACAGGCCCATGCTTTTCGAGCAGCTTGCCGCGACGAGCACCGTGTCGAGCGCATCGGCCACCAACCGCAGGCCCGCGGTGTCCTGCACCAGACCATCGGCCAGGCCCAGATACGCCATGTCGACGAGCGGGATCAGACCCTGCTTCGCGCAGCGCTCCGCCACGCTTTGCCAGACCTCGATATCCATGTCGATGCCGGTCGGGTTGTGGCAGCAACCATGCAGCAGCACAACGTCGCCCGCACGCGCGGCCCACAGGTCTGCGAACATGGCATCCGCATCAAGCACCCCGCCCTCGGCACGCCAGCGGTAGCGGTCTACCGCAAGCCCCGCCGCGCGCATGATGGGCACGTGGTTGACGTAGCCGGGGTCGGACACCCAGACGCGAGCGCCGGGTGAAGCCACGGCGATGAAGTCGGCGAGCAACCGGAGCGCGCCCGTCCCGCCCACGGTCTGCATGGTGTGCTGGCGCGCCAGGCGCCCCGCGTCGTTGCCAAGCAGCAGCGTCGCCAGCGCGGCATTGAACTCGGTATTGCCGGCCAAACCGCGGTAGGCCTTGGAGGCACCGGCAGCGGCCAGGCGCTCCTCCGCAGCCTTCACCGCAGACATGACCGGCGTCTGCCCGGCGTCATCGCGGTAGACACCCACGACAAGATCGACCTTGTCGGGCCGAAGGTCCGCACGGAAAGCAGCGGTCAGGCCCCACAGCGGGTCCGGGGCAACGGTGGCGAGGGTCGCGAGCATGATGTGGTCTCCGGAAGAGCGATGCGATGGTCTACGCGCGGTTTGCGAGGATCACGCCAGCGGTGATCACGGCAATGCCGCAGGCAACGGTCAAGGTCAGCGATTCACCGAGCAACGGCACCGCCCCGAGGCAAGCAAGCGCGGGTGCCAGCGAGCCGATGGCGGAACAGCGCGGCGTATCCAGATGACGAATCGCCAGCGCGTAGGACAAGCTGGAAATCACGCCAACCCCCAAGCCCTGTGCCAGCAGGAAAGGCATGGCGTTGGCCACGGTGAAATGCCCGACATGGCTGTCGACCAGGCCTAGGCCTACCAGCAGCGCCGTCAGCAAGAAGGACGGCACGCTCAGCAGCAATGCGCAGCCGATGGCATCGAGCCCCGCCCGGCGCAGCCCCAGCGTGTAGCTGCCCCAGAGCAGACTCGCCAGCAACAGCAATCCGGCGCCGGCCACAAACGCGCCATGCGACACGTGCGATTGCGAGACCAAAAGGAGCAGCACGCCAGCGAGGATGATCGCGATGGCGCGCCCGCGTGCCGCCGCGATGCGCTGGCGGTCCACCACATACGCGATCAGCGCCACCGACAGCGGCGTCGTACCCGCGATCAACGCAGCCACGTGGGCGGCCGATGTCACCTTGCCGCCGGCCGAAGCCATGAAGAAGAACGGCACACCGCCGCCCACCAACACCATCAGCGCGCTGAGCGGCTTCACCCGCCGCAGCATCGGCCAGCGGGAGGGCAGGAACGGCAACAGCAACAAGGTCGGCAGGCCGAATCGGATGAGCGCCACGTCGGCAGGCGCCAGCGGCGACGCGCCAATTGCCCGGATCGACAGTGCGAACCCGGCCCAGATCAGCACCGTCAGCACCATCGCCGCATACCCGATCAACGGGTTGGCCTGGAAGGCATTTCGCCCCGCCTGCGCGCCTACGCCCACCGTCAATGTCGAACCACGCATGCCGCCACCCTCGATTTCAGAATGGAGACAGAATGCCCCAGCACGAAAAGTAGTATCTTGCGATTTCCACTAAGGCTGTGCGCTACTTTGGCAGAAGCTGCTACTTCCGAAAAATCACATGGATAAGAAAGACAGGCAGATCATTGCCGCCCTTCAGAAAGAAGGCCGTTTGACCAACCAGGAGCTGTCGGAGCGGGTGAACCTGTCGCCCTCACCGTGCCTGCGCCGGCTGCGGCTGCTGGAAGAGGCGGGCATCATCCGCGGCTACACGGCCATCGTCGATGAAGAGGCCTACGGGCTACCGGTGACGGCATTCGTGCATATTCGTCTGCAGCAGCACTCGCGGGAGGTGGTCTCGACGTTCGAGAACCGCATCCGCGCCATCGACGCGATCCTCGATTGCTATGTGCTGACGGGCGAGGCGGATTACCTGCTGCGCGTGCTGGTGGAAAGCCTGCAGGACTACGAGCAGTTCGTGCGCGGGCAATTGCACGCCATCCCGGGCATCGCCGCCATCGACACGAGCTTTGCGTATGGCGTGGTCAAACGGTCGACGGTGTTTCCTGCGTGGGATGAGAACAAAAGGAGTTCGGTGCGCAAACGCAGGCCGGAAAGCGCACGCTAGCGCGCTTTCCTCACGAACATCCGCGCCCGGCCGCTTGCCGAATCTCTGCTACCGCGCATAAAATGTCCGGCTACGCGGGCGTCGTATAATGGTAATACCCTAGCTTCCCAAGCTAGAGCCGTGGGTTCGATTCCCATCGCCCGCTCCAAAATTCCCCTAAGCGTCTGATTCCGCGAGGAACTTGGGCGCAACCGGAGCAGCGGCACGCAAGACTACTACGGAAGCGTAGTCCGTATGGCCGCCAAACCCGGGTATCTCTACCGCCGTCCGAGCGGTATCTATGCCGTCCGCATCTGTATCCCCGCCCGCCACCGTGCCTCTGTTGGCCGGGGCGAGGTTCACATATCGACCGGCCTGCGCGAACTCGCGTCCGCTAAAATCCTCGCCTTTCAAACTCTGGCGGACTGGAAAGCCCGCTTGATGAGGCTGGACCGCATGGACGTGTTGCAACTAGAAGCGGGTAGCCCCCTGCTGGGAGGGGACGGTTTCCTTCCGCTGGACGTGGCCGCGAACGCGATCGGCCTGACTGCGCCAGCGCTGGCGGGTGAGGTCGCCAACCTGGGGGATGACCTGCATGTGTTCGCGGATGGGTGGACATGCTGGGTCGTGCCCGACATCCGCGAGGTAGAGCGTGACCATGACGGCACGATCATGCTGGACGATGCTTTAGAGCGCGGCCACGAGCACCGACTATCCCAGCACCTCATCTGGCCCGACACTCACGCCGTAGCCGCCCAGCTTGCAGCGACCGGCAGCACAGGCGAATGCCGGTTCTACCTGGACAGCCTGCGCCGTAAAGCCGCGTTCCTGCCCTTGCCTGGGGTGGATGTGCCCGCTTCACAGATCAAGATTCACAAGAGCGCGGCAGACCGCGTTAGGGGCACGCTACGGGCACGCCTGACCCCTGAGACGATTCAGGCAGCACGGGAAGCCGCCAGCAGGGCGCAGCAGACTCAGACAGCCCCACAGGGTCTCAGATACGCAGCAATGAAGGCTGGCGCACTGGTGGCCGCCTTCATGTCGGCCAAGACCGAAGCGGGTGCCTGGAAGCACGACCATCGCCAGAAGATGGAGACGGAGCTAAACGCCTTTGTCGAGCTGATGGAAGACCCGCCACTGGCCGACCTGGACCGGCCTGCAATCGACCGCTACCGTAGTTGCCTGCTGCGCCTGCCCGCCAACATCTACCAGACACGGCGGAAGCTTGGCGCGGACCTCTCCCTATCCGCGCTTGCCGAGCAGGCCGCCGCGCGGGGCATGCCAACGATGACGGCAACCACAGCAGATGGCTATATACGCCGACTGTCCGAGTTGTTTAATTGGGCAGTCAAGTCGGACTACATGCCGAAGAACCCCGCCCAGGCGACAGCCCCGAAGCGGAAGACAACGCGCGATCAGGATGAGCGCGAAGCGTTCTCAGGTGATGACCTCGCACGCATCTTTGGCGCAGTCTGGTATAGGACAGGACAAGGCGAGCGCGCCAAGAACGGCACGTTCCGAACATTTCGCCCACACTACTATTGGCTGCCTCTACTGGGCCTCTATACCGGCGCACGCATCAACGAGTTATCGCAACTCTACCTTGCCGATGTTCAGCAGACCCCAGGCGGCACGTGCTTCCTGGACATTAACCTGAACGGAGCCGACAAGCTCTCGGCTGACGACGAAACAGCAACGGGCGACAAATCCCTCAAGACGGTCAACTCCGAGCGGAGCTTGCCGCTACATAGCGCATTGCTGGCATTGGGATTCGTAGACTATTGCCAAGCCCTGCGAGATGCGGGACACGTGCGCCTGTTCCCCGAGCTGCGTTATGACAGAGTGAAGGGCTATGGTAAGGCCGCAACCAATTGGTTCAATGAGCGATATCTTGGTCGGGCACTCAAGATGGAGCGTAACGGGAAGAAGGTCTTCCACTCGTTCCGACACACGTTCATCACTGCCCTGTTCGACTTGGGCATACCGGACGCAACCGTTAGCCAGCTTTCCGGCCACGCGCAGGACGGCGGCATGGCTGCCGTCCGCTACCGAAAGGACCAGAACGCCGACAAGCTCAAACCCTACATCGAGCGCCTTAGCTTCTCTCTGCCCTCGATTGCGCCGTTCGACGTTACCGCAGGAATGGAAGCGCTCGCGGACGGCCTGAGCGCAAAGCAACTCAGCAAATGCTGAACCAATCCGAACCGATATCCGCTCTATAAGGTTTCGTGTCGGGAACCCATAGTTGAAAACTGGACTGCATACCGGGTCGATGCGGTTTTCTAGGACTTCACCCCTTCCCGCTCCTACCGTTTGGGAGGGTATGCCGATTCGATGTCGCTCGTTACAGTTGTTTTGCTGCCGCTGACGTTGCAAGACCTGCTACTTTCGATGGGGATTAGCCTTGAAGAACAAAGCCGCACTTGCTATCGCGCTATTGATGGCGTTCGTTACACAAGCTGCTAACGCAAAGCAGCTCACGAAGAAAGAGTTGTCGTCCAGATTTGAGATGAATTCTTTCGCCGCCGGTAGCATGAAGAGTTGCATGAATTTCACGCTTGCCGCTCGACTCAAATCGGCAACCCTTGAACTCCTCAGCGCTCATGGAGCTAGAAATCTGTCTGAGCTCGATTACCGATTCGAGCAAGGATCGGATACAACTTCTGCTCGGATCAATCAGACCTTCGGGCGCGGTGGATTGCAAGATAAGTGCGACTTAGACGAGCGCGCTGCGAGAGCAGCGCTTGAATCGACATTCGACGATATTCGGAGCGCCCGCCGCTAACTGCCCGCGCAGCATGCCGCTCCCGTGCGTTAGGTTGAACTTGTGCGCGTCGAGACCAGTTACGGGTGGGTTCCATACGCGCACACGAAGCTACCTAACCGCAGAAATTCACCGTCGCCAACGCCTCGTCAGCTGCCGGAAGGCGTCCCGTGCTTTTTCGTTCAGCTTGCTATCAGCCTTCGTGGCTTTGCCGTATAGACGGTCGCCACTGTAACCGCTGTAGTCCTTCGCCAAACGCCAGCGTCGTCTACGCTCACCAACCTGCACTGAAGTTTGCCCCAGCGTCCAGTGCAAGAGCGGACCGAGGTCCGGCGCCATTTTGCGGAAACTGGTGGATTCCCGAAAATCTCGGGCGAAGTCCGCTACCGCCCACTCCTCTAGTGTTTGGTATGGCAGCGCCGCCCCCCGCAGGGTTATCTCAATTCGCGCACGATGCTCCGCGTCTGGCAGCGCCACCCCTCCGCGATCCGTGGTCTTGAAATAGATGTGCTGATACCGATTGTCGGACCTGTTCCCGATGCCGATTTGCCAACCCTCCATCAGACGACGAGTCAGGGCCGGAAACCGGATGGGGATCGAGCCCCTTACGCCTTCTTTTCCCGTTCTATAGATGCGCCGGTTGTCGCTTACCATCATCGTGCAGAATTTATAGAATCGCGCCGCTTGCTCCGCCAACTCCTCTCTTGTTGCTCCTCTACTAAAGGCATCGAACGCGACTTCGATTGCGGTAACGCTTGGCGAGCGCGTGAATGGATGTTGCTCCGCCAACCCGTTCAGAGCGGATGCAACTTCTTGCCACTTCGCGGGGTCGTGCATCCTGAAGCGAAACGTTGTTGCCGCTCCCCCCGCCCCCGCGTCCATCGGTTCGACGAACGGATTCTCGTCGCCGGAAAGGCCCAGCACCCTTCGCAGCGTCCTTTGAACCGTGTGGAAGTTCGTTGTTGATCCAGCTTGGAATTCAAGCTCAATCCAATCCACCGCTGCTTTGAAGTGGAGGCGACTATAGTCCATCATCAATTGACACGTTCGCCGCCAGACGCATGCCGCCTGCTGGTGGCCTGTTTTCGGCGGCAGGTTGCTAGACAGTGCAAATGGCCGATCGCATACGGGCGACCGGTGCACCGTCCTTATCAAATCTGTTCCCCCTCCAGCTTCTGTGTCGGTCAATTGCCAGCGTGACAGTCTTGATCGGCGCCCTGCCGGCGCCAGGGATCGCTGCCAGCACCTTAGAAATGAATTCCTTCACGTCCGCGACGGCATAGACCGGACGATAAGATTTACCGTCATGACGCTGGGCACAAGGCAACAGCGTATGACCGCCAATGTTCTGCTGGCCACGAATGTTGTCCGTCAAGAAGTCTCGCCAACTACGCAGCGGCCCGAGTTTCACCCGCAGCAGAAGCGCGGCTTCAGAGACAGAAAGGGTCGGTGTAAGAACAGTCGTCATCGCGCAATCCTTTCACCTGCTTGGACAGCGTCGGCAAGTTCCTTCGCGATGGCCTTTGCTTCATCCAGGGCAAGCCGGTAGACCATGAGCGGGTCATCGGTAACGAGTTGAACAAAGGGAGTGCCGCTGGCCTGGTCCACCTGAAGCGTGATGCCAGCAACTGTCAGCCTGCGCCCCGTGGTGCTGCCGCCCTTCTCGCCAATGCCGAATGCTTGCAGCACTTCCGCCGCACGCCCGGTCATCTTGATGCTGCCGAGTTTGCGCCCCTTCTCCCACTCAGCGAATTTTGCAAGTTCGTCACGGCGATAGAAGACACCCCCGCCCATCCGGTCGAAGGGGATGCGATAGGTCGCGCGGCGTGCTTGGTTTCGGTTGTTCTGAAGCCAGAGCGCCCATTGCTCCGGGGTCTTGTCCGGCATCAGTTCGTTGAGAACGTCCGCAGCGACGCTGTTGCTCAAGAGTTCTTCCATGAGGCTGCATGTGCTGTATGTCATGGGAGGGACTTTATCACCATGTCAATCACCAATCAATCACTATTTGATTATTTATTGACCAAATGAAGGGACTCAGGTTAAGCTGACCACACATTAAACGAACGTCTTGCAACGTAGTCAGGCAGGAAAGCGAGTCATGGCAAACGGAAAATTCGTCGCCTACTACCGGGTGAGCACCGCAGCGCAGGGGCAAAGCGGCTTGGGCCTTGAAGCCCAGCAGACCGCCGTCACCATGTATCTCAACGGGGGCGCCTGGGAATTGATGGGAGAGTTCCGGGAGGTGGAGACCGGGAAGGGGTCGAATGCACTTGCGAAGCGCCCTCAGTTGCGCGCCGCGCTGGATGCCTGCCGTAAGCAAGGCGCTACTCTCATTATCGCAAAGCTGGATCGCCTCGCCCGGAACGTGCACTTCGTTTCCGGCCTGATGGAGAGCAAGGTGCGGTTCGTAGCGTGCGATATGCCGGAGGCAAACGAGCTGACCATCCACATCATGGCGGCATTCGCGGAGCATGAGGCTAAGCGCATCAGCCAGCGCACCAAAGATGCGTTGGCCGTCACTAAGGCTCGCGGCACGATATTGGGCAAAGCTGGCGCAGCAAACTTGCGTCCGAACCTCAAGGAGCGTCAGGACGCGGCTCTGGCCTTCGCGGAGAGGCTGCGCCCCCTATTCGATGCGATGCGCGCCCGTGGACTCTCGCACCGCTCAATAGTGGAGGAGCTGAACAGCATTGGCGTGCCAGCGCCAATGGGAGGGGTATGGCGGTTATCTCAGGTGCAACGGGTCTTAGGGCGACTGTCTGCACACGAGTAAGCTCACTTGCAGCAGCCCCCCCCAACGAGACTACTCAGGAGCCACTCTTGTAGTCTTTAGAGCAAACAGCGAATGTCAGACAATACCGCGCTCGAAAGGCCGCACCCTCACCCAAATTTCCGCAAGTCATTTTCGTGCGGCCCTGAGTCCATATGTGGCACCATTTCGGACGGACCTAGCAAAAGGGGCCATTTCGGCTCTTTGCTGGACACGCCGTGTAAATCAACGCACACTGCCCGATCGGCGTGATGGACTGTTTGCAAGGGGCGAGCACCCCAGCGCCACCACCCGCACACATAACTTGATAAAGAGAGAATAGTCTTGGACATTATCGAGGTCATCGACCAGAAGATTGGAGAAGTGAGAACAGAAAGCCTCGACATGTCCGTAGGCGAAATCATCTCCCTCCAAGAAAGTTCAGAACTCCTAATTCAGCCAGATTTCCAGAGATTGTTTCGCTGGAGCGACGAACAAAGGTCTCGGCTGATAGAATCGCTGCTACTTGAGTTGCCAATACCTTCGATTTTCGTCATCGAAAGAGAATCCGGAGTCTTTGAACTAATAGATGGACTCCAGAGAGTCAGCTCGGTAACTCAATTCATAAGCCCTGAAGCTCTAAAATTAGATAAACTAGTATTGGATGGCTGCGATCTTGTCCCAGAGCTAAACGGCCTGACATACGAAGAGCTCCCCCTCACTCTCCGCCTCCGACTGAAGCGAACTGGCATTCGAACTGTCATCATCAAGCGCCAAAGTAGTCAGTTCCTGCGCTATGAAATGTTCAAACGCCTCAATACAGGCGGAGCAAAACTTTCCGAACAAGACATTCGGAACGTTAACGCGCGCATGCTCGGCGAAAAAGGTGCGGAATTCTACGAATTTCTCACAAAATGCGCCAACCACCCAAGTTACGCGGCCAGTATTGAATTACTGCCAAACTCAAATGTCGACACACGCGGAGACGAGGAACTCGTTCTTCGATTTTTCGCGGCGAAGAACTATCGCAAGCAATTTAAGGGGAGCATTAGCGACTGGCTGGATAGCTATATGGAAAGCATTCTGCTGATGGCCAATGCTTTTGACTATGATTCAGAATGGCAAAGCTTTACCGAGCTATTTGACACATTGAATGAAAAATTTGGTCTACATGCGTTCGTAAAATATCGAAATGGGGCACCCATCGGGGCCGTGGCACCGGCCTATTTTGAGGCGGTAAGCCTGGGGTGTTTGACTTCACTGGACGGGCTTCGCAGCAAATCAGCCGACGATGCACGAACCATTCTTGCCAAGACGGTTGAATCCGACGCATTCCGAGCCGTTACTGGCCCCGGCGCAAATTCCTTACCCAAATTGGAGAAGCGAATCGAAATCGTTGCACAAGCATTTGCCTAGATAGGAAAATGACAGCTCTAGCGAATTTCTTCACAAACCAACTCTCTTCCGATCTTAAGTGGAGAGAGGAAGAGTTGGCGATCTTGCGAAAGCAATTGATTCAATCGTCGGCAGGGAGTGCTCAGGAGAAAACGCTGCTACGTGCCAATCTTGCAATGATCTATGCTCACTATGAGGGGTTTTGCAAGTTTGCGCTGGAGATTTATATTGACGCCTTAGAGAAGCTTCGCCTAAAGCGATGCGAACTGAAATGGCCGATCGCAGCGCACTCCCTCGCCCCCTTATATAAAGAATTATCCAGCGAGTCAAACCAAACCACTTTCTTTACAAAAATTTTTAATGAACTTGAGAGCTTCCTCAACGACGAGGCGACATACGATCGCCCTTCACATATCGCAAATCTCTGGCCTGATCTACTAAGTGAATGGCTGTCAAAATTCAATCTTGATACAGCCAATATACTTGCGGACAAGCCCCTGCTTGAATCCCTGGTTGCCAATAGAAACCAGATTGCGCATGGAAAGAGACTGACCATAAAAAGCCGAGCGGATCTGGATCAGTATGCTCACGCTGCAATGATGGCGATGCACGAAGTCGCAATTGGAATTGCCGATGCGCTGGAGAAAAAGACCTATCGTAGACACGCCGAAGTTAGAACAATCTTTAACCACGCAACGTAGGCATTCCTCGCATCCCCAAAGCGCGGATGTCACTGCCGCCACTCCGCAAGATATGCCCCTCAAAGCGCACAACGAGAGGCGGCTCGCTGAAGGATGCCTAGATTAGGGGCAGATAGCTCTGTTGTGCTATCCTCTGCTACTCCAATGCGGTAGCCCGATTCTGGCTACCGTTAGCTAGAGTTGCTTTGTAAACAAGAACTTGTGCGCCGTGATGTGGGTCCGTTCGATTCCCATCGCCCGCTCCACCGAACAGTCTGAAGCCGCCCTCGGCGGCTTTTTTGTTGCCTGCGCGCCCGTCGCTCCATCGACGAGCAACCGGCACGGGATCTCCATGCAGCCCATCGAACAGCCGGGCACCGGCCCCGACGACATCACGCCGGAATCACAAGACACCCATGCAGCCGAAGGCGCCCAAACGGGTGCCGAAAACGGCCACCCGCGCCGCATCCGCTCGTTCGTCCGCCGCGCTGGCCGCACGTCTACCGGTCAGCAGCGCGCCATCGACGAACTCGGCCCGCGCTTCCTGCTGCCTTACGCTGCCGAGCCCTTGGATTGGGACGCCGCCTTCGGCCGCGCCGGCGCCAAGCGCATCTTCGAGATTGGCTTCGGCATGGGCGAGACCACGGCCCACATCGCGCAATTGCGTCCGGACGACGATTTCCTCGGCGTGGAAGTGCATGAGCCGGGCGTCGGTGCGCTGCTCAAGCTGATCGGCGAACGCGAGATCGGCAACATCCGCATCGTTTCGCACGATGCCGTGGAAGTGCTGGCCCACATGATTCCGGAAGGCACGCTCGATGGCATTCACGTGTTCTTCCCCGACCCGTGGCACAAGAAGCGCCACAACAAGCGGCGCCTGATCCAGAGCCCGTTCGTTGCTCGCCTGGCCGCGCACCTCAAGCCGGGCGGCTATCTGCATTGCGCGACGGACTGGGAGGAATACGCCCACCAGATGCTGGAAGTGCTGTCCGCCGAACCGACGCTGGAAAACACCGCCGACGGCTTCGCGCCGCGCCCGGACTATCGCCCCGTCACCAAGTTCGAGAAACGCGGCCTGCGCCTCGGGCACGGCGTGTGGGACGTGGTTTTCCGCAAGCGGGCCTGACCACGTCCGCGCACGCCGGCGCGCGTCAGCGTGCGCCGAAATGCGTATCGCCGAAGAGGTTCTTGGCGTGGCGCGGGAAAGCGCGCCAGTATTGCGGCGGCGCCTTGACCGTCGCGCCCAGCTCAGCGGCCGCCGCCCAGGCCCAGTGCGGGTTGTAGAGGAACGCCCGGCCGACAGCGACCAAATCCGCCCGCCCCTGCGCAACGATGGCCTCCGCCTCATGCGCCTCGTTGATGAGGCCGACGGCGATGGTCGGGATATCGGCCTCGTTGCGGATCTTCTCGGCAAACGGCACCTGGTAACCCGTCGACAGCGGAATCTGCTGCTGCGGCGACACACCGCCCGACGACGCATCGATCCAATCGCAGCCGCGCGCACGCAGCGCCTGCGCAAACACCACCGAGTCTTCCGGCGTCCAGCCGCCCTCGACCCAATCGGTGGCCGACACGCGCACGCCCACCGGGATGTTGTCCGGCACGACGGCGCGCACCGCATCAAAAATCTCCAGCGGATAGCGCATGCGGTTCTCACGCGAACCGCCATAGGCATCGGTGCGCTGATTGGCAATCGGCGACAGGAATTCGTGCAGCAGATAACCGTGTGCGGCGTGCAGTTCGATGGCCGACAGCCCCAGGCGCACAGCACGACGTGCAGTCTCGACGAACTGATCGCGCACGCGAGCGAGGTCTGCATCGGTCATTTCGCGCGGGGCGCGCTCTTCCGGACGCTGCGGCAACGCGGACGGACCCATCGTTTCCCAGCCGCCGGCATCGAGCGCCAGCAATGCGCCACCCTCCCAGGGTCGAGCGCTCGAAGCCTTGCGGCCGGCGTGCGCGATCTGCATGCCGATCGGCACCAGCGCGTTCTGCCGAATAGCAGCCAGCGTGCGCTCAAGCGCAGCCTCGGTCGCGTCGTCCCACAAACCCAGGCAGCCGTTGGTGATGCGGCCTTCCGGCGACACCGCGGTCGCCTCGATCATCAACAGCCCCGCGCCCGACAGCGACAGGCTGCCCAGATGCGTGTGATGCCACGCCGTGGCTTCGCCGTTGTCGGCCGAGTACTGGCACATCGGCGAGATGACGATGCGGTTCTCAAGCGTGAGACCGCGCAGGGAGAAAGGCTGGAAGAGAGCACTCATGATCGGGAGATTCGGCAGTCAGCGGCTGACGGAAGAAACCGCCAGTGTGTCCGAATCTGCCCGATCGTGCAGACGGTGCGAAAGCCTCGCACCGAGGAAGGGAAATGCTCGCCGGTGGCTTAGGCCTGCCAGGCGATGAGGTGCGTATAGGCCGTCACCAGGACGATGATGCCGAAGATGATCCGGTACCACGCAAAGCCGCGGAAATCATGCGTGGCAATGAACTTCAGCAGCCAGCGCACGCAGAAGAACGCCGAGATGAACGCGGCCACAAAACCCACCGCGAAGATCGACAGATCGTCCGCCGACAGCAGCGCGCGCGACTTGTACAGCTCGTACACCGTCGCGCCAAAAATCACGGGGATCGCCAGGAAGAACGAGAACTCTGTCGCCACCTTGCGCGACAGGCCGAACAGCAGGCCGCCGATGATGGTCGAGCCCGAACGCGACGTACCCGGAATCAGCGCGAAGCACTGCGCGAAGCCCACCTTGATGGCATCGGAGATGCGCAGGTCATCCAGCGTTTCAATGCGCGGCGCGCCAGCCTTGGCGGCTTCGAGCAGCGCGTTGGCGCGCGGGTCATGCGTCTCGCCGCGATGACGCTCACGCCATTCGGCCCACAGGATCATGAAGCCCCCGAGGATGAACGCCGACGCCACCACGATCGGGTTGAACAGATGGGCCTTGATCGCCTTGCCGAAGATCAGCGCAAGTGTGATTGCGGGAATCGTCGCCACGATCACGTTGATCGCAAAGCGCTGCTGACGCGGATCATTCGGCAGACCCTTGATCACGGCGATGATCTTGTGACGGAATTCCCAGCACACCGCCAGGATGGCGCCGAACTGGATCACGATCTCGAAGATCTTGCCCTTTTCGTCATTGAAGTCGAGCAGCTGGCCAGCGAGGATCAGATGGCCGGTACTGGAAATGGGAAGGAACTCGGTCAGGCCTTCGACGATGCCGAGAATCAGCGCTTTGATGGCGAGTGCGATATCCATGCAGTAAGCAAAGAGGGAAAAAGAAAACGAAGCGCTGGGCGTGCAGCAGAACTCAGGGCCGCTTGGCCTGGACGTGCACGCCTTCGGGCAAAACCGTGATTGTACCGGGCTCTACGGCAATGCCAGCCACTTTCAGCTGTTCGGGCTTGAACGTGTAGACGGCGTAGTCGTTGAGCAACTGGCCGGCAATCAGCGAACCGATCGAGCTGATTTGCGGGCCGATACCGCCGGGCACGTTCTGCAGGTCGAAGCGATCGACAGTCGGCTGATCCAGGCGAATCGAATGCGTGGGGGCGTCGTAATGCAGGCCGCTGGACACCGCCAACGGCCCCGTCAGCGGCTGGCGGAACAGCCCGCTCTGCACAACGGCATCTGCCTGGATCGCGATGCGATTCCGCGCCGGGTCGAGCGACACCTGCGGGTTCGACAGCGTCACGTCGAAGAAACCGAGAAAGCGCCGCTGGAACGGGAATTTGCGGGCCAGCGCATCCTGCATCTGGCTACGCGAAAAGGTGTAGCCGTCGCCGGTCCAGCCGGTCGGCATGCAAGCCACCAGCGTGACGGCAATGGCCACGGCAACGGCGGCCGCACCCGCCCACCAGCGGATTGGGTTGGAGCGGGCAGCAGGTTTCATGGAATCGGTCATGACAAATCAACGCGCTGCGGTAGCGATTTCAAGTCGGGTCAAAAACTGCATGGCGTGCGTGGCCGAGCCTCCGCACATCTCGGGTTCGGGCTGCAAGCTTCTGCAGACCGCCGGACGTTCCGGCTGGCCGAAGATACGACAGCCGTGGGCCTCATCCAGTTGCGCACAGCGCACGCCGGCCGGCTTGCCGTTCGGCATACCAGGAATGGGGCTGGAAATGGAAGGCGCGATGCAGCACGCGCCGCAATGAGGTCGACAGTCCATGCTGTCCGAGTCGGTGAAATCTGGGCGGAAACCGCTATTGTGCACCAGCACAATCGAGGCCCAGTCTGATTGACAATGCGGAAGCCGCTTGACCCACCCCTGCCGCATGCGTACATTAATGACCGGAAAGTAAGTTATCCGTGAGTCAGTGACCGTGGGCGCTGGCTGACACCCTACCGCCGTGACTGATCAAGATTCCGAGTCTTCCTCCAAACGCTGGACGCGCCGCAAAGAGGCGCGCCCCCAAGAACTGGTCGCCGCCGCGCTGAGCCTTTTCGTGGCGCGCGGCTATGCGGCCACGCGGCTGGAAGACGTGGCGTCCGCGGCCGGCGTGTCCAAGGGCACGGTCTACCTGTACTTCGCCAACAAGGAAGAGCTGTTCAAGGCCGTGGTGCAGGAAAACCTGGTGCCCGCGCTGGCCGAGGGCGAGGCCCTGATCGACAGTTTTGACGGCACAAGCGAAGCACTGCTGCACGAGATCCTGATGGGCTGGTGGGAACTCATCGGCGAATCGCCGGCTTCGGGTCTCACCAAGCTGCTGATGACCGAGTCGGGCAACTTTCCCGACCTGGCGCAGTACTACCACGAAGAAGTCATCGACCGCTGCGACCGGCTGTTCGCGCGCATCCTCGAACGCGGCATGGCCCGCGGCGAATTTCGCGACGTCAACATCGACCTCACCACGCTGACCATGGTCGCGCCGATGATCTTCCTGATGATGTGGAAGCATTCGTTCGGCCCGTGCTCGCACCGGGAGCTGGAACCGAAGGCGTTCATCGCCCACGTCGTGTCGCTGCTGCTGCATGGCGTGCTGCGCAATCCGGCGATGGGCGCTGTGATTCCGCCTCCACCCGCCCTCACTGCGCAGCCGTGGCGCACGCTCCCGGAGCGCGCCAACAACCCCGACGAAGGCGCGTCGTCATGACAGCGTCTGCCGAAATGTCCTCCGGACTTGCTAAAATGCCGGGTTTGTCGTCAAACCCTCATTTGCATCACTCGCTCCGCGTGGAAGGCATGCCCATGGACATCGAAAAATCCCGGTTCAACATGATCGAGCAGCAAATCCGTCCTTGGGACGTGCTCGATACCGACGTTCTCGACCTGCTCAGCGTCGTCAAGCGCGAACACTACGTGCCCGAGGCTTACCGCGCGCTGGCCTTCGTCGACATGGAAATTCCGCTGGCCGGCGGCCAGAACATGCTGGCGCCGCGCGTTGAAGCCCGCGTGCTGCAAGAGCTGGCCGTGCGCAAGCACGAAGACGTGCTGGAAGTCGGCGCTGGCTCCGGCTACATGGCCGCCCTGCTCGCCCATCGCGGCCGCCAGGTCACCACGCTCGACATCGTGCCGGAACTCGTCGCCTTCGCCCGCGACAATCTCTCGCGCAACGGCGTCACCAACGTCGACGTGGTCGAGGCCAGCGGCGCCCAAGGCTGGGGCGACGGCGTCTACGACGTCATCTGCGTGTCGGGCTCGGTGCCCGCCGTGCCGGAAGCGCTGCTCAAGCAACTCAAGGTTGGGGGCCGCCTGTCCATCTTCGTGGGCGGCGCGCCGGTCATGGAAGCACAGCTCATCACGCGCATCTCCAACACCGAATATCAGACGCGCAACCTGTTCGAGACGTATGTGACGCCGCTGGTAGGCGTTCCCGCACCGTCGGCCTTCCGCTTCTGATTCCTTTCGGCTCCCCAATCACCATGCAGCAGCTCGCTCCCACCGCCCTCGCCCAATGGCTCGCCGACGCATCGCGCGCGAAGCCCGTCCTGCTCGACGTGCGCTGGACGGAGGAGGTGGAAATTTGTGCCATTCCTGGCATCACGCACATCCCGATGGACCAGATCCCGGCACGTGCCAGCGAGCTGAATGCTGACCAAGACATCGTCTGCATCTGCCACCACGGCGGGCGCAGCGCGCAGGTTGCGCAGTTTCTGATTCAACGTGCCGGCTTTGATGCTGCGCGCGTCTACAACCTGCAAGGCGGCGTCCATGCCTGGGCTAACCAGGTGGACCCGCAGATGGCGACGTACTGATTGGGGAAGCCGCCGCCGGGCAAAGCCCTGTTCACGCTCCACAGGCACTGAACAGGGTCTGACGCGCCCGCGCTGCCTTCCGAACGCGAACGTTTCCTCCTCGCTCGGGGGCTTTATGACTGTTGCTCGCAGTAGCCGTACGCGGATGGCCGCGCGCGGTTCGCTTGTTGTGCTGTGCTGTTCGATGATGCCGATGTTCGCGTGGGCGCAGTCCCAACCGAACACGGCCGCTGCAACCGACCTCCTCTCCGCCTACCGCGCCGCGCTGGCCAACGATCCGCAATTCGCATCGGCGCGCGCGCAGTCGCTGGCGCAACGCGAAAAGCTCACGCAGGGCCGCGCCGGGTTGCTGCCGCAGATCGGCGGCGCCTGGAGTTCCACGCGCATCATCTTCGATCAAACCGCCCCGGCTGAATTCAACAAGACGTTCTCGTCGACGGGCTGGACGCTGTCGCTGTCGCAACCGCTCTTCCGCTGGGACCGCTGGGAAACCTACAAGCAAGGCGAGATTGCCGCGCAAGCCGCCGAGGCTTCGCTGGCGCAGGCGCAGCTCGACCTGATCACGCGCACGGCGCAGGCCTACTTTGACGTGCTCAACGCTCAGGACACGCTGCAGCTCGCCACCGCGCAGCGCGATGCGATCCAGCAGCAATACGAACAGGCGCGCCGCAACTTCGACGTCGGCAACGCCAACATCACCGACGCGAACGACGCGCAGGCACGCCGCGACGCAATCGACGCCAGCGTCATCGCCGCACGCAGCGACTTCGAGATCAAGCAGTCGGCGCTCAAGCAGATCATCGGCGAACCCGTTGGCACGCTGGCCGGCGTGCGCCCAGGCGTCACGATCCCGCAGCCGGAGCCCGCTTCAGCAGAACCTTGGGTGGACCAGGCGCGCAGCAGCAACCTGCAGGTGGCACTGGCGCAATACAACCTGCAAAGTGCAGAGCGCGATGTGAAGAAGGCCACCGCGGGCCACCTGCCTTCGGTCGACCTCGTGGCGCAGACCGGCCACACCAATGCCAGCGGCAACCAATACCTGCCGTCGCTGCCGGGCGGCGCACGCTTCGACAGTTCACAGATTGGCGTGCAGGTGTCGATTCCGATCTTTGCGGGCGGTGCGATCCAGTCGCGCGTGCGTGAAAACATCGCGCTGGAAACCAAGGCCGCAAACGATCTTGAGTTCGCCCGCCGTTCTGCCGAACAAGGCGCGCGGCAAGCCTATATCGGCGTCATTGCCGGACTTGCACAGGTGAAAGCGCTGGAAGCGGCCGAGCTGTCGGCGCGCACGGCGTACGACTCCAATCAGCTCGCCTACGGTGTGGGCGTCCGTATCGGCACCGATGTGCTGAATTCCCAGGCGCAGCTCTTTCAGGCACGCCGCGATCTGGCACGCGCGCGTTACGACACCATCGTCAACGGGCTGCGGCTGAAGTCCGCCGCCGGCTCGCTGACCGAGGCAGACGTGATCCAGGTGAACACGCTGCTCACGGCCAACGGCTCGAGCGATATCACCGCGTTGCCGCCGGCAAGCGCCAAACCTGAATCGGCGAAACCGGCCGGCAAATCCGCCAAACGCTGATCAGTGTGTCTGGCCGCGCGGCGGCAGAGGCCGCTCGGCAAATTGCAGCAGCGCGCCGCTGGTCGTTTTCCAGATGACCTGGCGGCCCTGCTTGCCGTTGGCCGACGGCTGCATACCGACGGTCGCCAGCGGCGACTTGAGCGCCTCCAGGAACGCGGTTTCCAACTCCATGCGCGCCGGGTCGCACGCCATGCGCGTCGACACCAGGTTGCCGAAGCGCATGCCCGAGGCGAGCTTCTCATACGGCCCCGAGAAGCGATTGCAGCCCGAATAGCCCGACACCACACCGTTGGCCGCCTCCAGGCCAGCGCTGAATTCGATGGAAATCGGCTGCGTAGCGGGATCAGCGTCGTCGCCTTCCGCGGAAGGCAATTCCTTGGGCGCGGCACCCGACTCCTGCCAACGCACCAGCACGAAGCGTGAGCGGCCTTCACCCTGCGCTTGGGCGAGCGTCGCCTGGCCCGGGTTGGGCGCGGCGTTGGCGGGCGTCTGTTTGGTTTCAGCGGCGGGCGCTGATGCGGCAGCGGGGGCGGCAGCAGCAGGCGCAGATGACGGCGTCGGGGTCATGCAGCCGGCGCCGATGATGGTGGCGGCGGTCACGGCAGCCAGCGCCGCGGCGGTCAGCACCACGCGGCGCGGCGTTTGCAGCAGGCTCGGCTTGGGTCGATTCGATTGGGACATGAACGGATCGTGAACGGTAACGGAATGCAAACTACACGAAGAGCCATTAGTCTGTCCGGCTCGCCATGAGTTCGCACGTTTCGTGCCGGACATCGACAGCGTTACAGCGTCGGCAACACCAGGGACGCCACCGCCTCCACCGTGCGGGCCGTCGCACCGCCGTGCGTGGCGGCAAAGGCCAGCGCGGCGCGCGACGCGGCTTCGCGCGAATCGGCGTCCGACAGCCACGCGTCGATCACACGTATCGCCGCAGCCGCATCCGCAACCTGCTCGCACGCGCCCGCGGCCACCGCATCGCGTGTCGCCTGCGCAAAATTGAATGTATGCGGGCCGATGACCACAGGCGTGCCGACCGCGCAGGCCTCGATCAAATTCTGCCCCCCGAGCGGGAGCAGGCTGCCGCCGATGAACGCCACTTCGCCTGCCGCGTAATACAGTGCCATCTCGCCCATCGAGTCCCCGAGCAAGACGTCGGCGTCAGCAAGTTGATCGGCCTCCGTCACGCCTGCGGCAGACACCGACAACGCGCTGCGACGCACGACACGCAAGCCTGCGCGTTCAGCCGCCTGCGCTACTTCATCAAAACGCTGCGGGTGACGCGGCACGAGAATCAGCAAGGCATGCCGGCGCCCCACATGCTGCGCGCGATGCGCCTGCCACGCGTCGAGCAGCAACGCTTCCTCGCCCTCGCGCGTGCTGGCGGCCACCCATGCCGATCGGCCACGCAGCGCATCGTGCAGCACACGTCCGGCCATGATTTGGTCCACATGCGGCGTAATGTCGAACTTCAGGTTGCCGGTCACGCGCACGCGCGGCACGCCGAGCGAGCGGTAGCGATCGGCATCGTCAGGCGTCTGGGCCAGCACGGCAGCAAGCTGCGCGTACGTCTGGCGCGCGGCGTCGCCGAGGCGAGCGGTGCGCCGGTGACTGCGCGCAGACAGGCGCCCGTTGACGAGCACCATCGGCACACCGGCCGCATAGGCGCGCTCGATCAGCACCGGCCAGATCTCGGTCTCCATCAGCAGCCCAAGGCGCGGTTGGAAATGGCGCAGAAACCGATCCACTGCGCTCGGCAAATCGTACGGAAGATACGCCTGGATAACGCGCCCGCTGCGTTGCGCCGCGAATTCGGCCCCTGTGCGGCGACCCGTCGGCGTCATGTGGGTCAGCAGGACAGCGTGGTGCGGAAAGCGCGCAAGCAGGGCATCGATGAGCGGCTGTGCGGCGCGTGTCTCGCCAACGGACACCGCATGCACCCACAGCAACGGACGATCCGGATTCGGGCGCGGCGGGTAGAAACCCAGCCGCTCGCCGACGTGCTGGCGATAACCGGGCTCCTTGCGACCGCGCCACCACAGGCGCAGCAATGCGAACGGCAGCGCGATGCGCCACAACCAGCGATACAGGAGGCGCAGCATCAGAGCACACCCAGCGCACGCAGCGCATCGAGCGCCTGCGCGCTGGTGGGATGGGCGTCGGCGCTGCCGATGTCGTGCACGTTAGCCGTCCAATAACCACCGGTACGCCACGACGTGGTGAAGTTGTAAAGCGCGACGGTCGGCTTGCACAGTGCAGCGGCAATGTGCACGAGGCCGGTGTCCACGCCCACCACTGCCGTCGCTTGATCGAGAAACGCCGTCACATCGGGCAGCGACATGCGCGGCGGAATTACGACGCGTCCGACCGTACCCGGCACCGCCGCGACGATGGCTTCGCGGATGGATTCACTCGTGCGTCGCTCGGTCTCGCTGCCCCACGGCAAGACGATGGCGTAGCCGCGTGCAAGCAGCGCGCGTGCAACATCCACCCACGCCTCGAGCGGCCAACCTTTGTCGGCGCGCGAAGTCGCATGCACCAGTGCCACGTACGGACGTGGCAGATTGAACGGCAAGTCGGCGGGCGGCTGCAAACCGAAGTCGATGGTATCGGGCAGCGCGTAACCGAGCGCCTCCGCCACCATGCGGCGCGAGCGCTCGACCACATGGATGTGCGGTTCCATTTCGACCTTGCGTTGGTAGAACAGCTTCGCAAGCGGCTCATAGCCGGCGCCTTCCGTCCGATTGCCGAAGCCCGCCACGAAACCACCCGGCGCCAGCTTGGCCTGCGCAGCCACGAGCGCCGTTTTGATCAGGCCTTGCGTGTCGAGCACCGCGTCGTACGACTTGGATCGCAACGCGCGACGGAACGCCGCCACCTCGCCCAAGGTCCTGCCGGAGCCGAGTGACTTGCGCCACCGCCGCAGCGCAAACGGAATCACGCCCTGCACACCACGCACGATGCGGACGATGCCGGCGAAGCCCTCCTCGACCACCCAGTCGATCTCAGCATCCGGATACGCACGCAGGATATCGGCCACCACCGGCGTGCAATGCACCACATCGCCAAGCGACGATACCTTGACGATCAGCACACGCATGCCGTCATCCTTTCCCCCAACTTCATGAGTGCGGACCGTGCGATCAGAACGGCAGTTGCGCGTCCGGCTTCTCGGCCAGGATCACGCGGCGGAATTCACCTTGGATGCGCGCCATCGCGGCATCGTTGTCAGCCTCGAAGCGCATCACCACCACCGGCGTGGTGTTGGACGGACGCGCCAGGCCAAAGCCGTCTTCGTATTCCACGCGTACGCCGTCGATGCGGTTCACTTCCTTCGCGCCGGCAAAGGTGGCGTTGGCCTTGATCTTGTCGAGCAACTCGAAGGATTCGCCCTCGGCGCATTTCAGTTGCAGCTCAGGCGTGCAGTGCGAGTTCGGCAGCGCGTTGAGCGTAGCGCTCGGGTCGGCCAGGCGCGAGACGATCTCCAGCAGGCGCGCGCCCGTGTACAGACCGTCGTCGAAACCATACCAACGGTCTTTGAAGAAAATGTGGCCGCTCATCTCGCCGGCCAGCGGAGCGCCCGTTTCCTTCAGCTTGGCCTTGACGAGCGAATGGCCCGTCTTCCACATCGTGGCCTTGCCGCCGTGCTCACGAATGAACGGCGCCAACTTGCCCGTGCACTTCACGTCGAAGATGATTTCGCCGCCCGGGTTACGCGACAGGACTTCCTGCGCGAACAGCATCAACTGGCGGTCGGGGAAGATGACCTGGCCGTCCTTGGTCACCACGCCCAGACGGTCGCCGTCGCCATCGAACGCAAGGCCGAGTTCGCAGTCCGTGGTCTGGAGCGTGCGCACGAGGTCCTGCAGGTTCTCGACGTGGGCCGGGTCCGGATGGTGGTTCGGGAAATGGCCATCCACCTCGCAGAACAACTCCGTCACCTCGCAGCCCATCGCACGGAACAGCTCCGGCGCAAAGGCGCCTGCCACACCGTTGCCGCAGTCCACGGCAATCTTCATCGGGCGGCTCACCTTGACGTCCGAGACGATTCGGTCGATGTACTGTTGGCGGATGTCCACCTGGACGTAATCGCCCGCGCCTTCAGTGAAGTCGGCCTGCTCGATACGCGTGCGCAACGCTTGAATCTGTTCACCATAGATGGCTTGGCCCGCCAGCACCATCTTGAAGCCGTTGTAGTCGGGCGGATTGTGACTGCCCGTGACCATCACGCCCGACGTAGCGCGACGGCCGGCCAATTCTATGTTCGTGCCGAAGTAGACCATCGGCGTGGCCACAAGACCCAGATCGATCACATCGACGCCGCTCGCGCGCAGACCGTCCGCCAGCGCGGCAAGCAACTCGGGGCCCGACAGGCGGCCATCGCGACCGATGACAACGGCGGATTCACCCTTGGCGCGTGCTGCCGAGCCGAAGGCACGGCCGATCAAGCGTGCGGTTTCGGCATCGACGGTTTTTCCGACGATGCCCCGGATGTCGTAGGCTTTGAAGATGGTGGGGTTGATGGAGTGCATAAAGCGTACGGATTTAAGTTACAGCCGACATTGTAAGCGCTGGTGAAAAAGTGTCTGCCAGCGTCTCTCTGACGATAACATCAGCGAATTGGATGCCACCCAATAAGATATCTATAGATCACATTTCTCTAAAAGAGGGAGGCAGCCGCGCGTTACAATGTCAATTCTTGTAACTTAAACAACCCTTTTCATCCAACATGACCGTAACGCCTCTGGAAGAGCAACCATCTACCGCAAATGTGACTCGAGTGCTACGGGAATCGGCCAGATGGGTTTTGTTGGCAGGCGTAGTCGGAGCAGTTGCGGGGTTAGCTGCTTCGATCGTCGTTCCGCCGCGATGGACGGCCAAACTGACAGTGCAAATCGGTCAGGTCGCCATGGCCAATACAAATGGGGCCCCAGTTAAGTTGCCGCTTGAGAACCAATTGACGGCGGCTGAGCGAGTCAATCAGCCCAACTTCCGCCTTGACGTCATCAAAGCATTGGGGCTTCCTCAGCCTGACACGGGTAGCAAGAAAGCTGATTTGGCGTTTGACTCACTACGCGCGTCAGCAGAGCGCAGTCCCGATCTCATTACGTTGCAGGCCGCGAGCTACTCCAAAGAAGAAGCGCTTGAAATCGTCGATACGGCATTCAAAGGGCTTTCCGCCACGCATCGCAAACTGTTTGAACAGTCGACGGAGACCACGCAGCAGGAGCTAACGCGAGCGCAGAACAATCTGTCCGCTGCGGACGAGGAATATCGTAATGCGGCGAATGCGCTGAAGTCAGGCTACACCGGCAATGGCGCCACAGCGGCCGGAGCACGCGACGTATTGGTTTCGAATACCGTGTCGCTCCTTCGTGCACAAGTCAGCGATCTGCACCAGCAAGTGAGCGCGTACAGAGACGCGTTGTCCCCAGTACAGAGCTATCCCACGCGTGCGGTGGCGCCAGCCTACGTTCCGGAACGACCCAGCACTCCTAGCAGGACCGTCTGGGTGCTAGGCGGCGTCGTTATCGGCCTGTTGGTTGGCGCTGCGCTCGCTTTACTCCGGGACACGCTGAAAAGCGCGTGAGAAGCGAACTTGATGCGCTGCAGCTCGACCTGATCTTGAAGTAAAGGACAGCGTTTTCAGAGTACACAGAAGCGCCATTGCTAAAACGCGGTTGGTGGCGCTTCATGCTTCGAGTATTCAGGCTGCCGCTTGGCCCGAGGAGATCGAGACGACCTGCGAAGGTTGCGGTCCATAACCGTGAACGTATCCGCGCAGGATTTCCTTGATCAGAGTCTCGTCACTTCGCATCGCCGCTTCGCGCATCTGCGAGAGAACGGGCGCAAACCTGGGCCAAGGCACGTAATCCTCTCGTGCCTTCATGATGCGTTCGTGGAACGTTCCTTCGGGGTTGTCACCGATCAACAGTTCCTCGTAGAGCTTTTCACCAGGACGCAAGCCGGTGATCTTGATAGCAATGTCCCCATTCGGATGACTGTCGTCGCGGAGCGATAGACCCGAAAGCTGCACCATTCGACGCGCCAGATCCATGATCCTCACAGGTTGGCCCATATCAAGTACGAATACCTCCCCGCCATGCGCCATAGCGCCGGCCTGGAGCACCAGCTGAGCGGCCTCTGGAATTGTCATGAAGTAACGGGTCACTTCCGGGTGCGTTACCGTCAGCGGGCCACCCTCCAGCAACTGCCTGCGAAACAACGGCACCACGCTACCGCTGCTCCCGAGCACGTTGCCGAAGCGAACCATGGCAAACACGGTTTTATTGGGGACGGTAGCTTCGGAGGCTCCATTCAGTAACCCAAAATCGATCGACTCAGCCGCCGCCAGTGCTTGGAGCACGAGTTCCGCCATGCGCTTGGAGGCGCCCATGACATTGGTGGGACGCACGGCCTTGTCCGTGGAGACCAAGACAAAATATTCGACAGCGCTTTCCATGGCCGCACGTGCCATGTTTAGCGTGCCAAACACGTTGTTGAGCACACCCTCCGACGGATTGCACTCTACAAGCGGCACATGTTTGTACGCTGCTGCGTGGTACACGGTAGCAGGTCGATGAAGTAAGCAGATCTCCCTCAAACGCTCCAGATTTGCCACACTGGCGAGAAGCGGCACGATTTCGACGGACAGTCGATGCTCAAGGCACAGGCCTTCCAGCTCACGGTGAATCGAATACAACGCAAATTCGCTGTGCTCAACCAGGATCAGCTTACGCGGACGCTCGAGCACAATCTGGCGACACAGTTCACTCCCGATGCTGCCCCCGGCGCCAGTGACCAGAACGGTCTTGTGGCTGAGGTTACGGGCCAGCAACTCTTCGTCAGGCGGAACCGGTGCACGCCCGAGAAGATCCTCCACATCGAGCTCTTGGAAGTCGCGGACTGTAACCTTTCCCGAAGCCAGATCGACCAGTCCAGGCAGCGTGCGCACATGCACGGGAAGCTCGCGTAGCTTTGCGATAATGGCATTCCGCCGAGCGCGTCCGAGCGACGGGACCGCGAGCAGGATATCGGTAACGCCCATGCGGTCGACCGCTTCCGCAACCTCATCGTGTCCGATAATGTCCAAACCGTTGATGGTACGACCAACCTTGGTGGGATCGTCGTCGATGAAGCCGAGCAGCACAAACTCGCGCGTCACGCTCAAGGCTGATGCAGTTTGGGCTCCTGCCTCCCCTGCCCCATAAATCAACAATCGCCCCATCCCGTGGTAAGACTTGCCCGATTGCCCGGCGAGCCAGAAGCGAGCCATTGCGCGGCTTGTACTGACAAGCAGAAGGAACAGAATCGGTTGAATAAGGCCTACGCTGCGCGGCACACCATCCCATTTGAAAAGAATAATGGCCAGGAAGAACAGCGCGCCGTAAAGCCCTACGGCCTTGGCCGTGGTGGCGAGTGCAGCCATACCGGTATAGCGGAAAATGGCGCGATACAAGCCAAAACGCACAAACAGCGGAAAAGCCAACACAGGTGCAAGCGCATACACATACTTTTGCTGCATCTGGGGGAAGCCCGCCTGATCAATCCGCAGGTAGAAGGCAATCCACACCGCGATCAGCGACAACAACAGATCGAGTACGACCACCAAGAAACGCTTGGTAGGCCGTGATAACTCGAGTAGAGGGCTCATCAGCTTGTTCACCGGGCCGCCCGCTTCAGCACGTCGTCCACCACCGAGCACGTCTTGGCGATCTCGGCATCCGTCAGGGTAGGATGCACTAGGAACATTAGACTCGTCTCGCCAAGCGAACGCGCGACTGGCAGCCGGGTCTCGGGACGCCACCCCGTGTTGTCGAACGCCTTTTCAAGGTACACCTCGGAGCAGGAGCCCTGATAGCAGGGAACGCCTGCCGCATTGATTTCCTCAATGATCCGGTCGCGCGTCCAACCTTGTGCCAGGCGCTGTGGCTCAACGTAAACGTAGCATTTGTAATGCGCATGCACATCGCCTGCCGGCACTTCGGGCACACGCACAACAGCATGATTTCGACAGGTCGCCCAAATGGCTTCTGCGTGCGCTGTACGGCGAGCAGTCCAGTCCGACATCCGACCAAGTTGGATCCGACCAATAACGGCTTGCATTTCAAGCATGCGCCAATTAGTGCCGAAACTCTCGTGCAGCCAGCGGAAGCCAGGCGGATGCTGGCGTTCGTAAACGGCCTCATAGCTCTTGCCATGGTCCTTAAATGACCACATGGCGCGCCAGAGCGCCTCCTCATTGGTCGTGACCATGCCACCCTCGCCGCCTGTGGTCATGATTTTGTCCTGGCAGAAACTCCACGCGCCAACATGGCCGATCGAACCAACGCTGCGGCCGCGATACTGCGTGCCGTGCGCCTGAGCACAGTCTTCAATGACTTTAAAGCCGTGCTGGTCGGCCAGTGCCATGATTGGATCCATGTCGCACGGCCACCCGGCAAGGTGCACACAGACCACGGCTTTGGTGTGCGGCGTCAAAACGCGAGCGATGGTCTCGGCCGATAGGTTGCCGCTGTCCGGTTCCACATCGGCAAAGACAGGCGTCGCCCCGGCATTAACCACAGAGGAGATGCTGGCGATGAACGTGCGCGGCGTCACAACGACTTCATCGCCGGGACCAATGTTCAGCGCCTTCAACGCGACGTCCAGCGCAAGCGTGCCGTTGGCCAATGCAACGGCATAGCGCGTACCCGTCCACTGAGCGAAATCTTTCTCAAATTCACGACATTCGGTGCCTGTCCAATAGTTCACCTTATTGGACATGAGCACACGCTGAACGGCATCGGCTTCTTCAGCGGTGAAGCTGGGCCACGGAGAAAAAGGGGTATTTAGCACGGTGATTTCCTGGCAGATTTAGGCAGCCTTACGCTCGAGTGGTTTAGCTGGATTGCCTACGACCGTGATACCGGCGGCCACATTCTTCGTCACTACAGCGCCCATCCCAATCACCGCCCCGCGGCCGATAACCAGTGGCTCACCCGGCTTGCCCTGTCGTAAAATTGCACCCGTCCCAATATAGGCGTGGTCCTCGATTAGCACGTTTCCATTGCACTGAACTCCGGGCGCAAATGTCACGAAGTCGCCAATGACGCAGTCATGCGCGACATAGCTGTAGATATTCGCGTGAAACTGTGTACCAATACGGACATTGCTAGTTATCGTGACAAACGGGCACAGGATAGCCCCCTCACCAATCTGAACCGCGTCCATAGAAACCACGTTGGCTGCGCGCAGCTCGTAGAAACGTACTCCATCCCGACTACAGCGCTCGACGAGCGCTTCGCGAACCTGACTGTTGGCAATAGCCAAGCTGATATTACGAACCTCAGCCGGTTCCTGCATCCACTCGTCATATGTCAGCACGCGATGCCCGTTCAAAGTGGCTGCGGGAGGAGCATCATCCACGAAAACCAAATCCCACGGGCCTGATTCAGTGCGCTCCAGTTGCTCCCGCATAACAGGCAACACTTCACGACCGAAACCGCTTGCTCCAAAAATCGCAAATCGCTTCATGATATGGTGGCTATATCGTAAAAAATTAGTCTTTTATCCCAGTGAATTTCGACATGGTAGCCTCTCCATCAGCGCTGATGCCTTCGCGTACAAGCACCTTTCGCACCGTCAGCCACAGGATTTTGATGTCAAGCCACAGCGAGTGGTTATCGACATACCAGACATCAAGTCGGAATTTGTCTTCCCAGCTCAGCGCATTGCGGCCGTTGACCTGAGCCCAACCGGTCACGCCTGGACGAACTTCATGGCGCCGAGCCTGTTCGGCAGAGTACAGCGGCAGGTATTCCATGAGCAGCGGCCTTGGTCCTACAAGGCTCATATCGCCCTTAACGACGTTCCATAGTTCCGGCAATTCGTCCAAGCTTGTCGAGCGTAGAAACCGGCCAAACGGCGTCAAGCGCTCGGCATCGGGCAGCAATTGACCATCGGGCCCACGCGCGTCCGTCATGGTGCGAAATTTCACCATTTCAAAAGGCTCGCCGTACAGACCAGGCCGACGTTGTCGGAAGAATACGGGGCTGCCCAACTTGCGACGGATACTCCAGACCAACAGCAGGAAGGGTATCGACAGCATCACCAGTGCAAGCGTGGCGAGCAAAAAATCAAAAATGCGCTTCATTGATTACGTTTGCGGGTTATAGGAACGCGGCGCACATCTGGCTCACCGCGCTACGCTCAGCATTCATTCCGCTCTGGTACTTTCGTGAGATTTAGGCATGGCGTCGCGCACGGGAGCCACCGACTCCAGTGTCTGCAGCCAGAGGTCAGCCAGTCTCGCACGATCGAAGTCGCGCTCAGCCAAGGCGCGCGCGCGCAGACCCATTGCCTTCAACTCGCTGCGATTATCAGCCGCTCGCTCCAATGCATCCGCGAAAGCGCTTGCATCGTCTGGCGGCACGGCAAAACCGCAATCTTCTTTGGCAATCATTTCGGCAAGCCACCCAGGATAGTTATTGAGAACCGGCAGCCCCGCAGCGATGTAATCGAAGAACTTGTTTGGCGACGTTCCAAAATAGAACGCAGGAACGTTGGCCAGCACCTGCAATCCCACATCCGTGGACGCCATCAAACCCGCCAGCTTGCCCTTGTTGACCGCGGCATGGAAGATGACGTTATCGAGTCGCTCTTGGGCGGCACGAGCTTCCAGCGCCGGTTTGAGTTTGCCCTGCCCAATCAGCACGATCTTGATGTCGGCGCGACCTCGCCGCTTCAGCTCGGCAGCAGCGTCGAGGACCGCATCCAAGCCGTTGGCCATGCCATGCGTACCTGCAAAGACTGCCATCAGGTCACTAGGCGTCACACCTTGCGGGCGCCATGGCTCCGCCGGCGAATCAAAGATAGCCAAGTCACAGCCATTCGGGACAATCGCGATCCGTTCTTTCGGTACACCGCGATGCATAATTCCTTCGACGATACCCGGCGACAGGCCGATGAGGCGATGAGCGGAACGATAGCTTGTCCACTCAAGCACGCCCATTGCCCACAGAACGGCCGGATTTCGGATTACGCCCATTGCGCGCGGCAATTCGGGCCACAGATCGCGCACCTCGAACACAAAGGGTTTGCCACGCAACCACCGTGCAAAGATCCCAGGCAGCCCAGCAGTCAGCGGCGTTGTCGTGGCGAATATGACGTCGTACGGCTCGGTTAGCGCGAAGCCGATGCTACGCAGTGCGAATTTCAGGAACGTCGCCGTGCGCTTGATGAAACCATCACTGTTCGAATAGGCAAGGTCGAGCTCGATGACGTCGATGCCGTCGACCGTTCCTCGCCGCATACCACGCTGGAATGGCGCTTCCAGGCCCGTGTGCCCGCCCGTGAAACTACCACACACCATGGTGACCGAATGGCCTGCCTCGAGAAGGCGCCGAGCCATCGCATAGGAGCGAATGCCGCCTGTGCCCCGCGGGGTCACAAAGTGCTGATGAAAATACAGGACCTTCATGTTTGCCATTCGTATCGGGAAATCAATGTGCCGCCATGAGCCACTTCGAGTTCCAACACCGGGATTGCCGTCTTCTCGAGGTAGTACAAAGACTCCCACCCTTCCACAAGCTCACACCGCGTGACCGCCACATCGGCCGACACGCGCAACCGATGCCCCTCACTCATACTCACCACGAAAGTGGAACCGGACCCGTCTGACTCCAGCGCCCAATCGCCAGGAGCAAGCCTCCATCGCAAGACCGCGCGCTCGGCGAAACCCGTTACCCGATCTCGCACCTCAAGGTAGTTCGTGTGCAGGGCTATGGATCGATGATGGGATGCGCCCTGTTCGTCGGAATAGGCCACCGTCATCGTTACAGGATTGGAACCCAACAACGGCTCAACGACCTCAGCCTTCAGCCAGTTTCCGAACAGGAAGCGTGACAAACGCGGCATCTGGTCACGGCCATCAAATTGCACAGTATTGTGGCCCTGGGTGCCTCCAAAATAGTTCAACCAGGGCTGCTCAGTGTTGTAGCTGAACGTGCCTGCATCACGCAGGCAAGGTCGCCCTGAAATCCACAGATCCACATGCAGAGCATCGGCTTGGCTTGGGCGGAAGCGGAACCGCGGATAGCGCAGCAACGCCATGGCTGGCCCATTGCGCATGGCTGCAAAGCCGCCATCATCAGCTTGCAACATGCCTGGCGCGGATGCCAATTCAGTTGCCTCTGCTACACCAAGCCACTTCAGCATTGCCCGTGCGGAGTCGCACGAGGGGTAGGCCTGTTGTCGCCCAAACAACGCCATCCCTAGATGCACGCTCGGGCGGTAGTCTCGGTACGGAGCATCCGTGAGAGGCAACAAACGAGCGCCATCGTTCGCACCAACGTTGGGGGCGTCGCCATTCGAAGGTTGGATCATCACGTGGAGCCAGCGCGTCGCAGCCAGCGCCTTCTCGTGCCACGCCGCCGAGAGCGGAGGTACACCGCTGAGGCGTTGCCAGACCTCCACCCAGCTGAACGTATCGAGCATCAACCGGTGGTAGTTGACTGAGTACTGACTAAACGTGCCGTGCTTGCCGATCAGTCGAGCGGCTCGGTTTTCGAGCCACTTGCGCCCCGTCGTAGCCCAAGCGTGACCGCGGGCATCGCCAAACATCTCCAACCAAGTCCCACCGATGAATAGGGCGGCGGCCTCCGAGGTGCCATGATTGTTGTCTTGCGCCATCGCGTATTGGACCGTGGGCGCAATACGTTCGAGATGCAGTGCAATCAGCGCACGCAGCGAAGGCAACGCTTCACGAACCTGACCCAGGATCACGGCGGCGCAAGACAAATGAATCACACGAATGGAAGCCTCTTGGCCGCACTTCCAGTTCGGGCCGATGTAAGGCGCGTTCTGATGAATCCAGTCGGCCAGCCACGCGTTAAGACGTGCGAGGGCAGCCGGGTCGCCTTGCCTAGCTCGTTGGGCGAAAGCAAGTGCCCAATCAAGACGCGACGCCTCCCAAATACCTTTGATATCGCCGACCGTGGAGTCAAAGTCGGGAATCTGCCACCAGGGTCGAGCAGGATCGAGGACCCTTGCACCAGTCAGCGGGTTGGTGAACCAATCTGGCGGGGCATCGCCAACCTGCACAGGCCAGCGACCAAACCATTTCGCCTCATGGCTCCAACTCGAGACAGCGGGCGCATCAACGGGTGGCAGCTTCGTAGCGGCAAAGAACCCTCCACCCGGCACTTCAGCATGCAGCCGCCGCACCTTGTTGAGGCCCAGACGCACGCCCACGCGATAGCCCACTGCCCTGGCAATGTTGGGCAGTCCCAATGCCAGGGCGACCTTGATTGTGGACCAATGGCGCTTCATCTTGGATTTATCCCTGGCTACGCAGCAGGTCTGCGACTTCGATGGTGACCCGTGCGACTTCAAAGATTTCGTCGACCGGGATTGCGGGCGTGCCGGTCTCGATGCCAGCCAGGAAAGCCGCTGCGCAGGCGTTCTGGCCCTTGTCCTGGCGCCAGAGGTTCATCTTTCGGAATCCCGGCCAGCCGTAGCCGGTGAGCTTGCGGAAGTTATCCAGTTGCAGCACGCGCCCCGCGGCAAATACCTCAACACGTTCCTTCGGGAAGCTGGCTGCGCCATTGGCCAGGTACAGGATCGTTCCAAAAGAGCCATCCGCAAAACCCAGCGTGATCGACGCCTTGTCTTCGGTAACGGTCACGCCCGGGGTATCGCCCATGCGTCGCCCCTGAACCGACACAATCGGGCTGCCTGCGAGAAAACGCATCAGATCAATGAAGTGACAGGCTTCGCCAATGATCCTGCCACCGCCTACGGCGTTGTCCTGTGTCCAGTGGTTCGGCGGAATCGCGCCAGCATTCATCGTCATGATGAACGATTTAGGTTCCTTGACCGCCGTAAGCAACGCCTTCATTTTCTGCACCTGGGGCGAGAACCGGCGGTTGAAACCGACCATGATCTGCGGCCCACCAGCGGGCTTGCGCGCCTGCGCTTCACCAAACACGCGCTGTACTTCATCGAGCCCGGCGTGGTCGATGGAGAGAGGCTTCTCGACAAAGACATGCTTGCCCGCAGCCAGCGCTTGAGCAACAAAGCGGGCGTGCGTATCGTGACGTGTGACGATGGCCACCGTGTTCACGGCCTCATTGGCCAGCATGCCGGAGAGATCAGTCGACGCCTCCGCAAAGCCGGCCTTCTTTCCGTGGATCACGCCGTTAATGCCACCAGCCGTGACGATGCTGTGAAACTGGGCTCCCGCCGCCTTGAATGCGGGGATCAGCATGCGGGACGCATAGTTGCCGGCGCCAATGAACCCCAGCACCGGCCGCTGCACGTCGTATGAAGGCGCCTGCGATGCCAAGGCGATCGTACGCTGTGTGCGGGTTTCTGGAGCGGACCCGTACTGCAGAACAATGCCCAGAGCGGATTTGTCCGTCGTCAACAGGTCGTATGCCTGCGTCGCGCTTTCAAACGCAAAACGATGCGTGACAAGCGATTTCACATCGAGCTGGCCGCTGGCCAGCATGTCAAGGACAGCTTCAAAGTTGCGCTGTTCAGTCCAACGCACGAAGCCCAGAGGATAATCGTTGCCTTTCTCTTCATAGCCCGGATCGTAGCGCCCAGGGCCGTACGAGCAGGACACCTGGAAGCTCAGCTCTTTCTCGTAAAAATCGGCACGGTTCAGCTCGAGCCCCGTGACACCGACCAGTACGATGCGTCCGCGCTTGCGGCACATGTGTGCGGCCTGGCTGACAGGATCGCTCGATTTTGTCGAAGCCGTGATGAGTACCCCATCGACACCGCGTCCATGAGAAAACGCCATGGCCGCTGCCACTGGATCCTCGCCGGCGCCTGGGTTGCACGTTGCGGCGCCAAAAGCGCGCGCCAGCGCCAACTTGCTCTCATCAAAGTCGATACCGAGTACGCGGCAGCCATGGGCACGCAGCAGCTGCACCGTGGCCAGCCCGATCAGGCCCAATCCAGTTACAACAATCGACTCGCCCAACGTTGGCTGGATCAGGCGGATGCCCTGCAGGCCGATCGAGGCGAGCACAGTAAACGCTGCCGCCTCACTGTCGACGTCATCCGGAACCTTGGCACACAGATTCTTGCCGACGCGCACAACGTCCGCATGCGGGCCATTCGAGGCCACGCGATCTCCCACAGCAAAACCCGTGACACCCGCACCTACCTCAAGCACCACACCGACGTTGCAATAGCCCAGCGGCAACGGTTGGTCGAGTTTGCTGCGTACTGCCTCTACCGTGGTCATCAGCCCATCAGTCTTGACCTTGTCGAGAACCATTTTGACTTTCTCGGGCTGTTGACGGGCTTTGTCGATAAACGAGGCGCGGCCGAAATCCACCAACATCCGCTCTGTTCCGGCAGAAATCAGGCTGTGCGTCGTTTGGATCAGCAGCGTACCTGCGCTCGCTCGCGGCGCCGGCGCCTCCACCAGCGAAGTTTCACCGGTGCCCATATTCTGAAGAATCTGTTTCATTGGTTCGATCTAACGACGTTCGTTATACAGGGTAGCGGCCATCAAGGTATTGCCGACACCAGAGTTCCATACAGACCAGCGCGAAAATCGAATACGTACCGTCGATTCGCTGCTGCTGATCTGCTCGACGCAGAGCGTCCACTGCTGCCACATCGAAAATGCCCCGACGACGAATCGACTCCGGCGACAGCAGATCGTCGACCAAGGGCTTAAGCCGCGTCTGTAGCCAAGAGCGCAGCGGCACACCAAAGCCTGTTTTAGGGCGATAAATCACATCGTGGGGCAGCATCCGCTCCATGGCGCGCTTGAAAATCCATTTTCCTTCCCTGCCACGTTGCTTGTAATCGACCGGCAACCTAGCAGCAAGCTCGACCAGCTCCAGGTCCAGCAACGGCACGCGGACTTCGACGCCGGCCGCCATGCCCATCTTGTCGGTGTAGTTCAGATTGTGGTCAGCCAGGAAGTGCTTGCACTCCAGATACAGCATCTTGTTCAGATCTGCAGTCTGTTGCGGTACCTGCTCAAGCGACGCAAGCAGCGGCTGGGCCAGTGACGCGGGTGTGAGCGATGCTGCGAAATCGCGATTCAGCAAACCCAGGGCGCGCTCCGGGGCAAGCCACATGAAATAACTCGCCAGGCGCTCCGCAGGATCCTTGTCTGCATACTGGAGCGCCTTGCCGACACGCCGCAGCAACGGCGAGGACACCGGCAACGCCCTGCTGGTGGCAGCAAGCACGCTGCGCGCGGGGCGCGGCAGCCATGACCAATAATGTTCTTGCTGCATTGCGAAATGTCGGCGATAACCCGTAAAGATATCGTCGCCGCCAGATCCCGAAAGCAGCACCGTGATCCCATGCTGGCGCGCGAGCTCTGAGATAAACAGTGCATTGAGCGCCGCGGGATCTGCGGTAGGCTCGTCCAGGAAATACACCATCTGAGCGAGGCGATCGACCATCTCGGGGCCGACTTCCACCGTGTGCAGATCAACGTTCAAATGCTTGGCGACACGCTGCGCATAGGGCAGATCGGCCGCGAACCCCTCATCTGCGACAGAGCCGTCATTCACGGCAATGGTGAAGCATTGGATACGCGTGTCCGGCAATGCCTTGCGGGCGCTCGCGACGACTGCACTGGAGTCCAGTCCACCGGACAGAAATGCGCCCACCGGCACGTCCGACAGCAGTTGACGGCGCACCGCCTGCTCAACCTTCTCTGCGACGAGATCCGCGGCTTCGTCCTCCGATACATTCAAGATCGGTTGATCGTATGGCAGATCGTAGTATCGCCACTGGCGGACAATGCGCCCGTCTTTAACGATTATTGCGTGTCCTGGCTCGACCTTGCGCACTGAACGTACGAGCGTGCGCTCGCGAGGCGACCAGAGGTACCCCAAGTGACTGAGCACGGCTTGGGGATCCAGAGCCGTATCGGCAAGCCCGGCACGCAGCAGCACCTTCATCTCGCTAGCAAACGCAAAGCGACCGTTGTCCGCCGTGTAGTACAGCGGCTTAACACCGAGCTGGTCCCGCGCGATGAACAAATACTCGTTCCGCTTGTCCCAGATGGCGAGCGCAAAAATGCCGTTGAGGCGATTGAGCATCGCCTCTCCGTACTTCTCGTATAGATACAGAATCACTTCGGTATCCGAGTGGCCACGGAACACCACCCCGTCCGCCTTCAACTCGGCAGCAAGCTCGGGGGTGTTATAGATCTCGCCGTTGTAGACGATCACCGTCGCATCGCTGCGCGTAGCCATTGGCTGGTGCCCGGCTTCCGAAAGATCCTGAATCGCAAGGCGGCGGTGTGCGAGACCTACCCGGTTTGCCTCGAACACGACCTGCCCTTCGTCATCCGGCCCACGATGCCCGAGCACGCTGGCCAGTCCACGCAGATTCATGGCTGCAGACTCATAGCCGGAATAGCCGACAATTCCACACATAGTTCAGATCTCTTTTCGCTTTTCGGGAATGAGGCAGCCGATTCAGGAAGCCGTACGCGCAACCAGTAGACGCGTCGCAGACAACTTGATCGTGAGCCAGAATGGAAGGTAGATGGTGAAAAAAAGCACCGTGACGGATGCTGCTTCCCCACGGAAATAGTGCAGCAGCACGCTAATGAAGATTGCGTGCCTTCCTAAAGTCAAATCACAGCCGGGCGTCACAATGGCAGCCCGATGCAACACGCCACCAACAAGGAACGCGTTTAATAAAGACAGTGGCAAAAACGGATCATAGCGTCGCATTGCCCCTCCAAGTTAGCCCTCGATAACCGAGCAATGCCAAAACACCCGAGAATTTCACCGCGCCCATATGTAGCAGCAGTGAAACGAAAGACCCCACAACAAACAATACTATGACGCCTTTTTCTGCGAAGTGATGCGCCATGGGATAAGCAAATACCGCCGTTATAACGGCCTCTACAATATTGACGTAAACAAATAGTCGATATTTACCAAGCGCCGTGATTAATGTCCCCAATGAAAGCGTGGCGGCCCGCATCGGCAAGGCGAGGATCATAATAAACAGTGCATTGATAGTCGGCGTATAAGATAAAGCCAACCACTTATAGTTAATAAACCAGGCGATAAACACCAACACGAGGAATGCTGTTGCCAGAGCCACCATGTTGCGCACGAGTCGACCGAATCGTTCACAGAGAAGCACTGGTGTATGCAACTGGGCTACAAGGCGGGGCAGCTCCACCTGCGCTGTTACAGAGAGGAGCAGATTGGGGCCCATCAGCATCAATGATGCAAGTCCAAAGAAACCAATCTGATCTGTCGGAATCTTTGCCGCCGCGAGCGCCAAGATCGGAAGGTTGTCGCACAACAGCCGAAAGAACAGCGCCAAGTTTGCGGTCACACCCAAAGAGACGATGTGCCAAGTGGGCAGCATGTCACAATTGAAGCCCCCCGCGTCTCCGAAATAGTGGCGCACCGCTAACAGCATGCCTACCAGCACGGTTGCTTCGCCAATGTAACGACCGATTACCCAGCCATTCACGCCGAACACCCGCGCCATCAAGCAAACGATACCCACGCTCGAACACGTCAGCACCACCACCCGCAGTGAGAATAACGAGGCAGTCTGCGTACCTTGCATAAACGCTGCGACTACGCGGATAGTGTTACTAAGAAGTGCAACGCCGGCGATCATTGACGCGTAGTGCATCATCTCGCCCGACCAAAAACCTCGCGTCCAAAGGAGCGCTGCGGCCACTAGACTGCCGGCAATCAACTCCATGCAAATCAGCCGCTTCAATAATACGGCTTTCTGGCGTGCCTCCCGCAGAGCCGCGATTTCCCGAATGGCAAGTGTGGGGGCGCCGACAGAAGTGCCCAACACCACGATAGACAGGATGCTTTCGATCGTCCGGATCACGCCAACTTGGCTCGGAACAAGAAAGAACGCGGCCAGGAACTGGGAAATCAATACACCGCCCTGAATACAGACGGTCAGGATCAGGACGCCAACTGTCGCCCGGTATCGATTGAAGAGATGGAGAATCTGTGCCACAGATCTTCTGCCCTGGTGCACGCCGATTAGGGGGATGGCTTTACCATGTCGATGACGCCTGCTAACTGCTTTGCCCGCTGTTCAATCGAAAAATGTGTTTCGATATGCCGCAGCTGTGCAGCCTGCACGTTTTGATCAGCCGGGGTATCTGCCGCCTCAAGCATGGCTTTTACCAATTGCTCAATGTCGTTGGCAGGCACCAGTCGGGCATGCTTTCCAGTAACTTCTGGCACGGCTCCGGAAGGACTTGTGATCACTTGTGCACCACAAGCGAGAGCCTCACCGATTGCATGACCAAACCCTTCGAACAAGGTCGGTTGGACATAAGCCCGACAACGGCGGTAGTGATGACGCTTTTCCTCGTCCGAAATCATGCCGACAAAGTCCACCCGATCTGCTACGCCCGCTTGGTGAGCTAGCGCAACCAACGCGTCGTAGTGGTCCCCCTTCTTTCCTGCCATCACAAGGCGCAATTCCGGCCGGAGCCGAGCTACGCGCCCGAACGCCTCAACAATGGAATCTAGACACTTACGCTTCGCGTTCGTGCTGCTGCTCCAACTGACCGTAAAGAAATAGTCGCTACGCTCGGACGTCCCTGAACCAGGGTTGTAGTACTCCGTGTTGATGGCCAGCGGACTGAGTATCGGGTTGTGCACCGGCAAATGTTTCGTTACGAGGTCGTACTCACACTGAGAGATGAAGAGATTGCACGTCGCATGCTTGAGCGCGAACTTCATCAGCATCTTCTGCCACAGTGGGCGATCGAGATAGCACATCCCGGGAATGACACCGTGGCACGTGTCATAATCGAACGCCCCCGTCACGATCACAGGACGCCGCCCTACGATCGATCGAAGGATGGGATAGAACGCGTACGTCCACCACCAGCAATAGTAGACGTCGGCAGTCTTGTCCAAACTCTTGAGGTCGCCGGCTAGCACGACCTCGTGACCGAGGCTTCGAAGAATTTCAATATCGACCTTGTAAAACTCAACCGTCTCAAACATTTCACGCCAGTTGGCGTGGTTGGTCATGTTTGCGAAAAAGCAGATGCGCATGGGTATCGATTCGTACAGGGCCATCACGAGGCGGACGCCTGGCGTCCGCCTTCGCAGGGGGTTCAAGGGGTTGCGCTGATGTACCGGTCGTACATGTTCGCAAGAATGTCGCGCAAACCTGGCGCCGGAATATCGCCCACGAGGCGACGCAACTTTGCCGGCGAACCGTACAGTCGAACCACCTCTGCGCCACGCACCAGAGCGGGGTCGACTTCGACCTGAATGTCACGCCCCGAAATGTCTCTCATCGCATCGAGAATCTCGGCGATAGAGTAGGCGCGGCCACCGCAAATGTTCACTGTCTCGGATACCGCATCTCCGACGAGCAGACGGCGGTACGCCTCGACGAGATACCGAACATCGCTGATGTCTCGAGACACATCGATATTGCCCAGTCGAATGACAGGAGCCCCGGAAGCGAAATGCTTGACGATCTTAGGGACGAGGAAATTCTCTGCCTGTCCGTAACCCGTGTAGTTGAACGGGCGTGCAATCAGCATGGGAAGCCTGGCAAACCAGTTGCGACAGATCATCTCCATCGCCAGCTTGCTATTGGCGTAGTGATTCGTTGGGGCTGGTGGCACGTCCTCGGTGATCGGTAAGTGCTCTGCGTTTCCGTAGACATTGGCACTACTCGCCAGCAACACCTTGGTCGGACTCACCCCTGCGTCAACAATGGCCTTGAGCAGTGACTCTGTCCCAAGAACGTTGACGCGATAGAACTCAAGCGGGTCGTCGTGCGCCACGTAGGCGATGGCCGCCAGATGCACAACATAATCCGGCCGCACAGCATCAATGATCCGGGTCAGCGAAGCGGTATCGTTCAAGTCACAGTGCTGAACACCCTCACCGGCGCCCTGGCTTATACCGTGCACCTCCAGACCGTCAGCAGCCAAGGCGTCACGCAAGTAACGCCCCGTGAAGCCAGACAGTCCCGTCACGAAGACTCGCTTGGACATGATCAGCAGGAGAATCCGTTGCGGTTTCGGCGCAGATCGGCCTCAACCATCAACTGACACAGCGTTTCAAGCGACGTTTCGGGGCTCCACCCCAGTTCAGCGCGAGCCTTGGACGGATCACCGATCAGCAGGTCCACTTCCGCCGGACGGTAGAACTTCGGATTCACACGCACGCGCTGCTTGCCGGTCGCCACGTCGACGGCGACTTCATGCTCGGCCTTTCCCGACCAAGCGAGTTCGATCCCAGCGGCCTTGAACGCCATTGTGACGAAATCACGCACGGTCTCCGTGCGGTTGGTCGCCAGAACATACGTGTCCGGGCGATCAGCCTGGAGCATCAGGCGCATGCCCTCGACATACTCTTTGGCGTACCCCCAATCCCGCTTGGCATCCATGTTGCCCAGTTCCAGGCAATCCAGTTGGCCGAGCACGATCTTGGCTACGGAATCCGTGATCTTGCGCGTCACGAATTCCTTGCCACGCAGCGGCGACTCGTGATTGAACAAGATACCGCTGGCACCGAAGATGTCGTAGGACTCACGGTAGTTGATCGTGATCCAGTGCGCGTACAGCTTGGCCACACCGTAGGGACTGCGCGGATAGAACGGCGTCGACTCAACTTGCGGCACAGCTTGCACCTTGCCAAACATCTCTGAGGTCGAGGCCTGATAGAAGCGGATCGCCGGATTGACGATGCGAATTCCTTCCAGCAGATGCAAAGCGCCCAGACCGGTGATGTTTGCCGTATTGATCGGCTGGTCAAACGACACACCGACAAAACTCTGTGCGGCAAGGTTGTACACCTCGTCCGGTTGAACCTTGTCCAGCAGCCGGATCACACCGGACGGATCGCACAGATCGAACTCCACAAGCTCCAGTTCGGGATGGTGCTCAATACCCAGCTCGGCGAGACGCCAGAAGTTGACCGTGCTGGAGCGACGATACGTGCCATACACGCGATAGCCGAGTTCGAGCAGACGGTGGGTCAGATAGGCGCCGTCCTGGCCTGTGATGCCGGTAACAAGAGCTTTTTTCAACGGACAATTCCTCGCGTGTCGATGATCGATTTACCTTGCAGTGCCCCCCACGGAATGGCCTTGAACTGGTCGTGGTCTACGAGCAGCACGACGATGTCGGCCCGTTCAAGAGCAGTTGCAGCGTCGGCCAACTCCACTTTGCCGGACAACGATGCAGGCAGTGCTTCAACGTGAGGCTCAACTGCGAGAATTTCACCGATGCCATCCGCAGCCAAGCGACGGACAATTTCGACTGACGGGCTTTCCCGCAAATCGTCGATGTTTGCCTTGAACGCAAGCCCCAGGCAAGCGATAACAGGTGCCGTCAGGCCGCGTGCAGCGTCCTTCACCTTGTTGACCACATAGCCCGGCTTGCCGTCATTGACTTCCCGTGCCGTGCGAATCAAGCGCGCCTCGGCGGGCGCTGAATCCACAATGAACCACGGATCAACTGCAATGCAGTGCCCACCAACGCCAGGGCCCGGTTGCAGGATATTGACGCGCGGATGGTGATTTGCCAGGCGGATCAGCTCCCACACATTGATCTTCAACCGATCACAAATCAGCGACAGCTCGTTCGCGAAGGCAATGTTCACATCACGGAACGCGTTCTCCGTGAGCTTTGCCATTTCCGCAGTACGTGCGTCCGTTTTCAAGCGCTCGCCTTCAACGAACGTGCCATACAGCTGCGCGGCCAGGTCTGCACCCTTTGCCGTCATGCCCCCAATGATGCGGTCATTGGAGATCAACTCTCGCAGGATATGGCCCGGTAGCACACGTTCAGGACAATATGCCAAATGCACATCTGCCTCTTCCCCAGCTTGATGCGGGAACTTCAGATCGGGACGTGCCTCGGCAAGCCAAGCCGACAATTGTTCCGTTGCACCGACGGGCGAGGTGGATTCCAGTACTACGAGATTGCCCGCTGCCAACACCGGAGCAATCGAACGCGCCGCCGCTTCAACATACGCAAGATCCGGCTCATGATCGTTCTTGAAGGGTGTCGGCACCGCGATCATGAATGCATCGGCAGGCTGCGGAGCAGTGGTGGCCGAGAGGAAGCCTTCCTTAACCACCTGGTGAACCAGCAGATCAAGGTCAGGCTCGATGATGTGAATTTCGCCGCGATTGATCGTATCAACGACGTGTTGGTGCACATCGACACCGTAGACCTTGATGCCTCGGCTCGCGATCACGGTGGCTGTGGGCAGCCCGATATAACCCAAGCCGATCATCGAGACCGAACGGATTGTTGCCATTATTCAAACTCCCTTGCAAGGATATCGACGATGCGGCGTGCCGCCTTGCCGTCGCCATATGGATTGTGTGCGTGAGACATGCTCGCGTAGACCTCGGCGTCATCAAGCAGGTTGACTGCCTCGCTGAGAATCTTTTGACGGTCGGTACCCACAAGTCGTACGGTTCCCGCAGCCACCGCCTCCGGTCGCTCGGTCGTATCACGCATGACTAAAACGGGCTTGCCCAACGACGGCGCCTCCTCTTGAATCCCGCCACTATCAGTGAGGATGAGATGGCTCTGCCCCATCAAATAGACAAACGGCAGATAATCCTGTGGCTCGATCAAATGAACGTTCGCCAGACCGCCAAGAATGCGCGACACCGGTTCCTGCACATTCGGGTTCAAATGGACGGGATAGACGATCTGAACGTCGGGGCGAGCGGCGAGATCTGCCAACGCAGCACAAATATTCTCGAAACCCGCACCAAAGTTCTCTCGACGGTGGCCTGTCACCAGGATGAGCCGGCTATCCTCGCGCAGATAGGGAAAACGGCCTGCCAGCTGATCATGCATGGCAACACTGTGCTCGATACGCGCATGGACCTCGAGCAGGCTATCGATGACGGTATTTCCCGTGACATGCACAGTGTCAGCCGCAATGCCTTCCCTCAAAAGATTCTGTCGGGCTTGCTCCGTCGGTGCGAAATGCGTTGCAGCGATGGTGCCGGCGATCTTGCGGTTCATCTCCTCGGGCCACGGAGAGTAAATGTTCCCCGTGCGCAAACCTGCCTCTACATGCCCGACTGCAATGCGGTGGTAGTAGGCGGCCAGGGTGGCGGCCATGGTGGTGGTCGTGTCGCCGTGCACCAGCACCAAATCGGGTCGCCAGTCGTTGAACACCCCTCTCAGCCCAACCAGGACGCGCGCGGTCAGGTCCGTCAGATCCTGGCCCGGCTGCATCAGATCGAGATCAAACTCGGGCGCGATGTCAAAGAGCGACAGCACTTGGTCCAGCATCTGGCGATGTTGAGCCGTCACACAGACGCGGGCATCAAACCGCGGATCGGCCTTGAGGGCCTCGACGACCGGGGCCATCTTGATGGCTTCCGGACGTGTACCAAAGACAACCAAGACTTTCATAGTTCGCGTATCAACTGCATCCCGCTTTTACCAGCCGGCAAATTGACAAGAAGTCCGGTTGAAGTCGCCGGGCGCGGGGCATGACACAAAGTCCCGCCTTCTTGAGCATGTGTTTTGTTAGGAAAAACCCTGCATTCTAAGCTAAATCGACCCCGGTTTACCCTATCCCCCGTCGTGGGGTATCGATCGTGACAGCCGCGCACGGCTGCTCAAGTGGTCCGCCCATAGGAGTCCTCGAAACGGACAATGTCGTCCTCTCCGAGATACTCGCCACATTGGACTTCGATCATGATCAAGTCGATCACGCCAGGATTGATCAAGCGATGCTTGTGACCCGCAGGAATGTAGGTGGACTGATTGGGCTGCAACTGGATTGTCTGCTCGCCGTTGACGACCGTGGCGGATCCGCTAACGACAATCCAATGCTCGCTACGATGGTGATGCATCTGCAGGGACAGCTGCTCGTGCGGCTTCACCACGATGCGCTTGATCTTGAAGCCATCACCCTCCTCAAGCACCGTGTACGTGCCCCATGGGCGATGCGCCGTCCGGTGGATTCGATAGCTATCGTGGCCGGCTTTCTTCAACTGGCCAACGATATGTTTCACGTCCTGCGTGTTGTCGCGATTGGCGACGAGCAGCGCATCTGGCGTGTCGACGATGATCAGGTTCTCGACCCCAACAGCGCCGACCACGCGGTTATCGCTCTTGATGTAGCAATTGCTGACGTCATGCAGCAACGCATCGCCATAGATGCGATTGCCTTGTGAATCAGGGGGCGTCAGTTCGCTGATGGAATGCCATGACCCAATATCGCTCCAGCCCATGTTGCTGGGCACCACCGCGACACGATCGGATTTCTCCATGACCGCGTAGTCGATCGAAATATCTGGGACATGCTTGAACTGCTCAGCACTCAGCTCGAGCGAGCAGCAGCCGCTTGAAGTCGCTTCGCTTCCGGAATCGACGCTCCGCTCACAGGCTTGCAGCAAGTCCGGGGCGTACTTAGCAAACTCCTCCGTGATGGAGCCTGCGGTGAAGCAGAACATGCCTGAGTTCCAAAGATGGATGCCGCTAGCGACGAATGTTTCAGCGACATCAAGCTTGGGCTTTTCGATAAATCGAACGACCGGATGGACCCCTTTCCGCTCTTGAGCAGCATCCAGCTCGATGTATCCATAACCGGTCTCAGGCGACGCAGGGCGAATACCGAAAGTAACGATGCGCCCCTCCAACGCCGCCGCTGCAGCCGTTTGAACGACAGCCTGGAACTTGCCTAGATCATCAATCAGATGGTCAGCGGGCAAAACCAGCATCACGGCGTCGGCGCCATGGCGTTGTCGAATCCAATATGCTGCCGAAGCCACAGCACCCGCTGTGTTTCGACCAAACGGCTCGAGTACAAAACCCAGCGGGATTTGCGAACCGTTGATTTCTTGACATTCATCCCTTGTCAGAAAATACGTCTCGCGGTTCGTCACAACGACGACCTCCGGCACCTCTGCGAACAAGGTGGCTCGCTTGAACGTTTTCTGAAGGAGGCTTTCACCATCAGCCAGCTTGAGCAACGGCTTCGGGTACGACTCACGCGACACTGGCCAGAGCCGCGTCCCGGCACCGCCGGAAATGATGACGGGAATAATCTTCATTTTGAGCAATCGTGATTTAACGCGTAATTGTAAATTAGCCTTCCCACTTCCTCTCCTTTGAATCCACGGCACTCAAAATGGCGGGGGCACAAACGCCTCAGCCTCACGCAACGGTCGCCCCAGACGGTCTTTGGGCGACAACGTGGGCGCCTCCCTAAGGGGCCATTGAATGCCCAGTTCGGCATCATTCCAAAGCAAGCACCGCTCATACTCGGGACGCCAGAATTCTGTCGTCTTGTAGAGCATTTCTGCGTGCTCGGACAGCACCAGAAAGCCATGCGCAAACCCTTCTGGAATCCAGAGTTGTCGCCGGTTCTGAGCCGAAAGCGTGACACCAGTCCACTGACCGAACGTCGAAGAGCCACCCCGGAGGTCGACGGCCACATCGAAAACTTCACCGGCAACAACTCGAACGAGCTTTCCTTGCGGATATCGGACCTGGTAGTGCAGGCCGCGCAGTACGTTGCGCGCAGATCCCGAATGGTTGTCCTGGACGAATGTGCGATTCAGTCCTGTGGCCGCTTCGAAATCGTGCGCGTTGAAGCTCTCATAAAAGAACCCTCGCTCATCACCGAATACCTTGGGTTCGAGAATCAAAACATCCGTCAGCGCGGTTTGCGTCACCGTCAGCTTCATGAGCATTCATCATTCAGAACGATTCTTGTGCCCTATTGACATTCCGCACCTGAAATTCAGGCGAGCGAGCAATCTGGTCCAGCAAGCGCCGCAAGCCAATCTTCCAGTCCGGCAACTCAATGTCGAACGTCTGCCGCAGCTTGGAGGTGTCAAGGCAAGAATAGGCCGGCCGTGGCGCCACGGCCGGATAATCCGCCGCGGAAATCGGTACGACTTGCTCGGGCCCTGCCTTCAATGCGATTCCCCGCTCCCGCGCACTACCAAGTACCTCCACGGCATAGTCGTACCAGCTCACCTGCCCTGCGGCCGCCACGTGATAGAGCCCAAACGGAAAACTCTGCCGGTCATCAAGTTGCCAATAACGCGCCACCAGATCAGTGGTGACGTCGGCAATCAGCTCGGCAGTCGTGGGACCTCCTATTCGATCCGCGATCACACGCAGAACATCTCGTTCTTGCCCTAGTCGCAGAACGGTCTTGGCAAAATTGGTCCCATGCGCGCCCGCCACCCAGCCTGTACGAAAGACCAGCGCGCGGGCACCACTTTGAGCAATCGCCAAGTCCCCCGCAAGCTTGCTTTTGCCATACGCCGACAGCGGATTGGCTGCATCGACTTCAAGATAAGGACTCGATTTGCGTCCATCGAAAACATAGTCGGTGGAATAGTGCACTAGCAGGCTACCCATTGCCTTGGCTTCCTCCGCTAGAAGGCCGACGGCCAAGGCATTGATCGCAAAGGCCGTGTCCGCTTCAGCCTCTGCTCGCTCCACGTCGGTATAGCCGGCCGCGTTCACGATCACATCGGGGCGTATTTCGCGCAGCGCCTTGCGCAACGCCACAGGCTGAGCAAGATTGCCAGCCACGCGATCCAATGCGACCACGCGTCCAAGAACGGCCAGCCGCTGCTGCAGTTCGAAACCGAGTTGCCCCTTGCAGCCGGTCAGCAATAACGTGGGCTTGGTTTCGGGATCAACTGACATGCTGTTCTGCCGATGTTCCGGTACGCTCCTCGTCCTGAATTGCCGCCTGTACCCACTCGGGGTTGTCCAAGAACCACCGCACTGTACTGCGCAACCCGGAATCGAATGGCACCTTGGGCTCCCAACCCAATTCGCGGCGAATCTTGCCGGCATCGACCGCATAGCGCCGATCATGACCGGGGCGATCTTTCACAAAGCGGATCTGCTCGGAGTACGAACCTTTGTCCCTAGGGCGGAGCTCATCGAGCAGCCCGCACAAGACGTAAGCGATTTCCAGATTCGATCGCTCGTTGCCACCGCCTACGTTGTAACTGTCCCCTATGCGCCCGTTTGCAAGAATCTCGCGCAACGCCGCGCAAAGATCGCCAACAAATAGCCAATCACGAACATTGAGGCCGTCGCCATAGATCGGCAGCGGCTTGCCAGCCAACCCATTGGTAATGATCTTTGGGATCAACTTTTCAGGAAACTGATACGGCCCGTACCCGTTGGAGCAGTTCGCCGTGACAACGGGCAACCCATACGTATGGTGATAGGCACGGACAAGATGATCGGCGCCAGCCTTTGACGCAGAGTAAGGGCTGTTGGGTCGGTACGGTGTGGTTTCGGAGAAGCACGGATCGCCCGATGCGAGCGAACCGAACACCTCGTCCGTTGAAACATGAAGAAAGCGGAACGCCGCCTTGCCCGCGGCATCCAAATCTTGCCAATACATCCGCGCGGCCTCCAACAGAGTGAAGGTTCCGACGAGGTTGGTCTGAATAAACGCGGCGGGCCCTTCGATCGACCGGTCAACGTGACTTTCGGCTGCAAAGTGCAGCACTGCGCGGGGCCGATACTTGCTGAAAAGCTCCCGCAGCGCGGCAGCGTCGCAGATATCAACCTGGAAGAGCCGATGCCGAGGATCGAGATCGACCCCCGCAAGAGTTGCACGGTGGCCTGCGTAGGTGAGCTTATCGACGTTGATGATCCCGTCCGCAGCCGGATCCGCCAACCACCGCAGCACAAAGTTGCCGCCGATAAATCCAGCGCCACCGGTTACGAGAATATGGGGCAACTCTGTACTCCTACCTATCATCGGCCTGCCAGCCATAGCATGCTCAGGCCCACGTTGTCCCCACAACAAGGGCGGCAAAATAGCAAACTGCCGGGAATTCCGGCAAGCACCGTATTCTATCTGCGCCCTCGTGCTCTCCCGAGGAGGGCACTCAGAAATTTGTTGCACGATGTAATAATCGAGACGCCCACGTCGCAAATCGGCGCCATTTCCCCTTGATCCACCGTGCCTAGCCCCTCCCTCGAATTGACCGCCCCCCACGCCATCGGCGACCTCCAAGGCTGCTGCTCCCCCCTCCAGTCGCTCATGGCCGCCCTCCCCGCCAACGCCCCGCTGCGCTTCGTCGGCGACCTCATCAACCGAGGCCCCGACTCGCTGGCCACGCTACGCCAAGTCATCGCGCTTTGCGAAGCCGGCCGCGCACGCACCGTCCTGGGTAACCACGACATCCACCTGCTCGCCGTCGCTGCAGGCGTGCGCAAACCCGGCAAGCGAGACACGATCGGCGACATCCTCTCCGCGCCCGATAGCGACCAGCTCATCACATGGCTGCGTCACCAGCCGCTGGCCATCTTCGAAAACGGCTTCCTGATGGTGCATGCCGGCGTCTTGCCACAGTGGACGACAGGCGACGTACTGGAGCTGGCCAGCGCGGTCGAGCGCGAATTGCGCAGCCCACATTGGAAAACCTTCCTGGCGGACGCCTTCGGTAACCATCCGGACAAGTGGAGCAACGATCTCGTTGGCATGGACCGCCTGCGCCTGACCATTAACGCGCTGACACGCCTGCGCTTCTGCAAGCCCGACGGCACGATGGAGTTCGAAACGACGGATGCCGATGGTGCTCCGGATGGCCACATGCCCTGGTTCGACGTGCCGGGCCGCCGTACGCGTGGCACGCCGATCGTGTTCGGGCATTGGTCCACGCGCGGGCTGGTGATGCGCGACGACGTGATGGGCCTGGATACAGGCTGCGTGTGGGGCGGCAAGCTGACGGCGGCCAAGCTGTCGCTGGCGCCGGCGGGGCGCGACGTGGTGCAGGTCGAGTGCGAGCAGGCGCAAGACCCGCTCGCGCACAAGAAGAAGTAGCCTTGAGGCCTCAGCCCGCACGGTTGATCAGCGTGGCCACGGCTTCCTGGCTATGGGCCGCCAAGGCCCGACGGTCCATCTCGGGGGCCAGGGCCGGCCCCACCAGAACTTCCACCACCAACGGTGGGCCATTCAGGATCGCATTGATCGTGTCCATCATCGACAGGTCGCCGATGTACGCCGGAATGGTCGTCAATTCGCCGGTGGCAGCGACCCGATAGCGCAGCGCCAGTGGGCGGATCGGTGCGCCAGCGCTGACGGGCGCCTGGAACAGGTTGGCGTGGAACGGCAGCAGCTGCAACCCGTCCGACGTCGTCCCTTCAGGAAACACGCAAATGGCATCGCCGGAGCGCATCGCATCTGCAATGACGTGCATGATGCGATGCGCGTCGCGCTTGCGGGCGCGCTCGACAAACAGCACGCCGGTCTGCGCGCACAGCCAGCCAATCACCGGCCAGCTGCGAATCTCCGATTTGGCGACGAAGCGCGGCGGGTACCAACTGTTGATCGCGTAGATGTCGATCCACGATACGTGGTTGGACACCAGCATGGACCCTGCCAGTTCCTGGCCCGCAACCTGCTCGCCATGCACCACGAGCGAGACGCGGAACAGCCCCAGCAACTTGCGCGACCAGCGTTGGATCAGCGCCTGCTTGGTCTGCGGCTTGATCCACCAGAACAGCAGTGCGCACGTGATCAGGCCTTCGGCCAGATGCACGAGCAACCGGAGCTTGCGCAGCACATGCTTGCGCTGCGGCGTGCGCATCTCGGTGGGCGCGCTTGTCACGCGCTGATCAATGCCCGTCATAGGCAAGATGCCCGGCAACCATCGTGGCACGTACGCGGCCGGCCAGCTCGAAGCCAAGATACGGCGAGTTCTTGCCCTGGCTGCGCAGCGTGCGCGGCTCGAGTTTCCACGTTGCATCCGGATCGAACACGCACACGTCGGCCATCGCACCCACCTCCAGCGAGCCCGCATGCAGACCCAGCACACGGGCGGGCTCGCTCGTGATGCGGGCCAGCGCCTTCGGCAGCTCGACCTTGTGCTCGGCGGCCCAGCGCAGCGTGAGCGGCAGCAGGGTCTCGAGGCCGGTTGCACCGGGCGTGGCCTCGGCAAACGGCAGCAGCTTCTCGTCGTCGTCCACGGGCGTGTGGTCCGAGCAGATTGCGTCGATGGTGCCGTCGGCGAGCGCGCGCACGATGCCGTCACGATCACGGCCGGAGCGCAGCGGCGGCACGAAGCGCATCTGCGAATTGAAGTAGCCGATGTCGACGTCAGTCAGCGAGATGTGATGGACGTTCACGTCGCACGTCACCGGCAGGCCTTCGGCCTTGGCGCGACGCACGAGGTCGATGCCGGCAGCAGACGACAGGCGGCAAAGATGCACGCGCGCACCCGTGCTGCGCATCAGTTCAAAAATGGTGTGCAGGCGCACGGTCTCGGCCATCACGGGCACGCCGGACAAGCCCAGGCGCGAAGCCAGCGGCCCGCTTGCTGCCACGCCACCCTTGCCCAGATACGGATCTTCCGGGCGCAGCCAGACGGTAAAGCCGAAGGTCTGCGCATATTGCATGGCACGCATCAGGACCTGCGTATCGATGATCGGCGAATCGGCCTGCGAGAAGCCCACGCAGCCCGATTCGGTCAACTCGGCCATCTCGGTCAGCACCGCGCCTTTGAGGCCCACCGTCAGCGCGCCGAGCGGATACACGTGCGCCTGGTTCAGATTGCGCGCACGGAACTTCAGCATCTCGACAAGGCCGGGCTCGTCGAGCACCGGGTCGGTGTCCGGCGGACACACCAGCGAGGTCACGCCACCGGCCATCGCCGCCGCCATTTCCGATTCGAGCGTGGCCTTGTATTCGAAGCCCGGCTCGCGCAGGCGGGCGGACAGGTCGATCAAGCCCGGGCACACCACCAGGCCCGTCGCGTCGAGCGTCTTGTTGGCATGGAAATCCGCCGGCGCGTGGCCGACACCGACCACCTTGCTCGCCGCAATGTACAGATCCTGTTGGGCATCGATGCCGTTGGCCGGGTCGATCAGGCGGCCGCCTTTGATATGCAGTTTCATTGCTCTTCTTAGTCGTTGTTGCCAGCCACAATGCCCATCACCGCCATGCGCACGGCGATGCCGAACGTCACCTGATTCAGGATCACCGATTGCACGCCGTCGGCCACGGCGGAATCGATTTCCACGCCGCGGTTCATCGGGCCGGGGTGCATGACGATGGCATCCGGCTTGGCCAGCGCCAGGCGCTCCTGCGTCAGGCCGTAGGCCTTGAAGTATTCCTGTGCGGACGGCAGCAGCGCACCGCTCATGCGCTCGTTCTGCAGGCGCAGCATGATGACCACATCCACGCCCTTGAGGCCCTCTTCCATGTTGTGGAAGACGCGCACGCCCATGTGCTCCAGGCCGCCCGGCAGCAGCGTGCGCGGGCCGATGGCGCGCACTTCGGCGCAGCCCAGCGTCGTCAACGCATGGATATCGGAACGCGCCACGCGCGAGTGCAGGATGTCACCGACGATGGCCACCGTCAGGTTGGAGAAATCCTTCTTGTAGTGGCGGATGGTGAACATGTCGAGCAGCCCCTGCGTGGGGTGTGCATGACGGCCGTCGCCTGCATTGATCACGTGCACGTGCGGTGCGACGTGCTCGGCGATCAGGTACGGCGCCCCGGAACTGGCATGCCGCACGACAAACATATCCGCCTGCATCGCCGACAGGTTGTTGATCGTGTCGAGCAGCGACTCGCCCTTGCTCGTGGACGACGCATTGATGTTCAGATTGATCACGTCCGCCGACAGCCGCTTGGCCGCGATCTCGAACGTCGTGCGCGTGCGCGTGGAGTTCTCGAAAAACAGGTTGAACACGCTCTTGCCGCGCAGCAGCGGCACCTTCTTCACCTCGCGGTCGGAATCCGATACGGACACGAACTGCTGCGCGGTGTCCAGCACGTGCGTGAGGATGTCGCGCGACAGTCCCTCGATCGACAGCAGGTGCTTGAGCTCGCCGTTTTTCGTGAGCTGCGGGTTGGCAAAAGTCTTGGGCATGGAGAAACGAAAAGCGACGAGGTCAGTACAGGTCAGGTCAAAGCAGATGCGGCACGGTGCGCGGATTCAAGCGCCCTTGGGCTCGCGCGTGAAGGTGAAGCGCGCGGCAGCGCCTTCGCCAGCTTCGCTCAGCACGAGCGATTCATCGGCGGACAACGTGATGCGCTCTCCGATGTAATCCGGCGCAACAGGCAGTTGGCGTTCACCGCGGTCGACCAATACGGCAAGCTCCACCGCCGCCGGACGCCCGTAGTCGAACAGTTCATTGATGGCCGCGCGGATGGTGCGGCCGCTGGCCAGCACGTCGTCCACCAGCAGGATGCGGCGCTCGTTCACGTCGAACGGCAGCGTGGTGGGTTGCGCCTTGGCGTGCAGGCCTTTCTTGGCGTAGTCGTCGCGGTGCATCGCAACATTGACGACGCCGTATTCCGGCAGGCCCAGGTCATGCGCCAACCGCCTGGCGATCCAGGCGCCGCCGCTGACAATGCCGGCCACCGACCAGGTGTGGCCGTCGGCCAGCCGCGTGCGCAGTTGTGCAACGAGGCTCTGGTACAGCGCCTCGGCATCGATCTCTTGCGATGTCATGCGTGTTCGTCGAAAAACTGTTGGAGGATGATGCGCGCGGCTTCTGCGTCGAGCACATCGTCGGAAGCACCGGCGTCCTGTGCGGCGATGGACGAATAGCGCTCGTCCACCCAGGTGACCGGCAGGCCATAGCGGCCGTGCAATTGATTGCCGAAGCGCTTGGCGAGCTTGATCATCGGCTGCTCTTCGCCATCGGGGTGGACGGGCATGCCGACCACGAAGCCGACGGGCTGCCATTCCCCGACCAGCCGGCTGATCTGCGCGAAGCGGAAATCGACCGAGCGGTTCGGGATGGTTTCCAGCGCCCGCGCCGATCGCGTGATGGAATTGCCGAGCGCCACGCCAATGCGCTTTTCGCCGTAATCGAATGCCAGCAAGGTGCCTTCTGCGGGCATGGAAGCGGGGGCCGGACGCGCCGGCTCAGGCATGCCCGGCCTCGCCCGACAGCATGGCGGGATTGATGCCGAGCAGGTTCAGCGCCGCGGCAAACCGCGCTTCGGGAGGCACGTTGAAGATGATCTCGGGATCGGCCTGGACGGTCAGCCAGCCGTTGCGGCTGATTTCATCTTCCAGTTGACCGGCGCTCCAGCCGGCATACCCGAGCGTCAGGATGAAGCGGTGTGGGCCGCCGCCCTGGGCAACGGCTTCCAGCACATCCTTGGAGGTCGTCATTTCCAGCCCGCCCGGCACCGCCAGCGACGACGAATACGCGCCCGTAGCGTCGTGCAGCACAAAGCCGCGCTCGGTCTGCACCGGGCCGCCGTAGTACACCGATTGTTCTGCGAGGGGATGGATTTCGAGCTTGAGGTCGATCTTGTCGAACAGCGTCGCCAAGTCGATGTCGATAGGCCGGTTGATCACGAGCCCGAGCGCGCCGCGCTCGTTGTGCTCGCACATGTACACGACCGTGCCCGAAAACGTCGAATCCGCCATGCCGGGCATAGCGATCAGGAACTGATTCGTGAGATTGATGAGTGCGTCAGGCGAGGCCATGAGGGGGAGTTTACCAAAAGCCCCCGGCCGCTGCCCCTCTCATTTGGAGGAATCGGCTCTCGGCGCAAGGTTTTTTGGGATTGCGCATTGTGCCGCTTCAGGCACTTGACCCGGTTGCATGCGGCGGCGTGGTGTTCAGCGCTTCCAGATCGGCGGCTTCCAGCCAGCGCCACTCGCCCGGCGCCAGATCGCCGAGCGACAACCCGCCGATGGCGCTGCGGTGCAATCCGGCCACGTGGTTGCCGGCGGCGGCCACCATGCGTTTCACTTGGTGATATTTGCCCTGGGTGAGCGCCATGCGCAGGTGGTGCGTGTCTACGCGCTCGGCCCAGGCGGCGGCAACGTTTTCATTTTCGTCAGCCAGCAGCACGCCGGCGCACAGCTGAGCGATCTGCGCATCGGTCACGGGCTCGGCGGTGGTGATTTCATACACCTTGGGCACCTGGTGGCGCGGGCTGGTGATGGTGTGGACGAACTGGCCGTCGTCGGTCAGCAGCAGCAGCCCCGTGGTGTCCTGGTCGAGCCGCCCGACGCACTGCACGGCGCGCTCGCGCAGCGGCACCGGCAGCAGCGTGTACACGCTGGGATGATGTTTCGGCTTTTGCGAGCACTCGACGCCAGCCGGCTTGTTGAGCATCAGATAGGCGCGGGCGTGGTATGCCCAGCGCTCGCCGTCGACATCCAGCACCAGGCCGGCGGTATCGACCAGCGCATCCGGGCTTTCCATCTCGATGCCGTTGATGAATACGAGACCCGCGAGTACGAGGTCCTTGCAATAGCGGCGCGTGCCGAAACCCTGGGATTGCAGGATGCGATACAGCGGAAGACGAGGAGAATCAGCCATGACAACAACGTGAACAAGACAAAAAGGGGCGATTTTTGCGATACGCTCCGCCAGTCTAAAGAGCAACCGATTTCCATCCGATGCCCTCCACCGCCCCAAGCCGCCAGCCATACAACATCGGAGCGCGCTTCCAGCGAGGTCTGGTGTGGTTCCGGCGCGATCTGCGGCACTTTGACCACGCGGCGCTGCATTATGCCTTGCGGCACTGCCGCGAGGTCTATTGCGTGTTCGTGTTCGACCGCGACATCCTCGACGCGCTGCTCGCGCGCGGGCTCAAGGCCGACCGCCGCATCGAGTTCATCCGCGCGTCCATCGAGGAACTGCGCAGCGCGTTGCGCGAGGCCGGCGGCGACCTCATCGTCGTGCACGACCACCCTCGCCAGGCGATTCCCGAGATCGCCCGCAAGTTGAACATCGAGGCCGTCTTCGCCAACCATGACGAAGAACCTTCCGCGCAGGCCCGCGATGAGGCGGTGCGCAAAGCGCTCGCCCAGCAGCCGTGCGCCTGGTTCGACTTCAAGGATCAGGTGATCTTCGAGCGCGATGAAATCCTGAACGGGCAAGGCAAGCCGTACGGCGTCTTCACGCCTTACAAGAATGCCTGGTTGGCCGCGCTGACGCCATTCGACCTGCGCGCGTATCCGACGGAGCCCTACTTCGGCGCACTGGCCAAGCCGCTGCAGGCGCTGGCGCACGCTACGCCCACGCTGGAAGCGATGGGGTTCGCCCGCACCAACCTGTCGGAAATTGCCCTGCCCAGCGGTATGTCCGGTGGGCAGACGTTGCTCGACGAGTTTGAAGAGCGCATGGACGACTACCATGCGCGCCGCGACTTTCCCGCCGTGCGCGGGCCCAGCTATCTGTCAACGCATTTGCGCTTTGGCACCGTGTCGATCCGCACGCTGGCCGCGCGTGCCCACGCCGCCATGCTGCGCGGCAGCCGGGGCGCGGCGACGTGGCTGTCGGAGCTGGTCTGGCGGGATTTCTACTTCATGATCCTGCATCACCGCCCGGACTTGGCAGACGGCGCCGCGTTCCATCCGGAATTCGATCGCATCCGCTGGGTAGACGGCGACACGGGCGACGCGCGCTTCCAAGCCTGGAAGGATGCGCGCACCGGCTATCCGCTGGTCGATGCGGCCATGCTGCAGATTTTCCAGAGCGGCTACATGCACAACCGCCTGCGCATGGTGGCGGCCAGTTTTCTCATCAAGGACCTTGGCATCGACTGGCGGCGCGGCGAACAGTATTTTGCTGACGTGCTCAACGATTTCGACTTTTCCGCCAACAACGGCGGCTGGCAGTGGGCGGCATCCAGTGGGTGCGACGCGCAGCCGTGGTTCCGCATCTTCAACCCGGTTACGCAATCGGAGAAGTTCGATCCGCAAGGCCGCTTCATCCGCAAGTACCTTCCGCAACTGGCGAAGCTGCCCGACAAGTACATCCATGCGCCATGGACGGCGCCGGCCAATGTGTTGAAGGAAGCAGGCGTGGTACTGGGGGAGACGTATCCGCTGCCCATCGTCGATCATGCGGCCGCGCGCGCCGCGACGCTCGATCGCTACGCCGTCACCAAGGCACATCGCACATCGGGCGCCGAGGCCGCGGCACTCAGCAAGGCCAGCGCCGACGATTGAAGATCGCCACGCGCCAAAAACAACGGGCCGTTGTGTTACCGGCCCGTTGTTGTTTCTGCGAGGCGTGTCGTCAGCCGGCGTTGGCCGCCGGCGCACGCTCGCCGATGAGGTTGCGCAGATGCTGCAGCAGTTCCTCTTCGTTGTACGGCTTACCGAGGTAGACGTTCACGCCGATCTCCGCTGCGTAACGGCGGTGTTTGTCCGCCGTGCGCGAGGTGATCATGATGATCGGCGTGGCGCCGATGCGTTCGTCCGCACGTACGTTGCGCGTGAGGTCGAAGCCGTCCATGTGCGGCATTTCGATGTCGACGAGCATCGCGTCAGGCGTGATCTCCTGCAACTGACGCAGCGCATCCACACCGTCACGTGCGAGCACGGCCTGGTAGCCGGAGCGCGTGAGCAGACGCTGCGTGACCTTGCGCACGGTGAGCGAATCGTCGACCACCATGACGATCGGCTGGGTGGCGAGGCCCGGCACGGCGTCGGTACTGCCGTCGCGCTGCAGCTCGGCCACGGCGCCCGTGGCTTCCGGGTCTGACAGGCTGCGTGCAACCGCTTCGCGCTCGAAGCGCTGCGTGAGCACTACGGGGTTGTAGATCAGCACGATCTCGCCGTCGCCCAGCGTCGTTGCACCGGCAATGCCTTCCAGACGCGCGAGGTGCGGGCCAATGTGCTTGACCACCACTTCGCGGTTGCCGATCACTTCGTCGACGTGCACGGCGGCACGGTCAGCACCGTTGCGCACCACCACGGCCGGCGAGTACTTGCGTCCACCCGTGACAGACGTTGCTTCTTCAAGCAGCGCGCCAAAGTAGTGGAACGGCACGGGGCCGGTCGGCAATTGCAGCGCAGCCGCGTTGTACGCCTCGGCCAGCGCCTGCGGGCGCAGTTGCTGCACGTGGTCGATCATGCCCGACGGAATCGCGTACACACGCTCGCTCACACGCACCAGCAGCACCTGCGTAATCGCGGTCGTCAGCGGTAGGTGGATGGTGAAACGCGTGCCGACTTCCGGCGTGGTCTGCAGCGAGATCCGGCCACCCAGGGCGACGGTTTCCGCACGCACCACGTCCATGCCCACGCCGCGACCGGCCAGTTCCGACACCTGATCGGCAGTGGAGAAACCCGGCGTGAAGATCATCTCGGTGAGGCGCGCGTCGCTGGCTTCTTCGTCGGCGGCCAGCAGCTGACGCTCCAATGCACGGGCGCGGATGCGGTCGAGATTGAGCCCGGCACCGTCGTCGACGAAGTGCAGCACGACTTCGTTACCTTCCTGCTGCACTTCGAGCGTGAGTTCACCGGCGGGAGCCTTGCCCTTGGCGCGACGCTCGTCGGCGGATTCAATGCCGTGCGCCACCGCGTTCCGGATCATGTGCTCGAGCGGACCGCCCATGCGGTCCAGCACGCTGCGGTCCAGTTCCACCGTACCGCCCTTGATGAACAGGCGGACTTCCTTGCCGGTTTCCGCTGCGGCCTGGCGCGCCACGCGATACAGACGGTCGGCCACGGTATCGAACTGCACCATGCGCGCGCGCATCAGACTGCGTTGCAGGCCGCGCGTGAGGCGTGCCTGCGTTTCCAGATCGAGCGATGCCTGATCGAAGCCGCGGAACAAGTTCTGCTGCACCGTTGCCACGTCGTTGACGGACTCGGCCATCATCCGCGTGAGTTCCTGCAAGCGCGTGAAGCGGTCGAACTCCAGCGGGTCGAACGCTTCAGAGTGTGCTGCCGCATCGGCAATGCGCGACTCCATCTGCGTTTCGGCCTGGATTTCGATCTCGCGCACCTGCGAGCGCAAACGCGCCACGTTGTCGTTCAGTTCCGACAGATACGTCTTGAGCGCATCGACTTCCGACTCCAAACGCGCACGCGCAGCACCGACTTCACCCGCATCGTTGATGAGCGAATCGAGCGCACGCGCCTGCACCCGCACCATCGCGCGCTGGCGTTCGGCCACTTCCAGCGCCTCGGCTTCGGGGCTGCGCGTACCGGTCAGGTCCACGCTCGTCGAGACTGCAACCGCCGGCAGCATCGACGCGGAGGACGATGCCTGCGCATCGGCCGTCTGCTGCACATCGGCGGCATCGGCAAGGCCGGCGTCGAGCGGCAGCAGGTTGCCCGCGCCCAGCGCATCGACGTGCGCCTGAATGCGGTCGAACCAGACGTAGAGCTTGCGGAACAGCGCGTCGTCCACGCGGTTCTGGCGCAGGCCGCCTTCAATGGCGCTCTCCATTTCGTGCGCGGCCTGGCCCAGCGTCATGGCGCCGGCCATGCGCGCACTGCCCTTGACGGTGTGCAGATTGCGCAACAGCAGGCCGGCGGCATTACGGTCCTGCGGCGCGGCTTCCCACGCACGCAGATGCTGGCCCAACTCGGGCAGCGCAACGTGCGCTTCCTCCAGAAAGATCTCGAGCAGCGCCGGGTCGAGCGCGTCGGTCGGCGCCTGGCGGACCAGCTCACCCACCGCGGGCTCGGCCACCGGCGACTCGTGCGCGGGCACGAACGTCGATGTAACGTGTTCCGGCTCGAACTCGGGCTCGCCAGCCAGGCCCGCGGTTTCGTTCTCGGCTTGTTCGGCTTCGGTAAAGGCGGCAGGCGCCGGCTCCAGCGGCAGGCGCGGACGCACGAGCAGGCGCTCGCAGAGTTCGTCCAGGCTGCGGCGCAAAGGCTCATCCCCGTCGGGCCAGAGGCTGGCGGCAAATTGATGGAGCATGCCGCGCATGCGCTCGACGGCTTGATCGAGCAGGCGGAAGTCGCCCGGATGCATCGCCACCGGGCGGCTGTTCAGGTTCAGCAGCACCTGCTCCAGCGCTGCGGCCAGTTGGCGCACGGGCTCCAACTCGACCACAGCCGAGCTGCCTTGCAGCGTGTGTGCGGCGCGCAGGGCCAGCTCGCTCGGCGGCGTGCGGCCTTCGTGACGCCACTCCGAGAAATCCACGCCCAGGCGGCGGATCAGATCATCGGCTTCCTGCAGGTAGACGTTGTACAGCGCCACGCTGATGCGGACCGGACCAATCTCCTTCACGCCGTCGTCGTGCGGTGCTTCTTCCGGCTCGCCGGTCTGCGCGAACGGGAACGGGATCACCTTGGCGTCGGCATCGGCAGCCACCGGTTCAGGGGCCGCTTCCTGAATCGTCTCTTCGACGTGTTCTGCAACGGGCTCGGCGGCCTCATGCTCGACCAGCAGTGCGGTCGCCTCCGGCATCGGCGCCTCGACTTCAGGCAGCGCAGGTTCGTCATCCCACGTGAGCGCGACCGCGTCTTCGGCTTCGGTTTCAGCAACGGAGGCATCCGGCGCGGCCAGTTCCAACGACGGTTCTGCGACTGCGTCGTGCGATGCGATTTCAGCCGTCGGCGCTTCCACCGCTTGCGGCTCCGCGTATTCAGCGGCCGGGGCGACTTCGGCCGGCTCGGACGCTTCGGGCGCCGGCACGGCCTCCAGCCACACGAACGGACCGCCGTGGCGCACGCGCTCTGCGGCGGCGACCAGCGGTTCGATGGCGTGATCGGCTTGCGGCGACTGGGCAATGGCCGCAGCCCACGTCGACAGTTCCGACTCAGCGCGCGTCAGCAGCGCGGCCAGGTCGTGCGTCGGCACGCGGCTCTCAGCCAGCCAGACATTCATCACCTGCTCGATGGCCCAGGCGGCTTCGCCATAGCGCGTGAGGCCGACCATGCGGCCCGAGCCCTTGAGCGTGTGGAACGCACGGCGCAGCTGCGTGAGCAGGTCCAGGTCCGAGCCGGCAGCCAGGCCGCCCGTGCCCATGTCGGCAGCGGCCTGCAGGCCCTGCAGGTCGGCGCGCACGCCGGCCAGCACTTCTTCGGCTTCGGACAGGAAGATGTCGAGCAGCTCGGCATCGATGGATTGGGTGTCTCGCGCGGCAGCAGGCGCAGGCGCGGCGGCCGCAGGCACGGCAGCCGGTGCCGCCAATGCGGCCTGCATGCGCTCAAGCGCGCCGGCGCTGCCAACCTGCCATGCGTCGAACTGGGCCAGCGCCTCTTCCAGGCGACGGCGGCGAGCCGGATCATCGTCGATGGCGGCGGCGTCACGCGCTTCCTGCAGCGCCGTGCGCAACTCCGCGGCGAGCGGGTCGGTCGGGTCGACCGGTTGTTTGGCCAGCAGCCGATCCAACAACGATTGCAGCGGCGATGCGGCATCGGCATTGGCGATGTCCGCACCAGCCTGCGTTTCGGATTGCGGCTCGCGGCGGGCCAGCATGCCGGCTTCCGTATCGAAGGCGAACTCGCGCCACGCGGTTTCGCGCTCAGTCGGCGTCAACTGGCCTTCGATGACGATCTCATCGACCTGCCCGCCCGTCAGCTCGGTGCTGGCTGACAGGGCGTCGAGCAGGGCCTGCAGGCCGCTGACATTGGCGGCCAGCGCAGCGAGGTAGCGTTCGCGATCGGCGGTCGCGCCCTCGCCCGCGGCTTGCAGCGCGTCGATGGTCGATTGCGCCGCTTCGGTGGCGTGCACTGCCTCATAGGCGTCGAGCGCGGCAAAGGCGCTTTGCATCTCGCCGAACAGGCGGGCGGCTTCCTGCAGCCCGCCGCTTTCTGCACCTTCGCGCTCGAAGGCGTCGAGGTGCGTTTCGGCAGAGGCCAGCAGCGTTTGCAGCGCACGAACCTGATCGGCACGCGAGCGGCGTTCAGCAGCCTGCTCGGCCAGCAGCGTGAGCCATGCTGGCGCCGGCACGGCGTGACCGTCTTGCGTGGCGCGGGCGTGTTCGGCCAGCTCGCTGCAGCGGGCGGCAAACCACGCGCTGCGCAAGTCGCCGGATTCGCCATGCAGCGCCCAGGGGCGCGCGAGCATGCGCGAGAGAAATTGCAGCGTGGGCGAGACGTCCTGCCCGGCAGCTTCGGTCAGGCGGTTCGACAGGTCGGACAAAGCCGGCTGGCCCAGCGCATCGGCATGCAGCGCCAGCGTCTGCAGTGCAGCGTCGAGTTCGTCCGCAGCGGGCGCAGGTTGCTGGCTCAGCGTTTCGAGCGAGCGGCCGACGCGTTGCAGCGTGTCGCTGGCGTCGGTCGGCAGCAGCGCGTAGTACTGGCGCGTATGCAGTGCGCCAGCGGGCGCGTGCGTGGGCGGAATTGCGAAGGCCTGCACGCAGGCCACGATGTCCGGGCCCAGCGTGTCGTCGCCCACCGGCGCCGCCGGTGCGTTGCTGTACGCCATGCCGGCCAGCAAATACAGCGCGTCGGTCAGCAGGCCTTGCGGCAGGTGGACGTTGTTGTGCGAATACTGGCGCAGCAGCAAGTTAACGCGTGCCGCCAGGCGCTTGGCCGTCATGTCGGCAGGTACGAGGCCGGCACGCAGGGCACCAAAGGTCAGCGCGAGCACAAGCCACAGATCGCGCTGCAGATCGTCTCCGGCGCGGCGCGGTTCACGCTCCAGCGCGCGGATGCCATGCAGCAGGTCTTCCAGCGGAGCATAGGCCGCTGCTGCGGCGGACGGATCCACCACCGCACCGTCGGCGTTGGAGGCCGGCGCACGCAGCGCAGTCAGCAATGCGAGTTCGAACTTGCGACGCAAACGCGCCAGCCCTGGCAGATCCCGCGAGGGCAGCAGCAGCGCCGGCAAGTGGCGCAGCTCATCGGCCCACAGGTCAGCCGGGTGGATGCGCTCTTCGCCCAGGCGGGCGAGCACGGCTTGATACGGCTGGAACAGGCGCAGCGGCTCTTCGGCCATGCCGGCCATCAGGTCGGCGACGTATTCCTGCAGCGCCTGCACGGCGCGCGAGAACACATCCAGCGTCTGTGCGTCGGCGGCGACGGTGCCGGTATCCACCGCCTCGAGTAGGCGCTTGGCGGCCTGGCAATACACGTCGACACCGCGCAGGCCGACGATCAGCAGCGCGCCAGCGGCCTGGTGCAGATACTGGCCGGCCAGGCGCAGCGACGTCGTATCGCGCGCACCGATGACCTCCGGATCGGCGATCACATCGGCCGCATATTCGCCGAACTCGCGCACGGCATCGTCGAGCGCGGCGCGCATGTTGGGTGCCACCCACGCCAGCGCGGAAAGATCACGCGCGGGCACGGCAGGCTTCGGGACGGACTTCTGACGCCCGGCTGGGGCTCCCACCGCCTCGACAGAGGCGGATTCGGGCTGGGCGGAAGATTGATGACGCATGTGTGCTTCCAAAAAGCAGGTGGCGGTTGCCGCGATTGCCCCGGGGTGGCCCCTTCGGCGTTCCCGCCCGAAATCCAGAGGTGACGAGATCAGGCGATGCGGAACCGCGCCACCGAGTCACGCAGTTCTTCGGCAAGCTGCGTGAGCTGGCGCACCGACTGCGCGGTCTGGCGCGTACCGGTCGACGTCTGTTCCGTGATGTGCAGGATCTGTTCGATGTTCTGCGCAACGTCCGAAGCCAGCGTCGCTTCGTGCGACGTCGTCTGCGAAATGCTCTCGATCAGTTCGGCAAGCTGGCGCGACACGCGGCCGATCTCCACCAGTGCGGCACCGGCGTTATCGGACAGCTTCGCCCCTTCCACCACACCCGCCGTGCTGCGCTCCATGGCGTGCACCGCGTCTTGCGTGTCGGTCTGAATCGTGCGGATCAGCGCGCCGATCTGCTTGGCTGCCTCGGCGGAACGTTCTGCCAGGCGCTGCACTTCTTCTGCCACCACCGAGAAGCCGCGGCCGGCTTCACCAGCGGATGCCGCCTGGATGGCAGCGTTCAGTGCCAGCACGTTGGTCTGCTCGGTAATGTCCGAGATCAGCTCCACGATTTCACCGATCTCCTGCGACGATTCACCCAGGCGCTTGATCCGCTTCGAGGTTTCCTGAATCTGGTCACGGATGTCGTTCATGCCCGTGATGGCGTTCTGCACGGCCTGCTGACCTTGCTCGGCAGCGGCCAGCGAGGCGCGTGCAACGTTGGCCGATTCGGCTGCGCCGCGCGAGACCTGCGTAATGCGGTCCGCCATCTCCACCACCGACTGACCGGTCTGGCGAATCTGGCGCGACTGTTCTTCCGATGCGGCCACGAGGCTTTCCGACGTGGTCTGCACCGCCGACGATGCCTGCGTCACCTGCTCGGCCGTCTGCTGCACCCGGCCGACCAGCTCGCGCAGTTCTTCCACGGTGTAGTTCACCGAGTCGGCGATGGCGCCGGTAATGTCTTCCGACACGGTGGCCTGCTTGGTCAAGTCACCGTCTGCAATGTCCTGCAGCTCGTTCATCAGACGCAGAATTGCAGCCTGGGTGGAATCGTTGTTGCGCTTTTCCACCATCCGGCGCTCTTCAGCTTCGCGCTGACGGGCTTCTGCTTCCATCGTACGCACACGCGAATCGCGCAGGTACAGGGCGGCCAGGCCGGCCAGGCACACCACGGTCAGGATGGCGGACAGCACCACCGCACCGAGCGTCACCGGACGGCTGCGCACGCTGCCGGCATAGGCAGACTGCAGGTCCGACAGGTCGGCACGCAGCTTTTCGTTGTCGTTGAAGATCTGCTGCTGGGCGCGCTTGGCGGCGATCAGGCCCGGCAGGTTTTCCAGAATGATCTGCGTGGTCTTCTGCACGTTGTCGAAGCGGGTCGACAGCTCTTGCAGGTAGCCCTTCGTCTCGGCATCGGTGGCGGCCGACAGGCGCAGCGCTTCCGAGCCGTTGAGCAGGCCGTTCAGGGTTTCGCGGAAGGTGTTGGTGTCCTTACCGAGCAGGAACGCCGTTTCCGGGTTCACGCCTTCGCCAGCCAGGAACTCGTTCATGTTCTTACCCAGACGCTGCGTCAACATCACCAGCTGCGACGAGGCGGCCACTTCACGGGCCGGCGCGTTGGTCTGCAGCTTCATCGACGAGATCTGCTCGGCTTCTTCCAGCAGTTCGGGGTTCGACGCGTTGAACACGTTCAGCGTCTTACCCACCGCCACCAGCGTCTTTTCCTGCGCCAGAATGGCCTGCGCGCTCTTGTCGCTGCGCTTCCATTCTTCGATCGACTTGTCGAGCAGCGCTTCGGCCTCGCCACCCGAGGCACGCACACCGCGCTCGGAATTGCCGTTCTTCAGCGCATCGAGGTTTTCCTGCAGACGTGCGCGGCTTTCCTTGAGCTGTGCGAATGCATTGGTGTTACCCAGCAGCGCCACCGGCACCGCCTTGGCCAGACGCTGCGAGTGCATCAGCGTGTCACCGGCAATTTCAATCTGCACCGAACCGTTGTTGGCCTGGCGGTTATCCAGGTACACCGAGATCAGCAGCGCCAGCAGACCAACCACCAGGCCGATCGTGAACACGCGCTGCTGCGCGGCAAACGGCACGCGCTCCATCCAGCCGACCACGGCATCCATGGGCGAGCGGCCGAGCTGCGTGGGCGGGCCAGCGGGATTGTCGTCATCCGTATGGGGCGCATTGTCCAACTGCGCCAACTGCACGGAAGCCGCCGATGCGCCCTCCGCTGCAACCTCCGGCGCCCCTGCCTGACCGGCACGGCGACCTGCGTTGAACCACTTGAACCCCATAGGACCCTCTTTTCTTGTCGATGCTGCCGTCTCGTTCTGTCGAGATCAGCCGCATGGATTTCCCGTCCGCGTCCGCGCCTTGTTCCACCTGGCGTGGTACGCACCTTCGGCGGTGCCTGTGAATACACTTGGCCACCTGGCGCGCCCTGTTGCACGCGCCGTGCACCGCCTCTTGCCCCTGCACACCCCGCTCCCGTTGCGGCGTGCCCAATCGTTCTTACTGGCTCTAAGGCTCTACGGCCTGATTGCCCAATCGCTTTACGTGCGGCTGCGGCCAACCTGCAGAAACGCCGGATCGGCCAGCAACTGCCGCACATCCAGTTCGCGCCATTGCGTGCCCTGGGCGTCGCGCCAGGCGCGGCCCAACCACGGACGTCCTTCTTCCACCGTGGCTTCCGCGGGCTGCAGATCGCTCAGGCTGCGCAGGCCGGCCACGCGCGGCACGACAATCGCGCACGCACGCTGCGGGTCTTTGGACAGCACCACGATCTTGGCGCCGCTGCCGCTGCCCGTCGGCGCTTCACCGCAGAACAGGCCGAAATCGATCACGCCGAGCAGGTTGCCGCGCGCATTCACGAGACCGAGGTACCACGGCTGTGTGAGCGGCACGCGTGCGGGCGGCTGGTAGTCCAGCACCTCGCCGGTTTCGGTCAGCGACAGCAGCCAGTGGTGCTCGCCGATCTGCACGCCCAGAAAGCCTTCCGTCGACGACTTGGCGCGCGCCTCCTGCAGGCGGCGGGCCAGCATCGCCTGGTATTCGTGCAGGCGCTGGCGGGAGGTCAGGTTGGTGCGCTGTTCGTTCACGTCTGGCTCATGTCCGGTGCTGGTTCTTTGCTGCGCGCGGTCTTGACGTCGCGCTTCTAAACGAACTGCCGCAGGATCACTGCGCCAGCTTGGCGATCTTCTCGAGCAGCTCTTCGGCCTTGACCGGCTTGACGATGTAGTCCGATGCGCCCTGGCGCATGCCCCACACGCGGTCGGTCTCCAGGCCCTTGGTCGTGCACATGATCACGGGGATGCCCTGGAAGCGCTCGTCCTTCTTGATGGCGCGGGTCGCCTGGTAGCCGTTCTGGCCCGGCATCACCACATCCATCAGGATCAGGTCGAAGGTTTCGGCTTCGAGCTTGGTCATGGCCTGCTCGCTATCGGCCGCGACCGTCACCTTGAAACCGTTCTTGCCGAGAATCTCCGACAGATGCAGCGCTTCGGTCGGAGAATCATCGACCACCAACACTTTCTTGATTGCCATACAAACAGTCCTTCATTAAGAGAGATGCCGTCACTGCGCGGCAGCTTGCGCCACCGGCAAATGCGTCTGGACCGCCTCCAGCAGCGCTTCCTTCGAGAACGGCTTGGCGAGATGGTCCACCGCCCCGACCGACTTGCCGCGCGCGCGGTCGAAAATCCCGTCGCGCGAAGACAGCATGATCACAGGCGTGGCATGAAACTTTGGGCTTTTCTTGATCAGCGAGCAGGTCTGGTAGCCGTCGAGATTCGGCATCAGGATGTCGCAGAACACGAGATCGGGCTTCAGGTCACCCACCTTGGCCAGTGCGTCGAAGCCGTCTTCGGCCAGCACGACCTGGCACCCGGCCTGGGTGAGGAAAATCTGCGCGGTACGGCGGATGGTGCTGGAATCGTCGATTACCAGCACTTTGCAGCCTGTCAGGGAATGCGCCAGCGGAGAGTTCGCCAGCGGTTGAGAGTCAGCCAGTTGTTCCACCCGCGCGGATTGCATCATGTTCTCGCAGTGCGCGACCACGGGTCGCCACGACATTCTGACCGGATGGATCGCGGCAAATCGCCGCGCAGCGTGCCCTCCAAACGGAAAGGGCCCACGCTGGCGACGACTTCAAAACTACGCCCCCCGGCCCGCTTATGAAGTGTGAAGCTCAGAATTTGACGAAGTGTGACAAGTCACCTATTCGCCGTCAATGGCGCCGGCGGTCCGCCGAGCGCTTGTGGCATGGAAGCGACGAGCCGATTCATCGAACCGTCACTTCCTGATACTTGGCTGTCAGCAAGAGGGCAAACACTCACTTGCTGACGGGAGACAGGTCAGATCCGGATCAGATCTGCACCATTTCGAAATCTTCCTTGCGCGCGCCGCATTCCGGGCACGTCCAGTTGATGGGCACGTCTTCCCACTTCGTGCCGGGCGCAATGCCGTCGTCCGGGGCGCCTTGTTCTTCGTCGTAGATCCAGCCGCAAATCAGGCACATCCACGTCTTGTATTCAATCTGTTGTTCCATAGGGCAAAGCTTCGGTGGGTTCCGTCTATTAAAATGGCAGGCCAGATGGTACCGAATCACGCCCGGCTACGCCAGAACAGGCGCCGGGCAGACACGGTGTTTGACTGCATCCAACCCGGATCTGCGGCAAACCACCGCATAATCGCCTCGAACCGCCTTTAAACCGTACCGCAGCGCCGCTCTGCTCGGCGCCACGCTCTCTTCCAACGCCCTCCATGTCGACTCCCTCCCGCAGCGCCGCCCTGTTTGAACGTGCCCAGAAGACCATCCCCGGCGGGGTGAACTCGCCGGTACGCGCCTTCCGCTCGGTGGGCGGCACCCCGCGCTTCATTGCCAAGGCAGCCGGCCCGTACCTGTGGGACGCGGACGGCACCCGCTATATCGACTACGTCGGCTCGTGGGGCCCGATGATCGTCGGGCATGCGCATCCCGAAGTCGTGCGTGCCGTGCAGGACGTCGCCGCTGACAGCTTCTCGTTCGGCGCGCCCACCGAGGCCGAAGTCGTCATGGCCGAGGAAATCTGCAAGCTCGTGCCGTCGATCGAGCAGGTGCGGCTCGTGTCGTCGGGCACCGAAGCGACCATGAGCGCCCTGCGCCTGGCGCGCGGCTTTACCGGGCGCGACCTGATCGTCAAGTTCGAAGGCTGCTACCACGGTCACGCCGACAGCCTGCTGGTCAAGGCCGGTTCGGGCCTGCTGACGTTTGCCGATACGACGCAGAACGCGCCGTCTTCCGCCGGCGTGCCGGAAGACGTGGTCAAGCACACGATGGTGCTGCCGTACAACGACGTCGCCGCACTGCGCGAGGCCTTTGCCCGCCACGGCAAGGAAATCGCGGCCGTGATCGTCGAACCGGTGGCCGGCAACATGAACCTCGTGCGTGGCAGCAACGAATTCCACCAGGCCATGCGTTCGCTGTGTACCGAGCACGGCGCCGTGCTGATCTTTGACGAGGTGATGACGGGCTTTCGTGTGGCGCTCGGTTGCGCGCAGGCGCTGTACGGCATCAAGCCGGACCTGACGTGCCTGGGCAAGGTCATCGGCGGGGGCATGCCGGCCGCTGCGTTTGGCGGCCGCCGCGACATCATGGGATTCCTGGCGCCGCTGGGCAACGTGTACCAGGCTGGGACGCTGTCAGGAAATCCGCTGGCCGTAGCGGCCGGGCTCACCACATTGCGGCTGATTGCGGCAGAGGGTTTCCACGACCGACTGGCCGCGCAGACCCGCAAGCTAGTGGATGGGCTGGCCGATATCGCTCGTGAAGTTGGCGTGCCGTTTGCCGCGGACAGCGTGGGCGGCATGTTCGGCATCTACTTCCGTGAGGGCGTACCGACGAGCTTTGCTGAAGTGACCAAGAGCGATGTTGGGCGCTTCAATGCGTTCTTCCATGCGATGTTGGATCAGGGTGTGTATCTGGCGCCGTCTGCGTTTGAGGCGGGGTTTGTGTCTGCGACGCACGATGACGCGATTTTGGATGCGACGTTTGAGGCGGCTCGGAAGGCGTTTAAGGCTGTTTGAGTTTTGTTTCTTGGGATGGGGCTTGGTGGTGCATCCCTTGTTTCATCCCCTGCCGGGGCTGACTCACTTTCTTTGTCTTGCCAAAGAAAGTAAGCAAAGAAATGCGCGCCCGAGATGGCGAAAGATTCCTTGAATTTATGTCGCAGGGAGGGGAAGGGAAAAACTCGCTGCGCTCAGACAGTTTCCCTTCCTTTTTCCTCCCTGCAACAGAAATTCAAGGCGCCATCTAGGGCAGGGAAAGTCAAAAGACAACAGCCACACCCTCTGGGCGCAAGCCCAAACGACAAAGGCCAACCGCACGATGGGTTGGCCTTTTTCTTTTGACGTTGAGCCCTTGATGGCGCCTTGGATTTTTGTTGCGGGAAGGATAAAGAGGGGAGGCCTGTTTGAGCGAAGCGAGTTTGCCTCCCCTCCCTTCCCGCGACACAAATCCAAGGGGAAGTCGCCATCTCGGGCGCGCCTTTCTTTTGCCTACTTTTCTTTGGCAAGACAAAGAAAAGTAGGTCGTGCCCGGCAGGGTACGAAACAGGGATGAACCACAAACAAAAAAACTCAAACCCGCCCAACCACCTCCACCAACTCCCGCCCCACCCCCTCAGAAGCCAACATCATCGGCGCCCGCAACACATTCCGAATCAATCCCTCGGCAGCCAGCCAAGCCTTCAAAGGCCCAGGGTTCGTCTCGGCAAACAACAACCGAATCACCGGTGCCAGCGCATGATGCAACCGCCGCGCATCGTTCAACCGCTGTTCCTGCACCGCCCTTGCCATCTCGACAAACAGCTCCGTGCGGACATGCGCGGCGGCAATGATCGCCCCGACGCCGCCCGCGCACAGCGTGCCGAACACCTGCGCATCTTCCCCCGCCAGCACCTGCAACCGCCCGTCGGCGATCAGGCGCTGCGTCTTGTCCGCGTCGCCGCCGCAATCCTTGATGCCGTGGATGTTCGGATGCGCCGCCAGCGCGAGCAGCGTTTCGGTGTCGATGTTTGCACCGGTGCGGTACGGAATGTCGTACAGCAACACCGGCACGGGCGAGGCGTCGGCCAGTGCGGTGAAGTATTCGATGATCCCGCGCTGCGACGGACGAATGTAGGAAGGCGCCGGAATCAGAAACGCTGCCGGCCGATGCTCGGCGAGGCGCAGCATTCGCTCGCGTACAGATGCGAGGGCGCTGCCCGAGACGCCCATCACCACGGGCAAACCGTCGGCGGCGGCACGTACCGTATCGAGCACGTCGGCCTGTTCCTGATCCGTCAGCGCTGCGGCTTCGCCGGTACTGCCACACGCCACGAAACCCGCGACGCCCAGCGCGCGGTACCGCACCACCAATGTATACAGCGCGCCGTAGTCGACCGACCGTGCCGCGTCATCGGCAAACGGCGTCACGATGGGCACCCAGATGCCCGAATAAGACGGGCATTCGCGGGTGGACAGATGGGTGGATGCATTTTCAAGCACGACAACACTCCTGGACGAATCAACGACCGGTCAAAGAACCGTCAGAAGCGCTTCGGGAATGCGGCCCCGCGAGATGCGGGTGGGAGGCAACCGTGTCCAACGTATCGGTCAACCGCTGTTCCGTCGCCCATCTGACGGAACAGCGCTCCGGTCAGACGAGCGGCTGTTTGGTGGCTTTTTTGGCGCGCGCGAGCGTCGACACGGCCGACAGGCTGAATGCCGGTGCCGTGCAGATCGACGAGAAAGGGGAAATCGCGCGCATGGAAATTGTCAAAAAAGTCCCCATACCGTACTGATGTGTGACTGGGGCGTCAAGCGCATAAGCTAAAGTGCGCTGGAACGTCGTGAGGCGCTGTCAGTCTCATGCCACATTCTTTTCGGATTCAAGATCTAGAGGATTTCATGACCCCTGCCCTGACCTTCCGCTCGACGCGTTTTTCGGTGCTGCGCTGGCTGGCACTGTCGTTGGCCGTGCTCGCCGCACCGTTTTTGTCTGCGTGCGGCTACAACGATTTCCAGGCGAAGGACGAAGCCACCAAAGCGGCCTGGGCCGAGGTGGTCAACCAATACCAGCGCCGTGCCGACCTGATTCCGAACCTCGTCAACACGGTCAAGGGCTATGCCTCGCACGAGAAGGACACGCTGGAAGCCGTGACCAAGGCCCGCGCCGCGGCCACCAGCTTCCAGATCACGCCGGAGGTGCTGAACGACCCGGCGGCCTTCCAGAAATTCCAGCAGGTGCAGGGCGAGCTTTCGAGCGCGCTGTCGCGCCTGATGGCCGTGTCGGAAAACTACCCGCAGCTCAAGGCTGACCAGTCGTTCCGTGATCTGCAATCGCAACTGGAAGGCACCGAGAACCGCATTACGGTGGCGCGTCAGCGTTACATCAAATCGGTGCAGGACTACAACGTGCTGGCCCGTAGCTTCCCGACCAACCTGACGGCCAAGGTGATGGGCTACCAGGTCAAGCCGAACTTCACGGTCGAGAACGAGAAGGGGATTTCCACCGCCCCGGCAGTGAAGTTCTGACGAGCTGATGACCATGTCGATGCGTGCGCGTGCCTGCTTCGCCTTCTTGCTGACTGCAGCCCTGTGGCTGGCTGCCGCGCTGCCCGCGTACGCGCAAAGTGACATGGTGGCCGTGCCGCCGCTGGCCGCGCGCGTGACCGACCTGACCGGCACGCTCAGCGCCGAGCAGAAGAGCGCGCTCGAACAGGTGCTGGCCGATTACGAGCAGCAGCGCGGCAGCCAGATCTTTGTGCTGATGGTGCCGTCCACCGCGCCGGAACCCATCGAGGCGTATGGCATCCGCGTGGCCGATGCGTGGAAGGCCGGCCGCAAGGGCGTGGACGACGGCGCGATCATCCTCATCGCCAAGGACAACCCGGCGTCGCTGCGCAAGATGCGTATCGAGGTGGGACGCGGGCTGGAAGGTGCACTCACGGATGCGCAATCCAAGCGTGTCCTGCAGGACGTGATGGCGCCGCACTTCCGTCAGGGCGACTTCTACGGCGGGCTGTCGGCGGGCATCTCGGCCATCCAGACCGTGATTGCCCAAGAGAGCCTGCCGCCAGCCGAGCGGGCGAAGCGTCAGCAATCCGGCGGCGGCATCGGCGATTGGCTGCCGGTGCTGTTTCCGCTGGCGATCATCGTGTTTTTCGTGCTCAGCGCGGCCATGCGCTCGGGCGGGCGCGTCACGGGCAGCCTGCCCGGCCGACCCGGATCGCGCGTGATGATGGGCAATCGCGGCTGGGGCCCGGGCACCATCGGCGGCTTGGGTGGTGGATTGGGCGGCGGCCTCGGCGGTGGCTGGGGACGCGGCGGCGGTGATTTCGGCGGCGGCAGTGGCGGCGGGGGAGGCTTTGGCGGCGGCGGTGGTGGTGATTTCGGTGGCGGTGGCGCCTCCGGCAACTGGTAACAGGCAGCAGGTAACGGCATCCATGGCTTCCAAGACCCGACACCACCACGGCGCACGCCGTGCCCTCACCCACCTGCTGACGACTTCGTCGCATGCCAGGCGCGCGTTTCCGCCGGCCGATCTGCAAAAGCTCGAAGCCGCCGTGCGAGAAGGCGAACAACGCCATCGCGGCGAAGTGCGTGTCGTCATCGAAAGCTCGCTGCCGGTGCGCGACGCGTGGGCGGGTGTGTCGCCGCGCCACCGCGCCCGGATGCTGTTCGGGCTGCTGGAGGTGTGGAACACGCGCGAGCACGTGGGCGTGCTGCTCTACATCAACCTGGCCGACCACGCGGTTGAGATCCTGGCCGACCACGGTATCGCCGCCAAGGTGGACGCCCACGCGTGGCGCACCATCTGCGAGACCATCACGCGCGGCTTTGCGCAGCGCGTGAGCATGATGCCGGTCCTCGATGCGCTGGCGCAGATCAACGACCTCCTCGCCGCGCACGCGCCTTCCGATGGCACGCCGCGCACGAACGAGCTGAGCGACCGGCCAGTCGTGCTGTAACTGCTTCGCACTTCCTGCGTTGTTCCCCTGCCGGGCTGGACCATGTTTCAGAACTGAAACGGTTTCGACGTGCCCAGCCGCGCCACCCCTGTCGGTCGCGCGCCTAATCCTTCCATACGAGGGATTGGCTGCCAGCGCATCGGGCGTCGAGATCAGGGCCGCGTTCCGCCGTAGGCCACCTCTCCGATAAAGCGCTCCTCTCTTCCTGCAAGACCCCGCCCAGGACACCTTGCAGCCACATCGCGCCGGACGACTGCACCGCATCGCATCTTGTCCTGGCAAGCGCCCCGATGTTTCAGCAATGCACGCATTGACGCGGGTGGCATGGATGCGGGCTTACCCGCGGCTTTTTGCGGCGCACAACGCGCATGCGTCACTTTCACGTTTGCCGTTTGCGCAAATGCCGCGTGCGTGATCGTTTGCTGTTTCGCAGACCGCACAAAGTGCACGTAACGCCTGGGTAACAAGCGCCAGCCAATTGCCTGGGCTGCGCGCTCACATGCCTGCCCAGCCTTTGAAAATCAAGGACTTAGCGGCAATGGCACGCTCGTCGCTCTGTTGGTCCCGCCGACATAGCAGCACGGTGTTTCGGAAAGACAAGACAGAACCGGCGCACACCTGAGGGGGTGGGACGTGGAAACCAAAGACCAACACATCAAATACCGCCAGACCGGCGCAGCCAGCGTGGAATACGCACTGCTGCTGGTGATGGTGGCTTTGGTGCTGATTGCCGTCATGGCGAGCGTCGAAACCAGCGTGGGCGATTTCTGGAGCAACGCGGCATCGGTGTTGATGACACCCGGCGGGTTCGGATCATCGGGCTCGCAGGGCGGTGGTTCGGGTGGTTGATATTCAAGGCCTGGGTAGCGCGCAATCGCACCACGGGCCGGTAGCACACAGCGCATGCCAGACGAGCAGCGCAGCGAACAGAACAGAAGACGTACGGGGAAGTTGTGAACGCGCTGGCACAAAGAGGCCAGCCGGCTGCAGGGACCGGCAACCGCCGGGAGCGTCTGCGGTGAACACGGAAGTTGTTGCACTTTCAGGCGTGAGCCGGTTCCTGGAGGAATGGTGGACCGGCCCGCGGCGCCCAGCGGGCACCTGCTGCGATTGCGGCGATGTCCGGGCGAGCGACCACCAGCGGCCACGCCGGTGCGAGCCCTGAGAACTGGTGAAGTCGGGGGAGCCTCTTGGTGTTGTCGTGCTCCGGAACATGCTGGCCTTCGCGCCGGTGTGGCACCGGTGTGCGCACACGATCTCCGGAACCCCTGGTTTGGCCTTGGCCGGCTTGTCTGGCCAGAACCCAGCGCCCGATCTTCAGCGGTGCGCCTTTCCTTGAACCATGACGTGAGGAGATTGAAATGAAAGCCATGATCAAGCGTTTCGTGCGCGAAGAAGACGGTGCAGCCGGCGTGGAATACGCACTGCTGCTGGCCTTTGTGGCTCTGGTGATGGTGACCTACGGGACCACCGTCAAGACCGCGGTCGGCGCCATCTGGAATTCGATCGCAACCCAGCTGTCGACGGCCGCCGCCTGAGCAGTGCCAGTGCGCCCAGGTCAGGTCCGGCAGCCCCGGGCCTGATCCGGCCGAATACACGCTGGCCCGCGGCACCCGATGCCGCGCGGACAGCCAGAACAATCGCCCGAGAGGAACCCGAGATGACCACCCTGACAAGCCTGAGCGCCCTGGCGAACCTCAGCCTGATCGTGCTCATCGTGATGGCCGCTGCGAGCGACGTGCGCTCGCGCCGCATCCCGAACTGGCTGGTGGCAGCGGGCCTCGTGGCAGCGCTTCTCGCGCAATGCCTCACACAGGGCTTCACCGCAGGCGCGCTCGCCTGGCTCGGTGGCGCAGCGGTGGGCATGGGCCTGTGCATCGGCGTCTATCTGCTCGGTGGCATGGGCGCCGGCGACGTCAAGCTGATGGGCGCGATCGGCGCCTTCATGGGGCCCTTCGGCGCCTTCCACATTGCCTTCGTGAGTTTTCTGGCAGGCGGGGTGCTCGCGCTTGCCATGGTGTTGCTGCGCCGTGACGCGCAACGCTCGTTTGCAGGCGTTTCAACGCTGCTGATGTCGCTGCCGTTCGGTGGTAAGGCCGTGCCTTCGCCGGACAGCGGGGGCAAGCGCAGCGGAACGATCCAGTTGCCGTACGCGGTGGCGTTTGCCGCAGGCACGTTGCTGGTGAAGTGGGGAGTGTTGTAGCCGAGGGGGAAACACCTGACGCGTGCCGATGCGGTGCAAGACAAGCACACGGCGTCGCCGCAGCCAGCCTGACGGAATGAATGCCACCAGGCACGCGCCAGACACACAAGGCATCAAGGACCACGCAAGAACGGTCCAGGACCGGGGAGAAGTGACATGCGTCAATCCAGTCGCACCATCGGGCAAGCCAGGACCTGCGCGGCGCCCCATCGCCACGCCTGTGGACCGCGTCCATCCTGGCACGCACCGCCCGCCTCCCCCTCTTCTTCGGCCGACCGGCGCCTAGGCCGGCCGTGCATGCCCGCTACGTGTCTTCGGACCAAGTGGCGGTGGGATTGAGAACCATCTGAGTGGGGTTGGGAAATGAAAAACCTGCGCATTCTCTCCATGTTGCTGATTGCCACGATCGCCGGCCTTGCGGCGGTGGTCTTCGCCTCGCGCTGGCTCACGCAGCAAAGCAGCAGCGGCATCACCAAGGTTGCCGTGGCCGCCGCCGACATTGACCTCGGCCAGCGCCTGTCGCCGGACTTCATCAAGGTGGTGGACTGGCCGACCGCCAGCCTGCCGCCGGGCGCCATCTCCGACACGCAAGCGCTCAGCGGCCGCGTCGTGCGCGCCAGCCTGACGCGCGGCGAGCCGGTACTGGAATCGAAGCTCACGCCGCAAGGCACCGCGGGCGGTTTGTCGGCCGTCATTGCCGACGGCAAACGCGCCATCACCGTACGGGTGAATGACGTGGTGGGCGTGGCGGGCTTCGCACTGCCGGGCAGCTACGTCGACATCATCGTCAACACGCTGCAAGACAACAAAGACGGCAAGGCAGCGGCGAGCGATCGGTCCGATCAGTCGATCTCGAAGATCGTGCTGGAAAAGATCCTGGTGCTGGCCGTCGCGCAAGAGGTCAACCGCGACGACACCAAGCCCAAGGTCGTGAACGCCGTCACGCTGGAAGTCACACCGGAACAAGCCGAGAAGCTCGACCTCGCACGCAGCGTGGGCACGCTCTCGCTGGTGCTGCGCAACCAGGTCGACCCGCAACCCGCCGATACCAGTGGCGCGACCAAGAGCACGCTGCTCAAGGAGCCCAAGATCACGGCGGCCGTGGCGGTGCCGGTGGTCAAGACGGTGCAGGTGGTACGCCGCGTGGCTGCTGCGCAGCGCGCACCCGGCAACTGCATCGGCGTGATTGCCGGCGTGGATCACGGCGCCGAGTGCTTCTGAAGCGAAGCGCATCACTCAAAACTCACGGGCAACGATCAACAACACAACAGGAAGAACAGACCAAAGGCCCCAGGAAGAGGGCTCCGGCACGGTCACAGGCAACACATAACCGGCCTTGTCTTGCAGAACAACCAATCTGGGGGATCACCATGAACCGACTCATCACGCAACGCGGCGAGACACGCTGCATGGGGACGTACATGAAGGCGACTGCAGCCGCAGTGGCCATGTTGGGGGGGCTTTGGGCAGGTGCGGCGCACGCGCAGGTCGGTGTGGAATCCGCCATCCTGACCAATAACGCGGCGGCGCCGGCCAAGCCGATGCGCATGTCGGCCAGCGGGCCGATCCAGCTGACCATCGGCAGCGCAAGCAACGCCGAGGCCAGCCGCGATTCGGCACCCAAGGGGCCGAACTGCACCGGCGCCATGCGCGAACACAGCGAGGTGACCGTCCCCATCGGCAAGTCGACAATGGTGCAGCTGCCGGAAGCCGTACGCAGCCGCACCGTCGGCAACCCGCGCGTGGTGCAGGCGATGCTGGTGTCGCCGCAGACGCTGTACGTGCTGGGGCTGGAAGTCGGCTCCACGAACATGATCGTGCAGGGCCGCAGCGGATCGTGCACGGTCATTGATGTGTCGGTGGGCGCAGACCCGGCCGGCCTGCAAGCCGCACTGCGCCGCCTGGTGCCGGGCGCGAAGAACGTCGAAGTCTCTGCCGCCGCCGACAGCATCGTGCTGGGCGGCACGGTGAGCGATTCGGTGCAGGCGCAGAAGATCGTCGACATCGCCAATGCGTTTGTCACGCGTCAGTCGCGCGGCCCCGTGCGCGAAGAAGGCGGCGGTGGTCAACAAGCCACCGGCCAGATGAATGCCGGCGGGCAGAACGGCGCACCGCTGCGCAGCCCGCGCATCATCAACATGATGGCGGTCGAAGCCCCGCAGCAAGTGATGCTGGAAGTGAAGGTGGCGGAAGTCTCCAAGACCCTGATCGACCAGATGGGCTCGGCGCTCAATGTGGCCGGTGCCTTCGGCAGCTGGTCGGTCGGCGCGCTCGCCAACTTCCTCTCGGGCTCCAACGACATCGTCAACTTCAGCAAGAACAACCGCCTGCCGCTGAAGTTCGCGCTGGATGCGCAAAAGGGCGATGGGCTCGTCAAAGTGCTGGCCGAGCCGAGCCTGATGGCCATCAGCGGTCAGGAAGCCAGCTTCCTTGCCGGCGGCAAGATCTTCATCCCTGTCGCGCAAGGGGGCTCCGTGGGCGGTGTCTCCACCATCGTGCTGCAGGAAGAAACGTTCGGCGTGGGCCTGCGCTTTACGCCCACGGTGATGGAAAACGGCCGCATCAACCTGAAGGTTTCGCCTGAAGTTTCGGAGCTGTCTCCGACCGGTGTATCGGTCACCTCGCCCAGCACCAACAACACGCAGATCCTGCCGCTGATCACCACCCGGCGCGCCTCCACCACGCTGCAGGTGCATGACGGCCAGAGCTTTGCCATCGGCGGGCTGATCAAGAACAACATCACGGGCAGCCTGAAGGCGATCCCCGGTGTTGGCGAGTTGCCGGTGATCGGTGCGCTGGCGCGCAGCACAAGCTTCCAGCAGGACCAGACGGAGCTGGTGTTCGTGGTCACGCCACGCCTGGTCAAGCCGCTGCCCGCGGATTACCCGCTGCCGACGGATACGTTCGGTCAGGTCAACACGGGCGAGATCCTGCTCAACGGCAACATGGAAGGGCACAAGGCCAAGCCGGTCAAGGCACCGGCCGCGATGTCCGCCCCCGCTTCCGCGTTGCCGGCACCGCAGGCCGCCGAAGCTGCACCTGCAGCGGCCGCAGCGCCCGCAGCCCAACCAGTTCAAGCGCCAGCCCCCACCGCGAGCGCACCGGCTGCAGCCGACACCGCAGCCGAAGCGCAAGCCCCCGCAGCCGCCACGGTACCTGCTGCACCGGCCGACAACGGCACACCGCCCGCGCCGGCTCCCATGGCGCCGGCACCGAACGCACGCCGCTTCGTGTCGATGGGCGAACAGCCCTTCCACGATTGACCCGACCGCAACCTTCAAGGAGACGATCATGAACATCACTTCGAAGCTGGCGCGGGCCGGACTCTGCAGCGCAATCGCCCTCACCCTGGCTGGCTGCATGACGACCACCCCGGAGTACGACAAGCACTTCGGTGAGGCCGTCCGCTCGGTGCAGGCCATGCAGACGCTCAACCCGAATGCATCGGCCAACACCAACCCGGTCACGGGCGTCGACGGCCGTGCCGCCACCGCCGCCATGGATCGCTACAACACCCAGTTCGTCAAGCCGTCGGCCGATGTCAGCGCCTTCACGGTGGGTGTGGGATCGGGCAGCAGCCTGAGTTCGCAAGACCGGTAGATCGCACCACGCAAGAACGCTGAAAGAGGAAAACGCGCTGCCGCCCGCGGCGCGTCACCAGACGCTCACAGGAGCCCGGCCATGGCCAAGATCGCTCTCGTATCCGCCGACGAATCGCACCTGCAATACCTCGCAGGGCTGATTGCACAGGCCACCAGCCACGTCGTTCAGCGCACGTGCGCCGCCCCGGCCAAGGCACTCGGCCAGCCAGGGCTCGCGCAGGGCGCCGATCTGCTGATCCTGGAAGCCGCCACCTTCAGCGCCGACGACATCCAGCAGCTGCGCCGCCTGACGACGGACCGCCCCGACACGCTCTGCATGCTGCTGACGGAAAACCCGTCTGCCGACCTGCTGATGCGGGCCATGCGCGCGGGCGTGCAATGCGTGCTGCCATGGCCGCCCGACGCGCACGAGTTTCGCGACGAGCTGCAACGCTGCACGAGCCACGCGCTGTCCGGCTCGCGCAACGAGGGCCAGGTGCTGTCGTTCCTGTCGTGCAAGGGCGGCAGCGGCACCACCTTCACTGCGGCCAACTTTGCGCATGTGCTCAGCGCACGGCATGGCAAGCACGTGCTGCTGGTCGATCTCTGCCAGCAATACGGCGACGCCGCCTTCCTGGTGACGGACCAGACCCCGCCGGCAACGCTGGCCAATGTCTGCAACCAGATTGACCGGCTCGATGCCGCCTTGCTCGATACCTGCGTCACGCATGTCGGCCCCGACTTCGACGTCCTGGCCGGCGCGGGTGACCCGATCAAGGCCGGCGAGATCAAGGCGATGCATCTGGAACGCCTGCTGACGCTCGCCGCATCGATGTACGACGTGGTCGTGTTCGACCTCGGGCAGGACATCAACCCGGCGTCGATCCTGGTGCTGGACCACAGCAGCGTGATTTACGCCGTGCTGCAACTGAATCTCGCCTACCTGCGTGCCGGCCGCCGCCTGATGGAGATCTGCCACTCGCTCGGTTATCGCGCAGAACGGCTGAAGCTTGTCGTCAATCAGTACGACAAGCGCGTGCCGTTCACGCAGAACACCCTGGAAAGCGCCTTCGGGATGCCCGTCTCGCATGTGCTGCCGTATGACCCGGCCACCGTGCGCGACGCCGTCAACCAGGGCCGCCCCGTGCTCGATGTGGCCGAGAACAGCCCGATCAGCCGCGCGCTCACAGACATGGCGCGGCAGCTCTTCCCTGCCACGCAGCCGCAGCGCGACGGCCTGCTGCGCAAGCTGTTCGGCCATGCCAACCAAGTACCGGCGCCGGTGCGGGCCTGACAAGCGCCCGACACGTCTCTAACCCATCGATCGCGTGGAGCCCATCATGTCACTGCGAGAACAACTCTTTCAGCAAGCCGGCGAGGCGCTACCGCAACGCGTGGCCTACGCGAACGGCTCGAATGGCCACACCAGCGCGGCCTATCAGCAAGTGGCGCAGGACGTGCACCAGATCATCATCGACCGCGTGGAACTGAGCCGCCTGCAGCAACTCACGCCCGAGCAGATCAAGCGCGAACTGGCGCAACTGGTCGAGCGCATCGTCGACGAAGGCAAGCACCAGCTCAATGAGAGCGAACGCCGCCGCCTCGTCTCCGACGTGCAGGACGAGATGCTCGGCTACGGCCCGCTCGAACCGCTGCTGGCCGACCCGACCGTCTCCGACATCCTCGTCAACACGCACAAGTACGTGTACGTGGAACGCCGCGGCAAGCTCGAGCTGACGAGCGTGACCTTCCACGACGACGCCCACCTGATGCGCGTGATTGAAAAGATGGTGTCGCGCGTCGGCCGCCGCATCGACGAATCGAGCCCGATGGTGGATGCGCGGCTGCCCGATGGCTCGCGTATCAACGCGATCATTCCGCCCTCGGCGATCGATGGGCCGCTGCTGTCGATCCGGCGTTTCTCGGTCAACCCGCTGACGATCCAGGACCTGGTCAACTTCCGCACGATGACGCCGGAAATGGCGCAGCTGCTCGATGCGATGGTCAAGGCCAAGCTGAACATCCTGATCTCGGGCGGCACGGGCAGCGGCAAGACGACGCTGCTGAATATCCTGTCGGGCTACATCCCGGCAAACGAACGCATCGTCACCATTGAAGATGCGGCCGAACTGCAACTGCGCCAGAACCATGTGCTGCGCCTGGAAACGCGCCCCGCCAACATCGAAGGCCGCGGCGAGATCACGCAACGCTCGCTGGTGAAGAACGCCCTGCGGATGCGGCCCGATCGGATCATCCTCGGCGAAGTGCGCGGCGCAGAAGCGCTCGACATGCTGCATGCGATGAACACCGGGCACGAAGGGTCGCTCGCCACCATTCACGCGAACACACCGCGCGATGCACTCACGCGGCTCGAGAACATGGTCAGCATGGCGGGCCTGCAACTGCCGCCCAAGACGATGCGCCAGCAGATCACCTCGGCGCTGACGGTGGTGGTGCAGGTCACGCGCCTGACCGACGGCAATCGCAAGCTGGTGAGCGTGCAAGAGATCACCGGCATGGAAGGCGAAGTCGTGAACATGCAGGAGATCTTCACCTTCCGCCGCAAGGGCATCGACGCGGACGGCCGCATCAAGGGCCACTTCTGCGCGACGGGCGTGCGGCCCAAGTTCTCGGAACGTCTGCAGGCCTTCGGCATCCATCTGCCGGAAACCCTGTACGACCCCTCGGTGCAATACGAGGTCTGAAGGAGAACCGACATGGACACCATGGTGATCGGTTTCACGCTCTCGGTTTTCGTAGCCATTGTGCTGGGCGTATCCGCTGCGTATCTGTGGTGGGACAGCCGCCACAGCCAGACCGCCAAGCGCCTGAGCCAGCGGCTGAAGATGGCGCTTCTCAGCAGCGCACGGCACGGCGCCGACGAGAGCATCCTCAAGCAGCGCGTGCTGGCGGAATCGCCCGAAGTGGCGGCACTGCTGGGCCGGCTGCCTCGCGTCAACCGGCTCGACCTGCTGTTGCTGCAATCGGGGCTGGACTGGTCGGTCGCCCGGTTTCTGGCGCTGACGCTTGCGGTGCCCGCGGTGGTGTTCATCGGCGTCTCGCCGCTCAATCCGCCGTGGGTCGCATCGCTCGCATTGGCCGCTGCGGGCGCCTCGTTGCCGCTGTTCTACGTGCTGCATCGACGTACGCGCCGGCTGATGAAGCTTGAAGCGCAACTGCCGGAAGCCACCGACCTGATCAGCCGCGCGCTGCGTGCCGGCCACTCCCTGCCAAGCGCGCTCGAGATGGCAGGCGATGAACTGCCGCAGCCGATCGGCGCCGAGCTGGCGATGGTGTTCAGTCAGATCAACTACGGCGTCTCGTTGAACGACGCACTCGCCGGCCTGATCGACCGCGTGCCGGTGGACGACCTGCGCTACCTGGTGATCGCCATCCTCATCCAGCGCGAATCCGGCGGCAACCTGGCCGAGATCCTGGACAACGTGGGCTCGCTCATTCGCAAGCGCCTGCAATTGCTCGACAAGGTGCGCGTGCTGTCGGCAGAGGGCCGCCTCGGCGGCTGGATCCTGACCGCGCTGCCGCCGGGCATGGCACTGGTGGTCTATCAGTTGAACCCGGAATTGATGTCCACGCTGTGGAAAGACCCGACGGGCATTCAGATGATGTGGTCGGCCATTGTGATGACGTGTGTGGGCGTGTTGTGGATCCGCCAGATCGTACGCATCCACATCTGACACGACACAGCGCCATAGAGCACAGAACAGAATTCGGAGGCAGGGGCAACCCTGAACGGACATGCAGATCGCACAGACAGTCTTGCTTGGCGGCACGTTCATCATCGTCTTTGGCGCGGTGCTGGTGGCACTCAATGTGCTGCGGCCGAGTGCGCTGCAGCGCCGTCTCGGGCAGATCGACCGTGAAGCGCCGAGCCTCGTGCCGCAGGACACTTCCAACGACTGGCTGCACAAGATCAGCCAGATCGCCAAGCCGCTGGCCAAGGCGTCGCTACCCAAGGACGGCTGGGAATCTTCCGACCTGCGCACGCGCTTCGTGCATGCCGGCTGGCGCTCGCCGGATGCACCCGCCATCTACTTCGGCATCAAGACGATGCTGGCGATCGGGCTGCCGCTGCTGCTGTCGGTGGTGCTGCTGGGCCGCTTTGACGCCAACCACCAGAACGAATTCCTGAGCGTGCTGTTCGGTGCCGCGCTGGTGGGCTTCTACCTGCCGAACATCGTGCTGCGCGCAAAGATCCGCCGCCGCCAGCGCGACATCTTCGAAGCGTTTCCCGACAGCCTGGACCTCATCATGGTGTGCGTGGAAGCGGGCCTCGGGCTGGATGCCGCCGTGCTGCGCGTGGTGGAAGAAATGCGGACGGCGCGCCCCGCGCTGGCCGAAGAATACGAACTGCTGACACTCGAACTGCGGGCCGGCCTCGCACGTGAAAAGGCCCTGCGCAACCTGGCCGCCCGCACCGGCGTGGAAGACGTCAGCATGCTGGTGGCCATGCTGATCCAGGCAGACCGATTCGGCACCAGCGTGGCCGAATCGCTGCGCGTGCATTCGGACATGCTGCGCACCAAGCGCCACATGCTGGCTGAAGAACGCGCGGCCAAGATCGGAACGAAGATCCTCTTCCCGCTGATCTTCTGCATCTTCCCGTCGCTGTTTGTCGTGCTGCTGGGCCCCGCAGCCATCCAGGTGATCGGCGCACTGCGCTCGGTTGCGGCCCAACAGTAAATCGAAGTCAAACAGCCGACCCGCTATCGTTTCAAGGAGACCATCATGCGCTCCCGTGCCTCCCAACGTACCGCGCACCGCCCTGCCCGCACGCGCAAGATGCGCGGCGCCGCCGGGGTCGAGTTCGCCCTGGTCTTTCCGATCCTGCTGCTCGTGGTGTTCGGCATCGTCGAATTTGGCGCGGCGTGGTACGACAAGGCGGTCATCACCAACGCCAGCCGCGAGGCTGCGCGCGCGGGCGTCGTCTTTGGCAACCCGGTGCCGACCAGCACCAAGATCCAGAGCGTGGCGACCAACTACTGCCAGAACCGCCTGGTGACATTCGGCGCGGCGGCCAACTGCACGGTGGGCTCGGTCACGAGCTGCTCGGCCTCCGGCAATCCACTCACGGTCACCGTGTCGTACACGTTCACCGGCCTCGTGCTCGGCAAGCTGGCGCCATTTACGGGATCGCTTGCGATGAGCGCGCAGACGACCATGCTCTGCGAGTAACCCGCAGCTCCTGCACTGTGCGAGGTGTGCCATGACCCAGCAAGCCCTCTCTCTACGGCAACGCGGCGCGGTCGGAATGATTGCCCCGATGTTGCTGGTTGTCTTCCTGTCGATCGGTGCGATCGCCGTCGACGTGGCGCACCTGTATGTGGTGCGCAATGAGCTGCAGAACGCGGCGGACGCGGCGGCGCTGGCAGGCGCCGCGGGACTCAACCCGATCAGCCCCACGCCGCAGTGGAGCAACGCCGTCACCAAGGGCACCAATGCTGTCACGCTGAACGCGTCCGACGGCAAGACCCTCGCCACGGGCACCGTCACAGCCGGCTACTGGAACCTGACCGGCACCCCAGCCGGCATGCAGGCGCAAACCATCACACCGGGAACGAACGATGTGCCGGGCGTGCAAGTCACCATTACGCGCGCATCGGGCGTCAACGGTGGCGCTGTCAAAGGCTGGCTGACATGGGTGTTTGGCGGCGGCACGGCGGACATCCGTGCCACGGCCGTCGCCGTCATCGCCGCGCCGGGCACGGCCAACCCGGGAGCGCTGTTTCCGGTGGCGCTCAACAAGTGCCTGTTCGATCTGTACTGGAACTACACCACCAATCAGCCGCTGAATGATCCGTCGACCGGCAAGCCCTACGTGATCGACATCGACGCCAGCTATCCGCCCGGCACCAACACCTGCGCCAGCGGCGAGTGGACCGGCTTTGGCGGCGCCACCGACGCCAACACCGAAAAAGGCCTGGTCGCAAGCGGCAACCCGACCACCGTGAGTATTGGCGACACCATCAACATCTCCACCGGTGTGAAGACCAGCGTCTATAACGCGATCCCCGCGCTGCCCTACACCGTGACGATGCCGGTGGTGGCCAACGTTGTGCCCGGGTCGAGTTCACCTGTGGTGGCGTTTGCTGGCTTCACGATCACAAAGGTCGTCACCAACGGCACGCACTCGTACATCGAGGGCAACTTCACCACCAACACGAAGGTCAGCGGGGGCGGCTCCGGCACGAACTATGGCGCCTATGTGCCACCGCGCCTCGCAAACTAGGCACACAGACCATTCACGGGGAACGCGCCATGGTCCAGTCGAATCAACAGCAACACGCGCAGCCGGTGGCGGATCGTCATTGGATCAACGCCGGCACGGTGCGCAAAGGCAGCAAGCTGGCGCTCGCTGTCTTCCTGCTGATCTTCGCGCTGGGTGCGTGGGTGACGAACGGCTTCACGGATACGCGCATCACCGGGCCCGCGTCGGACTTCTCGGTCTTCTGGGGCGCATCGCACATCGCCCTCCATGGTCACCCGCTCGACGCCTACGACATCGACAAGATCATGGTGGTGATCAACCAGTTCGGCACGCTGGAAGCGGGCAGCGAGCGCATTCTGCCGTGGCTCTATCCGCCGACCTTCCTGCTAGTAGTGCTGCCGTTGTCGCTGTTGCCGCTGTGGCCGAGCTATCTGCTGTTCATGCTGGCCACCGGCGGCCTCTATGTGAAGGCCACAACTCGGCTGCTGGGGGACAAGGTGGATGCGCGTCAGCACGCGTGGATGTCGGTGCTCAGCTCACCGGCCGTGTTCGTGACGGTGCTGATGGGGCAGAACTCCATGCTCACCGCGGGGCTGGCCGCCACGGCCGTGGCATGGCTCGACAAGCGGCCCGTACTGGCCGGCGTGGCCATTGGCCTGCTCGCCATCAAGCCGCAACTGGCGCTGCTGTTTCCGGTGGTGCTGCTCGCAGCTCGCGCATGGAAGACGATGGCCAGCGCGGCAGTCACCGCCGTGCTGTTCGGCGCCATCAGCATTGCCGTCTGCGGCTGGGACACCGTGCCCGCCTTCATCCAGAGCGCGCACTGGGCCGAGACCAACCTCGTCGAACACGGCGGCACTGCGTGGTATGTCATGCCGACCTTCCTGGCGGCGGCGCGCGCAGCCGGCATCGGTATCAAGCTGGCCTATGCGATTCAAATGTCGGTGGCCATACTGGCAACGCTTGCCACCGCCATCGTGTGGCGCCGCACGAGCGACACCGGGCTGCGTGTTGCTGCGCTGGCAACCGCCACGCTGCTCATCTCGCCTTATGTGCGGGCGTATGAACTGACGTGGCTCGTCGTGGCGATCGCCGGCTATGTCAGCCATGGCATTCGCTTCGGCCTGTCGGGCATGGAGCGCTGGCTGCTGGTTGCGGCATGGCTGTTGCCGGTATTCGAATTCACCAATCCGTTGTTCCAGCTACCGCAGGTCGGGCCGTTTTTCCTGGTGGCGATGATGACGATGACCGTGCACCGAACGCTCACGCACGCACGCGTGCACACCGCCATCAGCACCAAGTCCGGCCTGCCGGCTACGACAGCCATGCCGGCAGCGGCGAACGCACGCACCACCGCATAAGCATCGACAGACCAGTCATAGGTCTGCATATCGTCATCAAAGTTTTGGGGGAAGTCATGCAACCGAATCATCAAGACCCACACGACGCGCCTCTGCTTTCCCTCGTCGTACCGTTCTACAACGAAGGCGATGCGCTGCACCTGTTCTTCGCCCGCGTGGTGCCGATCCTGGAATCGATCGACAGCATGCAGTTCGAGATCGTGTGCGTGAACGATGGCAGTGCAGACGACACGCTCGCCAAGCTCGTCGCCGTATCGCAGGCCGACGCCCGCGTGCGGGTGGTGGACCTGACCCGCAATTTCGGCAAGGAAGCGGCACTGACCGCCGGCCTGGACGACGCGCAGGGCGATGCCGTCATCCCCATCGATGCGGACCTGCAGGACCCGCCGGAGCTGATCCCCACGCTGGTGGCGCACTGGCGCAAAGGCGCCGAAGTCGTGCTGGCACAGCGCGCCAACCGCGCTTGCGACTCGTACCTCAAGCGCGTGACGGCCACTGCCTATTACCGCATCCACAACAAGCTGTCCGACCTGAAACTGCCCGAGAACGTGGGCGACTTCCGGCTGATGGACCGCGCCGTGGTGAACGCGCTCAAGCAGCTGCCGGAGCGGCACCGCTTCATGAAAGGCCTGTTTGCCTGGGTCGGTTTCAGCACGGTCATCGTGCAGTACGAGCGTGAGAAACGCAGCGCGGGCTCGTCAAAGTTTTCCGGCTGGCGGCTGTGGAACTTCGCGCTGGAAGGCATCACGAGTTTCAGCACACTGCCGTTGCGCAGTTGGACGTATCTCGGTGCGCTCGTTGCTGCGCTGGCGTTCTGCTATGGCGCCTTCATCATCCTGCGCACAATGATCTTCGGCGTGGTGGTGCCGGGCTACGCCTCGGAGCTGTCGCTGATGCTGCTCTTCGGCGGGCTGCAGATGATCGGCCTGGGAATGATCGGCGAATACGTCGGCCGCATCTATGACGAAGCGAAGGGCCGCCCCATCTACCTGGTCAAGCGCCGCTATCAGGAGCGCCGCCCGCGCACCCGCGTACCGAGTATCAACAACCGGCAAGTGATCCCGATTGCCAGCGCTCGCCCGCGCCAGCCGCAAGGAGAACGCCAGCGCAGCCACGCCACACGGCGTTGAGGCCAACCGGAGACGCATCATGCGACACGCAGAATCGAGCGTCATGAACACCTTGGCCGGCGTGCTGCCGCTGCCGGATCGCATGTTGCTGATCCGCGTGTTCCGCTTTGGGGTGTCTGGGGTCGTCGCCACCGGCGTGCATGTGGCGATTGCCACAGCGCTCATCAGCGGCGTCTCCGCAACGCAGGTCACAGCCAACGGCGCGGCCTTTGTCTGCGCCAACGTGTGTTCGTACCTGCTCAATGCCCTGTGGAGTTTTTCGGCCAAACCGGCGCGCGCCAACTTCCTGCGCTTCTACGCCGTCTCACTGTTGGGCCTGGCGCTAACGCTGGCAATTTCGTGGTGCGCGCAGACGCTGGGCTTGAGCTATTGGACCGGACTAGCGGGCATCCTATCGACGGTGCCGCCGCTGACCTTTGTGCTGCACCGGTTCTGGACGTTCCGCTGACGCAGCTGCGTGCTCCGGGTCAGTCGGCCTCGCCGCTGTCGCTGCCGCCGTGCGTGCGGTCGAAGCGGCGCAGCGTGTCGATGCGCTCGCGCGTGAGCGGGTGCGACGAGAAGAACGCCGAGGCATCGTCATCGCTGGCGGCCTCGGGCTTCTTCGCAGCCTCTGCCTTGCGCGTGCCGCCATGCGTGTCTTCCAGCGCCTGCAGCACATCGGCAAACGCGCCGACAGACACGCCGTTCTCCTGCAGCAGCAGCGCGGCATAGCGGTCGGCGTCGCGCTCGTAGTCACGCGAATAGCGCAGCGTCAGCAGCGCCGCCGGCACACCTGACAGGATCGTCGAGACATCGCCAAACAGCAGCGCCGCCGTTGCCCCAATGGCCGACGACTGAATCACCTGCCGCAACCCGTGGCGATATTCAACGTGACCCGCCTCGTGGGCCAGCACACCCGTCAGGCCATCGCCCTCGCCCACCAGCTTGACCAGCGCGTCGGTCACGACGATGTCGCCGCCGGGCAGCGCAAACGCATTCGCGCCGATGTCGGCATCCCGAAACACGATGTGATACGTGTGCGTGGCCTGCGGCGGCCGGTGCAGCGCGGCAAAGCGTGCGCGGATGCGGTCCTGCTGGGCGACGGGCAGCTTGCTGGGCCGGAGCCAGCGCTCGTCCATGGCTTTGAGCGTGCTGCGCCCCAGTTGCGCCTCGGCACGCTGCGGCACCATGTTGGCGACCACCTTGGCGCCCCACGGCAAACCGTATCGATAGCCCAGCGCAAGCACCACCACCATGGCCAGCAGCGAGCCCAGCGCCAGCTTCCAGCTGTTCTGCGCCAGCACGACCCAGCCCTCGCGATAACCCGTTCGATGCAGCAGCGCATTCAGTGAGGTCTGCTCCGCCGGGTCGTTGATCTCGCAAAATGCGCCGTCTTCGAAGGTGATCAGCCGCGGCGCATGCTTGACGCGCTCCGACACCCGCAGCGTAGAGAGCGGCGCGCGGCGCAGCACCGTGCCTTCGGGCTCGAACAACACTGCCTCGCCCGCCTCGACGGCAAGGCGCACGGGTTGCGCGCGCGAAGTACGGCCGTCGAAGTAGGTCGCGAGAATCACAGCCGGTGCCTTTGCCTTGCAGCGCGTTTACAGCGCGATATCGATGTCGTACCAGTCCACCGTGGCGTCGCCCAGGGCGCCCACGTTGGTGGTTTCACCGGCAACGAAGGTATCGAGCGAACCGGCCGCGATCATCGTCACCGAGTCGAGCTTGTAGCGCGCCGTACGCACACGTGCAAACGGGGTGAACAGGCCGACGGTGATCAGGATCAGCACCGCATTGGACACGAAGATCCAGAACAGCTTGCCCGCACCCACCTGGCTCTGGAAGCGATGCGCACCCAGCGTGGTGTGGTTCCACACCACGTTCTGCAGGCGCGACAGGAAATACGGCGTCAGGAACAGCATCGCGGCATACATGAACAGGCCGATGACGATGAAGCCGAAGATCTGGCCCACGCCCGGCGCACGATGCAACGACACGCCCAGCAGCAACGCGAGGCACGAGGCCACGACGAAGGCCAGTATCGCCAGTCCGAACGTCCGCAGGTACACGCCATAGAAGTTGCCCGGCGTGCCGGAAAAATCGAACTGCGCGGTACCGAAGCGCGTGTTCTTGTGCTGGAAGCGCTTGAAGCGCTGGTGCGCCAGCGGTGCGAGCAGGTACAGCGACAGCACGCTCAAGATCGGCCACACCAGGAACACCATGTAGCCCTCGGCATCCTTGCCCGTAAAGGCAAAGCGCAGGCCGCGGTAGCTGGAATTGGCCATGCGGAAACGCAGCGAGCGCACGAGCAGCCACGGAAACGCCGCAGCCATCACGATCAGCAGCGCCAGCCCCAGCAGCGGCGACGAATGACCGAGCAGGTTGAACGCAAACGCCAGCACGAAGATGATCGCGCGGCCCTTGAGAATGGCGATGGGGCTGCCGTGATAATCGAAGCTCGACCCTGCCAGTTGCGTGTTGCGATAGAAATACTGCAGCGTGCGCACCTTCGCCCAGGCCGAGTAGATACCGAGCGTGACGATGGTCAGCAGCAGGTTGACGATCCAGATGCGGAAGTATTCCGAGCCGCTGCCGATAAAGCGCAGTCGCAAGGGTTGCGGTGCAGCTGCGGGGGGACCACCCGGGGCGCTGCCCAGGACGGACTCGCGTGCGATGTCGTTCATCTGTATTCCCTTCCCTGAGTTGTTGTCGTGCCCCGCTTCAGGACGCTCATCGAGATCATCGAGACTTGAGGACGCCGAGGCTCGCGGGTGGGCCGATTGTAGCGAAGCCGAGTGCCTTGCAGCGTTAACACCGTCTTAACAAAGCGACCAACAAAAAACCCCGCGGGCTCGCACCCACGGGGTTCTTTGTTTGGAACAGCCATCCCGAAGGATGGCCGGGCCAGGGCCGGAACGGCAAATTACATCATGCCGTCCATGCCGCCCATGCCACCCATGCCGCCCGGCATTGCCGGAGCTGCATCGTCCTTCGGCAGTTCTGCCACGGCGCAGTCCGTCGTCAGCATCAGCGAAGCGACCGAAGCGGCGTTCTGCAGCGCGGTGCGGGTCACCTTGGTCGGGTCCAGCACGCCCATTTCCACCAGGTCACCGTACTCGCCGGTGGCGGCGTTGTAGCCGTAGTTGCCCTTGCCTTCGATGACCTTCGACACCACAACCGAAGCCTCGTCGCCAGCGTTGGTGACGATCTGGCGCAGCGGCTCTTCCATGGCGCGCAGCACGATCTTGATACCGGCGTCTTGGTCAGCGTTGGCACCCTTCAGGCCGGAGATCAGTGCACGGGCACGCAGCAGTGCAACACCGCCACCAGCCACGATGCCTTCTTCCACGGCAGCGCGCGTTGCGTGCAGCGCATCTTCCACGCGGGCCTTCTTTTCCTTCATTTCGACTTCGGTGGCAGCGCCAACCTTGATCACGGCAACACCGCCGGCCAGCTTGGCCACGCGCTCTTGCAGCTTCTCACGGTCGTAGTCCGACGTCGCTTCTTCGATCTGGGCACGCACTTGCTTCACGCGGGCTTCGATGTTGCGGGCATCGCCTGCGCCATCGATGATCGTGGTGTTTTCCTTGCCGATTTCAACGCGCTTGGCTTGGCCCAGGTCGTTCAGGGTTGCCTTTTCCAGGGTCAGGCCGACTTCTTCAGCGATGACCTGGCCGCCCGTCAGGATGGCGATGTCTTCCAGCATGGCCTTGCGGCGGTCGCCGAAGCCCGGAGCCTTCACAGCAGCCGTCTTCAGGATGCCGCGGATGTTGTTCACCACCAGCGTTGCCAGAGCTTCGCCTTCGACGTCTTCAGCGATGATCAGCAGCGGACGGCCAGCCTTCGCAACTTGTTCCAGCACCGGCAGCAGGTCGCGGATGTTGCTGATCTTCTTGTCGAACAGCAGCACGAACGGGTTGTCCAGCTGGACAACTTGCTTTTCCGGGTTGTTGATGAAGTACGGCGACAGGTAGCCGCGGTCGAACTGCATGCCTTCCACGACGTCCAGCTCGTCGGCCAGCGACTTGCCGTCTTCCACAGTGATCACGCCTTCCTTGCCGACCTTGTCCATGGCTTCAGCGATGCGCTGGCCGATGGATTCGTCGCTGTTGGCCGAGATGGCGCCAACTTGAGCGATTTCCTTGCTGGTGGTCGTCGGCTTGCTGATCTTCTTCAGCTCTTCGACGGCAGCCGTCACGGCCTTGTCGATGCCGCGCTTCAGGTCCATCGGGTTCATGCCGGCGGCAACGTACTTCATGCCTTCGCGCACGATCGACTGGGCCAGCACTGTTGCGGTGGTGGTGCCGTCACCGGCGTTGTCGCTGGTCTTGGAAGCGACTTCCTTGACCATTTGCGCGCCCATGTTCTGCAGCTTGTCCTTCAGCTCGATTTCCTTGGCGACCGACACACCGTCCTTGGTCACGGTCGGGCCACCGAAGCTGCGCTCCAGCACCACGTTGCGGCCCTTCGGGCCCAGGGTCACCTTCACTGCGTTGGCGAGAATGTTCACGCCTTCGACCATCTTGGCACGTGCGGCGTCGCCGAACACTACGTCTTTAGCTGCCATCTTGAGAATCTCCGAGATCTTTGGATGTTGCCCGCGCGCTCAGTCAGCGGCGCCGGCAATGAGGATTGGGTTACGGGTAAGCGATGCGGCGGAGCGCGTGCTTACTTTTGCACCACGGCCATGATGTCTTCTTCGCGCATGACCAAGACTTCCTGACCATCCACCTTGACGCCCTGGCCGGCGTACTTGCCGAACAGCACGCGGTCGCCGACCTTCACGTCCAGCGCGATCGCATTGCCCTTGTCGTCTTTCTTGCCCGGGCCGACGGCCAGCACTTCGCCTTGATCCGGCTTTTCAGCGGCGGCGTCAGGGATGACGATGCCCGAAGCGGTCTTGGTTTCGTTGTCCAGGCGCTTCACGATCACGCGGTCGTGCAAAGGACGCAGGTTCATACACAACTCCTCAATGCAAAGTGAGTGTTTATTCACAAAACGCGCCGCAGAACGCGGCGCATCGGGAAAGCATCGGGGACTGGAGACATTGTTAGCACTCCTGTCCGGCGAGTGCTAATTATAGGGACGGGGTATTACGATTTCAAGAACGGGCGCGGCGGAAGTTACTGTCGGTGTCGAGATTCACTCAACGTTGAACTTTGTTCACTCAACTCTCAACTCCCTCGCGTCCGCCGCCCGGCCTTCCCTCGAAGAATCCCTTTTCCATCAACAGGTTGCTGGATGCGGCCAGGCAAATGCTGCGCGACGAAAAGGCCGCGGATCGCGCCACGAAGCAAGCTCATCCAAACTCGTACCTCTTTCCGGGATATCAATTATGTGCATCATGAATCACAAAAAGAAGGTATGTCCCGCACGTTCAGTCCCGGGCGACCGTCGACATTCGGGTAAACATGGGGCTCTACCCGCTGTGCTTCCTCCTTGGTGCTGGCCACAAATCGCCACGTTACCCCGCGCGCAATCGGTCCACCAGCAACCGGAATGCGGCGGAGTTGTTTTTGCGGGTGGGGTAATACAGGTGGTAACCAGAGAACGGTGGGCACCAATCCTCCAATAGCCGCACAAGCCGGCCGCTCTGAATCACGTGCGCAGCGTGGTCCTCGATCAGGCAGGCAATGCCGTGCCCATCGGCCGCCGCGGCAAGGATCATGTCCGGGTCATTGAAGACGAGTTGCCCGCCCACGCGCACCTTCAGTTCCTGGCGCCCCTTCCTGAATTGCCAGGCATAGAGCCCGCCGCTGCCGGGCAGGCGGAAATTGATGCATGCGTGCTGCGCCAGGTCGCGAGGCGTTTTCGGGATGCCGTGACGGGCAACATACTCGGGCGCCGCCACAACGGCCAGACGCAGGTCGGGACCGATTCTGACGGCAACCATGTTGTCCGCAACGAGTTCACCCAGCCGGATACCCGCATCAAACCTGTCACGCAAGAGATCGCGTAGCGCGGCGTCTGTGCTGACCTCAACCTCGACATCTGGGTAGTCGGTCGCAAACGTGCGCAGCGCGGGCCATAGCACCGCGGTTGCGGCGTGCCGGGGCGCCGTGATCCGGATGCTTCCGCTCGGGGTCTCGCGCAACGATCCGACGGCACCAAGGCTTGCGTCGATGGCTTCGAAGGCCGGTTTCAGGCCTTGCAGAAACACTTCACCCGCTGCGGTCAGGGCAACGCTGCGCGTGGTGCGTGTGAGCAGGCGCACGCCAAGCCGGGCTTCGAGCCGCCGCAAGGTATGGCTGAGCGCAGATTGCGACGTGGACAGCCGCGCTGCCGCCCGGGTGAAGCTCTGCTCTTCTGCAATGGCGACGAAGGCGTTCAGGTCGATCAAATCATCGCGTTCCATCATCGGCCTCCTACATTTATGAACAGCCAATATAGCTGTTTTGTATTTTTATCTCTTAATTTCAACAGTGTGGGCAACGACAATGGTTACGTAGAAAGCCAATTGACCGAGGATGGCGTCAGCGCTTGGCGAGCGTCCTCCAACTAAGGAGTCTTCCGCATGAACAACGTCTCACGCCGCACGTTCCTGGCGCGCACGACACTGGCAGCAGCTACCGCGTATGGCGTTTCAAGAAGCGCAGCCGCTGCGGAAAAGGCGGTTGCCGCAACCACAGCCTCTGATGCATCCGCGACTTCGCATCCCATGGCCGAGAACACAGCACCGGGCGTGTACAGACATGCCGTAGGCGAAATCGAATTGCTTTCCGTCACCGATGGGTCGAACACGTTCGCGCGCAGGGATGACTTTGTTTCCAACATCCCGCCGGCGACAGTGGCACGCGCGCTGCATGAAGCGTTTTTCCCTACAGACGCCATCACCCTGACTTTCACGCCTGCCGTGGTGAAAACGCAGGGGCAGCTTGTCGTTATCGACACCGGGTTGGGCGAGGCGGCATTCCGGCAGAGCCGTGGCGTAGGCGGTCAGTTCCACACCAACCTGGCGGCGGCCGGCCACAGTGCGGCAGCGGTCGACAAGGTACTGATTACCCATTTCCATGCAGACCACATTGGTGGTCTGGTGACAGCAGACGGGAAGCCGGCGTTTCCCAACGCCGAGATCTGGGTGTCGGATGCCGAATATGGCTTTTGGATGGACTCCACGCAGATGGCCCGCGCAACGTCAGAAAGCATGAAGGCAAACTTCGAGCGCGCACGTCGCATCTTTGGAATTCTGGGCAACAGCGTGAAGCAGTTCCAGCCCAATGCAGAAGTCGCCCCAGGGGTCACTGCCTTGGCGACACACGGGCATACCCCAGGGCACACGTCGTTCGTTGTTGCATCGGGCACCGACAAGGTTCTGATCCAAGGGGATGCGACCACGCACCCCGCCCTGTTCATCCGCCACCCCGGTTGGCATGGCGCCACGGATATGGACCCCGTCCTGGCAGAGAAGACGCGCCGCACGCTGTACGACAAGGCCGTAGCGGAAAGGATGCTGGTGCACGGGTTCCACTTCCCGTTCCCAGCGCTCGGCCATCTGGTACGAGATGGTGACGGCTATCGGATGGTCCCGGTGATGTGGAATCCGGCGCCCCTAAAGCTGCCAGCATGACGCCCCCTCCCTTACTTCTGTTTTGTCCCCTCCGCCTTAGGCCCGCAACGGCACCCGCGAACAGCGAGGCAGCCATGCATTGCGCTTCATGGCTGTCGCGTCCAGCAGGTCGGCGCCCGTATTCGAGATATCTTGGTCCGGCTTACACGGCCTTGGCGTCGGGGGCCCATTTCGCTGGAAATTCGCCGGCACGCAGCGCGGGCGTTGCCGCGACGATGGCGTAGTCGACCAGCTTGTGCACGTGGAACGAGTCTTTCTCGAGCATGGCGTCAAGCTCCGCGCGGTTGTCGCAGGCGGCCAGCACAAAGCCACCGGTTCGCGGTTCCAGTGGTCCGGCCACAAGAATCCGCCCTTGTCTGGTGTACTCGACGAGCCAATCGCGATGGGTATCGAGATGACTTTCCACCTCTTCCATCGGGCGGATGTAATTGAGCGTGATGGCATACAGCATGGATTCAATCTCCAGGGGGATCAGGTTGCGGAAGAATCTGGACGACGCGTCTCGCTTGAACCGAGTCAAAGCCCGGTGGGGTAAGCGGCCTCTCGTACGCTGGCGTGTGCCGCGCTCATGGCCTCGCTGCGCGCGTCTGCGCCCCGGGAGAGCCGCTCAGCGCGCACAAAGCGGACATCGACAATGCCTAGAAAGCCGAACACCGCGCTCAGATAGGCTTCTTGAAAGTCCATGATTGCGGCGGGCCCAGCCGAATACATGCCGCCACGCGTTGAGGCAACGATCACGCGCTTGCCCTCGATCAGGCCCACGGGGCCGTTCTCCGTGTACTTGAACGTGCGGCCGACCTGGGCCACCCGATCGATCCAGGCCTTCAACTGGCTGGGCACCGAGAAGTTGTACATCGGCGCGCCAACAACGATTACGTCACTGGCAAGCAGTTCCTTGACCAGCATTTCAGAGCGCGCGTGTTCTGCTCGCGTGGCGTCATCAAAATCGCCGACACCTGGGCTGCGAAAACCGGCGGCGATGGCGCCATCCAGATGAGGAATCGGCTCAAGCGCGAGATCCCGATGCACAACCACGGCCGCAGGGTTATCGCGGCGCAGCTCGTCTGTGATGGCTGCGCTCAGGACACGCGACGCAGAAGCGTCGCCAAGGATGCTGGAATCGAGGTGCAGGATTTGCATGGCGTCTCTCCGAAAAAACGTTGGGATGGAAGTCAAGATAGGGGGACGGCGCATGTGGAACTAGGGGCGCGTTTCGCTACGGAGCGTCCTATGAATGAGACAATCCTCACTCATCCCAGCCACCGTTTTTGGAGCGTTGTCGTGGAGGATCTCAACGATCTCGTCATGTTTGCTGCTGTGGTCACGCATGGCAATTTCTCCAGTGCTGCGCGGGCGCTTGGCATCCCGAAATCTCGGGTCAGCCGCTGCGTGGCAGAGCTGGAGGAACGGCTTGGCGTTCGATTGCTGCAGCGATCCACGCGCGCCGTGCGCGTGACCGACGTGGGGTCGGCTTTTTATGCGCACTGCGAGGCCATCACGCAATCCGTGCAAGCGGCAATGGAGGTTGCAGAACGAGCAAGCGACAAGCCCTCAGGACGGCTGCGCGTGAGTTGCCCGGTCGGCGTGGCACACATCTTCCTCGCCCCTGTATTGGCGAAATTTCTTGAGGCCCACCCTGATGTGCGGCTGGAACTTGACCTGACCAACCGTCGCGTCGATGTCATCGCAGAAGGCTACGACGTGGCTTTGCGTATCCGATCCACGCTCGATGATTCAGAGTTGGTCTTGCGCAGTTTCGGCCTGAGTGAGCAGGTGCTTGCGGCCAGCCCTGCCTTTGTAGAAAGGCACGGCCCATTCCATACGGTAGACGCGCTACAAGGCGTGAGCGGAATCGGGCCTGGTGGCGGGCGTGGCGAGCCCGCTCGTTGGGAGGTCACCGGGCCCGATGACCGGGCTCAGGAAATTCACTACAAGCCGACGCTCGTGACCGACGATGTGTACCTGCTTGAGCAGATGGCACTCCGTGGTGCGGGTGTGGCGCAATTGCCCGTCGATCTGTGCGGACCGGCCATACAGGATGGACGGCTTGTGGTTCTGTTGCCTGAATACCGTATGCCGTCACACCAGCTTCATGCGGTGTTTCCCTCGCGGCGAGGTGTCGTGCCGGCGGTGCGTGCCTTCATTGAGTTTCTTGCGGCTGAGTTGCCAGTGATGACCTCCCGAGCCGCTGCCCACGACGAGGCCGCTCCTGGGCCCAGCGCACACTGATGCGGCGATGAAGCCACGAGGTGCACAGCCTCGTGAGGCTTCATCGCGGCAGGGGTTCACCGGCGCGCCTCTCGAGCGGCGCGATCAATCAGGTTCGCCACCACGGCCGGGTGCGAGACCAACGACATATGGCTCGATTTCACCGTCGTCACGCGAGCCTTGATCTGTTCGGCCAACTCACGCTGCACGGGCGTCTTGAGCGCATGGTCCTCTTCGGTAACGAGATACCACGTTGGTTTGTCGTGCCATGCCGCATGAGAGACCTTGCCTTCAAACGCGGATGCAGAAATGGGCACCTGCGTAGCCGCAAGAATGCGCGCACGGGACTCAGGTACGTCGCCCGCCATGACTTGGCGATAGGCTACTGGATCATCGAGCCAGATCAGACCTTCACCATCAGGCTTGAGTCCTTCCATGGGCGCCTTCAGGCGGGTCAGAAGGTCCGATACCGATTCGCCGCTGTCCGGTACAAGCGCAGAGAGGTAGACGATGCCTTTGACGTTGTCGGCATTCCCCGCTTCAGTTACCACGGCGCCCGCATAGGAGTGGCCTACCAGGATGACGTCACCCGACTGCCGGGCCAGAACACGGCGGGTGGCAGCGACATCGTCCGGCAACGAAGTCAGCGGGTTCTGAACCGCGGTGACGTGGTAGCCCTTGCGCTGCAAGGCCGAGATGACCTCTGACCAACTGGAGCCATCGGCAAAGGCGCCATGCACCAGGACGATATTTCGGATCGGGCTACCCACTTCTTTTGCCTCGATCGCTAGGGTGAAGAGGCTCGCCATGAGCCCGACAAAGATTGCAGCGGATTTGAGCCACCGGCTCTGGGGTACTTTCATAAGTCGCTCTCGCTCGTTCTATGAAGGGAAAAATTCAGTCGGCCTGTGGGTTTAATGCTGAGAGAAAAGCCTGCCCAAGTAGGCACGGACGTCACGGATCGCCGCATCTCTCGCCTGGGTGTTGGCCCCAACATGGGGGTCCAGTTGCACGCACGCATCCTGGAAGCTGAATTCGGATTGCGTGGCGACGTTGATCAATGTCCCCTGTGCGTCTTCTGCAATCTGGCACGCGCGGACAGTTTGCGATCCCTTGGCCACGGTGGGTGCCATATCGAACGGCAGATCAAATGCATGAGGCGCGTCTGGGTAAACCGTCATCAAAGCGTCTTTGCCAGCCTCGCGTAACCGCTCCACGTACGCCGCGCACTGCTGGGGCGGGTCATAGTCATCGTCGGCACCATGGAATTCTCGGATTGGAGCGTCAATGTTGGTGTCGTCTTGATACCGCGTCATGCAGTCGGGGTAAAACGGAATGTATGCCTGGAAGCGCGCACCGCTCGTATTCCACAAACGGTGAAGCCGGCGCATCGCCGCATACAACGTGGTCTGCCCGCCGCGCGAGAATCCCATCAGAACAATTCGTTGGGGATCGATTCGCGGGTGGTGCGCGAGCACGGAGAGTGCTCCATACGCGTCGATGATGAGATTCAACCGGCCCAGTTGGCTTTGGTCGCGACTGGTCGAAACGATGCCTCGCCCCGTGAAGCCGTCGACGGCGAACGTGGCGATGCCCATGGCGTTAAAAATGCGCTCCCACATCTCGATGTTGGGGCCAATGCCGCTGGAACCGTGGATGAGCACCACTACCGGTTGACGCCCGCCTGCCTGGGACAGGCGCAGCACACCCCCCACCGTCACCGGCTTTCCATCTTTGCTGCCGGTCAAGACCTGGGTGTCCGAGAGCGTGAGGGACGGAATTGCATGCACTTCAACATGCGCCGCGATATCACCACTTTGCGCCTGTGATGCGGTGGCCCAACAGCACAGGGCAAGCGCGAAAACAGTCAACCACTTCATTGCCTCTCCCCTCCTGACGTCAGCCTTCTGTTTTGAGCGTCCCGCGCGAGATTTGGTCGCGCTCCAACGACTCGAACAGCGCTTTGAAGTTGCCTTCACCGAAACCTTCGTCGCCCTGACGTTGAATGAATTCAAAGAAGACCGGCCCCAGCACGGTTTGAGAAAAGATCTGCAGCAACAGGCGAGGTTTCCCGCCGGAAGTACTGCCATCCAGAAGAATACCTCGCGCCTTCAACTGCTCGATGGGCTGCCCATGATTCGGCAGGCGCGCCTCCAGTGCTTCGTAGTAATAGTCGTTCGGCGCGGTCATCAACGGCACGCCGGCCAACTGCAGCTGATCGATGGTGTCGATCAGGTTGTCCGTCAGCAGCGCGATGTGCTGAATGCCTTCTCCATTGAACTGCAGGAGGAATTCTTCGATCTGGCCGCTGCCCCTGGACGACTCTTCATTCAGGGGGATTCGGATCTTCCCATCGGGCGCCGTCATCGCCCGCGACGCCAGCCCCGTGTACTCGCCTTGGATGTCGAAGTATCGAAGCTCTCGGAAATTGAACAATTTTTCGTAGAAGGCCGCCCAGAACGCCATGCGCCCACGGTAGACGTTGTGCGTCAGATGGTCGATTCGCTTCAGTCCATATCCTGTGGGGTGTGTATCTGCGCCTTCGATGAATTCGAAGTCGATGTCGTAGATGGACTTGCCGTCTTCAAAGCGGTCGATGAGGTAGATCGGCGCACCGCCGATGCCCTTGATGGCAGGAAGGCGCAACTCCATGGGGCCCGTCGGAATGTCGATCGGTTGGGCACCGAGTTCGAGCGCGCGATTAAACGCTTGATGGGAATCCCTGACTCGGAACGCCATGCCGCACGCACTGGGCCCGTGTTCAGCCGCGAAGTAGGCAGCCAGGCTCTTCGGCTCACGGTTGACGATGAAGTTGATTTCCCCTTGTCTATAAAGAAGAACGTCTTTTGAACGATGCCGCGCGACAAGGGTAAAGCCGAGCGTCTCAAACAGCGGCTCGAGGGTGTTTGGCGTCGGGGATGCGAATTCCACAAACTCGAATCCCATCAATCCCATCGGGTTGCTAAAAAGATCTGCCATCAGCGTTCTCCATGAGTTTGCTGTTTGCTGTTCACCCGGCTGCGCTCACCAGCTCCGGCACGACGGCGTTCAGATCACCCACGAGGCCGTAGTCCGCCACCTGGAAGATCGGCGCTTCCGGATCCTTGTTGATCGCGACGATCACCTTCGAATCCTTCATGCCAGCCAAGTG
>NZ_JBEPKQ010000005.1:0-386035 GCF_040544795.1 Ralstonia sp. 1138 | reverse complement strand
CTGGTTAGCACTGGCCCTCCGAAAAGGGCCCATCCTAGCCCGGTGGGTCATTTCCAAAGTGCTGCTGCTGGGTCAGTTTGATCGTGTTGCTGACATGGTGAAATCCTTGAAAGAGAGAAGGCATAAAGCCCGGCACAGGGCCGGGCGACAGAGAAGCAAATCAGGGAAAGGAGAACGGAAGGCTGTTCAGCCCGGCCGGTTGGAGAAGTGGTGGCCGCAGGCGCGACAGCGCCAGTTGAGTAGAACCGTGTTATCCAAGGTCTGTCCGAGCGCCGCGCCGGTAGCGCAGCCGGCAGCCGCACCGGCCAAGCCAGCGATGATCGCGCCGGCGATGCTGCCGCACAGCACGCCGAACGGACCGCCCAGCGCGCCTGCTGCGGCGCCGAGTTCGGCGCCCGAGAGCGAGGCTGCGGCTGCGCTGGTGCCACCCGCCGCCGCGCCGAGCGCGCCGCCAATACGGCGGGCAAGATGACGTGGCTCGGTGCGGAAGGATTCGCAAACCGGGCAGGCGGCGACGCACTCGCCCGTATCGGGCCGATAGCGAGGCGGCTCAGGATCGTGCGATGGATGTCTGGCGAATGCGTCAGGCGGCTGGTACGGCCATTCGTCGTCATCGTCAGGCGGAAGCAGCGAACGATGGTCACGCATGACACGTCGCCTCCCGTCGGACCTTGCCAACGTACTTGCAGAAGCAGATCGACCACAGCACTCCGCTGAGATAAGCGAGGGCGAACGCAATCAAATACTCGATGGGGGATATTGGCGGCACACCGAACTCCTGAAATGAAGGAACGCCCGTGCCAGGGTTGGCGCGAGCGGAGCAGTCGCGGTAGCTAATGCTCCGAGCGGTGATATAGGTCTGAAATCTTTTGGAATCCCGGCTGAGAAATCTTTGGGCGATCTTGTGCTGCGCGAGACGGAGGGGATGGCGGTGCGCGCCACTTTCGTGGGATGTCGTACTGCTTTTTACGTGGTACGGCCGTTGATACGCTGATGCGTTGGGCGAGAGGGTAGGGGAGCTTGGTTGATGGATCGGATCGATACACCGCAGACGCGGGACGACACGCGCGTGACGCGAATGCAGGCTGGGACGGCGTCCGTACAGGACTGGATCGACCGGCACCCGGTCCGGGCGCCGGTGCTGGCGTTGTGCGTGCTGGCCTTGTCGGGGCTCGCGGCCTACGGGTTGGCACGTGTGCTGATCAATCTAATCACTTGACGCGCCTTGATTCCCACCGCGCTTCGCCAAGCGCGTGCATCGCGACTTTGTCCCCGCGATAGGCGCCATTGATGTTCTATGGTCCCCGTTGTGTGGGCCGGCGAAACGGCTGCCGACGGTGCTGTTAGCGCGAGCCTGATGCAACGAACACGTTGAATGCTCCAAGTTCCCTAAGCACCGTTCACGCGGTCGTCACTGCGGGACGTCGTCGTCACCTGGCCATCCGCCCCGAAATGCACGTTGAAGAAAGCGCGTTCCGTTGGACTTTCCATCCACCGGTACCCCCACACCTCTTCGGGCTTGAGTGCAAAGGTTTCGACCTTGGTCGGCTTGCCGAGCAGACGGAGGATGTCTCGGCGTGTCTGTCCTGGGTGCACATGGGCAAAGTTCTCGGCCGTCAACAGTTGGTTGATGCTGCGTACGCGGCCATCCGCCGAGATGATGACGCGCCACGTGGACGTGCCCTCCGGGCCGCGCGGATATTCGAGTTCGCGCGTGCCATCCTCGTTCTCCCAGATCGTCTCGGGCTGGCCCGCCGTCGCACGCACATCGTCCTCGGTTGACTGACCCGTCACGATGCCCTTGAACAGCAGGTGATCCGGTTTGGCTGACTGCCAGGCACGCTTGGCGGCCTGGCCTGCGCGCTCGACGGCCTGATCGGCCTGCTGCTGATCGCAGCCGAATAGCACCAGCAATGACGCCAGGATGCCCATGGTCAAGCTCACTTGAAGTCGGCGCATGGCTCCTCCTATCGAAAACGCGCATACCGCAAAGAGCCATTCTGTCAGGCCGGTGGGATAGGGCGCCAAGAACGGTTTGTGAACGATTGTGACGATCGTGCTGCACCTGACATGGCCTTGCAGTGTTTCAGTGTGGACTGCGGCACGATGGCTCGCATCGAAGACTTGGTAGTTCTGCCCAGGAAATCATGCTCGACGTGCAAGACGCTGACTGGCGTCGCCACCGTGTCCGCAACAACCACCTGCTGTTGATGACAGCTCTGGTCGCCGTGAATGTGCTTTCGTGGGGGCGTGCATTGCATGCATTGTGTGTCGTGTTTTCGTAGCGATCACGCTGGCGCCACAGCAGACTGGCGGCTGGGAACTTTCGCTCCAAAGAGGCCAGCCGCCTCTGGCAAAAAGGGGGCGAGCTCTTCCAGGCGCGTCGTCACATCCTGGCGTCGAAGTAACGCTGTGAGAGACGATTGCAGGCTTCCTCTTGGGGCGGCAGAGCTTCTGTCTAGAGGAGTCGGGTGACGCCAACTCGCGGTCTGCGGCCCATCACCACTCTCTTCACGTACGACACAGAAGTTTGCCTTTTTCATTGATGCACTTGCGCACAATGATCGCGCAGTTCTACCCCCGCGTGTCTCCCTCGGGCATGCGGTTTCCCGGCCCGGTGACGTCGTGTCCACCGGGTTTCTTTTCTCTGGATGAGGAAAAACGTCTTCCGCGCGGAATTGGATGCGTGATGCGCTGGGCTGAGAGATGGCCCGTTTTGACGAAGCGCGATGCATTCTCACCGAACACGCGACACAGCTGTTCCATCGGCTGTACGTGCAGACCTGATTAACGGGCACATCCAGCTATTCGGGGCGTCGCATGTTCGGCGCGACTCGGATCGAAAGGCGCGTCGACATTCAGGCTGTCACGAAGGGAGATTGCGCAGAGGCTGGTGTGTTGCGAGTCGTCGATGGCGCTGCCGCTATCTCCACGCGCGGTGGCGATTCCAGCGTATCGATTGGCGCCCTGTTGGCTAGGTGACGCACAACTGGCAGCGCTGCCAGTGCGTTGCGCAGTGCGACACGCCCAACCACGGGCCTTTGATAACAAGCATGTGGCGAGCTTCGCTGTTGAGCGAGGCGGTGAGTTGATCGGATTTCATGATCTTCTCGGGCTAGCGGCAGCGATGAAATTCAGTGTGTCTTGTCTCTATCGCGCTACGGTGGAGCGCGTTGGAGTACAAAAATTTCTTCAATCTAAATCGAGTTCAATAGGTGTTGGATATGCAAAAGAAGGTGGCTGTTGCTTCACTGATTGCTTCGGCATTGCTGGCTGGCTGTGGTGGAGGTGGTGATTCCGGGGCGGTCGTTTCGCCGGTGCCTGCGACGCCCAGCCCCGCACCGGCTCCGTCACCCGCACCCAGCCCCGCGCCTGCACCAGCCCCGGTGGGCGAGGCCTTGCCGAGTCTATCCAGTCCGCAAGCCGGTTCAACGGCAGCAACCGGGACAGGCGCTCTCGGTATTTGGACAGCAGCCTCGGGACTGAATAAAACGTATGCTTTCGTCGATCCGGCCCAAAAGATTTCTTCAGTCGATTATCTGGCTGGGTCGCCTGCCTCCGAGCTGTTTGGTGTGCTTTCGGTCTCGGGAACGTCATGGACGATGACGGGGTCGCATTGGGAATTTACGGGTTTCGTGTATCCCATCTCTTCTGCAAGCGGGTCCTTCGTACCCATGCAGACTTTCAGCGGCAGCTATGTTGAGAATGGCCGCACGCAGAGTATTGCGTGGAACTATGATGCTGCCAACGCCCTGAGCGTGACGCAGGCAAGCGTGGCCGGAACCTGGGCCGTCACCAATGCGTCGCTCACGATCGCAGCGGATGGCTCCGTGAGCGGAACGTTGAGTGGGTGTAACGTGAACGGCACGATGATGCTCAGTACGCCGGGAAGCAATCAGAACCTGTATAGCGTGTCGTTGACCACGGCTGTTGGCGGGTCCTGCAGCGCGCCAGCGGGATCGGTCTTCCAAGGCAATGCCGCAATCGTCTTCAGGCCGATTTCGGGAAGCAATGGCTATTCCCGGGCCATTAGCTATCTGCTGAAGACTCCGACGAACAGTTTCATGGCGTCTGGGGTGTTGGCCAAGCAATAGCGGCAAGTGGTTGGTGACACAAGCGCGATAACGCATAGGGGGGGCGTTGAGGGCGTCAAAGATCGACGCATCAATGCCTCCGACGATCGCCAACCTCCCGGCCGCGGCGGATTGACACCGTGTGGATTGCGGTCTTAGCCGCGCTCCGCGCGTCGTTTGACATGCAGCCGTCCCGGCGGCTCAAAATACGTCCCAAACCGCACCAGCCCCGCCTTCTTGAGGTGGCAGACCATCTCGAAGCTCACCAGCACGCCGGGATCGTCGTTCTCGAGGATCTCGACCTCGATGGATCGGATGCGCGGTTCGTACTTCAGCAGCGTCGCCTCCATCTGCTCCTTGAGCAGATGGGCGGAAGCGGGCAGGGCCTTGTAGATGTTGGTGAGATCCGGCAGGCCGTAATCGGGCAGATGCTTGAGCGCACCGGCGCGCGTGTTTAGGATGCGCTGGACGTTCCGCTGCACACTCAGACATTCCAGGGTGCGGTCATCGTGGGCCGCCAGCGGCTCCCCGCCGATCTGGCCCAGAAGCATGTCGTAAAGGGAGGGACCTGCAGGCACGGGCGCGCTTCTCCTTAAGCGAGGGCCGGCGCTACCGTGTCGCCTACGGTCTCGCCACGGTCAATGAACTCCATCGTCAGATTGCCTTCGGCCGAACTCGACAGCTCAATCCTGGCGGGCGCTCTGCCCGTGGCCATGCGCGCAAGCAGCTCGCGCGAGACGGTCGGCAGGATGCGCTGATTGAGGAAGGCATCGACGTTGCGCGCGCCCGACTCCCGGGCCAGGCACAGTTCAGCGATGCCGCCAATCAACGCGTCGTCGCAAATCAGTTCGACACCGTGCTGCCGCTGCAAACGCTCCGCCACCTTGGCCAGCTTCATCCGCACGATGGCTGCCAACGCGCCGGCGTCGAGCGGCCGATAGACGAGGGTCTGGAAGCGCGCGAGCAAGGCGGGCTGGAAGTGGGCGACCAATTGCGGATGGATGGCCTCCAAGAGATCGGCCTGCGAGATGTCGGGGGTCTCAGCGGTCGCCTCGTCAATCTGCGCGCTGCCGAGGTTGGACGTCATGAGGATGACGCAGTTGCGGAAGTCGATCTCGCGCCCCTCGCCGTCGCGCATCATGCCGCGATCGAAGACTTGGTAGAAGATGTCCAGCACATCGCGGTGAGCTTTTTCGACTTCATCGAGCAGGACAACGCTGTAGGGCCGCTGGCGCACCGCTTCGGTCAGAACCCCACCGCGGCCATAGCCCACATAGCCCGGGGGCGAGCCCTTCAACTGCGAGACCGTGTGTGCTTCCTGGTACTCCGACATGTTGATGGTCGTGAGGGCCGCCTCGCCACCAAAGAGCAGGTCGGCCAGCGCCAATGCCGTCTCGGTCTTGCCAACACCCGAGGGTCCCGCCAGCAGGAAGACGCCCAGCGGCGCATGCTCGCTCTTGAGCCCCGCCTTGGCGGTGCGCAGGCTCTCTGCGAGCGCGGCGAGCGCATCGTCCTGCGCCACCACGCGCTGGGCGAGCTGCCCTTCGAGGGTGAGTAGACTCTGCAGTTCGTCCTCGACCAAGTTGCCGACCGGCACACCGGTCCACTCCGCCACGACACGGGCGATGGCTTGCGCGTCGACGTCCGCGAAGATGAGCGGCGTCTTGCCCTGCGCGGCGGCGAGCGCCTGGCGGGCCTGAGCGAACGCCGCGTCGTCACGTGTGGAAGCCTCGGCGTCGCGTTGGTGATGCAGTGTCTGAATCAGCCCGATTTCGTGCGCGTAGCGCGCTTGTAGCGCCGTCAACGCAGATTTGGCGTCGGCAAGTGCTGCATCGAGTGCGAGGCGACGTGCGTGCGCGCCGTCGATACCGGCCCGTGCATCGTCTTCCAGGGTGTTGCGTTCCAGCTCCAGTGCGGACACGGCGGCCTCGGCGCGCTGCAGTTCCGCCGGTGGCGATTCGAGACCCATGCGCACGCGCGCGGCGGCCGTGTCGATGAGGTCGACTGCCTTGTCTGGCAATTGCCGCGCCGGGATATAGCGGCGCGAGAGCTTGACTGCGGCGACCAGCGCCTCGTCCCGGATATGGACATTGTGAAACTGCGCATAGCGGCCCTTGAGGCCGCGCAGCATCAGACAGGCGGCCTCGTCGTCCGGCTCGTCGACCTTGATGACCTGGAAGCGCCGCTCGAGCGCCGCATCGCGCTCGAAGTATTCCTTGTATTCGGCCCAGGTGGTCGCCGCAATCGTGCGTAGCTCACCGCGCGCGAGCGCCGGTTTGAGCAGGTTGGCCGCGTCGGCGCCGCCGGCCGCGTTGCCCGCGCCGATGAGCGTGTGGGCCTCGTCGATGAAGAGCAGGATCGGCACGGGGGAGGCCTGCACCTCGTCGATGACGGTTTTGAGGCGCTGCTCGAACTCGCCCTTGACGCCGGCGCCTGCCTGCAGCAGGCCCAGGTCCAGTGTAAGGATGCGCACGTCGCGGATCACGTTGGGCACGCTGGCCTCGGCCACGCGCAGCGCCAGTCCCTCGACGAGGGCGGTCTTGCCGACGCCGGGCTCGCCGACGAGGATCGGATTGTTCTTGCGCCGCCGCGCGAGCACGTCGACCATTTGCTGGATTTCACGATCGCGGCCGAACACAGGGTCGATTTCGCCATGGCGGGCCTTGTCGGTCAGGTCGATCGCGAAGCGCGCGAGTGCACTGCCTTCGACGGTCCGTGTCTGTGCCGGCTGGATTCCGGTGTCCCGTGCCGGGGGCTGAGCGGCTGCGGATGCAGCAGGCTCGCTCGATTCATCTTCGGATGCCTCGGGCTGGCCCTCGCAAGACCGGTGGCTCAGTCGAGGCAGCAGGCGCTGGATTTGCGGGCTGCTGATCGACAGCAGCGGCCACGCGTTCTGTGCCCGTAGCAGGTGGGGCGCATCGACGATCGCCTGGAGGAGATTGCCGGAACGGATGGCCGTGTCGTCCGTCTCGAGCGCCGCCTTCTGCCAGGCATCCTGCAGCAGCGCCGCCAGTTGCGGCGAGAGGGCCGGTTTGCCCCGCAGGCTGCGCGGCAGGTGGTCGATCGCGGCAAGGAGGGCATCCCAGAGCGCGTCGATATCGATCCCATAGTGCCGCAAGATCGCCGGAATGTCGCCGTCGCCCGCCTCGATCAGCTTCAGGAGCCAGTGTTCAACCGTGATCTCGTCTGAGAGCCGCGTCTGGCATAGGCTGGCGGCCGCTTCGAGCGCGCGGGCACAGTGGGGGTTGAGCCGTCGAAGCAGGAGGGTGGTGTCGCGCGATGCCATGGTGGAACGGGATACGGGAAGAGGGGGGAGGGCGGCTCAAAATACAACCGTCAGTGCGCGGGTAAACAGACGCACTGACGGTAGACGGGCCGGAGCGTTCGTGGACGGGGAGCGTGCAGAAGACCGGCCCGGGGTGGGCGTCAGGAACGCTCGTTCCACGTGTCCTTGTGGATGATGTTGCCGTCCTTGTACGACCAGGTGATGGTCTCGTAGCGCAGCTCGACCTCTTCGAGGTGGTTGTGCTTCTCGAAGGCCGGGTTCTTGATGTCGAGCATCTTGGGCTTGACGGCGACGATCTTGACGTTGTCCAGCTTCGTGTTGAAGTACTCCTTCTCCTTGCCGGCGTCGTCGATCTTGTACCACTTGATCTCGACCGACTTCAGCGTCTGGCCGCTCGTGACGGCCTTGTACAGATAGGGCGTCGAAGCGTCGGTTTCCTTGGTGAGCGTGATGGGCTTGTGCACGCGCGTGCCGGTGAGCTTGCCGGTGTTGCCATCGGTGGGGATGTGCACGCCGTGGTCGAACGCGACGAGCTCGACGCTGCCCTCACGGCCTTGCACGGTCACCGAACCCTTGATGTCCGCGCCGCCATCGTCCTTGAGCCACATATAGGCCGGAATTGCCATGTTTCACTCCTTGTCATACGCAAATCGCCCGGAGCCAGCCCCCGAGCGTCAAAATCCCGAAGCAAGTGCTCCGGGGGCAAACCTGTGCGCTACCGGCCCGTATCGGGCACCAGCGTGATCTCGACCCGCCGGTTGCGCGCGCGCCCCTCGGGGGTGTCGTTGCTCGCGATGGGGCGCGTGTCGCCATAGCCCTGGATCGCAAACTGCGTGGCCGGTATCCCGGACACCTCGATCAGCCAGTCACGCACGGCACCCGCGCGGGCGAGCGACAGCTTCAGATTGCTGTCGGCACTGCCGACGTTGTCCGTGTAGCCGGCCACGAGAATCCGCTTGTCCGGATGCGACTTGATCATCTCCAGCGCCGCCACCATCGTGCGTGTCGAGCCCGGCTTGAGCTGCGCCGCGCCGGAATCGAACAGCGACATGCTGTCGAGCGTCACCACCGCCGCGGGCGGCGGTGGCGGTTGATACGACGCGATGGCAGTGTTCAGGACCGGCACCAGTTGCACCCCCCGGTACATGCCGAACGACAGCCGCAGCGGTACGCCAGTTCGCGTGTAGCGCTCAAGCTGATCGCGGTCGGCCACGAGCGCCTGCAAGGCGTCGCGCTTGGCGGCATCGTTGGCCGCCGGGGCCGCCGCATACCGGCCGAGATCGGCCTCGACGCGCGTGAGCCACGCCGCGTTGTTCTTTGCCGCCCCCCAGAACGCCAGGGCCGCCGCACAGGCTGTCAACGCCACCGCATGGCCCAGCGCCGCCAGCCGGGGGGAGGCCCACGCCCGCTGGGGTAGGGCTTCGATGAGAGGCTGTGGCAACGGCCACGGCAGGGGAGAGGCGGCCGCAGCAGCAGGCACCACCTGCGTCTGCAAGGCGACAGCGCGCTCCCACAGCGCAGCCGACCCGCTCGCGGGCCCACAGTCGATCCAGCCCATCCCGTAAGGCACCCAGGGCGCTGCCGGATGCCGCCGATCCGCCAGCGCATCGAGGACGATGCGTTGGGTCCAACCGACGACGGATGCCAGCGCTGCGGCGCGGGGTGCGGCAAGGGGACCGCCCGCCGCCGTCGCCGGTTCGATCTCGGCAGCTTGAAGGACGGTTTCGAAACGCTGCATGTCGGTCAGCCGCGCTGCCGACGATACGCCGTACCACTGCGGCATCGCGAAGGCCGCGGGCCCCCGGGTCAGCCGCTGGTAGACCGCGACGTAGCCGGGCAGGCGCCTGCCCAGTACGCGTGCCGCATCGGCCACCGCCTGGCGCACGATGAAGAGCTTCTGCGCGAGCGCATCGGTGCTTGCGTGCAAGGCTGGCGCCACCGATAGGACGACACCGTCGGGAGCCCGGCCATCCCGCCACTGTCTGACCGCCACGGCAAGCCGCGGCAGATCCTGCGGCCGGTCCACGCGCAGCCAGATCGCGCCGTCGCCGACGTAGGCGTAGTGGGTTTCGGCAGCACGATCGAACAGCGCCGGCAGCCCGTCGCCAGTCACCAGCACCAGCGGCATGCGCGTGCGCAGCTTGAGAGGAATCGCCGCCGTGGCCGTGCCCAGCGCGGCGAGAACCTGCGCGCTGTGCTCACGTGCGCGCGCAAGCTGGCGGGTACGCAGCCAGAGGGCCGCGAGCGCGGTCACGCCGATGACGGCGGTCAGGGACCATGCGGTTCCCCGTCCGAGTGGCCACACCAGCCAGAGGACGGTGAGCGCCAGCGCGGCCGCGAAGACGACCAGCAGGCGCGCCGGATAGCCGAGCCCGTCATGGTCTCGTTCGATGGCCGCTGCGGGCGCACCAAACTGGGGATGCGCTTCGGACTTCACGGGCGGACGCCCTGCGTCGTGATGACGTGGGCAAGTTGACTGTCCAGTGCGGCCGTCCAGGCGAGCCACACGAGCAGAGCGACGAGGCCGAATACGCCTGCGATGGCCCAGGGCGACAGGCGGACAAACCAGTCCGCGAATCGGCGCGACCCGCGGTCCGCAAAGAAAGCCCGCGCAGGCGTGCCGCGCAGTTGCTGCAATTGCGCGTTGAGTGCGTCCACCAGTGCGGTGCGCTTGGCTTCGCCCTCGCGGGCGTAGCGGCCCACGAAGTTCAGGCCGAGAATGGCCGAATAGCACTCGAGCAGGTCCACACAGGGCGGGGCTTCGCGCATGCGCTGCTCCAGCCGGGCAAACACGCGCTCGCCGGCGTCGTGGATATTGAACCGCTCCACCTGGAGCGGATTGGCTTCCCAGTTGGCGTGGTTCTCCCCGGACAGACGGCGCAGGGCGATTTCGTCCAGAAGGCCGCATTGGGCAATGAGCGCATCCTGGCGCACGTCTTCAGGGTAGCCGCGGCGCTCCAGCGCCTGCGCAAACTGGTCCATCAGTTCCACGCAGCGCCGGCGCAACGCGACGACATCCTGCGTGGTGCCGCTTGCTGCCAGGGTGGTGGCCAGGAGCGCGGTGTCGCGCAGCAGGCTGCGCATGCCGCCGTGCGCACCCGAAGCAGCTACCGGAGCGGCGGGCAACAGGCTCGGTTCAGTATGGACGAGCGTCGGAGTCATGAGCGCAGCACCGCGTAAAGTTCGAGCGAAGCGTCAGGGACCGACGCCGGCAGGTAGACCTGGCAGGCCCGTGCGGCGAGCATCCGCGCATGCGCCGGGTCGTTCGAATCGAGCGCGAAATACTGGTTGTCCAGGCGGACGGGAATCGCGGCCGGCACGCGCGCCACGGCCTTGAGCGGGATGCCGAGCAGGGCGGAATTGACGATGTGCTCGACATCATCCGGCGCGCCGATCTTGCAAAGACGGGGGAAGTGTTCGGCCAGCGTCACGGCGGGCAGCGGCGCGTTGACCGACAGGTACCAGTCGGCCGCGCCTTCGACGATGCGGGTATCCAGGAACTGGCCGGTCCAGGTGGTCGCGCTCTTGCGCGTGAGGCCAATCGACACGACACGCGACGGAATGATGGCGTCCAGCAGCTCGCGAATCATCGTCTCCAGCCGGGTAAATACCTCGTCGGCCCGGGCATGGTCATACGCGGGGATGTCCGTGAGCTGCAGCGCCGTGGAAAACGTCATCAGCGCGCTCGCCAATTGCGCGAGCGTGGCATACAGGTGCTCGGGCGGACGGCTGGGGTGCGATGCGAAGAGTCGCAACTGCGGCCAGGTTGCATGGATACAGTGCAGAAGCCAAAAGAGCTGGACGTCGGCCACGCCGTATTCGGCGACCTGTTCGATGCGCTCGCTGCGGCGTGCACCCAGTGCCGCGCTCTTGGCTTGCAGAATGTCGGCCAGCCGGGCGATCCGCTCGAGGTGCAGCGGGTGGCCGGCCAGCGTCAGGCACGGCGGCACGAACGTGGGATCGACCTGGAACTGGCCGCTGGTCGTGCGCGTCAGGCGCGCAACCGCGCAGACCGTGTCGTCCGCGTGCGCCTCGAACGCGAAGAGCAGGCGCACCGCGTAACGCTCGGCTGCGATCTCCGATTCGCTGGTCCCATTCAAATCCACCACCTTGACGAACTCCCGGTACGAGCGACGCGGGCGGGCCAGTGTCGTCTCGTCGAAGCGGCAGTTGCTGCCGTTGGCATCGGGAAGCGCCAGCGCGGCCAGCACGACCACGCTTTGCAGGTCGGCAGGCAAGCCTTGGGCCAGATCGCGCGCGGGCGGCAGGGCATCGGCGATGGTCGAGTCAAAGGGGGTGCCATCCGGAAAGCGCAGCCTGAGACGGGTGAGCTTGAGCCTGCCCGTGGCCAGCGCCTGTTCGTCGACCTCGACACCAAGCGTGCCCCAGGGCTGTGCAAGCGCTGCCGAGGCCAGTTGCTGCAAGGCGAATCCAGACCACTGGTCCTGCTGCTGAAAATGCTGCTGCGTGAGGATCAAGCCCTCATGCCAAAGCGGTTTGTTGATCCGCATAAAGGTGGTGTACGACGATTCATTAAATCACGTGACGGCCGATTCTATACGGCGTAATTGCGAATCGTATACCCGCAAGTTGCATTGAAACAATGTGGATCGCGATGCTGGAGATCAGTGCTATCTGATAAAAAGTTAATAGATAAAAAGTCAATATGGCGTGACAAACATTTGCAATCTGCCGAAAGGGCTTGCCGGGATTGGATTCGCGCTCAGATGAGCACCGACTGCGCCTAGCGCCTTCGTGCAGCGGCGCTTCCAGGCTTGGCACTGCAAGCATCTCGCAGTCCACCGAGTCGCTGGTCTCAACGTAAACCCAGATATAAGCGGCGCTTAATTCAAAACAATTGTGACAAACTGGAGGCCTCACTCGACATTACGTTAGTTTTGACTTTGCAATGGTAAACCTGATAAAACGCCATGACGTCATCGGTCTCAGGAATCGATGCCGTCTTGGATCAATCGTCATTAGCTTGGGAAGAGGGAGTACGGATGGACAGCTTTCAGCGCGAAATTCCGAAGAGTCGCGTCTCGATTACGTTGGATCTGCACACGGGCGGCGCCCAGAAGAAGGTCGAGTTGCCGCTCAAGCTGTTGGTCGCGGGCGACTTCAGCGCGGGCCGCGAGCAGGCGCCGCTTGCTGAGCGCAAAAAGGTGAACATCGACAAGAACAACTTCGATGCGGTGCTGGCCGACTACGCGCCGGATCTCAAGCTCGCTGCAGAAAACACCCTGACGGGGGATGGCACGGAGTTGCCGGTGAACCTGTCGTTCCGCGCGCTCAAGGACTTCGAGCCCGAACAGGTTGCGCGCCAAATCCCCGAGCTGCAGGCGCTGCTGGCGATGCGCAATCTGCTGCGCGATCTCAAATCGAACCTGCTGGACAACGGCACGTTCCGGCGCGAGTTCGAAAAGGTGCTCAAGGACAAGCGGCTCTCCGACAAGCTGCGCAACGAGTTGTCGCAGATCGCGACGGCGGCGACGCAGCCGGAAGGCCACGCCTGAGCGGTGTTGGGCCTGGAGCCTGTACCGCACTGAACTGAGAAGCCAAACGAACGCAGAAGAGGCATTGCAATGAAGCACCATGAGTCCGCGCAGGGCGCAACGGAGACGGTCGTTCTGGAGAACGACAGCGTGTACGCGTCGCTGTGCAACAAGATCCATCTGAAGCCGGTGGCCGAGGCCCGTCCGCTGGAAGCCTTTCGCGACAACGACACGCTGTCCGAGGCATCGGCTGATGAGCGGATCGCACGCGGCATGAGCGCGTTCCTGGATTTGGTCGCCAAGACCAGCCAGCCGGTCGACCGACTGGACAAATCGCTGCTCGATTTCCACATCGGGCAGCTTGACCGCCAGATCAGCCGCCAGCTTGACGCTGTGATGCACACGCCTGAATTCCAGGCACTCGAAGGCCGCTGGCGCGGCCTCAAGATGCTGGTGTCGCGCACGGATTTCCGGCGCAACGCGAAGATCGAGGTGTTGGATGTCTCCAAGGACGCGCTGCAGCGCGACTTCGAGGACACCCCAGAAATCATCCAGAGTGGCCTGTACCGCCTGACCTACATCGAGGAATACGACACCCCGGGTGGCCAGCCGATCAGCGCGCTGGTCAGCGACTTCGAGTTCGCGAACTCGCCCCAGGATGTCGCCTTGCTGCGCAATATCTCCAAGGTCGCGGCTGCTGCCCATATGCCGTTTATCGGCTCGGTGGGCGCGGCGTTCTTTGGCAAGCAGTCGATGGAGGAGGTGGCCGCGATCCAGGACATCGGAAACTACTTCGACCGCGCCGAGTACATCAAGTGGAAGAGCTTCCGCGACACCGACGATGCACGCTACGTGGGCCTGACCATGCCGCGCGTGCTGGGCCGCCTGCCGTACGGCAAGGACACGACGCCCGTGCGCGCCTTCAACTATGAAGAAGCGGTCAAGGGCCCGGATCACGACAAGTACCTGTGGGTGAACGCCTCGTTTGCGTTTGCCGCCAACATGGTGCGCAGCTTCGTCTCCAACGGCTGGTGCGTGCAGATCCGTGGTCCGCAGGCGGGTGGCAAGGTCGAAGATCTGCCCGTGCACCTGTACGACCTGGGCACTGGCGTGCAGCCGAAGATTCCGACCGAGGTATTGATCCCCGAGACGCGCGAGTTTGAATTCGCCAACCTGGGCTTCATCCCGCTGTCGTTCTACAAGAACCACGACTTTGCGTGCTTCTTCTCGGCCAATTCGACGCAGAAGCCCGCGCTGTATGAGACCAAGGAAGCCACGGCCAACAGCCGCATCAATGCGCGCTTGCCGTACATCTTCCTGCTTTCGCGCATTGCGCACTACCTGAAGCTGATTCAGCGCGAGAACATCGGCACCACCAAGGATCGCCGTCTGTTGGAGTTGGAACTCAACAACTGGATCAAGGGACTGGTCACCGAGATGAAGGACCCGGGCGACGAGCTGCAAGCCTCGCACCCGCTGCGGGAAGCCAAGGTGACGGTGGAAGACATCGAGGACAACCCGGGCTTCTTCCGCATCAAGCTCTTCATCATCCCGCACTTCCAGGTCGAGGGGATGGACATTGGGCTGTCGCTGGTGTCGCAGATGCCTAAGGCAAAGAGCTAAGGAGCACCTATGAAACCGCAACTTCAGGCGCCGTCATTTGCGTTCGTCGCCGTTTCGTGGGTCGCACTGCTCATCGGCATCGTCTCGTTCCTCATCGGCCTCTACAACGCCAACATGCAGTTGAATGAGCGCGGTTACTACTTCACCGTGCTGGCTTATGGGCTGTTCTCGGCGGTATCGATTCAGAAGAGCGTACGCGATCGCGCGGAGGGCATTCCCGTGACGGGGCTGTACTACGGTCTGGCCTGGTTCTCCGTACTGCTGGCTGTTCTCCTGCTTTGCGTGGGACTGTTCAATGCCACCCTGGCCCTGAGCGAAAAAGGCTTTTACGGGATGTCGTTCGCGCTGGCGTTGTTCGGTGCCATTGCCGTGCAAAAGAACACGCGTGACCTCCAGGCGGCCAAGCTCAACCTTGCCGAGGGTGAGGGCGGTCCGCTACGTGAGGACTTCGGCGCCGCGCCGTAGGTTCGCGGTCTCTCGCATCAAGCGCCGGGGTCTCGTTGGCTCCGGCGTTGTCGTCAGTACGTATTGCGCGTAGGGAGTCTTTGTATGTCGATGGTGTTGCCTTCGCAGGCGTATGAGCTGAAGTTGGCGCCGCATCCGGCCCCGTTTTCCATCCTCAAGTTCGTTGGGCGCAATGCGATCAGCGAGTTGTACTGGTACGACATCGAGTTCACGAGCCCCGTAGCCAGTCTCCCAATGGACCAAGTGGTCGGCCGCCCTGCGAAGTTCACCATCGACCCCATCGACCCGAACATGGACTATCTGCGCAAGATGTTCGGGGAGAACGCGGAGAAGTTCAGCAAGAAGCCGCCGGCCTACACTGTCCACGGCATCATCACGCGGTTCGATGAGTTGGGGACCTCGGCCGACGAGACGCGCTACCGGGTGCGGCTCGAACCGAAGCTCGCTGACCTGAACCGCGGTGTCACCAGCCGCCTGTTCCAGAAGCAGTCGGTCGAGGAAATTGTGACCGATACGCTGAGGCATTACGGCTATCGGGCAGGCGTGGACTTCGAGTTCCAGCTGCGCCGGCAGTACAAGCGCCACGAATACATCACCCAGTACCACGAGACGACGTTCGCCTTCATCCAGCGCCTGTGCGCCGAAGAGGGGATGTGGTTTCGCTTCGAGCAGAAGAAGGATCGAACCGTTGTTGTGTTTGGGGACGATCTGGACGCGTACGCCCGCAAGCAGCGCGTCGTGCCACACCGGCGCGATGCGGGGCTGGAGAGCGCCGGGGCCGAGAGCATCAAGACGCTGGAGCGCTATACGCAGCGCGTGCCCGAGGCCGTCCGGCTGCACGACTACAACCATCGCCAGGCGGGGGTATCCCTCCTGGTGGAAGAGAACGCGGCGCGCGAGGACAAGACGACCGAGGGCGTCGATTACCGCTGGGGCGAACACTACGAGACACCGGAAGAGGGCCAGGGCATTGCTCGCCGGCGCCACGAGGAGTATCTCGCGCAGCAGGTTGTGTTCAAGGGGTCTGGCAATCCGTTCGGGGTCGAGGCCGGGGAGATGGTCAGTCTCGACGAGAACCCGGCAGATGCGCCGCATGGCCTGCTGATGACGGCCGTCGAGTCGCATGGCGGACGCAGCGAATCGTATTGGATGACGTTCGAGGCGATTCCGGCCGACCGCGTCTGGCGTACGCCGATGGCGTCGATCCAACGGCCGGTGATTGACGGCATCCTGCCGGCGCGAATCACCTCGCCGGGCAACTACAAATACGCCTACCTGACCGAGCAGGGCTGGTATGTGATCAAGTTGCCGTTCGATCTGGATGAATGGAGTCCGGGCGGCACGAGTCGGCCGGTGCGCTTCGCCAAGCCCTATAGCGGCGAGAACTATGGCCAGCATTTCCCGCTGATCGACAGCGCGGAAGTGGCCATCATCCATACGAATGGAGACCCGAATAGGCCCGTGATCATTGGGGCGATGCACGACAGCCTGCATCCGGACCTGGTCAACAACCTGAACCATACGCGCAACCTCATCCGCACCGCCGCGCAGAACGAACTGCGGATGGAGGACAAGGAAGGGGTTGAGCACATCCACCTGACCACGCCGTTCCAGACCAGTGAACTGAATCTGGGCCACATGGTGGACGGCAACCGCAAGGAGCGGGGGCAGGGGGCGGAGTTACGTTCCGATGGCCACGTGGCTGTGCGTGCGGCCAAGGGCATGCTGCTTTCCGCCGACGCGAAAACAAACGCACAGGGCAAACAGCTGGATATCGAGCCCGCGCGTGTCCTGCTTGATAACGCGCTTGAACAGATGCGCGCGTTGGCTGACATGGCGAAGGCCGCCAACGCGATTGCGGCGGACTACGAGGAGCAAAAGGCGCTGCTTGAGGGCACGTTGAATGGCTTGAAGCGAGCCGGTCTTCTCGCCAGCGCACCGGCGGGTATTGGGCTTGTCTCCGGTGGACACATGCAATTGAGCGCGGCCCGAAATCTGATTGCCACGTCGGGCGAGAGCGCCGACATCGGCGTCGTCAAGCGGCTGACCGTCGCCGCCGGCGAGGCGATCTCAATGGTTGCGCAGAAGCTGGGTCTGAAGTTGTTTGCGTCGCGCGGGAAAGTCGAGATCCAGGCACAAGGCGACGAGATGGCGCTGGCCGCCCTCAAGGATCTGACCGTCACCAGCACTGAAGGAAAGCTCGTTCTCTCTGCGAAGAAGGAAGTCTGGGTCGGCGCCGGGGGATCGTACATCCGGATACATGGCGGTGGCATCGAGAACTGTACCCCCGGGAGCATTCTTGAGAAGTGCGCGAGCTGGAACAAGCCCGGCCCCGCATCAATGCAGCCGGTGTTGCCGCTGCTGCCGAAGTCCGTGTGTATCCCCTGTCTGTTGGCTGAATTCCGCCAAGGCGCTTTGCTCGGTGCGAAATGAGCCATCCGAATTCTCCAATCACGCCGGAGTTGCTGGTAACGGCAGTTCACGAATTCCAGCTCGCCAACCCTAGCCTGCAGGTGTGCGCGTTGGTTTACGGCGTCGCGTATCCACAGTTGTTCGGCGAGCTGCGGCAGTGGTTCGGTGGGGAGACTGCAAATGCCCGTCTTGCGCTGCTGTTTGACGCAAGCTCCGAAGACGGGGCCGATCAATATGGCCCCTACTTGGTTCGCCTTGCACCGGGTGCCGCGCAGCCAACGAAGCTTATGACGCAACTTGCCCGCTGTTGCGTGGATGATTTTCGAGGCGTTTCCTTTCTGTTCACGCCGTTGGATTTTGAGGCACTGGTGGCAGGACTGCGCGCGCGGCTTGATGTCGTCTGTGAGGACCGGAGCGAATGGCAGATGAAGTTCTTTGACACGCGATCGCTGGCCGTGCTGGATCGCACGCTGTCAACGGAGCAGCGCACGACGTATTTTGAGGTCGTGAAGACGTGGTGGTACGTAGACCGGCACGGAAACCTGCAGAAAATCGACGGTCTGGGACTGTCGGCCGACACGTATTGTGGACCGCTGCAATTGACCGAGCAGCAGACGACGGCCTTCGTCGATGCTGGGCTGCCCGATGCTGTGCTGCACGTGCTCAGCCAAACCGACGACGATCTGCTTGCGGCATTCGATGCGCGTACGCGCTACCTGATTGCCGAAGCCTCGATTGCGCGGGCCATGCCGGACGAACGCAACAGCATGCCGCTTTTAGCCGACCGAGTCAGGGCGGCGCTGCTGGAAAACACAACCTCGTCGAACACATCGACAGAACAAATATGACCTTGCGCCATTTCCTTGCACCGTTCCTGGTGGCTCTGTGCCTTGGCATGGTCAGTTTGCCTAGTCATGCAGAGTACAAAGTCTTTATCGTCGGCGTCAACACGCACAACCACACGACTGATACCAAGTTCTTCTACCGCGTGGATGGTCACAAAGAGATGGTCATCCCATTGAATATCCCGGTCGGGGCCGCAGGGGAATATGCCTGCTGCGAGGCCACGGACAAGTCCACCAAGGCACCCCTGTGGATTGAGGTTGAATACAAACCGATCTCGCGCGCAGCCTACCTCTCGGGAAAGTACACCGTGCCACCAGGCCCTTCTGTCAAACGGAATGTTGCGGTCAAAGGCCATATTCCGCCAGAACCCAAAACCTTGGAAATTCATTTCTATCCGGGGGGCCGAATTGAGGCAGAACTGTCAGACATCGAGGCGATTGATCCCGTCCATGCAACGCCGCCGGCCGGCCTATGACGGTCGCTGTTGTTGGGGCGGCATCAGCACGGTAGCAAGCGAGACCGTGTGCTTTGGCGCTGCTACGGGTCTATCCCTGCGAAAGAGGTGGCTATCTTGATAAGACTCGTTCCCAAGCCGTGGATGTACGTGTCCTACTCGATTTTTGTCTTCCCTGCGAGCGTCACACTCGCTGATCGTCTCGCAATTGCTTGGATAAAGGCGAAGGGCATATCGGACTTTGAAGGTGCCAGTGGAGTTGCATGGTTTTGGATGATGTTTCCCTGTGCAGTGCTGACTTATGCGCTGTGCATTGCCGTGCTTGCCTTTCTACTCAAACGTCCAAGGGCGCTCATCGCCACAACCCTGGTGCTTGCCGTGTTGTCGGTCCCCTCGTTGGCGTTTGTCTTGACACTATTCGACGGACCGGAGATTCCGCTGCCGTCGAACTTGCGTTTTGGATCGATATGAGCACATCAAATGGAAGTGGTAGCCAAGCAAGCGCCATGGAGCAACCTCATGCATCTGAATAAGACAGCAGCACAAAGATGTGCGGCCATCTTCCTCGGTCTGCTCATATTCGCGAGTCTGTCGGGCTGCGCGAAGGAAGAACCCTACATGCTGGCCATCATTGGCTACAACTACACGGATCGTGCGATCGCGTTCTTCGGTGTGAATGGGCAGGGCGGTAGCAACGTTGAACTGAGTACGCCCACGGCTGGAGGAGGGAAAGAATCCTGCTGTGTGGTGATGCGCAAAGGCACGAAGACTCCGTTCAAGGTGGAGGTGATGTACGAGATGGACGCACTGGAGTCCTATCCGCCGAGAAAGATCATCGAGCCCCCGGGGCCATACCTGACGCGGCAGGTAGAAGTCACCGGCCCGGTTCCACCCGACCCGAGCTATCTGGAGATCCACTTCTACCCGGACGGCCACATTGAAGCCGCGCTCTCTGGGAGGGACGGCCCTTCGCCGCCCAGGCTCAAACTCGACCGCCGGATGCCATTCGTTCGATAACTGGAGCTCGTTCATGCTTGACGATACCCAAATGCCGTCTCCTGCGGGCCAGCGCCCGCTGACCTCGCTGGAGCGTCAGCAGCGGGCCGATGCCATGGCGTGCTTCGATCCCACGAAGCGGCCTGGCATGTCGGATTGTTCGCAGTCGCTATGGATTTCGCTTTTCTTCGATGGCACGAAGAACAACATGTATGTGCATACCCCGAAGTCCAAACACAGCAACGTCGCACGGTTGTTTCTTGCCCACGAGTTGGAAGACGAAAGTAAAGGGATGTATCCAATCTACGTGAACGGCCTCGGCTCACCTTTCCCGGAGATCGGTGAGACGACATTTAGCACGGCTGGACTGGCATTTGCGGCTGGCGGCGAGAAACGCCTGCAATGGGCGATGGGCAAATTCGAAGATCGAATCAAAAAAGCCAAGGCCCGCGCTACCAACCCCCAGCACCCGATTCGGATGATCAATGTGGCGCTGTTCGGTTTTTCACGCGGGGCGGCATTGGCGCGAGCCTTCGCTGTTCGGCTGGCCAAGGAGTGCCGCAAGGAAGGTGAAGGCTGGCGCTACCAAGGCTACCCGATTCGTCTGTATTTCATGGGGTTGTTCGACACGGTGGCTTCGGTGGGCGTGCCGGCAGGTGCCAAGGCATTGGACCGCAGCCCGATGTTGCAAATGGCCACGACAGCATTGCTGGGCCCGATTTTGGAGGAAGGCCTGAAGGCTGCCCCCAAAGACGGTCACTACGACTGGGCAAAGAATCTCAAGATCCCCGCCATGGCGGAGCAGTGCATCCACTACGTAGCCGCGCATGAAGTGCGCGACTCGTTTCCACTTGATTCGGTGCGAGATGGTAAGAGCTACCCATCCAATACAGTTGAGGTGGTGTACCCCGGTGTGCATACGGACGTCGGTGGCGCCTATGCCCCGGGGGAACAGACGCGGTCTTTGCGAGACGACGAGAAACTCAGCCAGGTGCCGTTGCTGCACATGCATCGGGCTGCCCGCGTGGCGGGCGTGCCGATTCAATCATTGGAGACGATGGGGAGCAAGGTCCAAGCCTCATTTGCATTGTCAGCAGAGACCGCAGCTCGCTTCGACCACTACCGTCAGACGGTTCGAGCAAGCGGGTCCTTGGAAATGGCCGTCGCGGCCCATCTTTACTGGCTGTATGGCGCGCGCAGCCACTTATCCGTGCAAACCAAGAGCGCGGCCGCATTGTCACGAATGCCCGAGGCCAAGGCAATGCTGGCAAAGACTGGGAACAACGATCTGGTGGAGACGCAAGATGAGGAGCTGCGCAAGATCACCAATGGTGGACGAAATGTTCGAACGGCCATGGATGAGGCCCTTGTCAAACAGCGCAACCACAAGCGATTGAGTCTGCGTGAAGCGACGCTGGCAAGTGCGCAGGCAAGTGCTGCCTACTTTATTGAACCACGCGGTCTACCGGCCGATTCTGTGGACTTCCTGACGCACGGCGCAGGGAGCCTTGGCCATCATGCGCCAAGTCTGGGTGGTCTGATGCCCGGAGCTTCCGAACAGTCCGCCCCAAAGGGCAGTGCCGACACCTTTGAGGCCGATGTCGCGCGGCGCAAGGCAAGCGCCTCACACGCGCAAGAGAACAACAACCGACGCCTGCTGCTCGATGTCTTCGACTATCTGGTTCACGATTCGGTGGCGGGGTTCGGCAGCGATCTCTCCAAACTCCAGAACTGGCGAATGATGTATTTCGGCGATCTCGCCTACGAGCCAGAGAATGACTGGACCACGCATCTGGCGGAAGAAGAGAAGCACGGGGAACCAGGTAACGGTGATCTGGCAACGGCGTAACCCGCTATGTCAACGGAAGGAGCACGACAGCAATGATGGACCTGATTCGTTTGGGAGATGCGACCGATCATGGCGGCAAGGTAATCAGTGCGTCGAAGACCATGCAATTTGATGACCGTGCCGTGGCGCGCAAGGGCGACGAGGTGACGTGTCCTCGCCACGACATCCGGCCCAACCTCATCATCGAGGGTGACGAGACGATGCTGGACGACGGCGTGCCGATCGCTCGGCACGGGCACCGCGCCATGTGTGGCTGCCGCCTGATTTCCAGCCTGCTCTGAGCGCGCATGCCCGTCGTGCTTCCTCCTGTGGTCTCCACAGAACCTCGCCCGTCCCCTCCACGCCTTGCGCTGTGGATGGGCCTGCTGGTGGCGACCATGGCCGGGGGCGTCGCTCATACGTTGCTGACCTGGCCCCAGGGGGCGCCAACCAGCACGGTATGGTTTTGGATGCGACTGGTGGTGATGCCCTTTCTCGCTTGGTGCGTCCTGTTCGGGCTCCGAACGCTTTACTACGAGCAGGAAAACGAGCGTATCGACGCGGAAGAAGAAGTCATGCGGGCTGACAGGGCAGAAGCCCTGCAGTTTGGCAGCGACCCACTTGCGGTCGTCGGGCTTACCTACCTGACGGGAGCGGGCAATCAAGGTGTGTCGCAGCGATGGACGCAGACTGACGGTCTGCAGGAGGGGCCCGATGCTGCGTCTGAAGCCGCACTCCGACCCGAAATCACGCTCAGTTTGGCTGGCGATGACGAGGACCCCACGCGCTACCGTGCTTGCTTCAAGGATTTGATTGATGCAGTGGCAAACATGGTCAGCGCTATCCCTGCTGACGTGCCATTCAGCGTGCGGTTGGCGTTGCCAGAGGGCGAGGGAAGGCAGGCACAACTGGACAGTTGGCAAGCCTGTTGGTGTGCTAAAGGGCTGCGGACAGCCAAGGCCGCGTTGGTGCCCACAGAGACGGGCGTCATGGCATTGGACGCGTGGCTTGACCAAAAGGGTGGGCCGCAGCTTGAAAACTTCACGCTGTTCGTCGCCGTTGGCCTGCGCGACACCCCTTCATCGGAGGTGGCCGAAGCCGCAGTTGCGCTGCTATTGGGCTGGGCGCCGCTTGCCAAGCGCCGCCGACTCAAGAGTATTGCTTTGCTGCATCGGCCAGTCGAGGAGGGTGTTCAGACCCCGGAATCGGCTATGACGACTTCACTGCAATGGGGTTGTACGACGCCCGACAAAGTTGAGGATGTGTGGCAGGTCGGTTTGGATGCCATCGACAAAACCGCCATCGCGGATCGTCTCGGAAACCTTTCTTTCGGGGTGTCGCAGACGCCTGGTTTGTCCGGTGTCCACGACCTTGATAGCGAGCTCGGGCGCCAAGGGGTAGCCGGTGGGTGGCTTGCATTGGCACTAGGAATCGAACATGCGGCACAAGCCAAGCGCCCACAGTGGGTGGCATGGCGCGAAGGCACCTTGCGGTTCGCCATCATTCAATCCATCGCGTAAGCAGAGAATGGACTACAGAGCATGAAGTTGCCGAAGTTGTCGGGATACTGGATTCTTGTCACCGCAGTCACGATACTGGTCGCCATTTTCGCTTGGTCCAATGGCGCAAGCCTTGATCCATCGCCGGTGCGCCGCATTGTGTTTGTCGGTCTTGTTGGCTTGCTGTTTCTGGCAGGCCGAGCGTGGCTGGCTGCAGCTTGGCGCATTGTTGCGCGCCACGCGCCACGCCGGGGAGCGGGGCGCTATGAACGCGCGCAGCTTGCGCGAGTCGATGACGAGAAGGCTGCAAGTGCCGAGATAGCACCTGTCCGTCGCAACGCGCTCAAGGCAATCTTGTTGGACCGTCACGGCTGGCGCTGGCGTTACCACGACCGCTGGGTGCTCGTCGTCGGCGACGAACCGCTGGTCAAGCTCATAGCGCCAGGCCTGGCTGAAGCCGGCTACCTGCTCACTGGCGACACGGTCCTACTCTACGCCAAGCAGACCAGCAACACGCTCGACACCGACTGGCTCGACCAGATCCGCCGCCTGCGCCGCCGTCGCCCGGTCGATGCGGTCGTGGCCGTCACGCGCAATCGAAGCACCCCCAATACACCCTTCGACCCAGACAGCGTTGCCCAACGGCTGGCCCGCCACGCTCGCGCGCTGCGCTGGGCAGCCCCTGTGTATCTGCTCAATGCCACGACCTTTGGAGGCAACGCCTCGGGACCGGAAGAGACCATCGGTTTCACCTGGGCCAACCCGCGCGCAAACGCCGAGCAGATCGATGCGTCGCTGCAGGATCTCGCACACAACCTCGCGGACGGGGGCGTGGTCCGCCTCACGCAGAATCCTCTCGACCGCTATCCCGCCGAACTCTCACAGCACATCTCTGGCTTGCACGCTGCGTTGTCGGGCCTGGTGTTGCAGACCGCCCAGTCGCGCTTCTGGTGCAACGCCGTGCATGGGCTGCTGTTCGCGCCGCTGGGCAAGACACGGGACCCGGTTCAGTCCGCTCCTGGCGAGGACGGTGAAGACGACCCACTGGCTCTTCCCCAGCAGCACCCGGTCTGGCAGACCGTCGCCGAGCATAGCCGCAAGGTCTATGGCCGCCGTGTCGGCTTTTCGTGGTCGACCACCGCCGCGTGGGTTACCACGGCACTCGTCGGCTGCTGGATCGCCGGCACCATGCTGTCGGGCTTCACGAACCGTGCGACGGCCCAAGCGGCTGCTGACACACTCAATCACCTGTCCGTGACGCAGGACCGTACGCAGGCGCTGCTGACATTGGACAGCCTCGACAAACAAATCGAAACGCTGGAGACCCGACAACGCGACGGCGCACCGTGGATCACCCGATTTGGCCTGAACCGAGACGCCGCATTGCTCGAGGCGTTGTGGCCCGGGTATGCGAACGCCGCTGGCCGCATTCTTGTCGGCCCGATCCGTCGCAAACTCGAAGAGCGCCTGCGCGAGCTTGGCGCTTCCACCGACGCACAGATCGCCAGCGGCGGCAGCACGCAAGTGCAGGCGGCCTACGACACCCTCAAGGCCTACCTGATGCTGGCCAAGCCGGAGCGGGTCGTCCCCGCCTTCCTGACGCCGCAACTTATTGCCACCGCTGTACCCGCACGCCCAGGCAATGCATCGGTCTCGTCCGGCGCCTGGGAAGACCTGCGCCAACACACCATCGCGTTTCTCGCAAACCACCTCGGACACCGCGCAGGAGAGGACGGCGCTGCGCTCGCGATCGACCCGGACGTCGGGCTCGTCGCCGCAGCGCGCCAGACCATCATCGGCGTGCGCGGTATCCAGAACTCTCGCGATGCGCTCTATCAGCAGATTCTTGAAGAGGCAGCCGCTAAATACCCGCCCGTGACCCTCGCCATGCTGCTGGGCGACACCACCAGCCGGGGGCTGTTCGACGCGACCACGGCCATACCGGGCGTGTTCACACGGGCCGCATGGGACGGACGCATCGCGAAGGCAATCGATGAAGCCAGCGAACAGCGCAATGTTGCAGGGGACTGGGTACTGTCGGACGCCAAGACGGCCAACCAGGCACCCTCGACACTCAAAGCCGAACTGCGCCAACGGTATTTCGACGATTACACCCGCGCGTGGGCCTTGTTCCTCAATGGCTTGCGCTGGCAGAGTGTGCCCACCTTGTCCGGTACCGTCGACCAACTGACGCTGCTGGGTGACCCGCAACGCTCGCCATTGGTCGCCCTGATGAATGCGATCGTGTATCAGGCCGGGGCGGGCGCCACCACGCAATCGTTGTCCGACACCCTGCTGGGCAAGGCCCAGCAACTCGTCGGCGCCGGCGAGAAGGACCCCTCGAAGCAGACGCAAGCCCAATTGGCACCCCTCGCGGGACCCTTTGGGCCGATCCTGCGCCTGACCGGCAGCGACGTCGTGTCGGGTGCGCCGGCAAACGGCAAGGCCGGCGTACAGCTTGCCACCACCGGCGACCTGAGCCTCGCCCGCTATCTCGAACGCGTCACCGCCATGCGTCTCAAAGCCCAGCAAATGGTGGCGAGTCCGGATGCCGATGCGATGTCGCGCATAGCCGCGCAGTCGGTACTGCAGGGCAAGAGCTCGGATATCGCGGACAGTCGGGACTACGCGAGCCGGCTGGCCGCGAGCCTGGGCGAACAGTGGGCGGGTTTCGGTGCGCTGTTCCAAGCGCCACTCGACCAGACCTGGGAGGTGGTGGTGCAGCCGGCCGCATCCAGCCTGAACGAGATCTGGCGCACCGCCATTGTGGCGGACTGGAACAAGGCCTTTGGGGGCCGCTATCCGTTCGCAGACTCCGACAACGATGCCTCCTTGCCCGAGATGGCGCGCTTCATGCGCCCTGACATCGGCGTCCTGACGCAGTTCGTCACCACACAACTGGCGGGTGTCGTCGAACGCCAGGGTGACCGCTGGGTCGCCGCGCAAGGCGCCAACCACGGCGCCCTCGCGCTCGACCCGGCGTTCCTGGACGGGCTCAATCGGCTCACCCGGGTGGCGACGGTGCTGTTCCCATCGGGGGACGCCCATCTGCGCTTTGATCTGCGCGCGGTTCCCGCCTCCGGTGTCACGGATACGCGATACGTGTTCTCGGGGCGAGAACTGCACTATTTCAATCAGAAGGAGGAGTGGGTGCCGTTCGAGTGGCCGGGCCAGACGCTTGAGAACCTCTCCCACATCGAATGGCAGACCGAGCAGGGCGGGCTGCGCTCGGCACTGGACGCGCAAGGGCGGTTTGGGCTGATCCGGCTGCTGGAGCGCGCCAAGGTCTCCCAACAGGACAACGCACGTTACCTGGTGACCTGGACGCCCGATATGAGCCAAGCCATCGCGCTGCGTGTGCAGCTGCGCAGCGAAGCGGGGGCAGGGCCCCTCGATGTGTTGCAACTGCGGCGCTTCACGCTGCCGGCGCGGATCTTTGTGACCGGGGCAGCGAAGGCAGGACCGAAGCCCATCGCCATCAACGCCGGGGCTCCGCGCGCCGTGTCGGCGGAGGTGCAGTGATGCTGGCGGGATTGTTCAAGAGCCTGTTTCCGGCACGCGACGCCGAACAACTGGTGCGTACGCGGCTGGATGCGTGGCAAGCGTGGCTGCAACCACTGGCTGGCGAAACCGGCGTTGGCCGCGATCCGGGCTACGAAGACGCGTTCTTCGAGCTCAAGGACGAGGCGAACAAGCTCTCCGGGATCGATGATGGCCGCATTACCCGGGCGTGCGAACAACTGCTCAAGGAAACCGGCAAGGATGTGCGCCTTGCCGGCTACTATGCCCTGGCACGGCTAAGGCTGGATGGACCGGCAGGGCTGGCCGACGGGCTTGAGTTGGCCGCTGCCCTGGTTGACCGATTCGGAGAGGCGGTGCTGCCCGCCCGCGCCGAAGCGAAGAAGGGCGCGCTGGAGATGCTCGCCACGACGCGCGTGATTGAGTTGCTGGAGGCGCGCGGCGAGTTCGCGCCTGCGGACCTTGAGCGTGCGCTGGCAGCGCTGGATGTGCTGCTGACGCGCACCGCAGCCTGGCCGGAAGCGGCCCGGCCCAACCTGCAACCCCTGGTCTCCCGCTTCGAGCGCAAGGAGGCACCGCCCCGCAGCGTGCAGCCCGATGCCAGTATGCCGGCATCCACCACCGGAATGCCGGCTTCCTCCGGCACGATCGCCTCCACGCGCGATCTGCTCGAGCAGGCGCGCGCGATGGCCACGTGGCTGCGCGATCAGGAAAACGGCTACCTGCCGTCGGTGCGGCTCGTGCGCAGCGTGCGTTGGGATACCTTGCACGAGGTGCCGCCGGCGGACGCCGCCTCCCGCACGCGCCTGGCGCCGCCGCGGGGCGAACTGCGCCAGCAGATGAAGCGGCTTGTGCTGCAGAAGCAGTGGCACGAACTGCTCGAGCGTGTCGAAGGCGCCTTCATGGAGGGCGTGAACCACCTGTGGTTTGACCTGCAGTATTTCCAGCACGTCGCACTCGACCATGTTGGGGCGCCGTACAACGCCTGGCGCGAGTTGCTGCGCGCCGACGTGGCGCTGTTTCTGGAACGCCTGCCCGGGATCGAGCGGCTGGCTTTCAACGACGGCACGCCGTTTGCCGATGACACCACGCTCGAATGGATTGCGCGACACGCCGTGGTGCGCGACCTAGAAGCCGGGGAGAGCGTGGCGCCACTGCCCGTGTCCGCAGAGGGTGCGGGCGAAGCGGCTGGGGACTGGCCCGAGATCGAGGCGCAAGCTCGGGATTTGGCGGCACGCGAGGGCGTGGAAGCCGCCTTTACCTGGCTCGAAGCCTTGCCCGGCCTGAAAACCGACCGCCACCGCTATCTGCAACGCCTGGTCATGGCACGTCTGGCGGACCACGCCGGACGCCCGGACGCAGCCCATGCGCTGCTGGTGGAGCTGGATCTGTCTGCCCGCTCGCTGCCTCTGACGCGCTGGGAGCCGGCGCTCGTCTTCGAGGTCAAGCATCAACTGGTCCGCTCGCTCAAGGCCATGAGCAACCGCAAGGAGGCCGACAAGCCCGCGCTGGCGCAGCGCATCGCGGAACTCCACGCCGAGCTGACCGTGCTGGACCCATCGCGCGCATTGACGCTCGCATAAGAACACAAACTCATGGAACACGACGACCCGATCCTGCGCTACTACGAAGCCGAGATGCGTTACCTGCGCGAGTCCGGCCGGGAATTCGCGCAGGCGCATCCCGACCGCGCGCGCCTGCTCAACCTGGACCGCGTGGGCGATCGCGACCCGTACGTCGAACGGCTGTTCGAGGGCTTCGCATTCCTGACGGGCCGGCTGCAGCAAAAGCTCGATGACGAGCTGCCGGAACTTACCGAAGGGCTCGTGAGCTTGCTGTGGCCGCATTACCTGCGGATGATCCCGTCGCTCTCCGTGGTGGAACTGATTCCGCTCGCAGAGAAGCTCCAAAAGACCGAGTTCGTCCCGCCAGGCGTCCCGGTGCGCTCAGCGCCGATCACCTTGCCGCAAGCCTCTGACGTGCAAGGTTCGACACCCAAGACTGTGCAGTGCCTGTACCGGACCACCCAGGCGGTCACGCTGCAACCGGTGTCGATCACCCATGCCGGGCCCACGGTACGCCATGATGGGCGCTCGGTGATTCGACTGGGCTTCATGCTACAAGCGTCGGCGCGCCGCACGGAGACGGATCTGTCGAGATTGCGCCTGTACCTGAATGCCGATCTGCCGACGGCGTTTGCCATGCATCTGGCGCTCACGCGTCAGGTTGATTCGATCGACTGGCGCATCCCGGAGGTCCGCGATGGCGAAGTGCTGCCGCTGTCGGGCGTCACCCTTGAGCCAGCGGGGTTCTCGACGGAGGAGCGCCTGTGGCCGAAGGCGGAGGCGGCGTTCTCCGGTTACCAACTGCTGCTGGAATATTTCACGTTTCGCGAGAAATTCCTCTTCGTCGACCTGTGTGGGCTGGATATCACCAAGCTGCCCGCGACCTCGACCCGCTTCGAGCTAGAGATCGTCCTCAAGTCCGCCTATCCGTCGGACCAGCGGTTCAGTGCTGAGAATGTGCGGCTGTTCTGTGCGCCGGTCATCAACCTGTTCGAACTCGACGCCGAACCGATCGTCATCCATCACCACGAGACCGAATACCGTGTGGTACCGGCCGGGCACCGTGGCGAGCATGTGGAAACCTACGCGGTTGATGCCATCGAATCGTTCGACCATCAGACTGCAGAGCGCTACGAATACGTTCCCTTTGCGACCTTCCGGCACCGGGGTGGCATGCTGCGGCACGAGGCGCCCGAGCGCTATTTCCATACGCGCGTGCGTCCCGGCGTCTCGGGCCTGCATGAGACCTGGGTGATTCTTGGCGGGCACGCGTGGGAGACGATGGAGGACCTTCCAGAGGAGAGCGTTTCCCTGCGGGTGACGGGCACCAATGGCATGTTGCCGCGCAAGGGCCTGCGGGAAGCCAGTCTCAGCGAGCTTGCAGCCAGCACGCCGAATGTCACCGGGGTGCGCAATCTCGTTGCGCTGACCTTGCCGCTTTATCCGCCGACGGAAGACCGGTTCCAGTGGCGCATCCTGTCGCATCTGGCGCCCAACTTCCTGTCCTTGATGGATGCCGAGGTCTTGCGCGGCGCGCTGGCGCTGTACGACTGGCGGCAGGACGAACTGAACCGCAGGCGCCTGGCCGGCATCCTGCGGGTGACGCAGGAACTGCTCGAGGAGGTGTCGGGGGGCGCGGTCGAGCGGGGCGTGCTGATCGAGGTCACGCTGGATGCGCAGGCTTTCGCGGGTGAGGGCGATGTGATGTTGTTCGGCGAACTGCTGCATCGGTTCTTCGCGCTGTACGCCGAAATCAATCTGTTCACCAAGCTCGCCATCGTGAGTCTGCCGGCGCAGACGCGCACGGTCTGGCCGCGCAGCAAAGCGCAACGGATGCCGCTGTGAAGCCGACAGACTGGCCGGATCTCGAGCCCCTGGTGGCCTCGCTGCTGTGGCGCTCGCCGCGGATGAGTTTCATGCAGCTTTGCCGGCTGCTGGAGGCGCGTGAGCCGCAAGCCCCTGGGTTGGGCACACGGGATACGCTGGAGCACGAACGGGTGCGCTTCCGACCGCGGCCCCGTGTGGGCTTTCCAGCGGGGGAAATCGCCGCGGTCGAATTCGACGACGAGCGGCCCGATGCGCCGCCGACCGTGCGCACGACCTTCATGGGCCTGTATGGAGTCGATGCGGCGATGCCATCGCACATGATCGACGAGATCGTGCTGCGCGAGGAAGGACACGAGGCCGTCGAAGCGTTCCTGGACCAGTTCAACCACCGCTTCGTCACGCTGCTGTATCGCGCGTGGAAGAAATACCGCTATCCGGAAAGTTTTCGTGCAGGCGGCACGGACGCCCATTCGCGCAATCTGTTGTGTCTGGCGGGCTTCGGCTGGGGTGACAAGCCCAAGCGCGCCGGATTGCCGGATTCGCGCATGCTGGCGCTGCTGGGGCTACTCATCCAGAAGACCCGCACGCCCGAAGGCCTGGCCGGTGTGATTGCGCTGGCCGTGCCGGGGGTGGACGTCCGTGTGGACGAATTCTGGTCGGTCACCACAAGCGCGGGGACGCCCCAGCCGCTGACCGCATCGGGCGGACCACCAGCCGTGGGTAGCCCCGCCAAGGGTCTCGGTGGCGGCTACGTGCTGGGACAGCGTCTTACGTACCGCAGCCGCGCCGTGCGTGTGACGCTGCGCCCGACCAATGCACAGCAGGCGCACGCTCTTCTGCCCGGTGCATGGCTGCATCGTGACCTGATGGCCTTCCTGCGCCTGTATGTCGGTGTCAAGGCGGATGTCCACCTGCGCATGATGGTGTCGTCGCGACTGGCTCCCGTGCCCGCCATCGGCGGGACCGAAGCCGGCCCCGCTCCGCGCCTGGGTTGGACCACCGTGCTGTCGTCCGAGGAGGAACACATGATTCACGTCGTGCTCGGGACGTATGAGGCCTTCCCGACGCCTGCGCCGAATCCCCACCTGGTACGGCCTGTTTGACTTCGAAGAGAACCAACCAACAACCAAATCCAAGGACACGCTCGATGATTCTGCTCCACCGCCTCTCACCCTGGCTGACCGTCTTGTGCCTGGGCCTGGTCTGCCTGTCCGGCTGCGCTGCACAAGAGCCATACACCCTAGCGATCATTGGCTACGATTACACGGACCGCGCCATTCCGGAATTTTCTGTGAACGGGGCGGGCGGGGGAAACATTAATCTCAGCACGCCTACCTCGGGTGGGGGTGGGATAGTCTGCTGCGTCGTCCTGAGCCGCGCCACCAAGACTCCGTTCTGGGTGGACGTGGAGTACCAATTGGACGAACTCGTGTCCTATGAAACGCGCAAAACCATCGAACCCGCGAGCCCCTACCTCACGCGCAAGGTGGAGGTGACCGGCCCCATTCCGCCGGACCCGAAATATCTCACCGTTCACTTCTACCCGGACGGTCATATCGAGGCCGCCATCGTGGGGCGATTTGATTCTCTAGACCCTCGGCTTAAGCTCGAACGCCGCCTGCCCTTCATCCGATAACGGAGTCCTCCACGATGCTTGATGACGCCCAAATCCCTGAGCTGGCTGGCCAGCGCCCGCTGACCGCGCAGGAACGCCAGCAGCGCGCCGGCTCCATGGCCTGCTTCGACCCCGCCAAACGCCCCGGCATGTCGGATTGTTCGCAAGTACTGTCGATCTCGCTGTTCTTCGATGGCACAGGCAACAACATGCGGGACCACCTCCCTAAGTCCAAGCACAGCAACGTGGCGCGCCTGTTCATGGCGCATGAGGACGTAGATGAAAGTAAGGGAACGTATCGAATCTACATCCCCGGTCTGGGAACGCCTTTCCCCGAGATCGGCGAAACGACATACAGCACACTTGGCGGCGCTTTCGGGGTCGGCGGCGAGAAACGCCTACAGTGGGCCAAGGAACAATTCGATGACATCCTCACCCGTGCGAAGGCCCGCGCCGCCAACCCTCAGCACCCGATCCGGATGATCAATGTGGCCCTGTTCGGCTTCTCGCGCGGGGCGGCGCTGGCGCGAGCCTTCGCCGTGCGGCTGACCAAGGAATGTCAGCAGGAAGACGAGGGGTGGCGCCATCAAGGCCATCCCATCCGCCTCTACTTCATGGGCCTGTTCGATACCGTGGCGTCGGTGGGCATGCAAACGAGCGTGCAGGCCATCGACCGCAGCCCTTTACTAGCGGTCATGACGGCCGCTGGCACGGTGTTGTTCGGCCCGGCGGCCTTGCTGGTGGGGGCCGGGCTTGCCCTGGTTCCCAAGAATGGCCACTACGCCTGGGCAGGCAACCTTAAGATCCCCGCCATGGCGGAGCAGTGCATCCACTACGTGGCCGCACATGAGGTGCGCGATTCGTTTCCGCTCGACTCGGTACGCGATGGCGAAAGCTATCCGTCCAATACCTTCGAGCAGGTGTACCCAGGCGTGCACACGGATGTGGGCGGCGGCTATGCACCGGGCGAGCAGACCCGGGCGTTGCGGGATGATGAGAAGCTCAGCCAGATCCCTCTCGTGCACATGCACCGCGCCGCCCGTGTGGCGGGCGTGCCGATTCAGGCACTGGAAACCCTAGCTCCCAAGATCAGGATGTGGTTCAACGTTTCGCCCGACACCGCCACCCGCTACAACCACTACCTGCGCACCGTGCTACCGAGCGGCCCGTTGGAGCAGGCGGTGGGGGCGCACATGCACTGGCTGTACGCCACGCGCAGCTACCTGTCTGCGCAGACACGGGGTGCGGCCGCAACGGCACGCTTGCCCGAGGCCAAGACGGTGCTGGCGCAAACCAACAACGGCGATCTGGTGGCCGAACAAGATGGGGAATTGGTGCGGATCACGAAGGGCGGCACTTCCGTGCAAGAGGCCATGGAGGCGGCGCGCGTTAAGCAGCGCAGCAACGCCCCCCTGACCCTTCGCGAGCAAACGCTTTTGGACGCGCTGCAAACGGTTGATGACTTCACGCAGCACCCACCGCTGCCAGCGGATTTTTTTGACGGGTTCATGCGTGATCAATCCACCTCGCCCGATCGCTCGGACGGCTTCGCGATGGATTCCGTCCAGCACAAGAATAACCGCAGCCAGATGCTCGATCTGTTTGATTACCTTGTACATGACTCAGTAGCAGGCTTTGGAAAAGATGTCTCTAAGCTCGAGAACTGGCGAATGATGTACTTCGGCGACAAGGGCTACGATCCAGCGAACAACTGGAGCCTGCTCTCCGAGGCGCAGGATCGTGCCAACAACGGCGTGACGACCGCTTAGCGGCTATTCCAATGGGCTTCTTGCGCGCCGTGCTTGGTACGTACGAGGCCTTCCCCACGCCTGCACCCAATCCGCATCTGACACGACCGGCTTGATCAGGAATCTTGCAATGACCTTCCGTTTCACCACTTCCACTGTTGCACTTGTTTTATTGCTGTCGGGCTGCGGAGCCTGGCAGGCTGTCTCTGACGCCTCGGTGGGGGCTTATCAGGCGGTGTTCTACAAGCAGATCAAGGTTTTGAATGTCGATCTTGCTGCGCGCCGTGCCCTGAATCCGGACGAGGCAGGGCGGGCGACTTCGGTGGCTGTGCGCGTCTACCAACTCAAGGATCGCAAGCTGTTGGACAGCGCTTCCTACGACGATCTGCTCAAGAACGACCGGACCGTGCTCGCGCAGGATCTGCAAGCCAGTATGGCGGCCACGTTGAGCCCGGGAGCATCCGCCAGCCTTGCACAGCCGATGCAGCCGGAAACGAAGTTCGTTGCGGTCGTTGCGTTTTATCGCAACCCCGGCAACACCAATGACTGGAAGATGGTGATTGAGAAGAAGAAGCTTGATGCGGACAAACCGCTGAAGCTTGAACTGGTCGACCAGAGGCTGGCCGTCGCCGGCGAACTCCCATCGAATGCTTCCCAGTGATGTTGGCTGGAGGCCCGTAAGTGCGGCTTCCATGAAGAACTTGCGACCGAATATGAAGGAGAAGAGGGTGGTCAGTCTGGGCCTGACCGTCCCCAAAGCGGCTGTGCGTGGATTGACAATCGCGCCTTGGCGCGACGGCACAACGGTCAGCACGAGCGGTGCGCGGCATCATTTCCGAACATGACCAAGCCAGCCTCATCGATTAAACCTGCACACCACGCCAGTGGTGGCGCCTTGGCGCGTTTGGTCGAGATTGCGAAGGCAGCGGGTCTTACGCTCCTGACGCCACACTGGATCAACTCGCACGCGAAGTACCTGTTCCGATGCCAACATGGCCATGAATTCGAGCGACACGCGACCGCGGTGAAGGCGGGCATCACCTCGTGCAAGCTGTGCAAGAAGGCCATCGTTCGGCAGCGCTTTTTCGACCAATTGGCTCAGCGCGATCTGGTCTGTCTTGAGGGCGACTATCTGGGGAGCACTGTTCGGCAGCGCTTCGAGTGTGCGCAAGGACATCGCTGGGATACCGAGGCGCGCAAGATCTTGGAGGGGAGTGGTTGCCCTGCCTGTGCGAACGCGCAAACAGCAGCGCTGAACCGCCACCAAGATGGACTGGAACGGCTGCATCAGTCGGCGGCCGAGCGAGGGGGACGATGCCTTGCCGAGGCGTATGCGGGCATCAACGTCAACTACGAATGGGAATGCGCGCTCGGGCATCGCTGGCATGCAAATGCCGCGAAAGTTGTTGGAGGCAGTTGGTGCCGGGTCTGCTTTGGCCTGCGCCATAGTGAGCGTATGACCGATCCAGATGGCCTTGTACGTCTGCGGGCTGCTGCGGAGGTAAAAGGTGGGCAGTGTTTGGACAGCGAGTATCGGGGTGTCCACGAGAAGTACAGGTTCCGTTGCGCGGCTGGCCACGAATGGCGGCAGTCAGGATCAGGGGTCCTGGGCGGAAGGTGGTGCAGTCGCTGCGCAGCCGAGCGCATGGGGAAGGAGCAGCGCCTACCGGATGGGCTCGATCAGCTCAAGGCCGTTGCCGTCTCCCATGGTGGCGAGCTGCTGGAGTCCGTCTACGCGGGTCTCAATGCGTCTTACACGTTTCGCTGCGCGCGCGGGCACGAATGGCGAACCAACGGCGGGCACGTTTTGCGAGACGGCACTTGGTGCAGAGCGTGCGCGGGTTTGCGTCGACGCCATACGATCGAATCCATGCAGCAGATTGCGAGGGAGCGTGGTGGCCGTTGCCTGAGCCCGGAATACCTGGGCGTAAAGGAGCCCTTGTTGTGGGAATGTCATCGTGGCCATCAATGGAAAGTCACCCCAGACAGTGTGATCAATGCGGACCACTGGTGCCCGCAATGCGCCATTCTAGATCGATGCCTGCATGACAGTGCCAAGCGCCGGTATTTGGCGACAAGTTTGGCGATGACTGACGAGTGACCAACCCGTTTGCCTACGGGCGTGGGCGGATGCCAACTTGCCGCGCCACAGGCGGCGGCCAAGGGTTTCAGGTGCGGCGCCGTCGGCGTGTCTTAAAATTCCGGGCAATCCACTGTCGTGCCTTGCGCGGCAGGTGCCGACCCCTTCCGAAACAAGTCCATGGCAATCAAGAAATCCGAACTCTATTCGTCCCTCTGGGAGTCCTGTGACCTCTTGCGCGGCGGGATGGACGCGAGCCAGTACAAGGACTATGTGCTGGTGCTGTTGTTCATCAAATACGTGAGCGACAAGTATGCTGGCAAGAAATATGCCCCAATCACCATCCCCGGGGGCGCCAGCTTTGCCGACATGGTTGCCTTGAAAGGCAAGCCGGACATTGGTGACCAGATCAACAAGAAGATCGTCGGACCGCTGGCAGCCGCCAACAAGCTGTCGGACATGCCGGATTTCAACGACACAGGCAAACTCGGCACAGGTGCGGAGATGGTCAAGCGTTTGACCGACCTGATTGCCGTGTTTGAGAACCCCGACCTGGATTTCTCGAAGAACCGCGCCGATGGCGATGACATCCTCGGTGACGCCTATGAATACCTGATGCGCCACTTCGCCACGGAGAGTGGCAAGAGCAAGGGTCAGTTCTACACCCCAGCCGAAGTCAGCCGCATTCTGGCAGCCGTCATCGGCATTGGGAGCGCTCAGACCAGCACAGATACCACGGTCTACGATCCCACCTGCGGTTCCGGTTCCTTGCTGTTGAAGGTTGGCGACTCGGCTCCCACCGCTGTCACACTGTATGGACAGGAAAAAGACTCGGCGACCAGCGGCTTGGCGCGCATGAACATGATCCTGCACGACAATCCCACGGCGTTGATTGGGCAAGGTAATACGCTGACCGATCCGAAGTTCAAGGACGGTAATGGGCTCAAGACGTTCGATTTTGTCGTAGCCAATCCGCCGTTCTCTGACAAACGTTGGAGCACTGGCCTTGATCCGATCAATGACCCCTACGGCCGGTTCGATACGTTCGGCACGCCACCGGCCAAGCAAGGCGACTACGCTTATCTGCTGCATATCGTTCGCTCGCTCAAGAGCACGGGCAAGGGCGCCTGCATCTTGCCGCATGGCGTGCTGTTCCGTGGGAATGCAGAGGCAGAAATCCGCAAGAATCTGGTTCGCCACGGATACATCAAGGGCATCATCGGCCTGCCCGCCAACCTGTTCTACGGCACGGGTATTCCTGCCTGCATCATCGTCATCGACAAGGAAAACGCCCAGGCACGCAAGGGCATCTTCATGATCGACGCCAGCCAGGGATTCATCAAAGACGGCCCGAAGAATCGCCTGCGCGAGCAGGACATCCACCGCATCGTGGACGTGTTCAACCGCCAGGACGAGAGCGAGCCGCGCTACGCCCGCATGGTGGGGCTGGCCGAGATCGAGAAGAACGACTTCAACCTCAACCTGCCGCGCTACATCGACAGCAGCGTGGCCGAGGACGTTCAGGACATTCAGGGGCACCTGCAAGGCGGTATCCCTCTGGCCGACGTGGACGCCCTGAAAGACTACTGGGCCGTCTGCCCGCAACTGAAAGACGCACTGTTCAAGCCATTGCGCGAAGGCTACGCCACGCTGGCCGTGGACAAGGCCGCCATCAAGCCCACCATCTTCCAGCACCCGCAGTTCGCGGCTTATCTCAAGGGCATGGGCGAGCATTTCAACGCTTGGCGGGCGCAGGCCGTGCCCAAACTCAAGGCGCTGGACACAGGGTTCCACCCGAAGCAGCTCATCGTGGAGCTGGCCGATGGCCTGCTGCACCACTATGAAGGAAAGCCGCTGGTGGATGCCTACGACGTGTACCAGCACCTGATGGACTACTGGGCGCAAACCATGCAGGACGATGCCTACCTGCTGGCTGCCGATGGGTGGGAGGCGAAAACCTATCGCGTTATCGAAAAGACCAAGAAAGGCAAGGGCGACAACGCCAAGATCGTTGAGAAGGACAAGGGTTGGGCCTGCGACCTGATACCCAGGCAATACATCGTGGCGCGTTATTTTGCTGCCGAGCAGAAGGCCATTGATGAAACCAGCGCCGCGCTGGAAGCCGCCAGCAGCGCGCTAGGCGAGCTGGAAGAGGAACACAGCGGCGAAGACAGTGCGTTCAGTGGTTTCGACAAGATCAACGCGGCGGCAGTGAAGGAGCGCATCAAAGAGATCGGCAAAGACGAAGAGGCTGCAGAGGAACTGGCCGTGTTGAAGCAATGGCAGTCGCTGGCCGACAAGGAGGCCGGCTTGAAGAAGAAGCTCAAGACGCTGGAAACCGAGTTGGATGCCAAGGCTTACGCGCAATACCCCAAGCTCACCGTCGACGAAATCAAGACGCTGGTTGTGGAAGACAAGTGGCTCGCGGCCTTTGCCGCCACCGTGTCAGGCGAACTGGAGCGCGTGTCGCAAACGCTGACCAGCCGTGTGCGTGACTTGGCCTTGCGCTATGAAACCCCGTTGCCGGTGTTGGTGGATGAAGTCGCGATGCTATCCGCTCGCGTTGAAGCGCATTTGCGCAAGATGGGGGTGGTGTGGAACTGAGGTCAGGGTACAAACAGACGGAAGCCGGCCTTATCCCGGAAGATTGGGATGTGCACTTGCTTGGAACATTAGCCACTATGGTCGCTTCAGGTCGGTCATCGGCCGGCTCAGCGCTGGGGGACTACCCAGTTTATGGCTCGACAGGGATTATTGGTAACACTGCCTTGCCAGAATATGACGGTGAGGCGATCTTGACGGCTCGGGTAGGTGCGAATGCGGGCAGGTTGAATTTTGTGTCGGGCAAATATGGTGTTACCGACAACACGATAATTTTGCGTTTTGGCGGTAGTTGCAACTTGCCATTTTTCTGGCGACAGTTGGAGGCCAAGCGCCTCAACAGTCTGGTATTTGGCTCCGGCCAGCCTCTGATCACTGGTACGCAACTCAAAGCGCTACCGCTAGCTGTCCCCGCGTTCCCGGAGCAAACCGCCATCGCCGAAGCTTTGGGCGATGTGGATGCCCTGCTATCCGGCCTGGACAAACTCATCGCCAAAAAGCGCGACCTCAAGCAGGCTGCCATGCAGCAGTTGCTCACGGGTAAGACGCGTCTGCCGGGTTTTAGTGGGGAGTGGGAGGTGAAACGGTTGGGAGAATTTGGCGTCTGTTATCGCGGTGTTAGTTACTCACCCAACGACGACTTGTTCTCCGGCGATGTCGCTGAATCGGTGAGGCTTCTGAGGGCTAACAATGTTCAAAACAGCAGTGTTGTTCTCGATGTGCTTCAGTTTGTAAAAAGAAATCGAGTTGCTGATCACCAATACCTTTGCGTTGGAGATGTGCTTATCTGCATGGCAAATGGAAGTAAGGAACTTGTTGGGAAGGCGGCTAGAGTGGTGCTAGATGACGGCATGAACTACACCTTTGGGGCATTCATGGGGTGCTATCGGCCAAATACTGGGCTCGTCAATGCCTCTTTTTCCTTCTATCTGTTCCAGACGGAAGCATATCGGAGGCAGCTTGCGATCCTTCTCGCGGGCTCGAGTATCAACAATCTTTCACCGAAAAGTATTGACGGGTTGGAAATGAAAATTCCTGCTCGGCGGGAAGAGCAGGCCTCCATTGCCGAAGTGCTGTCCAGCATGGACGCCGAGCTGGCAGCGCTGGAAGCGCGACGCGAAAAAACCCGCCTGCTGAAACAAGGCATGATGCAGGAACTATTAACCGGCAAGACGCGACTGGTGTAAGGGAGCCCCAATGACGGGCGAGATCGGAAAATCAGAAAAAACCACGCAGAACCGCGTCATCAAGCTGTTCACCGAGCAACTGGGCTATGCCTATCTCGGCGACTGGACTGATCGCGCCGGCAACAGCAACGTTGAAGAAGGTCTGCTGACAGCGTACTTGACGGAGGCCGGCTATCGACCCGCCCAGATCAGCCAGGCGATCTACAAGTTCAAGACCGAAGCGGCCAACCCGCAGCGCGAGCTGTACGCCAACAACGAAGCGGTCTATCAGCTTCTGCGCTACGGTATCTCGGTGAAGGTCGAGGGTGACAAGGTGGCGCAAACGCTTTGGCTCATTGACTGGGCCCAACCGTCCAACAACCACTTTGCGCTCGCCGAGGAAGTGACCCTGACAGGCGAACACGCGCGCCGTCCGGACATCGTCCTTTACGTCAACGGCATCGCCGTCGGTGTGCTGGAGTTGAAAAACAGCCGGGTCAGCATTGGCAACGGCATCCGGCAGAACCTGTCCAACCAGCAGTCGACGTTCAATGCCTGGTTTTTCAGCACCGTGCAGTTCGTCTTTGCCGGTAACGACTCCGAAGGCCTGCAATACGGCACAACCGGCACACCAGAAAAATTCTTCCTCCGGTGGAAAGAGGACGAAGCCGATAACAGCGGCTACAAGCTGGACAAGTATCTGCTGAAGATGTGCGAGAAGTCTCGGCTCATCGAGCTGATGCACGACTTCATCCTGTTCGATGGCGGTATCAAGAAGCTGCCGCGTGTTCACCAGTATTTTGGCATCAAGGCTGCGCAGGAACACGTGCGCAAACGCCAGGGCGGGATCATCTGGCATACCCAAGGCGCGGGCAAGAGCATTCTGATGGTGCTACTGGCCAAGTGGCTTCTGGAAAACAACCCGCACGCCCGCGTGGTCGTCATCACAGACCGCGACGAACTGGATGAACAGATCGAGCGCGTCTTCAAGAGCAGCGGCGAGGCAATCCACCGCACCAGCAGCGGACGCGATTTGATGACCCGTTTGAGCGAACCGACGCCGCGTCTGCTATGTTCACTCGTGCACAAGTTCGGCGCGGGTAAAGGGCTTGGAGATGGAGATTTCGATGTCTTCATCAAGGAACTGGAATCCCAGCCCGGCAAGACCGTGGGCGATCTCTTTGTGTTCGTGGACGAATGCCACCGCACCCAGGGCGGCCGCCTTAACCGAGTCATGAAGGCGATGATGCCGGCAGCCGTGTTCATCGGCTTCACCGGCACGCCGCTGCTCAAGCGCGACGCAGCGACCAGCCTGGAAGTGTTCGGCAGCTATATCCACACGTACAAATTCAGCGAAGCGGTCGAAGACAAGGTCGTGCTCGATCTCGTCTATGAGGCACGGGACATTGACCAAAAGCTTGGTTCCCAGGGCAAGATCGACACATGGTTCGAATCGAAGACCAAGGCGCTGAACGACTGGCAGAAGAACGAGCTGAAAAAGAAATGGGGCACGATGCAGCAGGTGCTCAGTTCGCGCTCGCGCATGGACCGCGTGGTCGAGGACATCATCTTCGACTTCAGCACCAAGCCGAGGCTCTCCAGCGAACGCGGCAATGCCCTGCTTGTGGCATCCAGCATCTACGAAGCGTGCAAGTACTTCACGCTGTTCCAGAAAACCCCATTCAAGGGCAAGTGCGCGGTCGTCACTTCATACAACCCGCTCGCTAAAGATGTGACGCTGGAAGAAACCGGAGCGAACACCGAAACCGACAAGCAGTTCATCTACAACACGTACACCGAACTGCTGAAAGACGTGCAGCCGAGGGCGGGCATGTCGAAAACCGAGACGTATGAGGACCAGGCCAAGGCGAGGTTCATCAAGGAACCGGCCAACATGAAGCTGCTGATCGTGGTGGACAAGCTGCTGACCGGATTCGACGCTCCGCCGTGTACGTACCTCTACATCGACAAGTCCATGCAGGATCACGGCCTGTTTCAGGCCATCTGCCGCACCAACCGGCTGGACACCGACGACAAGGATTTCGGCTACATCGTCGATTACAAGGACTTGTTCAAAAAGGTAGAGAAGGCCATCGCCGTGTACACGTCCGAGCTGGACCACAGCGCGGGCGGTGCCGAACCAGAAATCTTGCTCCAAAACCGAGTCCAGAAAGGCCGAGAGCGTCTGGATGCGGCGTTGGAAGCCCTGGCGCTGCTGGTGGAAAAGGTGGAACCGCCCAAGGGCGAGCTGGACTACATCCACTACTTCTGCGGAAACACCGAGATTCCTGATGATCTGAAAGCCCGCGAACCACAACGGGTCGCCTTCTATACCGGAGTGGTCGGCTTGCTTCGCGCCTACGGCTGCATTGCCGATGAGCTGGATGAAGCCGGCTACAGCACCGAGCAACAGGCGTCCATCCGGCAGAAACTGGAGCAGTACGTGAAGCTGCGCGAGACGATCCGTCTGGCCAGCGGCGAGACGCTTGACCTCAAGCCGTATGAAGCGGACATGCGCCACCTGATTGACACGTACATCCAGGCCAACGAGCCGCGCAAGATTTCCGAGTTCGAGAACATCGGCCTACTCGACCTGATCGTGAAGTCGGGCATCGCCGACGCCATTGCAAAGAAGCTCAGCGAGATGAAGGATCGCCAATCGGTTGCCGAGACCATCGAAAACAACGTTCGCAGCAAGATCGTCAAGGACCACCTGACTGATCCCGCGTACTTCGCAACGATGTCCGCGCTGCTCGACGAGATCATCAAGAAGCGCAAGGAAAAGGCTGTCGACTACGAGGAGTATCTGAAGCAAATGGCCGACCTCGTGACCAAGGTGCGGGCGGGCACGTCGGCGGACACGCCCCCCGCGCTGGACACGGCCGGCAAGCGCGCACTGTTCAATAACTTGAAAACTGCCAACGGTCGCTCCCCGGAGCAGACACTGGCGCTGTCGCTCGAACTGGATGCGGCCGTCAAGCGCGTGCGGCCGGACGGCTGGCGTGGCGTGCTGCCGCGAGAGAACGTGATCAAACAGGCGCTGTGGGACATCCTGAAGGATGACCAAGAGGTCGAGCGTATCTTCCTGATTATCGAGGCCCAGAAGCAGGAGTATTGACCGTGGAGCGGCGCAATAGCATCGACCTGGGCGACCTTCACGTCGATGTGGTCAGGAAGGACATCAAGCATGTCCATCTGAGCGTGTATCCGCCAGATGGACATGTTCGTATTTCCGCGCCCCTGAACATGGCGTCGGACGTCATTCGAATCTATGCCATCACCCGGTTGGATTGGATTCGGCGGCAACAGCGCAAGCTGCTATCCCAGGAACGAGAGACCGTCCGCGAATATCTGGATCGGGAGAGCCACTATGTCTGGGGAAAGCGTTATCTGTTGCGTATTGTGGCAACCGACGCGGCGCCGACGGTGAAGTTGAAGCACGCTACGCTGGAGCTAGGTTTGCGCCCCGATAGCGATGTCAACAAGCGCCGTGAGGTGCTCTGGGCATGGTATCGGGAGCAACTCCGGGCCGCACTGCCTCCGTTGTTGGAAAAGTGGGAGCCGCTGCTGGGTGTTCAGGCCCGACGTATCCTTGTTCAGCACATGAAGACGAAGTGGGGGAGCTGCAACCCGGTTTCGGGCAACATTCGCCTGAATACGGACTTGGCTTGCAAGCCGTCAGAGTGCTTGGAATACATCCTCGTGCATGAGTTGCTGCATTTGATCGAGCCGACGCACAACGCCCGGTTTCAGTCCCTCATGGATCGATTCATGCCGCAGTGGCGGCAGGTGCGGGATGCGTTGAATCGCTTGCCTGTGCGGCATGAGGAGTGGGGGTATTAGGTTGGGGTAGCTTGTGTCGATACGTTGGCGACTTCTACAACTCGCTTGCGGATGGATCGGCGTGGATCGACGCTGACCGCAAATGCCTACACGGTGCCTACACAGAGAAAAAGGGTTGCAGGCTTAAAGCTGCAACTCATTGATTTTATTGGCCTGCCCAGAGGGATTCGAACCCCCGACCGTCGGCTTAGAAGGCCGATGCTCTATCCAACTGAGCTATGGGCAGATATGCAGATGTGCAGGCTGCCCAGGCATATCAAAGACGCGCGGCCTCCGGTGCCTGGGAGGCCGCGATTCTAACAGATGGGATGTTGCGCCGCGCTAATGCTGGGGCGGGATTTCCGGCGGTAGCTCCCCGGGTGGCAGTTCGATTGGGGGCGTTTGGGGTTCGGGGTCGTGCACCGGGTCGTGGGCCGGTTCATCGGGCGGCGGCATCTCCGGCGGCGGGTGCGGGGGCTGTTCGGGCGGCTGCGGCGGCGTGATGTGGGCGCGCTTGGTCAGATCGGGCGAAGCGGGCATGGGCTGCCTCCATACATGGGTCGGATTCGGGGTTTGCCCTGATCGAGCCCGCAAGCGTCGTTCCCGCGCATCATCCGAAAGGTCATATACCCAAAATGCGTACCCCTCAATTGGGGGGATTTTTGATACATTTCGTGGCGTCGGGTAGTGCCACACAACAATAACGTTTCATTCGAAATTCCGCGCAATGACGTGGAACGCCGTGCCTACGCACGCCAAACGGGCGTGACGAAGCCTTTTCGGTTCCGACCAGACGGGAAATCAGGGAGTCTTGTTTGGGCAGCCATGGAGCGATCCATGGGGCTGCTGTGTTTCGCCATGGCTGCAGGGAGCCGGGCGAGGCGCTAGCCATGGGGCAGGGAGGAAACAATGAACACGCGTCATGCACGACGCCCGGCTGGGTCGTCACGCACCACTTACATCCGTAGTGCCCAGAGCGGGCGCATCGGCGATCGTTCCAACGCCAGCGATCATCGTCTGCCGCCCAGCGGCGTGCCGCGCATGCTGCTGTGGCTGCTGGCAGCGACGGTCCTCTTCGCGGTGGCGAACTACACGTTCAAGCTGTTCGGCTGAACCAAGGCTGGACGGCCCTACAACACCTTCCCCGGATTCATCAGGCCGCGCGGGTCCAGCGCCTGCTTGATCGCGCGCATCGCCGCCAGTTCAACGGGGCTCTTGTAGCGCGCGTTGTCTTCGCGCTTGAGCTGGCCGATGCCGTGTTCGGCTGAGATGGAGCCGCCGTGCGCATGAACGCTGTCATGCACGATGCGGTTGATGCCGTCCTGGTTGGCGAGGAACGCGTCGTGCGCATGGCCCTCCGGCGGCGACACGTTGTAGTGCAGGTTGCCGTCGCCAAGGTGGCCGAACGTCACCATGCGGATGTCGGGGTAGGCTGCCGCCAGCGCGCGGTCGGTTACGTCAATGAAGTCGGCAATGCGCGAGATGGGCACACCAATATCGTGCTTGATGTTCTTGCCTTCATCGGCCTGCGCCAGCGGAATGTGTTCGCGCAGGCTCCAGAAGTCGCGGGACTGGGCCACCGATTCGGCCACCGCCGCATCGTCGATCACGCCGCGCGCGAGCGCGTCTTCCATGAGCGATTCGAACAGCGTGCGCGCGTGGGCTTCGCTTTCCAGATCGGACAATTCCAGCAGCACGTATTGCGGATATGCCTGCGGGAACGGCACGCGCAACTGTGGGTAATGCTTGCGCAACAGTTCCAGGCAAAACGCCGACATCAGCTCGAAGCCCGTCAGCAGCGTCCCTGCATGGCCTTGCGCCAGCGATAGAAACTCAAGCGCCTGACGCGGCGATTGCAGCGCCGCCAGCGCCGTCACCTTGGCGCGCGGTTGCGGAAACAGCTTCAGCATCGCGCCGGTGATGATGCCAAGCGTGCCTTCCGCGCCGATCAAAAGGTCACGCAGGTCGTAGCCGGTGTTGTCCTTGCGAAGGCCGCGCAGGCCGTTCCACAGTTCGCCGTTGGGCAGAACCGCTTCGATGCCCAGACACAACTCGCGTGCATTGCCGTAGCGCAGGACGGCGGTGCCGCCGGCGTTGGTGGCAAGGTTGCCGCCGATCGTGCAACTGCCCTCTGCAGCGAGGCTCAGGGGGAAGAGGCGATCCGCATCGGCAGCGGCCTGCTGCACGTTGGCCAGGATGCAGCCGGCATCCACGGTGATGGTGTTGTTGATCGGGTCGACGGCGCGCACGCGCTGCATGCGCTGCAACGAGATCACCACCGCGTTGCCTTCCATGTCGGGCGTGGCGCCGCCGCACAGGCCGGTGTTGCCGCCTTGCGGAACGATCGGTACGCCATGTTCGCCGCACACGCGCACGAGCGCAGCCACTTCGTCGGCACTGGCGGGGCGCAATACTGCGCGTGCGCGGCCCGAGAAACGCTTGCGCCAATCGGTGAGGTAAGGCGCCTGGTCTTCCGGTGCGGTCAGGACGTGCGTTGCCCCGATGGCATCAACGCAGGATTGCAGGAAGGCATCGTGAGTCATGGCAGATCAGGTGCTCTGGCTGGCGCGGGCTTTGGCCGCACGCTTGAATGGACGCAGGTAGAAGATGGTCGCCGAGAAGAACACCACGCTGAGCGCCACTTCGCCCCATGCCAGCGATCGCGAGAGCCCAACGTCCGATGTTGCCCGCACGATGCCTTCGGTAAAGAACAGCAGGATGAACATCGACGCCCATTGCATCGTGTAGCGATTCCTGCGCAGCACGCCGGGCAGCGGCCACGCCAGCAGCAGCGCCTTGAGCGCCAGCCACGAGCCGCCTGGGCGCACGGGCGCGAGCCACAGCTCCCACGCGGCGCACAGGATGATCAATGCGATGAGGCTGGCTGCGCTCGTCAGCGCCAGCGCCCGGGATTCGGTGACGGCGTTGTTGGAGGAAGTCATGCGGCGAGCTTGAGAGCGGTCTGCGCCAGCCGCCGGCCCATGGCTGTGGCGAGTGTGCGTTCGTGTGCAGTCAGCGGTGCGGTATCGCCGCGGTGCGCAACGTGCGACGGCCCGTATGGCGTGCCGCCGGCGTCGGTGGAAAGCAGTTCGCTGTGCTGATACGGCAGGCCCAGGACGACCATGCCGTGGTGCAGCAGCGGCAGCATCATCGAAAGCAGGGTGGTTTCCTGCCCGCCGTGCATGCTGCCCGTGGAGGTGAACACACATGCCGGTTTGCCGGCCAGCGCGCCCGCCAGCCATTGCGGCGTGGTGCCATCCAGGAAGTACTTGAGCGGTGCGGCCATGTTGCCAAAGCGCGTGGGCGAGCCCAGCGCGAGGCCCACACATTCTTCAAGGTCGCGTACTTCCACGTAAGGTGGACCGCCATCGGGCACGTCGGGCTGTGTGGCCTCGCAGACGGTGGAGACCGCCGGCACGGTGCGCACCCGCGCCTGGGCGTCGTCGACACTTTCAATGCCTTGCGCAATGGCTTCGGCCAAAGCGCGCGTGCTGCCGTGACGGCTGTAGTACAGGACCAGGATATCTTTCATAACAAAGCGTGGAGAGCGTCGCGGTATTATAGTTGCGCCCCCCAACCCCGCGTCCCGCCTCATTTTTCATGCTTTTTGACACCCGCGCGCTTCGTCAATGGAATGCCGCCAAGCTGCGTGCGCTGGCGCGCTACGCCTTGCGCCGCGCCGGTGAAGACCGCCTGCCGCAAGTGGCCGGCAGCCTGACCTTCACGACGGTGCTGTCGCTGGTTCCGATCCTGACGGTGGCGTTTGCGCTGTTCACGGCCTTCCCGATGTTCAAGAGCTTCCGGGCGGACATCGAAGGCTACATGTTCAGCAACCTCGTGCCGGGCAGCATCAGCCGGCCGATCCTGACGTATCTGAACCAGTTTTCCAGCAACGCCAAGGGGCTGACGGCCGCAGGCCTGATCGGCCTGGTCGTGACGTCGGTGATGACCATGCTCACCGTCGAAAACGCATTGAACGCCATCTGGCGCGTGCGTCATCGTCGGCCGCTGGCGCAGCGCGTTCTAGTGTTCTGGGCTCTGATGACATTCGCGCCGGTGCTGATTGGCGCGAGCCTGTCGGTCAGTTCGTACCTCGTGTCGATCTCGGCGGGCTATGTGCACAAGCTGCCGTTCGGCCTCGGCGTGATCGTGAGCTTGATCCCGATTCTGCTGTCGGCGATTGCGTTTGCGATGCTTTACGTGTTCGTGCCGAATACCAACGTGGAGCGGCGCGATGCATTCATTGCCGGCCTGATTGCCGCCGGGGCATTTGAAATCGCGAAGCGCGTCTTTGGCGCTTACGTCGCGCATATCCCCACCTACACGGCCGTCTACGGCGCATTTGCCACGCTGCCGATCTTCCTGACGTGGATCTATGTGAGCTGGTTGGTGACGCTGCTTGGCGCGACCATCGCATCGACGCTGCCGATCATCCGCCAGGGCTACTGGCAGCGGCGCACGTTTCCGGGCAGCGAGTTCTTTGATGCGCTGGGTGTCCTGTTGCTGCTGTATCGCGCACGCGAACAGGCGCCGCGTACGGTGGCCGAACGCGATATCGGCCGGCGCCTGCAATTGGAAGCCGATTACCTCGTCGACCTGCTGACGAAGCTGAAGGCACTGCATCTGATCGGCAAGCTGCAGCAGGATCGCGGTGAGGCTCACTGGGCGTTGCTGTGCGATGCGCACACGACCACGCTGCGGCCACTGTATGAAAAGCTGGTGCTGAATTTGCCGCGCTTGCCGCGCACCGCGCTGGCTCGCCATCTGGGGGACACGCACGCGCTGGTCAGCCAACTGCAGAATCCCTCGCTCGATGCCACGCTCGAGAGCATTTTTACGACGGGCGAACGCGGGGTGGCAGCGGCCGCGCAGGCGGCTACGGCGACCGCCCCGGCCTCGGCACTGCCCGCCGCTGCCAGCGCCTGACGTTTCGAACGGGATTTCAGAACGGGATCTTGCCCGTCCAGATGTCGCGGTACATCACCCAGTCGCCCATCAGGCTGTAGAAGGGGTGGCGGAAGGTGGCGGGGCGGTTCTTCTCGAACCCGAAGTGCCCCACCCACGCGAACGCGTAACCGCTCACGGCGGCCCCCAACAACCACCACAGGTTGCCCGTGAAGACCAGCAGGAACAGGCATACCAGCGCCACCGTCGAGCCGGCAAAGTGCAGGCGCCGGCAGGCGCGGTCCTGGTGCTCGCTCAGGTAGTACGGATAGAACTCGGCGAAGCTGCCGAAGCGGTGGGTCTCGGTGGTGGCCATGATGCGTCTCCGGGAGGCGACTTATGCGGCGACCGGGTCTCGTTCGCGCGCAAACGCAATCAGCGCGTCGAGTGTGCCGTCGGGGCATTCTCCCATGATCGCGTGCCCGCCCGGCAGGCCCACGACACGGCTGCCGGCCAGTCCTGCCGCAACCTGACGACCGGCTTTCGCCGGGGTCATCTGGTCTTTTTCTCCGACGATCACGAGTGATGGGCACTTCACGGCGGCCATGGCTTCGGCGCCGCGCGCATAGGCGTTGCAGGCGGCAAAGTCCGTGTGGAAGACGGGCGCGTCCGTACCGCGCGCGACACGCTCCATCAGCCGCTGGCTGCCACCGTGCATCCAGAAGCCCGGGCCCGGCGATGACGGCTTGTTCGCCAGACTGGAATGCGACCACGCATTCACCATGTCGATGGCGCCCGGTGTGTTGTGGAGCGCGGCGTCGAGCAGCGCATCCGACACCTTCATCGGCCAGGCCGTCGCGACCAGCGCGATGCGGCGCACGCGACTCGCATATCTGGACGCGCACTCCAGCGCAATCAGCGAACCCATGCTGTGCCCGACCACAATCACCGGCCGCGTGACGCCAGCCTCGTGCACCAGGGCCATCACCCAATCGGCCATGGCTTCCACGGTCTGCAGCGGGGCGCCGGCGCTGCGGCCGTGCCCGGGCAAATCGACCGCCAGCACGCTGAAACCGTGGTGCGCAAACCAGCGCGTCTGCAGGCCCCAGACGGAATGATCGTTCTGCGCGCCATGCACAAATACGACGCAGGGCAATTCGGCGTTGAACGGCTTGCCGCCGGTGTAGGCATAGGCGCGCTCGCCCTGTACGGTCCATTCCATCAGCGGGCTCCCGTTGCGTTGGCGGCTTTGCCGGGCGCGGCGGACATCGCGCGCTCGGCGGCTTTCAGGCCGCGTTTGAGATCGTCGATCAGGTCGTCGGCGTCTTCCAGGCCGATGGAAAGGCGGATCGTGCCTTCGCTGATGCCGGCTGCAGCCAGCGCGTCGGCGTCCATACGGAAGTGCGTCGTCGATGCGGGGTGGATGACCAGCGAGCGTGCATCGCCTACGTTGGCAAGGTGGGAGAACAGGCCGAGCGATTCGATGAACTGCTGGCCGGCACGCCGATCGCCGCGTAAATCAAAGCTGAACACCGCACCGCAGCCCCGTGGCAGCAGGCGCTTGGCCAACGCGTGATCGGGGTGCGATTCCAGCTCCGGATAGGCGACCGACGCCACCATCGGGTGGCTTGCCAGGAAGGCGACGATGCGGCGGGCGTTGTCCACATGCCGCGCCATGCGCAGCGGCAGGGTCTCGATGCCTTGCAGCAGTTGCCACGCGGCCATCGGGTTCATGCAGGCACCAAAGTCGCGCAGGCCTTCACGGCGTGCGCGCAGCAGGAAGGGCGCGACGGTGCTTTCCTCGGCAAACACCATGTCGTGGAAACCCGCGTACGGCTCGGTCAGCTCGGGGTGCCTGCCGGCGGCCACGTAGTCGAACGTGCCGCCGTCGACCAGCGCGCCGCCGATGGTCGTGCCGTGCCCGCCCAGGAACTTGGTGGCCGAGTGATAGACGAGATCTGCGCCGTGCGCGAACGGCTGCAGCAGCCAAGGCGTGGTGAAGGTCGAATCGACCAGCAGCGGCACGCTTGCGTCATGCGCAATCGATGCGATGGTCGGAATGTCCAGCACATCCAGCCCCGGGTTGCCGAGCGTCTCGCCAAACAGCAGCCGGGTGTTCGGGCGGATGGCGGCGCGCCAGCCATCGATGTCGCCGGGCTTGACGAAGGTCGTCTCGATACCGAAGCGGCGCAGCGTGTAGTGCAGCAGGTTGTGCGAGCCGCCATACAGCGCCGAAGAGGCGACGATGTGCGAGCCGGCACCCATCAGCGTGACGATGGCCAGATGCAGCGCCGCCTGCCCCGAAGCGGTGGCGATGGCGCCTACGCCGTTTTCCAGCGCGGCCATGCGCTCTTCGAACACGGCGACGGTCGGGTTGGAGATGCGCGAGTAGACGTGGCCCGCGCGTTCCATATTGAACAATGACGCCGCATGTTCGCTGTCGCGGAACACAAAGGACGTGCTCAGGTGAATGGGCGTGGCGCGCGCGCCGGTGGCCGGGTCGGGCGCGGCACCGGCATGCAGGGCCAGCGTGTCGAAGCGGGCTTTGGACATGGATTCAGGCACCCGGACAGGGCGCGGGAACAAGTTTGGACGGGGGATGCTAGCACTGCTCCCTGCTGCAGCGCATTCCGGGCAAACGCCGAGCGGGCGCGGTTTTTGACGGGTTTTTTCTGCGCTGCATGCTTGTCGAAGCGATCCGGTTTGGGCTAGGATCGAAGCACAACCATAACCACAACCCGCGCGCGGTCGCTCCCCCGGCAGACCGGCACCCCGAACTCTGGGAGACGCAATATGAAAGTCAGCGACATCCTCCACGTGAAGGGCAACACGCTCTACACCGTGGCGCCTGAAACGAAGCTCCAGGTGGCCGTGCAGACGATGGCGGAAAAAGACATCGGCTCGCTCGTTGTCATGGAGTACGGCGAACTGGTCGGCATGCTGACCTTCCGGGAAATCATCAAGGTCGTCGCCAAAAACCACGGTTCCGTGGGCGACGGCACGACCATCCGCAAGGTGATGGACGATCATCCCGTCACCTGCACGCCCGAAACCGAAGTCAACGAAGTGCGCCGCATCATGCTGGAGCACCATGTGCGCTATCTGCCAGTGCTCGACAGCCGCACGCTGATGGGCGTGATTTCCTTCTACGACGTGGCCAAGGCAGTGCTCGAAGACCAAAGTTTCGAAAACAAGATGCTCAAGGCGTACATTCGCGACTGGCCCGAAGAAAAGGCCAACGAAGACTGACCTTCGCGACCTCTCTACCGCATTCCTGAAACCCGCCCGCCGCTGCGAGCGGGTTTTTTGTTGAACCCAGAACCGCCTGCCGATGAGCCAATCGAGCCAGTTTTCGCTGCTGAAGCAGCGTCGCTTTGCACCGTTCTTCTGGACCCAGTTCCTGGGCGCGATGAACGACAACGTTTTCAAGGTGGCGTTTTCCTCGTTGGTCACCTACCACGCTGCGCTGTTCGGCAATGCGGACCCGGCGTCGGCGGCATTCCTGATTTCTGCGATCTTCATCGCGCCGTTTGTGCTGCTGTCTGCCACCAGCGGGCAGATTGCCGACCGCATGGACAAGGCGCGGCTGATTCGTCTGGTGAAGACGTTGGAAATCGCCATCATGGCGATCGGCTGTGCGGGTTTCGCGCTGCGCCATGTTGAACTGCTGTACCTGTGCACGTTCTTGATGGGCGTGCACTCGACGCTGTTCGGGCCCGTGAAGTACGCCTATCTGCCGCAGCACCTGCAATCGGCGGAGCTGGTCGGCGGTAACGGGCTGGTGGAAATGGGCACCTTCGTCGCCATCCTGATCGGCACCATTGGCGGCGGCGAACTGGCCAATTACACCCGCAACGGCGAGCTGATCGGCCCGCTGTTCACCGGTATTGCGTGCATTGTCATTGCCGTGGCCGGGTGGCTGACGGCGCGCGGTGTGCCGGTGTCGCCGGCGTCGCAGCCGGACCTGCGCATCAACTGGAACCCCATTTCCGAGACCTGGCGGAACCTGAAGCTGGCGAGCAACCAGCGGGCGGTCTTCCTGAGCCTGCTGGGCATCTCATGGCTGTGGTTTGTGGGGGCGACGTTCCTGACGTCGTTCTTTGCCTTCGCGCGCAACGTGCTCGGCGGCGATCAGAATGTCGTGACGCTGCTGCTGGCCGTCTTTTCGGTCGGCATCGGCTTGGGCTCGGTGCTTTGCGAAAAGCTGTCGGGCCGCACGGTGGAGATCGGCCTGGTGCCCTTTGGCTCGATCGGCATGACGGTGTTTGCCGTGGATCTGTACTTCGCTTCGCATGCCGAGGCATTGGTCGCGCATGACGTGCTGACCGGTATCTCAGGCTTTCTGCAGAACCACCGCCACTGGCGCGTGCTGGCCGATCTGTTCCTGCTGGCGATGTTCGGCGGCTTCTACAGCGTGCCGTTGTACGCGTTGATCCAGAGCCGCTGCGAGCCGACGCACCGCGCGCGCATCATTGCTGCCAACAACATCCTGAACGCGCTGTTCATGATTGCTTCTGCCGTGCTGGCGATGGTGCTCACGCGTGCCGGGTTCACGATCCCGCAGCTGTTTCTGGTCACCGGCATCCTCAACGCCGTGGTGGCGATCTACATCTACACGCTGGTGCCGGAATTCCTGATCCGATTCGTGATGTGGCTGCTGATCCATACCGTTTACCGCGTGAAGGTGGAGGGCTCGGAGCAGATTCCCGATGAAGGCCCATGCCTGCTGGTCTGCAACCACGTGAGCTTCGTCGATGCCGTGGTGGTGGGGGCGTTCGTGCGCCGCCCCGTGCGTTTTGTGATGGACCACCGCATCTTCAAGGTGCCGTTGCTGTCGTGGTTCTTCCGCACGGTCAAGGCGATTCCGATTGCGCCGATGCATGAAGACCCGGAGATGCTCAAGCGCGCCTACGACACGATTGCCGCGGCGCTGGCGGAAGGCGAGGTCGTCTGCATCTTCCCCGAAGGCAAGATCACTGCCACGGGCGAGATGAACCCGTTCAAGGACGGCATGCGTCGCATCATCGAACGCACGCCCGTACCGGTGGTGCCGATGGCGCTACGTGGCCTCTGGGGCAGCTTTTTCTCGCGCAAGGGCGGGGCGGCGATGTCGCGCCCGTTCCGTCGCGGTTTCCTCAACAAGCTGGAGCTGTGCATCGGCACGCCTGTGCCGGCACATGCCGTGTCGCCGGAAACGATGCAGGCCGCCGTGCTGGCGCTGCGCGGCGAGCGGCTCTAGCGCGTGGCGGGCCTCCGGACTTCGATACACTGCCGGTCGGCCCGCAATCGGCCTTCATGTATTTTTCTGACCTCCAACTCTCCCGTGACCTGCCATGAAACACGTTTCCCCGCTGCTGTGTGCTTCGTTGCTTGCCCTGGCTGCCGTTAGCGCGCAAGCCGCATCGCCGGCTTCCGAGACGCTGCCCTCCGGTGTGATCGTCCAGACGCTGACCAAGGGCACCGGCCCGTCGCCCAAGGCCAGCGACACGGTCAAGGTGCACTACCGCGGCACGCTGACCGACGGCAAAGAATTCGACAGCTCCTACAAGCGCGGCCAGCCGATCTCGTTCCCGCTGAATCGCGTGATTCCGTGCTGGACCGAAGGCGTGCAGAAGATTCAAGTGGGCGGCAAGGCCAAGCTGACCTGCCCGGCGGCCACCGCTTACGGCGAACGCGGCGTTCCGGGCACCATTCCGCCCAATTCGACGCTGAACTTCGAGGTCGAGCTGCTGGGTATCGGCGGCTGACCAAGGGGCCGATAGATCGGCCTTACAATAGCGTTTTCCTGATGTTTCGCGCCGCCGCCGTCGCGGCGCTTTCCCGAGCACGATCATGTCTGGCAATACCCTGGGCCTGCTGTTTTCCGTCACCACCTTCGGCGAGTCGCATGGCCCGGCCATTGGCGCTGTCATCGACGGCTGCCCGCCCGGCATGACGCTGTCGGCAGAAGACATCCAGCCCGATCTGGACCGCCGCAAGCCCGGCACCTCGCGCCACGTTACGCAGCGTAAGGAAGAAGACCTCGTCGAGATTCTCTCCGGCGTGTACGAAGGCAAGACGACGGGCACCCCGATCTGCCTGCTGATCCGCAATACCGACCAGCGCAGCAAGGATTACAGCAACATCGCCGAGACCTTCCGTCCCGGCCACGCCGATTACACCTACTGGCACAAATACGGCATCCGCGATCCGCGCGGCGGCGGCCGTTCTTCCGCACGCTTGACGGCACCGACGGTGGCTGCAGGCGCCGTCGCCAAGAAGTGGCTGCGTGAGAAGTTCGGCGTTGAAATCCACGGCTTCATGTCGCAACTGGGCGATATCCAGATTCCGTTCGTTGACTGGAGCGAGGTGCCGAACAACCCGTTCTTCGCGCCGAATGCCGAGATCGTTCCCGAGCTGGAAACCTATATGGATGCACTGCGCAAGGACGGCGATTCCGTCGGCGCGCGCATCGAGGTGGTGGCCACCGGCGTTCCCGTCGGCTGGGGCGAGCCGCTCTTCGACCGCCTGGATGCCGATATCGCCCACGCCATGATGGGCCTGAATGCAGTCAAAGGCGTTGAGATCGGCGCAGGCTTCCACGCAGTCAGCCAGCGCGGCTCCGAGCATGGTGATGAGCTGACGCCTGAGGGCTTTGTCGGCAACAACGCCGGCGGCATCCTGGGTGGGATTTCGACGGGGCAGGACATCTCCGTGTCACTGGCGATCAAGCCGACGTCGAGCATCCGTACGCCTCGTCGCTCGATCGACAAGGCGGGTGATCCGGCGGTGGTCGAAACGTTCGGCCGCCATGATCCGTGCGTTGGCATCCGTGCCACGCCGATCGCCGAGGCGCTGCTAGCGCTCGTGTTGATTGACCACGCGCTGCGCCATCGTGCGCAATGCGGCGATGTGTCGGTCGAGACGCCGGCGATTTCGGCAAAAGCTCCCTGAATCGATTCACTCAGGCAACAAAAAAGACGGCTTCAAGCCGTCTTTTTTGTTGGGCGGTCGCCCGCTGCTTACATGCCGACGTAGTTCGGTCCGCCACCGCCTTCCGGCGTGACCCACACGATGTTCTGCGTCGGGTCCTTGATGTCGCAGGTCTTGCAGTGCACGCAGTTCTGCGCGTTGATCTGCAGGCGCTCAGTGCCTTCGTCGTTCTTGACGAATTCATACACGCCTGCCGGGCAATAGCGCTGCTCGGGGCCGGCAAATTGCGTGAGGTTGATGCGCGTCGGAACGGTCGGATCTTTCAGCGTCAGGTGCGCCGGCTGGTTCTCTTCGTGGTTCGTGTTCGAAATGAACACCGACGAGAGGCGATCGAACGTGATCTTGCCGTCCGGCTTCGGATACTCGATCTTCGGGCATTCCGATGCCGGCTTGAGCGACTGGTTATCCGACTTCGTGCCGTGCAGCGTCCAGGGCGGGTTGCTCACGCCAATCTTGGGCAGCAGCCACTGTTCGATGCCGGTCATGATCTTGCCCAGGGTCGGGCTCTTCTTGAACCACAGCTTGAAGTTGCGCGACTGGTCCAGCTCTTCCTTCAGCCAGCTCTGTTCGAAGGCGGCGGGGTAGGCGGACAGCTCGTCAGCAGAACGGCCGGCCGTCACGGCTTCGAACACGGCCTCACCGCACATCATGCCGCTCTTGATGGCCGCGTGGCTGCCCTTGATACGCGCCGCGTTCAGGTAGCCAGCATCGCAGCCGACCAGTGCACCACCCGGGAACACCGTTTTCGGCAGTGCTTGCGGCGTACCGTTGTTGATGGCGCGCGCGCCATAGCCGATGCGCTTGCCGCCTTCGATGTGTGCGCGGATGGCAGGGTGGGCCTTCCAGCGCTGCATCTCTTCGAACGGGCTCATCCACGGGTTTTTGTAGTCCAGCCCAATCACGAAGCCCAGCGTGACTTTGTTATCTTCGAGGTGATACAGGAAGCCGCCGCCGAAGGTGTCGTCTTCCATCGGCCAGCCTGCGGTGTGGACCACCAGGCCGGGCTTGGCCTTGGCCGGATCGATTTCCCAGAGTTCCTTGATGCCGATGGCGAAGGTCTGCGGGTCTTTGCCGGCGTTGAGCTTGAATTTCTCCAGCAACTGGCGGCCCAGATGGCCGCGCGCGCCTTCCGCGAAGATGGTGTACTTGCCGAGCAGTTCCATGCCGAGCTGGAAGTTCTCGGTGGGCTCGCCGTCCTTGCCGATGCCCATGTTGCCGGTGGCCACACCACGCACGGCGCCCTTGTCGTCATACAGCACTTCGGCTGCGGCAAAGCCCGGGAAAATTTCCACGCCCAGCGCTTCGGCCTGCGTGGCCATCCACTTCACCACGTTCGACAGCGAGATGACGTAGCAGCCGTCGTTGTGGAAATTGCGCGGCACAAGCCAGTCAGGCGTGCGCTTGGCGTCGGTTTCGCTCAGGAATAGCACGTCGTCGCCAGTGACCGGCTGGTTGAGCGGGGCGCCGTCGGCCTTCCAGTTGGGGAGCAGTTCGGTGATCGCGCGCGGGTCCATCACCGCGCCCGACAAAATGTGGGCACCGGGCTCGGAACCTTTTTCCAGCACGACGACGGACACGTCCTTGCCCGTCTCGGCAGCCAGTTGCTTGATGCGAATCGCTGTCGCCAGGCCGGCGGGGCCACCGCCGACGATCACGACGTCATACTCCATGGACTCTCGCGGGCCGTATTGTTCGAGGAGCTGCTGCTGGTTCATAAGTGTCTCTTCGCTGCTTTGGGGACAGTTAGGGGCGTTTGCTTATTGGTATGACGGATTGCTGCATTAGAATTTTCCGCATTGTCCGGGACACGCCCGGATGCAGCAAGGAAAATTTCTGAACGATCGTTCGATTTTTTGCTAAGCTGCGCTCAAATCACATGCCGATGTTGCTTCCGAGCAGCCGGGCGCCTGCCAAACCAACACACGGGGAACAAGCATCATGGGTCTGTCGATCAATCTGGAAGGCAAAGTCGCGCTGATCACCGGCGCATCGAGTGGTCTGGGCGCGCGTTTCGCCCACACACTGGCCGCCGCGGGCGCGAAGGTTGTCCTGGCCTCGCGCCGTGTGGAGCGCCTGAAGGAGCTGCGCGCCGACATCGAATCCAAAGGCGGCAGCGCCCACGTCGTCCGCCTGGACGTGACGGATCCGGACAGCATTCGCGCCGCCGTCGCACACGCTGAAACGGAAGCTGGCACCATCGACATCCTCGTCAACAACTCGGGGGTTTCGACCACGCAGCGCATGGTCGATGTCACGCCCGATGATTTCGATTTCGTGTTCGATACCAACACGCGTGGCGCCTTCTTCGTGGCGCAGGAAACGGCCAAGCGCATGATTGCCCGGGCCAAGGGCGCGGAGAAGAACGGCTCGCCGCTGCCGCAATCGCGCATCGTCAACATCGCGTCGGTGGCGGGGCTCAAGGTGCTGTCGCAGATTGGCGTGTATTGCATGAGCAAGGCGGCCGTGGTGCACATGACCAAGGCCATGGCGCTGGAGTGGGGCCGTTACGGCATCAATACGAACGCGATCTGCCCGGGGTATATCGATACCGAGATCAACCATCACCATTGGGAAACCGAGCCCGGCCAGAAGCTGGTGCAGATGCTGCCGCGCAAGCGCGTGGGCAAGCCGGAAGACCTGGATGGGCTGATTCTGCTGCTGGCGTCGGATCAGTCCGATTTCATCAATGGCGCGGTCATCAACGCCGACGACGGCATGGTGTAACGCTTCAGCAGCCTTAATGCCCCATCAGCCGCTGCACAAGTTCGAGTGAGGTGTTGGCGGCGTACTTCTTCATCAGCCGCGCGCGATAGATTTCAACCGTGCGCGGACTGATTTCCAGCTGTTTGCCGATCTGCTTGCTCGTCTTGCCCTCGACCAATTGAGCGGCGATGTCGCGTTCGCGCGGTGTGAGCGCTGCCGTGACCGGGCGATGCGCGGATAGGTCTTCGAACGTCCAGATTCCTTCGCCCAGCGGCTTTGCGCGGTCCAGTGCACGGCCCGTGACGTGGCACCAGAACAGTTCGCCATTGGCGCGCTTCATGATGCGTTCGTCGGAATAGCTGCCGCGCGCGTTCATGACGGGGATGATGCGCGCGCCGGTGCGCTCGTATTCGTCGTGCGTCGGATAGAGCAGCTCAAACGATTGCCCGATCATGGTCGTGCGCGCATGGCCGAAGATGCGGGCGGCTTCGTCGTTGACGTCGAGCATCACCCGCTCGCGGGACATCACCATGCCGACAGGGGCAAGCTGGAACGCAGTCTGATAGTCGAGGGCGGGCATATGTATTCGTACGTATTGCTGCGTCGCGCGACGCTTGCGTATTCTCGCCAGATTGTATCGTTACTATTTTCCGGCGCTGCATCGCACAAACCCCAACTGTGTGATCGGTCAAAACCCTGCCGGATTTGTTGGACCACCAAGGAAGGAGCACGCATGAACAAAATCTTCGCCAGCGCCAGCGAGGCGCTCGCGGGTGTCGTCAAGGACGGCCAGACCATCGCCGTGGGCGGCTTCGGCCTGTGCGGCATTCCGGAAGCGCTGATTGCCGCGCTGCGCGATTCGGGCGTCAAGAATCTCACTTGCATTTCCAACAACGCGGGCGTCGACGGTTTCGGCCTGGGCCTGCTGCTGGAAACGCGCCAAATCAAAAAGATGATTTCGTCCTACGTGGGCGAAAACAAGGAGTTCGAGCGCCAGTATCTGGCCGGTGAACTCGAGTTGGAATTCACGCCGCAAGGCACGCTGGCCGAAAAGCTGCGTGCTGGCGGCGCCGGCATCCCGGCATTCTTCACCAAGACCGGCGTCGGCACGCTGGTGGCCGAAGGTAAGGAGCTGCGCGAGTTTGACGGCGAGACGTACGTCATGGAGCGCTCGCTGGTGCCCGATGTGGCGCTGGTGAAGGCGCAGGTGGCCGACAAGTCGGGCAACCTCCGTTTCAACCTGACCGCGCGCAACTTCAACCCGGCTGCGGCAACCGCTGGCAAGATCTGCATCGTCGAGGTCGAAGAGATCGTCGAGGTGGGCGAGCTTGCACCGGACGACATCCATTTGCCCGGCATCTATGTGCACCGCATCGTGCTGAATGCCACGCCCGAGAAGCGCATTGAAAAGCGCACTATCCGAGCAGCCAACTAAGGAGACCGACATGGCCTGGACACAAGACCAAATGGCGGCGCGCGCTGCCCAGGAACTGCAAGACGGTTTCTACGTCAACCTTGGCATCGGCATCCCGACCCTGGTCGCCAACCACACCGGCGACAAGGAAGTCTGGCTGCAAAGCGAAAACGGTATGCTCGGCATCGGCCCGTTCCCCACGGAAGAGGAAGTGGACGCCGACCTGATCAACGCAGGCAAGCAGACCGTGACGACGCTGCCCGGCAGCGCCATCTTCGGCAGCGACCAGAGCTTTGCGATGATTCGCGGCGGCAAGATCAACCTGTCGATTCTCGGTGCGATGCAGGTGAGCGAGACGGGCGACCTTGCCAACTGGATGATCCCCGGCAAGATGGTCAAGGGCATGGGCGGCGCGATGGACCTCGTGGCCGGCGTCAAGCGCGTGATCGTGCTGATGGAGCACACTGCCAAGAAGAAGGACGGCACCGAAGACCTGAAGATCCTGCCCAAGTGCACCTTGCCGCTGACGGGCGTGGGCGTGGTCGATCGCATCATTACGGACCTCGGCGTGATCGACGTGACCGAGCAGGGCCTGAAGCTGATCGAAACCGCGCCGGGCGTTTCGCGCGAAGAGGTCCAGGCCAAGACTGGCGTCAACCTGCTGTAATCGGCGATATTCGGAGACACGCATGCTGCAAGGAAAAACCGCACTCGTCACGGGCTCGACCAGCGGGATCGGTCTGGGTATCGCCTGCTCGCTAGCCGCGCAGGGCGCCAACATCATCATGAACGGCTTTGGCGACGTGGAGGCGCCCAAGGCGCAGATCGCGGCCGCGGGCAAGAATGCCATCCGCATCGGATACCACGGCGCCGACATGAGCAAGCCGGCCGAGATCGAAGCGATGTTCGCCTATGCCGACGCAGAATTCGGCGGCGTGGACATCCTCGTCAATAACGCCGGCATCCAGTACGTGGCCAACGTGGAGGATTTCCCGACCGAGCGCTGGGACGCCATCATCGCCATCAACCTCACCTCGGCTTTCCACACGACGCGGCTTGCCGTGCCGGGCATGAAGCGCAAGAACTGGGGCCGCATCATCAACGTCGCTTCGGCGCATGGGCTGGTGGCGTCGGCGCAGAAGTCGGCGTACGTGGCAGCCAAGCACGGCATCGTCGGGTTCACCAAATCGGTGGCGCTCGAGACGGCGCAGACGGGCATCACGTCCAACGCGATCTGCCCGGGTTGGGTGCTGACGCCGCTGGTGCAGAAGCAGATCGATGCGCGTGCCGAGAAGGACGGCCTGTCCGCGCTCGAAGCCAAGAAGGATCTGCTGATGGAAAAGCAACCCTCGGGCGAGTTCGTCACGCCCGACCAGCTGGGGGCGCTGGCGGTGTTCCTGTGCAGCGATGCGGCTGAACAGGTGCGTGGCGTGGCGTGGAACATGGATGGCGGCTGGGTCGCGCAGTAAGCTGAGTCGCCTTTCGGAAAAGCCTCGCTCCGGCGAGGCTTTTTTGTTTTGGACCGCCGCGGATGTCTGCTGCGCCGCCGCATGCCTGCGGGGCCGCGTACAATCAGGCTTCGCTGTCTCCGTCATTCACGTGTAGGAGTTGTTCATGCCCGTTTCACCGCGCCTTGCCTTCGTGCAGTGCCTGAGTCCGTCCGGCTTGCACCGGATGGCGTATCACGAGTGGGGCGACTCGCAGAATCCGCGCGTGCTGGTCTGCGTGCATGGCCTCTCGCGCACGGGGCGTGATTTCGACGTGCTGGCGCAGGCGCTGTGCAACGACTATCGCGTCATCTGCCCAGATGTGGTGGGCCGCGGGCGCTCGGACTGGCTGGCCGACCCGAAGGGCTATGTGCTGCCGCAATACGCGTCCGACATGGTCACGTTGCTGGCGCGCCTGAACGCCGAGTCCGTTGACTGGTTCGGCACATCGATGGGCGGGCTGATCGGCATTGGCTTGGCGGGTTTGCCGAACTCGCCGATCCGCAAGCTGCTGCTCAACGATGTGGGTCCGCGCGTGACGGAATCGTCGTTGACGCGCATCGGCGCCTACCTCGGGTTGAATGTCCGCTTCAAGACGTTCGATGAAGGGCTGGCCTACCTCAAGACGATCAGCGCTTCTTTCGGCGCCCACACGCCGGAGCAATGGCGCGAGCTGAATACCGCGATCCTGAAACCGCAGGGCGGCGAGTGGATCCTGCATTACGATCCGCGCCTGGCCGAGCCGTTCAAGAACACCACGCCCGAAATGGTGGCGGCCGGCGAGGCGATGCTCTGGAAGCTGTTCGAGGCGATTCCCGGCGAGGTGCTGGTGGTGCGCGGCGCGCATTCCGATTTGCTCACGCGCGAGACCGTCGAAGCCATGATGCAGCGCGGCCAACATGTGAACACGGTGGAAATTCCCGATGTGGGCCACGCGCCGACCTTCATCCAGCCGGATCAGGTGGCGATCGCCCGCAAGTTCTTCCTCGGTCAATGACCGTTTGTCCGACCCCATTCGATTTGCAAGATGAGCACTGAACTGAAGCGTTACAACGTCGAACATCGTTATTCCGACGCGGCCGTCTACAACGGTGTCGTGTACGTGGCGGGCCAGGTGCCCGAGACCACGCTGGACGCCGGCATTGCCGAGCAGACGGCGGAGGTGCTCGCCATCATCGATCGCGTGCTGGCCGCCAACGACAGCGACAAGACGCGCATTCTGATGTGCCAGATCTTCCTCAAAGACATCAGCGAGATTGGCGAGATGAACAAGGTGTGGGACCAGTGGGTCGCCGCCGATTCCAAGAACTCGCCGCCGCGCGCTACCGTTGAAGCCGCGCTGGCCAATCCGAAGTACCGCATCGAAATCGTCGTGACGGCCGCGCAGAAAAGCTGAGCCCGTCACGCAACAGGCCAGACGCAAGCAGGACGCATCATGGAGAACAAGACCGAACGGCCGGCCGAGGGGTCCGGATCGACGGCAGAGCAGGTCGCTCGGGCGATCGAATACCTCGTGGCGAATGCCGCAGACAGCGTCACGCTGACCGGCGAGCCGCTGGAGTCGCACGCGCGCGGCACGATCGCCATCCTTGAAGGGCTGCGTGTCGATACGCCGTCGTTGCAGGCGGCCGCGCTGTTTCTGTTGCCGACCCTGGCAATGGACAACGAAAAGGCGCTCGAGCCCGCGTTCGGGGCGGAGGTCGTCAAGCTCGTGCACGATGTGCGGCAACTGCTGCGCATTGGCGCCATTGCCGGCCTCGTCAGCCCGACCGATGCCAGCATCACGCGCAAGAACGAAGCCGAAGCACGCCGCGCGCAAGTCGAGGCGTTGCGCAAGATGTTGCTCGCGTTCGCGCAGGACATTCGCGTGGTGTTGATCCGGCTGGCGTCGCGGTTGCAGTCGCTGCGCTGGCTGGCGCAGACGAAGCGCTCGGCGCCGGAAGGCATGGCGCGCGAGACGCTGGATATCTACGCGCCGCTCGCAAACCGCCTGGGCATCTGGCAGCTGAAGTGGGAGCTTGAAGACCTCGGCTTCCGCTTTGAGGATCCCGATACCTACAAGCGCATCGCCCGCCTGCTGGACGAAAAGCGCATCGAGCGCGAAAAGTTCATCGGCCAGGCCATCGAGCAACTCCAAAAGACCTTGCACGATGCCGGCATTCAGGCGGAGGTCAGCGGGCGGCCCAAGCACATCTACAGCATCTGGAAGAAGATGCGCGGCAAGGAACTCGACTTTGCCGATCTGTACGACGTGCGCGCCTTCCGCGTCATCGTCGACGACATCAAGGATTGCTACACGGTGCTCGGTTTCGTGCACCACATGTGGCAGCCGATCCCGAAGGAATTCGACGACTACATCTCGCGTCCGAAGGCCAATGGCTACATGTCGCTGCACACGGTGGTGATCGGCGACGACGGCCGCGCGCTCGAAGTGCAGATCCGCACGCGCGAGATGCACCATTTTGCCGAGTACGGCGTGGCGGCGCACTGGCGCTACAAAGAGGCCGGCAGCAAGGGCTACGCCGGGCAGTTCTCCGCCAGCGAGCGCTACGACGAGAAGATCGCCTGGCTGCGCCAATTGCTCGCCTGGAAAGATGACGCCGAGCACACCGTCGCGCACGAGGATTCCCCGTGGGAGCAGCTCAAGCACACCGAGCTGGATGACCACATCTACGTGCTGACGCCGCAGGCACGCGTGATCGCGTTGCCGCAAGGCGCGACGCCGGTCGACTTCGCTTATTACCTGCACAGTGATCTCGGTCACCGCTGCCGCGGCGCACGCGTCGATGGCACCATGGTGCCGCTGAACACGCCGCTCAAGAACGGCCAGACGGTCGAGATCGTTACGGTCAAGCAGGGCGGCCCGTCGCGCGATTGGCTCAACACCGAGCTGCACTATCTGGTCAGCCCGCGTGCTCGCACGAAAGTGCGGGCGTGGTTCAACGCGATGGAGCTGGAAGAGACGCTCGCCCAGGGCCGCGCGCTCATCGACAAGACGCTGCAGCGCGAAGGGAAGACCGCCGTCAACCTGGAAGAGCTGGCCGCCAAGCTCGGCTACAAGACGCCGGACGATCTCTACGCTGTCGTCGCCAAGGACGAGCTGAGCCTGCGCCGTATCGAGGCGGTCCTGCGCTCGGATGGGGCGCCGCCGCCGGCACCCGTCGACGACGAAGCCGCCATCACCAAGAAAAGCCGCGCCACCAGCGTGGCCCGTGGCGCCAAGAGTGGTGTGTTGGTGGTGGGCGTCGACTCGCTCCTCACGCAGATGTCGCGTTGCTGCAAGCCTGCACCGCCGGACCCCATCGTCGGCTTTGTCACGCGTGGCCGTGGTGTCTCGATCCACCGTCAGAGTTGCGCGACGTTCCAGCAACTGGCCGCCCGGGCGCCGGGCCGTGTGATCCAGACGGAGTGGGGTCAACGCAGCGATTCGGTCTATCCGATCGACATCCAGGTCGAAGCGCTGGACCGGCAGGGCCTGTTGCGCGATATCTCGGAAATCCTCTCGCGCGAGAAGATCAACGTGACCGGCGTGCGCACGCTGTCGAGCAAAGGTGTCGCGAAAATGCAGTTCACTGCGGAGGTGTCAGAGGCGACGCAACTGCAACGCGCGCTGACTTTGATCGAAGAAGTGCAAGGGGTATTGACAGCCCGAAGGAAGTGACGGTATAGTCTTGTTCTTCGGCAGGCTCGTAGCTCAGCTGGTTAGAGCACCACCTTGACATGGTGGGGGTCGTTGGTTCGAGTCCAATCGAGCCTACCAACGCATTTAGCAGGACGCGTCGGGTAGGGTGTCCAAGCCGTCATCCTCGTAATTCCCGGGTTTGTCCCGTACAACTGAACACAGGGCGAAATATGATTCAGGCACCGCGAACTACAACCGCTTCGGAGCGACAGTAGTCAAGGTGCGTTTTTCGCCCTTTGCGGTCTGCCCAAGCGGTAGATGGCGCAAATGAAAACGCGGCCTTGGCCGCGTTTTTTTTCGTCCGCAATTTCGTGTCACGCGTGGCGATCAAGCTGAAAGCGCTTCGAAGCATTCGATTCGACAACCTGCTGCGCTGACTTGGCGCGGCGCACGACAGAATAACGACCGCTGTGCATCTCTGAAACCTGAAATGCGCAACGGTGACTCCACAGGAGCAAGCATGATCGCAATCACGTTGCCGGATGGTTCCCGGCGTGAGTTTCCCGGCCCGGTGACGGTCGCAGAAGTGGCGCAAAGCATCGGTGCAGGCCTCGCCAAGGCGGCCCTGGCGGGCCGTGTGGACGGTAAGATGGTCGACACGAGCTACACGATCGACCGCGATGCCAAGCTCGCCATCATCACCGACAAGGACGCCGACGGCGTCGACGTGATCCGTCACTCTACGGCCCACTTGCTGGCTTACGCCGTCAAGGAGCTGTATCCGGACGCGCAGGTCACCATCGGCCCGGTCATCGAGAACGGTTTCTACTACGACTTCGCCTACAAGCGCCCCTTCACGCCCGAAGACCTCGTTGCCATCGAAAAGAAGATGGGCGAACTCGCCAAGAAGGACGAGAAGGTCACGCGTGAAGTCTGGAATCGCGATGATGCCGTCAAGCTATTCGAGGGCATGGGCGAGAAATACAAGGCGGAGATCATCGCCTCCATCCCGCAGGATCAAGAGATCGGCCTGTACCGCGAGGGCAACTTCGTTGACCTGTGCCGCGGCCCGCACGTGCCGTCGACGGGCAAGCTGAAAGTCTTCAAGCTGATGAAGGTGGCGGGCGCGTATTGGCGCGGCGACCACAACAACGAGATGCTCCAGCGCATCTACGGCACGGCCTGGGCCAAGAAGGAAGACCAGGAAGCCTACCTGCACATGCTGGAAGAGGCCGAAAAGCGTGACCACCGCAAGCTCGGCCGCGAGCTCGACCTGTTCCACATCGACGAGTACTCGCCCGGCACGGTGTTCTGGCACCCCAAGGGCTGGACGTTGTGGCAAGAGATCGAGCAGTACATGCGCCGCGTCTATCGCGAGAACGGCTACCAGGAAGTGAAGGGGCCGCAGATTCTCGACAAGACGCTGTGGGAGAAGACCGGCCACTGGGACAAGTACCGCGAGAACATGTTCATCACGGAGTCGGAAAAGCGCGAATACGCGCTGAAGCCGATGAACTGCCCCGGCCACATCCTCATTTACAAGCAGGGCATCAAGAGCTACCGCGACCTGCCGCTTCGCTTCGGCGAATTCGGCGCGTGCCACCGCAACGAGCCTTCGGGTGGCCTGCACGGCATCATGCGCGTGCGCGGCTTCACGCAGGACGACGGCCACATCTTCTGCACGGAAGACATGATCCAGGCCGAGGTGACGGCGTTTACGACGTTGCTGCAGAAGGTCTACAAGGATTTCGGCTTTACCGAGATTCTCTACAAGCTGTCGACGCGTCCGGACAAGCGCATCGGCACGGAAGAAAGCTGGGACCGCGCCGAGGCTGCGTTGGCCGAGGGCTTGCGTGCATCGGGTTGCGAGTTTGAGTACCTGCCGGGTGAGGGGGCGTTCTACGGTCCCAAGATCGAGTATGTGCTTAAAGATGCACTTGGTCGCCAGTGGCAATGCGGCACGATCCAAGTCGACCCGAACCTGCCGGAGCGCCTGGATGCTGAATTTGTCGGCGAAGACGGCGCGCGCCATCGCCCCATCATGCTGCACCGAGCCATCGTTGGCAGTCTCGAGCGCTTTATCGGTATCTTGATCGAGCAATATGCCGGAGCGCTGCCGACGTGGCTTTCCCCGGTGCAGGTTGCGGTGCTCAGCATCACCGATTCGCACGCCGAATACGCACAATCCGTTGTGCAATCCCTGCAAAAACAAGGATTTAGGGCGGTCGTCGATTTGCGGAATGAGAAGATTGGGTATAAAATCCGCGAGCATTCCGTCCAGAAGGTCCCATACCAGATCGTGGTTGGTGACAAGGAACGGGATGAAAATCAGGTGGCCGTGCGTGCCCGTGGCAACGTCGATCTAGGCTCCATGCCGCTGTCGGCGTTCGTTGAGCGACTGCAGAACGATCTCGCCAACAAGTCATGAGCTGGGCACGGCCTGTTTTTTTGATTCTTCGAGGACATCAACATCGCTACTGAGAAATCTCACCGCATCAACCGCGAGATCAGCGCACCGGAAATCCGGCTGACCGGGGTTGAGGGAGAAGCGCTCGGCATCGTCAAGCTGTTCGACGCATTGCGTCTGGCAGAAGAAAAAGACGTCGACCTGGTCGAGATCGCGCCGACTGCGCAGCCGCCCGTCTGCCGCCTGATGGACTATGGCAAGTTCAAGTATCAGGAGCAGAAGAAGGCTCACGAGGCCAAGTTGAAGCAGAAGGTCATCCAGGTGAAGGAAGTCAAATTCCGCCCGGCTACCGACGACAACGACTACGGCGTCAAGCTGCGAAACGCTACGCGCTTCCTAGAGGATGGTGACCGGGTGAAGGTTACCTTGCGTTTCCGGGGCCGCGAAATGGCGCACCAGGAGCTGGGTATGCGCGTGCTGGAGCGTATCAAGGCTGACCTGGAGGAATTCGGTCAGGTTGAGCAGATGCCGAAGATGGAAGGCCGCCAGGCAGTGATGATGTTGGCGCCCAAGAAGAAAAAGTAATGCAGCGGCGGCCGGGCGATTCCGGCTGCGCTGAGCAGGTTCCAGACGGAAACGTCGGAAGACGCGGCAGGTGTCAAAGCCTGTCGCGATACAACAAGTGAGCCCGGGTCTTGCAAGTGTCGGCGCCAGCCGTCCACCTGGCTTCATGTCAAAAACGGAGTTGTTCCATGCCGAAGATGAAGACGAAGAAAAGCGCTTCCAAGCGCTTTACTGCCCGTCCTGGTGGCACGATCAAACGTGGCCAAGCCTTCAAGCGTCACATCCTGACCAAGAAGACCACCAAGAACAAGCGTCACCTGCGCGGTACCGAGGGCGTCCATGAGACGAACCTGAAGTCCGTTCGCGCAATGATGCCGTACGCCTAACCCTAACTAACTACGAAAGGAGCATTTCATGCCTCGAGTAAAACGTGGGGTCACAGCGCGGGCCCGTCATAAGAAGGTTATCAGCGCAGCCAAGGGTTACCGCGGCCGCCGCAATAACGTCTATCGCATCGCCAAGCAGGCGGTCATGCGTGCTGGCCAGTACGCCTACCGCGATCGTCGCAACAAGAAGCGCGTGTTCCGTGCGCTCTGGATTGCGCGTATCAACGCTGGCGCACGCGAGCATGGTCTGACCTACAGCAAGTTCATGAACGGCCTGAAGAAGGCGTCCATCGAGCTGGACCGCAAGGTGCTGTCGGACATGGCCATTCACGACAAGGTGGCTTTTGCTGCCATCGTGAACCAGGTGAAAGCCAACGTCGCCTGAATTGGATTGGCCGGGCAGGCTGCTGGAATTGCCCAGTGACTTTGCCGGCTGATCACCCTGACGGGGCTCTCACCGAGCCCCGTTTTTTATTCCGCGCATTTCGCGGACCCGAATCACCCGAATTTTCTCGCTCGCCTTCCCATGTCACTGGATCTGGATCAAGTCGTCGTCGATGCCCAAAACGCGTTTGCCTCCGTGGAGGACAACGCCTCGCTGGAAAACGAGAAGGCGCGCTTTCTCGGTAAGTCCGGCGTGCTGACCGACTTGCTCAAAGGCTTGGGCAAGCTCGATCCGGAGACACGCAAGTCCGAAGGCGCGCGCATCAACCAAGCGAAGAGCCGTGTTGAGGAGGCGCTGAACGCCCGCCGCCAGGCGCTGGCTGACGCGCTGATGAACGCCCGCCTGGCAGCTGAAGCGATCGACGTAACGCTGCCGGGCCGCGACGTGGCCGAAGGTAGCTTGCACCCGGTGATGAACACCTGGGAGCGCGTCGCCAAGATCTTCGGCTCGATCGGTTTCGATGTGGCCGACGGCCCTGAAATCGAATCCGACTGGATGAACTTCACGGCGCTGAACAACCCGGACAACCACCCGGCGCGCTCGATGCAGGACACGTTCTACATCGACGGTCGCGACAGCGAGGATAAGCTCCTGCTGCTGCGCACGCACACCAGCCCGATGCAGGTGCGCTACGCCCGCATGCACGTCGAGAAGTACAAGCATCTCGACCGCATTCCGCCGATCAAGGTCATCGCCCCGGGGCGCACGTACCGCGTTGACAGCGATGCCACGCACTCGCCGATGTTCCATCAGGTCGAAGGCCTCTGGATTGCAGACAACATCAGCTTTGCCGACCTGAAGGGCGTCTATACCGATTTTCTGCGCAACTTCTTCGAGCGCGACGACATCCAGGTGCGTTTCCGCCCGTCGTATTTCCCGTTCACCGAGCCGTCGGCCGAGATCGACATGGCATTCGGCAACGGTAAATGGCTGGAGATTTCCGGCTCCGGCCAGGTGCACCCGACCGTGGTGCGCAACATGGGCCTGGACCCCGAACGCTACATCGGCTTCGCGTTCGGCTCCGGCCTGGAGCGCCTGACGATGCTGCGCTATGGCATCAACGATCTGCGCCTGTTCTTCGAGGGCGATGTGCGTTTCCTGCGCCAGTTCGCGTAAGCGCCGAGCGCTCGCACTGGTACTTCATCGCCCCGTTAATCGAATTTCCTTTCCTGTCGCGCCATGCAATTTCCGGAATCCTGGCTTCGCAGTTTCGTCAATCCGTCGATCACCACGGATGAGCTTTCCCATCGCCTGACGATGGCTGGACTCGAGGTGGAAGAGGTCGACCCCGTTGCGCCGCCGTTCTCGCAGATCGTCGTTGGCCATGTGATCGAGGTGAACAAACACCCGGACGCCGATCGCCTCAACGTGTGCAAGGTCGATGCGGGCACGGGCGAATTGCTGCAGATCGTCTGCGGTGCGCCGAACGTGTCGGTAGGCATCAAGGTGCCGTGCGCGCTGGTCGGCGCCGAACTGCCGCCGGGCGAAGACGGCAAGCCGTTCAAGATCAAGATCGGCAAGCTGCGTGGCGTGGACAGCTACGGCATGCTGTGTTCGGCGCGCGAGCTGAAGCTGTCGGAAGACCACGGCGGTCTGCTGATCCTGCCGGAAGACACGCCGGTGGGCGAGAACATCCGCAAGGTGCTCGATCTGGACGACCAGATCTTCGTCATCAAGCTCACGCCCAACAAGGCCGACTGCCTGTCGATCCATGGCGTGGCGCGTGAGGTGTCCGCGCTGACGGGCGCGCCCATCACGGTGCCGTCGATGGCGCCCGTGGCGGTGACGCTGGCCGACAAGCTGCCGGTCAAGGTGGAGGCGCCGGACCTGTGCGGTCGTTTTTCGGGCCGCATCATCCGCGGTGTGAATGCACACGCGAAGACGCCGGCCTGGATGGTGTCGCGCATCGAGCGCGCGGGCATGCGCAGCGTGTCGGCGCTGGTCGATATTTCGAATTACGTGATGCTGGAGCTGGGCCGTCCGTCGCACGTGTTCGACCTAGACAAGATTCACGGCGGCCTGACGGTGCGCTGGGGCAAGGCTGGCGAACAACTGAAGCTACTCAATGGCGACACCATCACCGTCGACGAAAAGGTCGGCGTGATCTCGGACGAGCAGGCCATCGAAAGCCTTGCCGGCATCATGGGCGGTGACAAGACGGCCGTCACGCTCGATACGCAGAACATCTACGTCGAAGCCGCATTCTGGTGGCCGGAAGCCATTCAGGGCCGTGCCCGCCGCTACAACTTCTCGACCGATGCCGGCCATCGCTTCGAGCGCGGCGTGGACTATGCGACGACCGTTGAACACATCGAGCGCATCAGTGCGCTGATCCTCGAAATCTGCGGCGGCCAGGCTGGCCCGATCGACGATCAGATCGTCAACTTGCCGAAACGCGAGCCCGTGCGCATGCGCGTTGCGCGTGCGGCGCGTGTGCTTGGTATTCCCCTGTCGCACGATGTCGTGGCGGACGTGTTCGAGCGGCTCGGCCTGACGTTCAACGTGGACGGCGATGTGTTCATCGTCGAGCCGCCGTCGTACCGCTTCGACCTCGAAATCGAGGAAGACCTGATCGAAGAAGTCGCCCGCATCTATGGTTTCGAGCAGATTCCCGCGAAGCCGCCTGTGGCCGAGAGCGCGATGCGTCCGACCGACGAGGCGCGCCGCACGATGCACGACGTGCGTCATGCCGTTGCCGCGCGCGACTACCACGAGGTCGTCAACTTCGCTTTTGTCGAAACCGAATGGGAAGCCGATTTTGCCGGCAATACCAACCCGATTCCGCTGCTGAATCCGATTGCCAGCCAGTACTCGGTGATGCGCAGCACGCTCATCGGCGGTTTGCTCGACAAGGTGCGCTACAACCTGAACCGCAAGGCTTCGCGCGTGCGCATGTTCGAGGTGGGGCGTGTGTTCCACCGCGATGCGAGTGTCGCCGACGGTGGCCTGTCGATTGCAGGCTACGCCCAGCCGATGATGGCCGGCGGCATTGCGTATGGCCCGTCGAAGGAAGAGCAGTGGGGCGTGCAGACACGTCCGGTCGATTTCTTCGATGTGAAGGGCGATGTCGAATCGCTGCTGTGGCCGCTGCAGGCGCGTTTCGAACGCGCTGAGCATCCGGCGCTGCATCCGGGACGCTCCGCGCGCGTAGTGCTGAATGGCCGTGCCATCGGCTGGATCGGCGAGCTGCATCCGCGTTGGCTGCAGAAATACGATCTGCCGACTGCGCCGGTGGTGTGGGAGTTGGAACTCGACGCGATCACGGCCGTCGGGTTGCCGAAGTATCGCGAAGTCCCCCGCGTCCCTGCAGTGACGCGCGACATTGCGCTCGTCGTGCGCCAAGACGTGGCGGTCCAGGACTTGGTCGATACCTTTGAAAAGACGGCTGTTGGCACACCTTGGCAACGCTATCTGCAGGGTGTTGTGCTCTTCGACGAATTCCGTCCGAAGGCCGCCACGGCTGCCATTGGGGCGCAGGAGAAAAGCCTTGCCTTCAGAATTACGTTGCAAGATACTGACAGCACCCTTCAGGACGACATTGTCGAGGCCGCCACACAGCAACTGATTCGAGCGGCCGGCGATGCATTCGGCGCGCGCCTGCGCGCTTGACGTCTCAGACGTCCGCACTGCGCTAGAGACAGCTCGAACGAACCTCCGCATTCGGATCGAATACGCTAAGCGAATCCTATGAACGATCAACACGCGCCAGCGTTGGCGGCATCCTTGGGCGACTCGCTCGGTTCTTCTTCTGCAGCGTTGGGCGACGCACGTGACGCGCGCGCTCAGGACGTGCCGACGCTTACCAAGGCCGAGCTTGCCGAGATGCTGTTCGAGCAGGTCGGCCTGAACAAGCGTGAGTCGAAGGATATGGTCGAGGCGTTTTTCGACGTGATTCGCGAGGCGCTCGAGCAGGGCGACAGCGTCAAGCTGTCGGGCTTCGGTAACTTCCAGTTGCGCGACAAGCCGCAGCGGCCGGGCCGCAATCCGAAGACGGGAGAAATCATTCCCATCACTGCGCGCCGCGTCGTTACGTTCCACGCCAGCCAGAAGCTCAAGGCGCTCGTTGAAGAGCGTGTCGAGCCGCTGCCGGTCGACGTCGCGTAATTCTGCTGCGTGATTTCGTTCAGCCGTCCGTTCAATCCGTCTCTTTCGCCAGCCCTGTAGTCCAGTCCTGTATGGCCGCCGATAAACACACGGAGCGGGTCAACCTGCCCCCGATTCCAGCCAAACGCTACTTCACCATTGGTGAGGTGAGCGACCTGTGCGCCGTCAAGCCGCACGTGCTGCGCTATTGGGAGCAGGAGTTCACGCAGCTCAAGCCGGTCAAGCGACGCGGCAATCGGCGCTACTACCAGCATCATGAAGTGCTGCTGATCCGGCGTATTCGCGAGCTGCTGTACGAGCAGGGTTTCACGATCAATGGCGCACGGAATCGGTTGGATGAGTTGCGGCATGGCGCAAGTGCTGCGTCCCCTGTTGAAGCTGATGAGCCCGAAATGGGGGCTGCGGCGCCGATGACCGCCATTGGGAGCGGCTTGATGGATGTTCAGGGCTTGCGGCATGCCTTGTCGGCTGTGTTGGAAGTGCTGCGTACCGATAAGCCGTAAGCTGATATCGCGCACAGGAAGCGCGCCGATGGAAACGAAAAAGCCCGCGTAACGTGATTTGTTACGCGGGCTTTTGTTTTGGTCGGGGCGAGAGGATTTGAACCTCCGACCACCTGCACCCCATGCAGGTACGCTACCAGGCTGCGCTACGCCCCGAAGCCTGAAAGTATAACAGAGGCGTAGCGTTGATGACTAGTAGTTCGCTCGCAGTTCGAGCACTGCGTCATGTGGTCGTGTTGCCGATGGTGACGACAAAGAAATCCCTTGCGCTAGAGTGCGCTCTAGCACCTGTAATCAGGAGCGTTCACGCCAGGAGACTCACAATGAACGCACTTGATAACAAGCACATCTTGCAGACCGTCTTTGCCGAACTCGCTGTGAGCAACGCCAAGCCTTTCGTTGATCTCATGGCGGATGATTTCTGCTGGGTGTGCACGGGTACGACGCTGTGGTCTCGGCGCTATGAAGGCAAGCAGACGGTGTTGAACGAGCTGTTCGGTCCGCTGCGCGCGAAGCTCGGGCGCATCACGACCGTTGCCAGCCGCTTTACTGCGGAAGGCGATACCGTCGTCGTGGAGGCGCAAGGTTGCAACACAACGCGCGACGGCGTCGCCTATAACAATCAGTACTGCTTCGTCATCCAGATGCGCGAGGGCAAGATGCGTGAACTGATCGAATACTTCGACACCGATCTCGTCAACCGTGCCCTCGGCGATCCCGCAGACCTTTCTAACCACGCCCATGGCTGAGCGCGATCCGGCCCGTTTGCTGATTGGCGCCCTCGCTGAACGCACGGGCCGCAGCATTCATACGATTCGATGGTACGAGGCGCAGGGGCTGATTCCCGGCGTTGCGCGCGATGCGACAGGGCGACGTGTCTATACCGAGCAGCACGTCAACTGGCTGGAGTTGATGGAACGCCTGCGCAATACGGGGATGTCCGTTGCGCAGATGCGCGAATATACGGCGCTGGTGTGCGAGGGCCGCGGCACCTTGAAAGCGCGGCATGCTCTGCTGGTTGCCCATCGCGCTCAGGTCATGCAGACGATTGCCGAGTGGACGCGCTCGCTTGCGCTGATCGACGGCAAGATCGATTTCTACGGCGAATGGGTCGCCACAGGAACGCGCCCGGCGCGTGAGCCCAGCCTGCCGCAAAGCGCCGCGAAAACGCGCACGCGCCGCACGCCGGAGCGCTAGCGATGGCGGAGGATCAATCCGTCGCCCGCCGATACCGCGCAGGCGTCATCCCCAGGTGCTGCTTGAACGCCTTGCCGAACGCCGCTTCGGATTGATAGCCGACACGCGCGCCAATTTCGCCTGCGCTGAGCCGTGTATGAACCAACGCGTCGCAGGCGAGCGTCATGCGCACGCGCGTGAGGAAATCCCATACCGTCATGCCGGCACGTGCCTTGAAATGCCGCGCGTAGGTGGCGCGTGACATGGCCGCGAGGTCGGCGAGGGCGTCGATGGTCCATGCGCGTTCGGGCGCGCTGAGCATGGCTTGTACGGACGGCCCCAGGCGCGCGTCCGACAGCAGCGTCAGCGTGCCGGGGCTCGCGTTTTCTCGCTGACCGTAGGCGCGCAGCGCCATCGTCAGCAGCGCTTGGCTCAGCGCGGTGACGATCGCCAGCGCGCCCGGTGCCCGCGTTTCGGCTTCGTCGCGCATCAGCCCAATGAGTGCTTGCAGCGCCGGAAACGACGCACTATCACTCAATGACACATGCAGCGGGTCGGGCAGTGTGCGCACCAGCAGCGTGGTCGAGCCACGCTCGTGAACGAAGCGGCCGCAAAGCAGATCGACGTCTGGCACGCCCCGGCCGGTTTGGCGGAGCGGCAGCATGCCGTCGTGCGATGTGCGCGGCTTGGGAATCCGCGCCTCCGCAGCGCTTGAGTCGTGAATCGTGTGGGCTTCACCGCGTGGGAACAGGATGAAATCGCCTTCGCGCAGCGTGAGCGTGCGGCCGCCGGTGTCGAGCCGGCAACAGCCCGACAGCACGAGGTGGAACAGCGCCTGCCCATTCGGCTCCGGATCATGCGGGATCGAGAAACGCCCCTGGAACAGGCAGCGCAAATCCAGGCTGGCCTGCGGCCGGATGAGTTGAATGAATTGGCTGAGCGCGTCCATTGAGACGGTTTCGACAGAAATTGCGTTGATCTAGTATTCAACGGATCACGCATCAAGACAATACTCTTTCCAACGGCGCCGACACCGGGTCAGCGCCACACCACCGGAGCACATCATGCTGAACTGGGTCGAGTATCGGAAGGAATTGCTGGGTCGCATTGGCGAGATCGGTCAGATCACGCCGGATACCGTCAAGGGCTACAAGACGCTGTCGGCTGCCTCGACGGGTAGCCTTGACGCGAAGACGCGTGAGCTGATTGCGCTGGCCGTGGCGGTGACCACGCGCTGCGATGGCTGTATCACCGTGCACACCGCCGAGGCCATCAAGCATGGCGCAACGCACGAGGAGATTGCCGACGCGCTGAGCGTGGCGATCTCGCTCAATGCCGGGGCAGCCTTGGTGTATTCGGCGCGCGTGATGGATGCGGTGCAGGCCTACGAAAAGGCCTGAGCGCGTCGGCTACCGGGCGATCCGCAGACGGCAGGTGGCCTGCCGCGCCTCGCCCGGCGCGAGCAGGTGCAGGCCCTCGCCGTGATGGATTGCATTCGGGAGCCCCATCCACGGTTCGACGCAGTAGAAGTCGGACGTGGCGTTTTCCGTCCACGTGGTGATGGCGTACCAGGGCACCGGCGCGCCGTCGACTTCGAAACGAATGCGGCGGCCAAGCGGTGCTTCCGGGTGCGGCGGAATGACCAGCGTTGCAGCGCCAGCGTCATCGAGCAGGTGATAGCGGTCTTGCAGCGCCGGGTCGTCGAGCTGGTAATTCCTGCGCCCGGGCTCGGGGCGGTCGAGACTGCCATCGGGCAGTTGGCGTGACAGCCGTGCCGGCGGCATCAACAGCTCGGTCGCGCCGCGCAGTGCATGCGGCAGCGCCAGGTAGAAATGATGGCCGGCGTAGAAAGGCATCGTGGCATGCGCGTCGCCTTCGTTCAGATGCTTGACCGAGAAGGTCGCCTCGAGCCCATCGTCAATCAGCCGGTACGTCACGCGAAACTCAAAGGCGAACGGATAGCCCTGACGCGTCTCGAGGCTGTCGCGCAGCAGCAGGACGATGTGCGCGTCGCTTGCGTCTTCCACCTCGAAGGGCAAGTCGCGTGCGAAGCCGTGTTGCGGCAGGGCGTGAAGTTGCCCGCGCGCGTCGCGCCAGCGGCCGACCTCGCCTGCTACGAAGTGCCGGCCGATGAAGGGAAACAGCAGCGGATTGCCGCCACGGACCTTGGCTGGGTTTGACCAATCGGCCGGCTCCGGCCAAAAGAGAATGTCTTCGCCGCGATGGCGCCAGCGCACGAGCCGCCCGCCGGCATCGGGTGCCAGCAGCAGCATGGAGCCATTGGCATGCGACTCACCGATGCGGATGAGCGTGCGGTCCTGAAAGCGGGCGGTGGGCAGGTCGTGCATAGGCGGGCGAGGTGGCTTGTTGGCATGGGAATCGCGTACTAGATTGTCAATGCGTTTTGCCCGGAGGGAAACCATGTCCGTCAATTGCGTGCTGCCCGCACATACCATTCCCCCGCCCGACGAGCCCTCGCCACCGGGCATTCCGCCGGATCTGCCATCGCCCGATGAGCCGCCGCCGCCCGTCGAGCCACCGGAGATGTTGCGGACGTAATTTGCTGTTACCAATCGTCACAGCTTTGTGGGAAGCGGTTCGTAAGATAAGCGCCAGTTCTCGCGCAACTGCGCGTTTCTACAACGACGATACGAGCCCAAACATGTCGATTCTTCCGCGTCTGACCCTGTGCGCAATACTGGCGGCCTCCATGGCCGGTTGTGTCGTGGCGCCGCCGCAGCCCACGCGTACGGTGGTGGTGCACGAGCCGGTTCCGGTCGCGGCACCTGCACCGGTGGATCCGCGCGCGCGCTTCGACCAAGTGCAGGGTCGCCTCGCGGAAGAATTCCACCGTATCGACGTTCGCCAATCCCAGGGCTACATCGATCCGTATCGCGCGGATGGCCTGCGCGACCGCCTGCGCCGCATCCGCCAGGAAGCCAACGACATGGCCAGCCAGCATCGCGGTGGCTTGTCCGGCGACGAGCAGCGCGCCCTGAATGACGAACTCGGCGCCGTGGCGCACGATATCGGCCGCTAAGCCGCTTTTCCGATCCCTTCATTCGCCGATGTTGCGTTGCAATATCGGCGAAATGCATTGTTGCGCCGCGTTGCGTGCGCGACCCGCGGAAGCTGATACGCTTGCGTTCCTCCTGAACGAGCAAGCCCGACGCCGCTGCTGCCTCCCGCAGCCGGTTCTGGCCTTGTGCCGTGCGAAAGATCATCCACTGCGACTGCGATTGTTTTTACGCCGCCATCGAAATGCGCGACGATCCGCGCCTCGTCGGCAAGCCGCTGGCCGTCGGTGGGCGGCCGGAGCGGCGCGGCGTGGTCGCGACTTGCAATTACGAAGCACGCAAGTTCGGCATCCATTCGGCGATGCCCATGGCGCAGGCCGTCAAGCGTTGTCCCGATTTGTTGATCGTGCCGCCGTCCATGGAGAAGTACCGCCAGGTTGCGCGTCAGATCTTCGCCATCTATCACAGCTACACGCCGCTGGTGGAACCGCTCTCGCTGGACGAGGCGTATCTGGACGTGACCGACAGCCCGATGCTCGCGGGCAGCGGCACCCGCATCGCTGAAGACATCCGCCGCCGCGTGCGCGAAGAGATCGGCATTACCGTGTCCGCGGGCGTCGCGCCCAACAAGTTCATCGCCAAGATCGCCAGCGACTGGAACAAGCCCGATGGCCTGTTCGTCGTGCGGCCGGAGCAGATCGACGCGTTTGTTGCCGAACTGCCCGTCGACCGCCTGTTCGGCGTGGGCAAGGTGACGGCCGCCAAGCTGCGTCGCCTCGGGGCGGAAACCTGCGGCGACTTGCGCGCCTGGGGCACCGACCGCTTGCAGCAGCATTTCGGCGTGTTCGGTTTCCGGCTGCACGACCTTTGCCGGGGCATCGATCACCGGCAGGTGCAGCCCTCGCAGATTCGCAAGTCGGTCAGCGTGGAAGAAACCTACGCCACCGATCTGCGCACACTCGAAGACTGCCAGCGTGAGTTGACTGTGCTTGTGGAGCAGCTCGCCGCGCGCGTCGAGCGTGCCCGCGCAGGCAACATGATCCACAAAACCTACGTCAAGCTGCGGTTTGCCGATTTTCGCGGCACGACGGTGGAATGCATCGCGCCGCAAGTGTCCTTGCCGGTGTTCTCCAAGTTGCTCGCGCAGGGGTTTGAGCGTCGCGGCATTCCCGTGCGGTTGCTCGGCGTGGGCGTGCGGTTGTATGAGTCCGACGCGCATGCGCGCCAGCAGCCGCTGTTTGCCGAAGACCCTGCCGCCGAGTGAGGTCGCTGCCCCAGCCGTCAATCGGTTGAGAATTGTCCTATTTTCCTGTCTGCACCCGGCGATAGAAGGGCGGAAGTCGCCTGCGGGTAAAATGCCCGCTTTTTTGCATAATCCGCCGCCGCGCATCACACGTGCGCGACAGTGCATGCCGTCACATTCGGCCGCACGCAGACAGGAGACGCAGTAATGAGTTTGTTTCGTACCAAAAACGTGGATCACATGATCCGCACGGGCCACAGCGACACCGGCCTGAAGAAAGTCCTCGGACCCCTCGACCTGACCTTCCTGGGTGTCGGCGCCATCATCGGAACCGGCATCTTTGTGCTGACCGGCACCGGCGCGCTGACGGCCGGGCCGGCGCTCACGCTGTCCTTCATCGTCGCGGCGCTCGCCTGCGGGTTTGCCGCGCTGTGCTACGCCGAATTCGCCTCGACCATTCCCGTGTCGGGCTCCATCTATACGTACGCCTACGCCACGATGGGCGAGCTGGTCGCCTGGATCATCGGCTGGGACCTGATGCTCGAATATGGCTTGGCCACCTCCGCCGTTTCTGTGGGCTGGTCCGGCTATTTCCAATCCTTGCTGTCGGGCTTCGGCCTGCATCTGCCGGTGGCGCTCACTGCCGCACCGGGCGCGATTCCGGGCGTGCAGACGCTGTTCAATCTGCCGGCGCTGGTGATCATGCTGCTGATCACGACGCTCCTGTCGTTCGGCATTCGCGAATCGGCGCGCGCCAACAACATCATGGTGGCGATCAAGGTGACGGTCGTGCTGCTGTTCATCGCCGTGGGTGTGCGCCATGTGCAGCCGGCCAACTGGCAGCCGTTCATGCCGTTCGGCATGGAAGGCGTGTTTGGCGCCGCGGCTATCGTGTTCTTCGCGTTCATCGGCTTCGATGCGGTGACGTCTGCGGCGGAAGAGGTGCGCAATCCCAAACGCGATTTGCCGATCGGCATCATCGGTTCGCTGGCGGTCTGCACGATTCTCTATGTGCTGGTGGCCGCCATCATGACGGGCATCGTCCCGTTCGCGAAGTTTGCGGGCGTGGATCACCCCGTGTCGCTGGCGTTGCAAGTGGCCGGTGAAAGCTGGGTGGCGGGCTTTGTCGACCTGGGCGCCATCATCGGCATGACGACCGTGATTCTCGTGATGGCGTACGGCCAGACCCGCATCATCTTTGCCATGTCGCGCGACGGCCTGCTCCCCAAGCGCCTGTCGCACATTCATCCGCGCTATTCGACGCCGTTCCTGAATACCTGGGTGGTGGGGATCGTCTTTGCGCTGATTGCCGCGCTTGTTCCGCTGAATGTGCTGGCTGAGCTGATCAACATCGGCACGCTCGCGGCCTTCTCGTTGATCGCCGTGGCTGTGCTGGTGCTGCGCCGTACGCGCCCGGACTTGCATCGCGGCTTCCGCTGCCCCGGCGTGCCGGTCGTGCCTCTACTGGCGATCGGCCTGTGCCTGTTCCTGATGAGCCATCTGCAGGCCGTCACCTGGATCGCCTTCCTGGTGTGGGTCGTAATTGGCTTGCTGGTGTACTTCGGCTATGCGCGCCGCCGTTCGCTGCTGCACGCGTCGGCGCCCGGCGCAGCGCCGGTTTCCGAGACGGTGCACTGATCGGGACGGCGCGTCCATTCCCTGACGACATGGCTGCCACGCGGGTGCCACTGTCGTCAGGGCCGCCGGTTGAGGAGAATTCGCCTCAGCCGGTGCGCAACTATTACAACGCCGGTGTGTTGCGTTCAAAGAGCGCACTTTTTTGGCACTGTTTTCAGCGCTTCCCGCACTGACATCAACGTGTCGCCAATCATGTGGTTGCATTAGCAAACGCGTCCTGGCTCTGTATCCGGCATGCGCCTTGCATGTGGCTTTCGCTTTGCTCAACGGGCACGTGCGCGACCCTGACAAAAAAGCATAGCTGTGACCGTGGGCCCCACAAGGCCTGATGCCGCCTGGGATGGCAGCTTCAAGCCCGCGCTCGAGGGCTGCAAAGCTCGAAATCGCGCTCGCACGTGCATCGCAAGCTGTGGTTAAAATGATTTGCGCAGCCAGACCCATGTCTGACGAAACCTTGCCGGCCCCCCCGCACGGTTTCCACGCAACAGCGTGTGCGTTGTTGTCCATTGCAATCGGAGGGCTTTGACGATGGAAATCAAGTTCGAAAAGAAAGAGGCGTACGACATCAACAACGAAGGCCTGCTGTTCGACGCACTCGTCGACGGTGAAAAGGTGACTTGCGTGGCAACGCGTGAGGCGCTTTGGGAAGGCCTGGAAGGTGACCAGGTGTTGTCGCTGCAGGCAGCCTTCGAGGCTGGCCAGGAGCGGATCCAGGATGCCGCGCGCGTGCTGATTGCCGACGGCGTCCAGCGATCTCATGGATTGGAGGATTTGCCGCAACCGGTCGTGGTCAAGCGCGCGCACATTGCCGTGGCTTGAGTCTGATCGATTGCCCGCGTAGACATCGGCTTGCCCGATGACTCTGCATGGCGGACAGCGCGTCCGCCGTCTGAAAAAAGCCGGTCCGTGTGACCGGTTTTTTTCATGGCGCCGCACTTTCCCGACTTGACATGGCTGCAATCCGACTCGATTATTAACATGTTAATTATATGGGGAAGGAGGAGGCGCAATGCGGCGAGCCAGAGTGACATTGCCGGACGGCCGGATACGGGAAACCGTGTTTGCTTGTGCCACGGAACCCGCAGATTCCTGGCGCTGGCTGCCGCCGGTCAAAGGTACGGTCGTCGGGACCTTGCTGAACTACCGCGGAGAACTCGATGCGCTCGGCGACGCGCTATCTGCGCCGCCTTACCAGGCGCCGCCCAAGGCGCCCATTCTGTATCTCAAGCCCGCCAACACGCGTATCGGCCATGGTCATGACGTTGTGCTGCCGGCCGATGTCGATGGCGTCTGGGCGGGGGCTTGCCTGGGCGTGGTGATCGGGCGGACTGCCACGCGCGTGCCTGCGCAGCGCGCTGCAGATTTCATCGCCGGCTACACCATCGTCAACGACCTGACCGTGCCGCATGCGAGCTACTACCGACCGGCGATTCGCCACAAGTGCCGCGATGGTTTCTGCCCGATGGGGCCATGGATGGTTGACCGTGACGATGTACCCGATGCCGATGCACTGGATATCGCCGTGCGCATCAACGGAGAGATCAAGCAGCGCGCAAACACGTCGACGCTGGTGCGGCCAATCGGGCAACTGCTTGCCGACGTGACGGCCTTCATGACGCTGGAAGTGGGCGACGTGCTGCTCGTTGGCATGCCGGAGAATCCGCCGCTGGCGCGCGCCGGGGATTGCATCGATATCGACATCGCCCACATCGGCACGCTGACCACAGCCCTGGTTCGCCACGCGCAGGAGGCCTCGCGATGAAGCACGCGCGTATTGCCTATGACGGCGCCATCCATCAGGTCACGGCCATGCCGGGCGATGACACCCACGTGCGATTGGCCGACGGCCGCGTCCTGCATGAAAGCGAAGTCGTCTGGTTGCCGCCGATCCAGCCGCGCACGGTCTTCGCACTGGGCTTGAACTACGCCGACCACGCCAAGGAGCTGGCCTTCAAGGCGCCCGAGGAGCCGCTCGCGTTTCTGAAGGGGCCGAATACGCTGATCGGCCATCGCGCCCGGACCGTGCGCCCGGATGGGGTGGCGTTCATGCACTACGAATGCGAGCTGGTCGTGGTGATTGGCGAGACCGCACGCAATGTGCCTCGCGAACATGCCTACGAATATGTGGCGGGCTATACGGTGGCCAACGATTACGCCATCCGCGATTACCTCGAGAACTACTACCGCCCGAACCTGCGTGTGAAAAGCCGCGATACGTGTACGCCCATCGGGCCATGGCTCGTTGACCGCGACGATGTGCCCGATCCGATGAACCTCGCGTTGCGTACCACCATCAACGGCCGCGTCACGCAAGAAGGCAGCACGCGAGACATGATCTTCGACATTCCGGCGTTGATCGCCTGGTTCTCCAGTTTCATGACGCTTAGCCCCGGCGACATGATCCTGACCGGTACGCCCGAGGGTTTGGCCGACACGCAACCCGGCGACGAAGTCATCACCGAAATTGAAGGCATCGGCAGGCTGGTGAGCACCATCGTTGCCGAAGAACCGAACAAGGAGCCCGCATGAGCCGCGTCAACATGGACCCTGTCAAGCATTGGATCAACGGTCGCCAGGTCGACAGCGTCGAGCGTTTCGTCACGACCAATCCAGCCACGGGCGAAGCCATTGCCGAGGTGGCATCGGGCGGTGAGGCAGAGATCAACGCGGCGGTCGCGGCGGCCAAGGCGGCATTTCCGGCCTGGGCCAACACGCCGGCCAAGCAGCGCGCCAAGCTGATGCGCCGACTGGGCGAGCTGATCGAACAGAACGTGCCGCACCTAGCCGCGCTGGAGACGATGGACACCGGGCTGCCGATCGCGCAGACGAGCAAGCAGCTCATTCCGCGCGCTTCCGAGAACTTCCATTTCTTTGCCGAGGTGTGCACGCAAGTCAACGGCCGCACGTATCCCGTCGATGACCAGATGCTGAACTACACGCTGTATCAGCCGGTGGGCGTTTGCGCGTTGATCTCGCCCTGGAATGTGCCGTTCATGACGGCCACGTGGAAGGTGGCGCCGTGCCTGGCGCTGGGCAATACGGCGGTGCTGAAGATGTCGGAGCTGTCGCCGCTGACAGCGGACCAGCTTGGCCGGCTTGCACTGGAAGCCGGCATTCCGCCCGGCGTGCTGAACGTGGTGCAAGGCTATGGCGCGACGGCCGGCGATGCGCTGGTGCGTCATCCGGATGTGCGGGTGGTGTCCTTCACAGGCGGTACGACGACCGGCAAGCGCATCATGGAGCGCGCCGGCCTGAAGAAATTCTCGATGGAGCTGGGCGGTAAATCGCCCGTGCTGGTCTTCGACGATGCAGACCTGGATCGCGCGCTGGATGCGTCGCTCTTCACCATCTTTTCGATCAACGGCGAGCGCTGCACGGCCGGCTCGCGCATCTTCGTGCAAGAGAGCGTCTACGACGAGTTCGTACGCAAGTTTGCCCAACGTGCCAAGCGGCTTGTGGTGGGCGATCCGGCAGATGAGACAACCCATGTCGGCTCGATGATCACGCGCGCGCATTGGGAGAAGGTCACGGGCTACATCCGCCTGGGCGAACAGGAAGGCGCGAAGATTCTGGCCGGCGGTGCGGAGAAGCCCACTGGCCTGCCCGGCCACCTGCAGAACGGCAACTTCGTGGCGCCCACGGTGCTGGCCAACGTCGACAACCGCATGCGGGTGGCGCAGGAAGAAATCTTTGGCCCCGTGGCTTGCCTGATCCCGTTCAAGGATGAGGTCGATGGCCTGAAACTCGCCAATGACGTGGAATACGGTCTGGCCTCGTACATCTGGACGCAGGATGTGGGCAAGGTGCACCGCGTGGCGCGCGGCATCGAAGCCGGCATGGTGTTCGTCAACAGCCAGAATGTGCGCGACCTGCGCCAGCCTTTTGGCGGCGTCAAAGCGTCCGGCACGGGGCGTGAGGGCGGCGAGTACAGTCTGGAGGTGTTTGCCGAAATCAAGAACGTCTGCATTTCGATGGGCAGCCACCATATTCCGCGCTGGGGCGTTTGACGCGCGGCCGGACACACCACAACAAGGGCGGAAGGAGACACCATGGGCAAGCTGGCCTTGGCCGCGAAGATCACCCACGTGCCGTCGATGTACCTGTCGGAGCTGCCGGGCAAGCACCATGGCTGCCGGGCGGCGGCCATTGAGGGCCACCGCATCATCGGACAGCGTTGCCGCGATCTGGGCGTGGACACCATCGTCGTGTCCGACGTGCACTGGCTCGTCAACGCCGGTTACCACGTCAATTGCAACGCGCGCTTCGAAGGCGTCTATACGAGCAACGAGCTGCCGCATTTCATCAAGGACATGCGGTATGCCTACCCCGGCAATCCCGCGCTGGGCAGATTGATTGCTGAGACGGCAACGAAGCGCGGCGTGTTCACGCGTGCGCACGAAATCGATAGCCTCGAACTCGAATATGGCACGCTCGTGCCGATGCGGTACATGAACAGCGACCAGCACTTCAAGGTCGTGTCGATTGCCGGTTGGTGCGCGTGGCACACATTGAATGAAAGCCGCCGCTTCGGTGCTGCCCTGCTCGAAGCCATCGAGGCGAGCGACAGCACCGTCGCGTTCCTCGCCAGCGGATCGCTCTCGCACCGTTTCAACGACAACGGCAGCCCCGAAGAATCCATCCACCAGATCAGCCGCGAGTTTTTCAGGCAGGTCGACCTGCGCGTGGTCGAGCTATGGAAGCACGGCGACTGGAAGACGTTCTGCGCGATGCTGCCCGAGTACGCATCGCTGTGCGAAGGCGAGGGCGGCATGCACGACACGGCGATGCTGCTCGGCCTGCTTGGCTGGGACGCCTATGACAGGGGCGTCGAGGTCATCACCGAATATTTCGCCAGCTCCGGCACGGGCCAGATCAACGCGGTCTTCCCGTTGCCCGAACGTGAACAAGTTGAAGCCTGAGGAGAGCGACATGCCGCATGTCATCGTCGAATACACCGACAACCTGGGCGACGACGCCCGCATTCCGGAATTGCTGCAGGCGATGAACGAGACGCTGATGGCGCAGAACGGCGTGTTTCCGACCGGCGGGATCCGATCGCGCGCCATGAAGCTGACCGACTACCGCGTGGCCGACGGCAAAGAAGACGACGCCTTCGTCCATGTCACGCTCAAGATCGCTGCGGGTCGTACACCGGAGGTCAAGAAAGCTGCCGGCGATGCGCTGTTCGAGGCAGTCAAGGCGCATTTTGCCGACGCCTTCGCGCGCCGCTATCTGGCGCTGTCGATGGAGCTGACCGAGTTTGACGAGGGCGGCAGCTACAAACACAACAACATCCACGCGCGTTTTCGCAAGGCTTGACGCATGCTCGACACCACGACCATCCAGACCATCGCGCGCCGGCTGCACCAAGCCGAGATTGACCGCAGGCAGATCCGCCAGGTTTCGCTTGACTACCCCGACATCACCATCGAAGACGCCTATGCCATCCAGCGTGAGTGGGTTGCGATGAAGCTGGCGGCGGGGCGGCGCCTGAAGGGGCACAAGATCGGCTTGACGTCGCGTGCGATGCAGCAGTCTTCGCAAATTGACGAGCCGGACTACGGAGCATTGCTCGACGACATGTTCTTTGCTGAGGGGAGCGAGATTCCTGCCGGCCGCTTCATCGTGCCGCGTGTGGAAGTCGAACTCGCCTTCGTGCTGGGCAAGCGGCTGGAGGGACCGGACGTGACGCTGTTCGATGTGTACGACGCGGTGGACCACGTGATCCCCGCGCTGGAGATCATCGACGCGCGTTCGCAATCGATCGACCCGGACAGCGGGCGTCCGCGCAAGGTGTTCGACACGATTGCGGACAACGCCGCGAACGCCGGCGTCGTGATGGGCGGCCGTCCCATCCGCATGCGCGATGTGGACCTGCGCTGGGTAAGCGCGATCTTTTCACGCAACGCCGTCATCGAAGAGACGGGCGTGGCCGCCGGCGTGCTGAACCACCCGGCCAACGGTGTCGTCTGGCTGGCCAACAAGCTGGCACCGCACGGCGTTGCGCTGGAACCGGGGCAGGTGATCCTTGGCGGATCGTTCACGCGGCCAGTGCCAGCCCGTCCCGGTGATACATTCCATTGCGACTACGGTCCGCTTGGCAGCATCGCGTGCCATTTCGTTTAACCGTCTCCCCGTCTAACCGTCTAACGCTCAAAGGATGTCCTCGCCATGCAGCTTCCGGTGAACAACTTCAAGCGCGCGCTGGCCGAGCGCCGGCCGCAGATTGGCCTGTGGCTCGCAATGACGCATCCGTACCCGGCGGAGATTGTTGCCGGCGCCGGCTTCGACTGGCTGCTGATCGATAACGAGCACGCGCCGAATCAACTGCAATCGACGCTCGCGCAATTGCAGGCCGTTGCACCCTATGCATCGCATCCCATCGTGCGGCCCGCCTGGAACGATCCGGTCGAGATCAAGCGCCTGCTGGATATCGGGGCGCAGACACTGCTGGTGCCGATGGTCCAGAACGCCGACGAGGCGCGTGCTGCCGTTGAGGCGATGCGCTATCCCCCGAGCGGTATCCGTGGCGTTGGCAGTGCGCTGGCTCGTGCATCGCGCTGGAACCGTGTGGATGATTACCTTCACCAGGCCGATGCGCAGATGTGCACGCTTGTCCAAGTCGAAACCGCGGAATCGCTTGAGCATCTCGATGCGATTCTCGCCGTGCAAGGCGTAGACGGCGTCTTCATTGGTCCTGGTGACCTGGCGGCGTCGATGGGGCACCTTGGGGCGCCGGGGCATCCGGAAGTCCGCAACGCGATCGACGGCGCCATTCAACGCATCGTTGCATCAGGCAAGGCGGCGGGCATTCTGTCTGCCGATCAGGCGCAGGCGAAACACTACCTGTCGCTGGGTGCGACGTTCGTTGCAGTCGGAACGGATGTCACGCTGCTGGCGCGCAGCGCAGAGCAACTGGCCAAGGCGTTCAAGGGAGAGAACGCCGCTCATCCCCAGTCAGCCGGCAGTGTGTATTGACGGGCGTTACTCGTCGCCGACGAAACGGCCCATCGGGGTGTGCGTTTCCATGAGCTGGATCGACTCATCGATCGCAGCGTAGAGCGCGTCCAGCCGCGCGCGGCCGAGCTGGGCTTCGATGCGTGCGTATTCCGCATCGACCTGCGGCTCTACGTCGGCCAGGAACTGGCGGCTTTTGGGCGTGAGGGAGATTACCTGGCGGCGCTGATCCACCGGCGACTTCGTGCGCACGATCATCTCGGATTGCTCCATCGCTGCCAGCATGCGCGTGAGGCTGGGGCTCAGGATCAGGCAGGCGTCGGCGAGCTGGTTGGGCTCCATGTCGCCGGTATCGTTGAGCGTACGCAGCACGCGCCATTGCTGCTCGGTGATGCCGCGCTCGCGCAGAATCGGCCGGAAGCGCGCCATGAACGTCTCGCGCGCGCGCAGCAGGAGATGCGGCAGATTGCGGTGCTTGAAGGCGGAAGCCATGCAGGCGCTCCTTATGCGCTGCGCAAGGCGGCGACCACAGGCGTGTGGTCCGACGGCTGGTCCCACGTGCGCGGTACCCGGTCGATATGGCACGACTCGCACAGCTTGGCGAGTTCGGGCGACAGCATGATGTGGTCGATTCGCAGGCCCGCGTTGCGCTTGAAGCCGAACATGCGGTAGTCCCACCACGAGAACAGCTTGTCTTCCTGCTCGAACATGCGGAAGGCATCAACGAGCCCGGCGCCTTGCATCGCCCGAAACGCCGCCCGCTCTTCCGGCGACACCAGGTTCTGACCCTCCCACTTTTTCGGATCGTGCACATCGCGGTCTTCGGGAGCGATGTTGAAATCGCCCAGCAGCATCAGGCGCGGGTTTGCTGCCAACTCGCTTGTCAGCCAGGCCTGCAGCGCCTCCAGCCAGCGCAGCTTGTAGACGAACTTGTCGGAATCGAGCGCCTGCCCGTTCGGAATATAGGCGGAGATCACGCGGACCGGGCCACCGTCCACGTCGTACGTGGCGGCCACGATGCGCTGCTGCTCGTCGTCAAAACCCGGGATGTTCTTCACCACATCGCGGCCTTCCGGCACCGACGCCTTGCGCGCGAGGATGGCGACGCCGTTGTACGTCTTCTGACCGGTGAACAACGAGCTGTAGCCCGCGGCGTCCAGCTCGGCGAGCGGATAGCGGTCATCGGGCAGCTTGAGTTCCTGCAGGCAGAGCAGGTCGATGGGCGTGGCGTCGGCTTCGCGCTGGGCCAGCCATTGCAGCACGTGCGGTAGGCGGACCTTCAAAGAGTTGACGTTCCAGGTTGCGACACGCATGAGGGCTCGGTCCTTGCAAATGGCGACGGCGCGCACTTTGGCGCCGTCCAGGGGTGCGATATTGTGCCATCAAGCGCTTGGGGCTCGAATGAAAACGCCGCTTCGGCACGGAGGCACGAAGCGGCGTTGTCACGCCTGGCCAAGCAGACCGTCAAGCGGTTTCCGCCACCATGCCGCCATGGCGCAGCAGTGCATCGATGCTCGGCGCGCGGCCGCGGAATGCTGTGAACGATTCGATGGCGGGGCGGCTGCCACCGACTGCCAGCACCTCACGGCGATAGCGCGCGCCGGTTTCCGCATCCAGCACCGAGCCACCCAACTTGCTGGCTTCCTCGAACGCGGCATAGGCGTCTGCCGACAGCACTTCGGCCCACTTGTAGCTGTAGTAGCCCGCCGCATAGCCACCGGCAAAGATGTGGCTGAACGTGTTCGGCCAGCGCGACAGCTCGGCCTGCGGCACCACGTGGAAGCGATTGTTGATCTGGCGCGACAGCTCTAGCACCGAGGTCGCGCCCTTCGGGTCAAAGTCCGTGTGCAGGTGCATGTCGAACGCCGAGAACACGATCTGGCGCAGCGTCGCCATGCCGTTCTGGAAGTTCTTCGCGGCCAGCATGCTGTCGTACAGCTTGCGCGGCAGCGGTTCACCGGAATTCACATGGCGAGTCATGCGCGAGAGCACTTCCCATTCCCAGCAGAAATTTTCCATGAACTGCGACGGCAGCTCCACCGCATCCCATTCCACGCCGTTGATGCCCGATACGCCGAGTTCATCCACCTGCGTGAGCATGTGGTGCAGGCCATGGCCGAACTCGTGGAAGAGGGTGATGACCTCGTCGTGCGTGAACAGCGCGGGCTTGTTGCCGACCGGGCCAGAGAAGTTGCACGTGAGGTAAGCCACGGGGGTTTGCACGCCCGCATCGCCCAGCAGCTTGCGGCCGCGCGCGTCGTCCATCCACGCGCCGCCGCGCTTGCCTTCGCGCGCGTACAGGTCGATGTAGAACTGCGCGAGCAGCTCGCCCTGTGCCGATTCGACGCGGAAGAAACGGACGTCCGGGTGCCAAACCTCAGCCGCCTCCGGCAGGATCTTCACCGAGAACAGCGTCTGCACGACGTTGAACAGGCCGTCCAGCACGGCCGGTTCCGGAAAGTACTGCTTCACCTCCTGCTCGGAGAACGCGTAGCGCGCTTCGCGCAGTTTTTCCGAGGCGTAGGCCATGTCCCATGGTTCGAGCTTGTCGATGCCGAGTGTGGTCTTGGCGAACGCCTGCAGTTCCTCCCAATCCTTCTCGGCGAACGGACGGGCGCGGTCGGCCAGCTCGCCCAGGAAGCGCAGTACATCTTCGGGCGAGTCGGCCATTTTCGGCACGAGCGACACTTCGCCGAAATTGCGATAGCCGAGCATGTGCGCTTCTTCGGCGCGCAGCGCCAGCTGTTCGGCCATGTTGGCGGTGTTGTCCCACTCGGCCTTGCCGCCGCCGTATTGCGCGCCCAGTTCGGACGCACGCGTGACGTTGGCTTCGTACAGCGTGCGGCGCAGCGCGCGGTCGTCCGCGTATTGCAGCACCGGGAAATACGACGGGAAGTGCAGCGAGAACTTCCAGCCGGTCGCCTCGGGGTTATCGCGGCGCGCAGCTTCCTGGGCGGCCTGCTTGGCGTCTTCGGGCAGGCCGGCCAGGCGCGCTTCGTCGTCGATGACCAGCGCGTAGGCGTTGGTCGCGTCCAAAACGTGGTCGCTGAAGGCCTTGGTCAACTGTGCCTGCTGTTCCTGAATCGCCGCAAAGCGCGGCTTCTGGTCTTCGGGCAGCTCTGCGCCGCCCAGGCGGAACCCGCGCAGTTCGTTCTCAAGCAGCTTCTTGCGCGCGGGCGACAGCGTGGCGTATTCGGCGCTGTCGGCAATCGCCTTGTACTTTTCGAACAGTTCCAGATCCTGACCCAGGCCCGACCAGAATTCGGTCACGCGCGGCAGATTGGCGGCATGCGCTTCGCGCAGCTCCGGCGTGTCGGCGACGGCGCTCAGGTGGCTGACGATGCCCCAGGCGCGGCCCAGCGGTTCGGTGGCGTCTTCGAGTGCGGTGACGACGGTGTTCCAGCTGACGGGCGTGGCCGGGTCTTTGACCTGCGCCACCGCCGATGCGGCGTGCTCGAGCAGCACGTCGACGGCCGGCGTGATGTGTTCGGGGCGGATGTCCGCAAAGCGCGGCAGACCAGAAAAATCGAGCAGCGGATTGTTGGCCGGGGTGGCAACCTTGGGCGAAATGTCGGTCATGGCGGGCTCGGTAGAGAAATTCGGGGGACAAAAAAAGCGTCCGATCCAACAGGTGGGGACGCTTTTTCCGTTTCCAACTGGATCAGGGTGAAGCTTACGCCGCCAGGGCGGCTCCTTCAGCAGCGCGCTCGGCGGCTTCCAGGGTGTTGATCAGCAGCATGGTGATCGTCATCGGGCCGACGCCACCCGGCACCGGCGTGATATAGCCGGCAACTTCCTTGACGCCGGCAAAGTCGACGTCGCCGCACAGCTTGCCGGCATCGTCGCGGTTCATGCCCACGTCGATGACGACTGCGCCCGGCTTGACCATGTCGGCGGTGATGATGTTGCGGCGGCCCACGGCGGCAACGATGATGTCGGCCTCTCGCGTGTGCGCGGCCAGATCGCGCGTCTTGCTGTTGCAGATGGTGATGGTGGCGCCGGCTTGCAGCAGCAGCATCGCCATGGGCTTGCCGACGATGTTCGAAGCGCCGACCACCACCGCATTGGCGCCGCGCACGGGGTAGTTGATCGATTCCAGCATCTTCATGCAGCCATACGGCGTGCACGGGCGGAACAGCGGGGCGCCGGTCATCAAGGCGCCGGCGTTGGCCACGTGGAAACCGTCGACGTCCTTTTCCGGCGCGATGGCTTCGAGCACCTTGTGGCTGTCGATGTGCTTGGGTAGCGGCAACTGGACCAGGATGCCGTGGATGCGCGGGTCGCGGTTCAGCGCGTCGATGCGGCCGAGCAGGTCGGCTTCGGACAGGTCAGCGGGGTAGCGGTCGAAGCTGGACAGGAAGCCGTTGTCTTCGCACGCCTTGATCTTGTTGCGCACGTAGACCTGGCTGGCCGGGTCTTCGCCGACGAGGATGACGGCGAGGCCGGGCTGGTGGCCGCGCGCGGTCAGGGCGGCGGCGCGTTGTGCGGCCTCGGCGCGGAGTTGTTTGGCAAGCGCGTTGCCGTCAATGAGTTGGGCGGTCATGGCTGGGCGGAGGAGGGAGAGGGCAAACCGCGATTATAAATCGCCGCCTCCCTTCCGGCCGCCCGGATGATCGCTTGGGTTTTCCTGCAGCCGAATCAGGCGTTGCGCGACAGGGCCAGGCGCAGCAGGTCTGCCACGGTGTTCACGTTGAGCTTTTCCATGATGTTGGCGCGGTGCGCTTCCACCGTCTTGATGGAAATGCCCAGATCGTCGGCGATCTGCTTGTTCAGGCGGCCGGCCACGATGCGCTCCAGGACTTGCTGCTCGCGCGTGGTCAGGCGGCCGAGCAGGTCCTTGGCGGCCTTTTGCTCGCGGGCGACCGAGTCTTCGCTGCGGGCCTTGCTGAGCATGCGTTCAACCAGCTCGCGCAGTTCGGATTCGTCGAAGGGCTTTTCGATGAAGTCGACCGCGCCTTTCTTCATGGTCGAGACCGCCATCGGCACGTCGCCGTGGCCCGTGACGAAAACGATCGGCATGCGGCTGTTTTCGGCCAGCAGGCGGTCTTGCAGCTCGGGGCCGCTCATGCCTTGCATGCGCACATCGAGGATCAGGCAGCCGACGCCTTCGCCACGCTTGTCGTCGACCAGGAATTCTTCGGCGCTGCGGTACGTGCGAACGGTGTAGCCGTTGCCTTCGAGCAGCCACGTCAACGAGTCACGCATGGCTTCATCGTCATCGACGACGAACACGGTTTCGTTGCGCGGCGCAACTGCGGCGGGCGTTGTGCTCATGGAGGAGTCCTCGGTCTACGTTCTATGTTTTAAAAACGATTTACAGCGGATTCAGCGGCAGGATGATTTTAAACGTACAGCCGATGCCATCGGCGTTGTTTTCTACCCAGAGTCTGCCGAGGTGGGATTCTATGATGGAGCGGCAGATATTCAGCCCCATGCCCATGCCGTCGGATTTGGTACTGAAGAACGGCTCGAACAGCCGCTCCTTGGTGCTGTCGTCTACGCCCGGGCCCTGGTCGATCACCTCGATCAGCACGGAATTTTCCGGGTCGTTGATCAGGTTGGCGTGCAGGCGCAGGACGCTGGCGGCGCGCAGGCGCGGGTGGGCGGCCATGGCTTCGGCGGCGTTCTTGAGCAGATTGACGAGCACCTGCTCGATCAGCACCGGATCGACATACAGATGCGGCAGGTCGCCCGGCAGGCGCGTCAGGATGGTAATGCCGCGCCGCGTGGCCTCCAACTCGGCAAGGCCGACGGCGTCGGCGACGATGTCGCGCAGGTCGGATTCGCGCCGCTGCGGCTGGCTGCGTTTCACGAAACCGCGAATGCGCTGGATGATGGTGCCGGCACGCACGGCCTGGGCGGAGGTCTTTTCCAGCACCGGGATCAGCTCTTCCGGCGTGCTCCGCCCGGACTTCAGGCGGCCGACTGCACCCATGCAGTAGTTGTTGATGGCCGCCAGCGGCTGGTTCAGTTCGTGCGCCAGCGACGACGCCATCTCACCCATCGTCGTCAGGCGGCTGGTGAACTGCAGGCGCTCTTCGTGCTGGCGCGTCATCTCTTCAGCGGCCTTGCGCACGGTGATGTCGGTGGCGATCTGCATCTGCGCGAGGTGGCCGTCGACCCACTGGATGTAGCGGCGCCGCACTTCAAACCATTTCTGCATCGACGGCACGTAGATTTCCCGTGCGTCCGCCGCGTGCGGCGTCAGTTCGGAGGCCGGCAGGCCGGCGTAGGCGTCGACCAGGTCGAGCGCATCGCTGGACACGTCTTCGGTGTTGACGTCGTTGCCGGAGAGCTGCAGATGGCCAAACGCCTCCCAGCCAAAAAGCTGGCGGTAGTAGCGGTTGGCGAACAACAGTTCGGCCTTGTCGGTCGAGAGCACCGACACGGCCGCGTCCAGGCTCTCGAGCACCGTGGTGAAGCGGTCGTGCGCGGCGGCCAGGTCTTCGCGGGCGCGCTTGGGCTCGGTGATGTCCGTGATGGAACTCATCCACCCCGTGTGCCGGCCGCGTGCGTCGATCAGCGGCGAGACGTACATCCGCGCATAGAAACTCGTGCCGTCACGGCGCATCATGCGCAACTCCATGCCGTTGGCGGGCGCCTTGCCGCGCAGGGTCAGCTCGATGTGCTTCTGCATCTCGCCGATCTCGTTGGGCGGCCAATACGGGAACGGCGGCATGCGGCCGACCAATTCGGCCTCCGTCCAGCCGATCATGCGGCAGAAGGCCGGGTTCACGTAGGTGATGCGGCCGTTGAGGTCGAGCGAACGCATGCCGATCACCATGGAGTTTTCCATGGCGCGGCGGAACGAGGTCTCTGCCAGGAGCGCGCGTTGGGCTTCCGAACGGCGGCTGGTGTGGCGCCACACGCTCCAGAGGCTCCAGATCACGAAGCAAGACAGGCCCGCCACCAGCCACATCAGCATGTTGTTGGGCAGGTTGGACGGGGCCGGATATGCCTCGGCACGCAACGACAGCGAGTGGCCTGGCGGATCCAGCAGCACTTCATACGACGCGGCGGCCTTGGGCACCGGTCGCAACGAGGTGCTCGCGCGGACCACGTTGTTCTTATCGACCAGCGAGAAGCGATAACGGTCGGTCAGCTCGCCCGGCAGCAGCTGCGTGAGGATGCCCGTGACCGAATACATGGCGCCCACCGTGCCGAGGAATTCGTTGTCGCGCACGATCGGGACTTCCATCAGCATGAAGCTCTCGCCGCGCTCGTTCTGGATGGGGCGGGAGTAGACGGCGCGCTGCGTCTCCCGGGCAGCGTCGTAGGCAGATTGGATTTCGGGTTCGAGCGGATGGTCGCGCGTTTCGCGCACGCGTGCGGTGAATTCGGAATTGGATGGGAACGCCCAGCGCGGGCGGCGCGTGGCATCCAGCCAATTGATGAAGACGAGTTCCGGGTTCTCACGCAGAAGCTGGCGGGCGGCATCGCGATAGGCGCTCGGGTCGAGCTGCGCGGCACCAATGTCGCGCGCCAGGGCGGCCACTTGATCCTGGTTGCTTTGCAGGGACAGGCGCACCTTCTGCTCGGCCCAGGCGGCATCGCGGTAGAGGGCGTCGCGCTGCTGCTGCACCTCGGTGGCGTGCAACTGATACAGGATGAAAATCATCGCGCCGGCAAACAGGACGATCGCCACCAGCGGGATGAACATGAACCAGTTGGTCGTCCACAGGCGGCCCAGGCGCGTCAGCCACAGGCGGCGCGGCACGTTCGGGCGCACGGCTTCGTCGGAGGGCAATTCCGGCGCGTTCACGGAAATGGGCGCAGGCGCGGCAGGCGTTGACGGCTCAGACTTGGCGGCCGGGTCCTGCGAAGCGTGGGAGGGGGCAAGCATGATGGGCGGACGAACGCCGGAATTCTGCGGAGGTAAGGGAGTGGACATCTGTGCAACTGCGCAAAACTAAGTGTAACGGCAATCAACTTGCGGGTCGCTTGGGGAAACCGCTTGGTGAGGTGTTCTGAGCGCTCAATAAATGCTGCAGTGCAATGTCAAAAGTGATTTGTTTTGCATCGCCGCAATATTCCACATTATAAAAAACCATATCGCAATTTGAAAATTCCGCTTGTGCTGCATTTGCGGGTGCCCATAGAATCAGCGCAAAAGTCGGGGTGGTCCTTGCGCGCGTGCAAACGTGCGTGCGAAAGACGCCCCACAAGAGACGCAACTACCGTTACTGCTACCAAGGAGACCGCCATGTCGGCCGTACCAGAACAAGTCCTGGGTGCCACGAGCGCCAGCGACGCTGATCCCCAGGAAACCAAGGAATGGCTGGAGGCGCTGCAAGGCGTCATCGGCGCGGAAGGCCCGCAGCGCGCGGCATTCCTCCTTGATAAGCAGATCGAGTACGCACGCATCAACGGCGTGACGTCTCCGCTGCACGCAGAAACCCCCTACATCAATACGATCCCGGTCGAAAACCAAGACCGCATTCCTGGCAACCAGGAAATCGAGCACCGCATCCGTTCGTATACGCGCTGGAACGCCATGGCGATGGTGCTGCGCGCGAACAAGGACACGAACGTCGGCGGGCATATCTCGTCGTTCGCTTCGGCGGCCACGCTGTATGACGTCGGCTACAACCACTTCTGGCACGCCCCGTCGGACAAGCACGGCGGCGACATGGTCTTCGTGCAGGGCCACTCGGCGCCGGGCGTGTATTCGCGTGCCTTCCTGCTGGGCCGCCTGACCGAAGAGCAACTCGACAACTTCCGCCAGGAAGTCGACGGCAAGGGCATCTCGTCGTATCCGCACCCGTGGCTGATGCCGGATTTCTGGCAGTTCCCGACCGTGTCGATGGGCCTGGGCCCGATCATGGCGATCTACCAGGCGCGCTTCACCAAGTACCTGGCCAGCCGCGGCCTGATCCAGAACTGGGAAAACCGCAAGGTCTGGGCGTTCCTGGGCGACGGTGAAACCGACGAGCCGGAATCGCTGGGCGCGATCGGCATGGCCGGCCGTGAAAAGCTGGACAACCTCGTCTTCGTGATCAACTGCAACCTGCAGCGTCTGGACGGCCCGGTGCGGGGCAACGGCAAGATCATCCAGGAGCTGGAATCGGAATTCCGCGGCGCCGGCTGGAACGTCATCAAGGTCATCTGGGGCAGCCGTTGGGATCAGCTGCTTGCCCGCGACACCAAGGGCCTGCTGATGAGCCGCATGATGGAATGCGTCGACGGCGAGTACCAGACCTTCAAGTCGAAGAGCGGCGCCTATGTGCGCGAGCACTTCTTCAACACGCCGGAACTCAAGGCCATGGTGGCCGACTGGTCCGACGACGACATCTGGGCGCTGAACCGCGGCGGCCATGATCCGCACAAGATCTACGCGGCATTCCAGTCGGCGACCAACCACAAGGGCCAGCCGACCGTCATTCTCGCCAAGACCATCAAGGGCTATGGCATGGGCGAAGCCGGCGAGGCGATGAACATCGCGCACCAGCAGAAGAAGATGCCGGTGGATGCCATCCGCAAGCTGCGTGATCGTTTCAACATTCCAGTCGCCGACGACCAGCTCGAGCACGTTCCGTACGTCAAGTTCGAAGAGGGTTCGAAGGAACTCGAATACATGCGCAAGGCGCGCATGGACCTCGGCGGCTACCTGCCGGCCCGTCGCCAGAAGGCCGACGCGCTGCAAGTTCCGGCGCTGTCTGCGTTCGACGCGTTGCTCAAGGCCACCGGTGAAGGCCGCGAAGTGTCCACGACGATGGCCTTCGTGCGCATTCTGAACATCCTGCTGAAAGACAAGAACATCGGTAAGCACGTTGTGCCCATCGTGCCCGATGAGTCGCGTACGTTCGGCATGGAAGGTCTGTTCCGCCAGGTCGGTATCTGGAACCAGGAAGGCCAGAAGTACGTGCCGCAGGATCACGACCAGCTGATGTTCTACAAGGAATCGCAGACGGGTCAGGTGCTGCAGGAAGGCATCAACGAAGCCGGCGCCATGTGCGACTGGATCGCCGCCGCGACGTCGTATTCGACGCATGGCGTGGCGATGATCCCGTTCTACATCTACTACTCGATGTTCGGCATCCAGCGTATCGGCGACCTCTGCTGGGCCGCCGGCGACATGCGCTCGCGCGGCTTCCTGCTGGGCGGCACCGCTGGCCGCACCACGCTGAACGGCGAAGGCCTGCAGCACGAAGACGGCCACTCGCACGTGTACCACGCCGCCATCCCGAACTGCATCTCGTATGACCCGACCTTCCAGTACGAACTGGCGGTGGTGATGCAAGACGGCCTGCGCCGCATGTATGTCGAGCAGGAAGACGTCTATTACTACCTGACGGTGATGAACGAGAACTACGAGCACCCCGAAATGCCGGCGGGTGTCGAGGCTGACATCATCAAGGGGATGTACCAGTTCAAGAAGGGCGTCGAAAACAGCAACGCGCCGCGCGTGCAACTGCTGGGCTCGGGCACGATCTTCCGTGAAGTGATCGCCGCGGCTGATCTGCTGAAGAAGGACTGGGGCGTGGAGTCGGACCTGTGGGGCTGCCCGAGCTTTACCGAGCTGGCCCGCGAAGGCAACGCCATCGCGCGCTGGAACCTGCTCAACCCGACCGAGCCGCAACGCGAGTCGCACGTCGAGAAGCTGCTCAAGAACGCACGCGGCCCGGTCATTGCATCGACTGACTACGTTCGTACGTTCGCCGAGCAGATCCGCGCCTTCGTGCCGCGTCGCTACGTGGTGCTGGGCACCGACGGCTTCGGCCGTTCGGATACCCGCGAGAAGCTGCGCCACTTCTTCGAGGTGGATCGCTACTGGGTGACGGTCGCGTCGCTCAAGGCACTCGCCGACGAAGGCGTGCTGCCGCGCGAAAAGGTGGCCGAGGCACTGAAGAAGTACAACCTCGATCCGAACAAGCCCAACCCGATGACCGTATAACGGAGCCGCCGGGCGCGTGGGTTGCGTCCCGGCCGGGCACCGCCCCGACAGACTTCCCGCAACGTGCATTTGCCTGCACGATGCGGTAGCCTGCGGGGCAACGCGTGTCCGCCGCCGGATGCTCTCGCCGCCAGACCCTCTGGAGACAGAAGAATGAGTCAAGTCGTAGAAATCAAGGTGCCGGACATCGGCGACTACAAAGACGTCCCGGTGATCGAAGTGCTGGTCAAGGCGGGCGATACCGTCAACGCCGAGGATTCGCTGGTTACGCTGGAATCGGACAAGGCGACCATGGACGTGCCCTCGCCCAAGAGCGGCATCGTCAAGGAAGTGAAGATCAAGGTGGGTGACACCGTGTCGGAAGGCTCGCTGGTGCTGCTGCTCGAAGAGCAGGGCGCTGCCGCCGCACCGGCCCCGGCACCTCAAGCTGCGCCCGCACCGGCTCCGACCGCTGCTGCACCGGCACCCGCACCGGCCGCGCAAGCGCCGGCCCCGGCGCCGGCTGCCGCGGGTGGCGGCACGATCGAAGTGAAGGTGCCGGACATCGGCGACTACACCGATGTGCCGGTCATCGAGATCAGCGTGAAGGTGGGCGACAAGGTGGAAGCCGAGCAGTCGCTGATCACGCTCGAGTCGGACAAGGCCACGATGGATGTGCCGTCGCCGGCCGCCGGTACCGTCAAGGACATCCGCGTGAAGGTGGGCGATGCCGTGTCGCAAGGCACGCTGATCGTCGTGCTGGAGGGTGCGGGCGGTGCCGCCGCTGCGCCGGCACCTGCGCAAGCCCCGGTACCTGCACCGGCGGCCGCTGCACCGAGCCCGGCCCCTGCGGCCGCCCCCGCGGCGGCTCCGGCCGCAGCGCCTGCTACGTACACTGCCGACACCGTGGGTACGGTGGGCAAGGCTGCCCACGCCAGCCCGTCCGTGCGCAAATACGCGCGTGAGCTGGGCGTCAACGTGAACCTCGTTGGCGGCACGGGCCCGAAGAACCGCATCACGCAGGAAGACGTGCAGCGCTACGTTAAGGGTGTGATGAGCGGCCAAGCTGCTGCGCCGGGCAAGGCTGCGGCTGGCGCACCGGCTGGCGGCGGCGAACTGAATCTGCTGCCATGGCCGAAGGTCGACTTCACCAAGTTCGGCCCGGTCGATCCGAAGCCGCTGTCGCGCATCAAGAAGATTTCCGGTGCGAACCTGCACCGCAACTGGGTCATGATCCCGCACGTCACCAACAACGACGAAGCGGACATCACCGAGCTGGAAGCCTTCCGCGTGCAGATGAACAAGGACCACGAAAAGGCCGGCGTGAAGTTCACCATGCTGGCGTTCGTGATCAAGGCGGTCGTGGGCGCGCTCAAGAAATTCCCGACGTTCAACGCGAGCCTGGACGGCGATAACCTGGTCTTCAAGCAGTACTTCCACATCGGCTTTGCGGCCGATACGCCGAATGGGCTGGTGGTGCCGGTGATCCGCGATGCGGACAAGAAGGGCCTGATCGACATCGCGAAGGAAATGGCCGACCTGTCGAAGGCAGCCCGCGAAGGCAAGCTCAAGCCGGACCAGATGCAGGGCGGCTGCTTCTCGATCTCGTCGCTGGGCGGCATTGGCGGCACGCATTTCACGCCGATCATCAATGCGCCGGAAGTGGCCATCCTGGGCCTGTCGCGCGGCTATCAAAAGCCTGTTTGGGACGGCAAGCAGTTCGTGCCGCGCCTGACGCTGCCGCTGTCGCTGTCGTACGATCACCGCGTGATCGACGGCGCGGAGGCTGCGCGCTTCAACGCGTATCTGGCCAGCGTGCTGGCGGACTTCCGCCGCGTCAGCCTGTAAGCCCACGCGGGCGCGGCACGCATCTGGCTTCGGGCCTGTGCGTGCCGGCCCGGTTGGGTTTGCAGCGGTCGGCGGACTGGTCAGTGGACTGATGGCGAGGACGACATGACGACGTGCGTGGTGGTCAAGAAAGACGGCGAAGTAGCGATTGCGGCCGATTCGCTGGTGACATTCGGTGATACGCGCCTGGCGCGCGGTTACGAGCAGAACCAGAAGATCTTCCAGGTGGGCGATTCGCTGATCGCCCTGGCGGGCACAACGGCCCACTTTCCGGTCATGCGCAGTCTGCTGGCCGGGCTGGCCGATGAGTGCCGCCTCGGTACGCGCGACGACGTCTTCCGGACCTTCCTCAAGGTGCATGAAAAGCTCAAGGACGAGTATTTCGTCAACACCAAGGAAGACGACGACGACCCCTACGAGTCGTCGCAGATCACCTGCCTGATCGCCAACGCAACCGGTATCTACGGCGTCTATTCGTACCGCGAAGTGTTTTCGTTCGACCGTTTCTGGGGCATTGGCTCGGGGCGCAACTTCGCTCTCGGTGCCATGTCGGCGGTATTCGATATGCCGGGCAAGTCGGCGGCGGATGTGGCGCAGGTGGGCGTGTCGGCAGGCGTGGAGTTCGACAAGAGTTCCGGCGGTCCGATCGAAGTGCACACAGTCCGTCTGCAGGATTGAAAAGCGTCAGCGGGCCCGGGCGATGCCGGGTGCCGACGACAAGAACAAGGAGTCAGGAATGAGCGTGGTGGAAATCAAGGTGCCGGACATCGGCGACTACAAGGACGTGGACGTCATTGAAGTGATGGTGAAGGCGGGCGATGCCGTCACCGTCGATCAGGCGCTGATCACGCTGGAAACCGACAAGGCCACCATGGACGTGCCGTCGGATGTGGCCGGCAAGATTGTCGAAGTCAAGATCAAGGTGGGCGACAAGGTCAGCCAAGGCACGGTGATCGCCACGGCGGAAGCCGGTGCGGCGGCAGCTCCGGCGCCTGCTCAGGCACCGGCTCCGGCCGCCACGCCCGCTGCAGCACCGGCCGCATCGGCCCCCGCTCCGCAAGCGGCCAAGCATGCCGGCGGCGCCGACATCGAATGCGAAATGCTCGTCCTCGGCTCGGGCCCCGGCGGCTATTCGGCCGCCTTCCGCAGCGCCGATCTCGGTATGAACACTGTGCTGGTCGAGCGTTTCTCCACGCTGGGCGGCGTCTGCCTGAACGTGGGTTGTATCCCGTCGAAGGCGCTGCTGCACACGGCGGCCGTCATGGATGAAGTGAAGGCGATGGCCGCACATGGCATTGTCTACAGCGAGCCCACGGTTGATATCAACCAGCTGCGCAAGCACAAGGAATCCGTCATCGGCAAGCTGACCGGCGGGCTGGCCGGCATGGCCAAGGCACGCAAGGTGCAGGTTGTGCGCGGCGTCGGTGCGTTCCTGGACCCGAACCACCTCGAAGTGCAACTGACGGACGGCGACGGCAAGGCAACGACGGGCGAGAAGAAGGTCATCCGCTTTGCCAAGGCGATCATCGCTGCAGGCAGCGAGGCCGTGAAGCTGCCGTTCATTCCGGAAGATCCGCGCATCGTCGATTCGACCGGCGCGCTGGAGCTGCGCGAAGTGCCGGCCAAGATGCTGGTCATCGGCGGCGGCATCATCGGCCTGGAAATGGCGACGGTCTACAGCACGCTTGGCGCCCGCATCGACGTGGTGGAAATGCTCGACGGCCTGATGCAGGGCGCTGACCGCGACCTTGTCAAGGTGTGGGACAAGATGAACAAGAGCCGCTTCGACAAGGTCATGCTCAAGACAAAGACGGTTGGCGTCGAAGCCAAGCCGGACGGCATCTACGTCAAGTTCGAGGGCGAAGCCGCACCGGCCGAGCCGCAACGCTATGACATGGTGCTGGTCGCCGTGGGCCGCGCGCCGAACGGCAAGCGCATCGGCGCGGAAAAGGCCGGCGTGGCCGTGACCGACCGTGGCTTCATCGACGTGGACAAGCAGCAGCGCACGAATGTGCCACACATCTTCGCGATCGGCGACATCGTCGGGCAGCCGATGCTGGCACACAAGGCCGTGCATGAGGGCCACGTGGCAGCCGAAGCCGCACACGGCGAGAAGGCGTATTTCGATGCCAAGCAGATTCCGTCGGTGGCCTATACCGATCCGGAAGTGGCTTGGGCGGGGCTGACGGAAGAGCAGTGCAAGGCGCAGGGCATCAAGTACGGCAAGGGCGTGTTCCCTTGGGCGGCGTCGGGCCGGGCCATTGCTAACGGCCGCGACGAGGGTTTCACCAAGCTGATCTTCGACGAGGAAACCCACCGCATCATCGGTGGTGGCATCGTTGGCACGCATGCGGGTGACCTCATCGGCGAGGTTTGCCTGGCCATCGAGATGGGCGCGGACGCCGTAGATATTGGCAAGACCATTCACCCGCACCCCACGCTGGGTGAGTCGGTAGGGATGGCTGCGGAAATCTACGAAGGCGTTTGCACGGATGTGCCGCCGGCTCGCAAGCGCTGAATCGCAATTAACCGCCAGAATTTGGAGGCAACTCCGAAGTCCGGCCGGCAAGAAGAAGGGCCGCTCGATTGGGCGGCCCTTTTCCTTTGTGGCGGCGCTGAGTGCCGAGGCAGGTCAATGCCGAGGCCCGGCCGGGCGTCGGTGTCGGCGGAGCAGGCGTAGCGCCGCAGTGAGACGGCGCCACATTTGCTGCATCAAGCCATGCCGGCGGGCGCGCCAGACGGCAATTCGTACCTGAAGGGCTTGCCAAGCCGGAGTTGCCTGCAGGGCAGCCACCATGCGTCGCTTCCAAGCCAGGAACGCAGATTCCCAGCGGGCATACCAGGCGATCGTATGCAACTGCGGTCGGACGGCGGAATAGATACGCACGCCCAGCCCCGTGCTGACAATTTTCGCTGCAATCAAAACAAACGTCCCTGCAATGACATGGCCTCGCGCCAGCACATAGACGGCGGCCAGCTTGAACGGCAGCAACGCCAACATCGGCAAAGCAAACGCGCAGAGGGCTTCGATCGGCTCGAGCTGCGCCAACTTCCGCTCCGCGGCCTGGACCCACGGATGCGCTGCCAGGCGGGCAGTGGCCCGCTGCATGACGTTCCAGATCCATTCTTCCAGCAACAGGATGAGCGCCGCCGTGACGATCAGACTGCGCTTGACCAGGGATTCGCGAGACATTGGGAGTGAAGAGGGGGCGGGGGACCGCAATACAGAATGGAGCGTCTGCTGCCTGCAAAAGTTCGCAATTTGAAGGGGGCGAGACGTTTCCAGCGCACACAAAAAACCCGGCCGGAGCCGGGCTAAAGGTACCCACTGATCACCACTGAGGACAGGTTTCGGTAGCGGGACCGAGGAGACAATCTAACGAACACGGTGGAATGGACCGCCGCGCGTGCGTTTCGGTTCCGCGCAAATGCGCGCAAACGACGTGTTTGGAGGATGGGTTCGGCCGCCAAAACAAAACGGGCCTCCCGAAGGAGGCCCGCTTCAACAACCAGAACGACTAAAGCGGCTTAGCGCTTAGGCAGCGGTCGTTGCCGACTTCTTGCCGGTGGCAGCGCGCGCTTGAGCCGAAGCCTGAGCGGTTGCCTTGCTGGCAGCGTTGGCCGCAGCGTGGAAGTTGCTTTCAGCCAGTTCCACAGCTTGCTTGGTGGCCTTCTGCACCGAGTCGTAGGCATTGTTGGCAGCCGACAGAGCCGACTTCACCAGGGCAACCGCCGATTCCGAACCGGCCGGAGCGTTCTTCGACACGTTGTCGACCAGCGCTTGCAGCTTGCGGCTGTTTTCAGCGATTTGCACTTCAGCAGCCTTGCTGAATTCGGTTTGCGTGTCCGAAGCGATTTCGTACAGGTGGCGGCTGTAAGCCAGAACCTTTTCAGCCAGCGGCTGGACAGCGGCGGTTTGCACCGACAGCAGCTCTTGGGCGTCCTTGGCGGTCAGTGCCTTCTTGGCGTGTTCGACGTTCTCGGCCAGAGTGGCCTTGACGACTTGCAGGTTCAGTTCGACCAGCTTTTCGACGCCTTCAAAAGCCTTGTTGGTCAGGCCGAAGAAGGTTTCCAGGTTGGCCTTGTGCGCCGCAGCGATCTGTTCCTGAGTCAGCATGTTGTCTCTCCAAATACAAAGGTGGGTCGGGGAATCAAAATAAAAATTTAGATCGCCCAGATGTACAAAGCATGACGGTCAGCGTCGGGCCTTCCAGGCGACATCGCGATGAATTCGGGATGGTGCATCGCAACAATTTCATTGTTGTTGAATGGCAAATCAGTGTCAAGCGTTCTTTGTGCATCGCACAAAAATCAGAATTCGTTGATTTTTCGTGCACAGGAATTGCGCGACCAACCGTTTGGCGTGATTTTTTGTGGCAGAAAAATGCGCGCTCATGGTGCACGTGCGGTGCTGTTGACCACTTTCGCCGTAATTCCGTCTCAAAAAACACACGAGTGCAGCCTAGGTTAGGATGCGCCCGAGTGCCATTTTTGTTGCGTTGCGATTTGTTATTCACATGCGGGCGTTCTACACCGACCATTTTGTATTGCCGTTGCCGCCGGGCCATCGGTTTCCGATGCGCAAGTACAGCGACCTGCGGGCGCGGGTCCTGGCCGACGTGCCGGGCCTGTCGATGACCGAGGCGCCGCGTGCCGATGACGAGGCGTTGCTGCTGGCGCACACGCTGGAATATGTGGATGCGGTCAGCGCCGGTCGGCTTGACCCGGCGCGCCAGCGCGAGATCGGCTTTCCGTGGTCGCCTGAAATGGTCGAGCGTAGCCGTCGGTCGGCGGGCGCCACGATGGCCGCATGCGAGGCCGCGCTGACCGATGGCATTGCCGTCAATCTGGCGGGCGGCACGCACCATGCCTATGCGGACAAGGGCGGCGGTTTCTGTGTATTCAACGATGCGGCCATCGCTTCACGTTGGATTCAGCGCCAAGCGGGCAGGACGCCCGCGGATTTTCCGGTGGCCATCGTCGACCTCGATGTTCATCAAGGCAACGGCACGGCGTCGATCCTGCGTGATGACGCCACCGTTTTCACCTTGTCGCTGCACGGCGAGAAGAATTACCCGTTCCGCAAGGAGGCGTCGGACCTGGACGTCGGGCTGCACGATGGCTGCAGCGACGAAGACTATCTTCAGGCGCTGACCGGCGCACTGGACATCCTGGCCGGGCGCTTCAAGCCGCAGTTGATCATTTATCTGGCCGGCGCGGATCCGCATGAGGGCGATCGGCTCGGCCGGCTCAAACTGACGCTCCAGGGCTTGGCCCGGCGCGACCAGGAAGTCTTCGATTTCGCGTATCAGCGGCGCATACCGGTTGCCGTTACCATGGCGGGCGGCTACGGCAACAATATCGACGATACCGTGGCCGTCCACGCGCAGACCATCGCGCTGGCTGCCCGCCACGCACAGCGCTGGGCAGCACGCGACGAGGCCGCTGGCGCATCGACCTCTCTTCCGCTTTCCGCATGACCCAAGTGTCTTCCGTCGCGCCGAATTCCGCGCGCGACTCCCTGTTTGTCGTCGCCATGCCATGGTTGTTCGTGCTGATCTGGAGCACGGGCTTTATCGTGGCCAAGTACGGGATGCCGTACGCGGAGCCGATGACCTTCCTGTTTTTCCGCTTCGTTGGCGTGCTGGTGTGCCTGCTGCCGCTGGTCTGGCTGGCGCGCGTGCCGCTGCCGCGCCGCGCCGGCACGGGCGACACTGACTGGGCGGCCGTCGGCCACATCGCGGTGGCCGGTTTGCTGATGCAGTGGGGCTACCTGGCGGGCGTCTGGGCCGCGGTCAAGCTCGGCATGCCGGCTGGGATGACAGCGCTGATCGTCGGCATGCAGCCGATTTTGACCGCCCTGTATGTATCCATGCGCGGCGAGCGTGTGTCGAATCGCCAATGGCTAGGGTTGCTTTGCGGCATCGCGGGCGTGGGCCTGGTGGTGGTGAACAAGCTGCACCTGGCAGGCGTTGGCGTGACGACGCTTGCGCTGTGCGTGGGCGCGCTGCTGTCGATGACTGTCGGCACGCTGTATCAGAAGCGCCATTGCCCGGTGTTCGACCTGCGGATGGGCGCGTGCATCCAGTTCGGGGCCTCGGCGCTGCTGTGTTTGCCGTTCATGTTCCTGTTTGAGACGCGCGAGGTGCATTGGACGCTGCCGATGATCGGCTCGCTGGTGTGGTCGGTGCTGGCGCTGTCGATTGGGGCGATCTCGCTGCTGTTTGTGCTGATCCGCAAGGGTGCGGCCACCAAGGTGACGTCGCTGTTGTACCTGACGCCACCTACGACCGCCGTGATGGCCTGGGCGTTGTTCGGCGAGCGTTTTCCGCCGCTCGCGGCGCTGGGGATGGTCATCGCCGCATGCGGTGTGGCGCTCGTCATCCGCAAGTGACCGAGGGCGAGGGGCTGGCGTATCCTGATCACTTTCCACTGCCACCTGCCTGCCGCCCATGAGCACGCCCCGTCAGACGCGCGACGACTACCGCCACTTCCACACCATCACCACGCGCTGGATGGACAACGACGTCTACGGCCACGTCAACAACGTCGTCTATTACAGCTACTTCGACACCGTGGTGAACGCCTACCTGATCGAGCAGGGCGTGCTGGACCCCGAGCACAGCGACACCATCGGCCTCGTCATCGAGACGCAATGCAACTACTTCGCGCCGCTGTCGTTTCCGGATCCGGTGGTAGCGGGGCTGCGTGTTGCGCGCCTCGGCAACACGAGCGTGCGCTATGAGGTGGGGCTGTTCCGCGGCGACGCGCAAGAGGCGGCCGCGCAGGGCCATTTCGTGCACGTCTACGTCGACCGTGAAACGCGCCGGCCGGTGCCGCTGCCCGATGCGCTGCGTGCCGTGCTTGAGCCGCTTGCGTCCAATATTCCTGCCTGAATTCTGCGCATCGCCATGACCGACCGACGCCCCACCTCCGCAGAAGTCGAACTCGTCGATCAGGCAATCACTTCGCGCCGCTCCGTGCGCGCGTTCCTGCCGACGCCCGTCGCACGCGAAGACATCGAAGCGATTCTGGATGTCGCGCGCCGTGCGCCATCAGGCAGCAATACGCAGCCGTGGAAGGTCTATGTGCTGACGGGCGAATCGAAGGCGCGCTTGTCCGAATCGGTGTTGGCGGCGTACGACCACCCTGAGGCGGACTCGCTGCATCGCGAGGAGTATCCGTATTACCCGCGCACGTGGATCGATCCGTACCAGAGTCGGCGCCGCAAGGTCGGTTGGGATCTTTATGGCCTGCTCGGCATCGGTCGTGCCGACAAGGAACGCATGCACGCACAGCATGCGCGCAACTTCCGATTCTTCGATGCGCCGGTCGGCATCATCTTCACAATCGACCGCGTGATGGAGCAGGGCAGCTGGCTCGATTACGGCATGTTCCTCGAGGCCGTGATGGTGGCTGCGCGTGCCCGCGGCATCGATACCTGTCCGCAGGCCGCTTTTACGCAGTTCCATCGGGTCATCGCCGAGCATCTTGGACTGACCGATGACGAGATGGTCGTCTGCGGCATGTCGATGGGTTACGCCAATCCGGCTGCCATCGAAAATACGCTGGTCACCGAGCGGGCGCCTGTCTCCGACTTTACTCGGTTCCTGGGCTGACGCCGTTATCACGGCTCCGCTTGCACGCTACAGCGCACATCTTCGTGCAAAGCGAGAATTGGCGGTGAAAAGTCATCGAATTATGTCAACAGATACGGCCGATCCGTCGTTAGACTTCAATCTGCGACTCGAGGTACACGGCGAGCGTGTTGTCAGGAAGTGTTGAGAATGTTGTAAACCGTGATTGTCGGCAGGTACGACGAAACTCACGGCACATTCCAAGAATCCGTTGTTGACTTCGCGTCCAGCTTCATGTGCTGCATGCGCAACTTTCTTCGCGATTGGTTCCTGCTCCAGCAGACAATTGCGTCGAAATGATGACCGAATGATAAGGCTCCAGAGGTCAAACTTTAAGGCCGTGAGCTAAGTCCTTCATCTTGCTAAGAATTTTGTTTTTGCCTACACTTGCGCCATCTCACGCGCGGGTGATCGAATCATGTCACGGTCTGTTTCCTCATTTTTTCGACGTCTCGGCTTTGTTTCGCTGATGACCGTCGCGCTCGCTGCCGTCTCTGTCGCTACCGTGGCCAACGCTGCCACGACCGACAAAAAACCCGCCGCCAGCAAGAAAGCCAAATCCAAAGGCAAGACCGTCGCCAATCGCAAGGCCAGCGCCAAAGTCGCGGCTGCGAGCGGCGATGAAGTCGCCTCCAGCAAAGTCCGCAAGGTCGTCACCGTCAAAGGCAAACGCCGCGTGATCATGGTCGAGCGTGGTGCACGCCCCGTGCGCGCCGCGTTTGTGCCCGCATCGCCGACGCTTGGTGAAGCGATGGGCCTGCGTTCGACGCCCGATGCGTTGGCGCTGCGTTCCTCCGTCGCGCTGGTGATGGACCAGAACAACGGCGAAGTGCTGTTCCAGAAGAATTCGTCGGCCGTGCTGCCGATCGCCTCCATCACCAAGCTGATGACTGCACTGGTCGTGACCGATGCACATCAGCCGATGGACGAGCTGCTCGAGATTACCGATGACGACCGTGACTACGAGCGCAATACGGGCTCGCGTCTGCGTTTCGGCACGATGCTCACGCGCGAAGACCTGCTGCTGCTGGCGCTGATGTCGTCGGAAAACCGTGCAGCGTCGGCGCTCGGTCGCAACTATCCGGGCGGTCGTCCGGCATTCGTTGCCGCCATGAATCGCAAGGCGCGCGAGCTTGGCATGAACGACACGCACTATGTCGATTCGAACGGCCTGTCGAGCAGCAACGTATCGAGCGCGCAGGATCTTGCCAAGATCGTGATGGCCGCCTACAAAGTGCCGCTCATTCGTCAATTCACGACCACCCCTGAACATACGGTTAGCGCCAACGGCCGCACGCTGCACTACGTCAACACCAACCGTCTGGTGCGCGGCGGCGAATGGGATATCGGTCTGCAGAAGACCGGCTTCATCAACGAAGCAGGCCGCTGCCTCGTGATGCAGGCCAATGTGCATGGCCGCAATGTCGTGATGGTGTTCCTGGATTCGGCCGGCAACCTCACGCGTTTTGCAGACGCCACGCGCGTGCGCAATTGGCTGGAGCGCAATCCGCACATCGAGCCGGCCACCCAGGCTGCTGCCCCGCTGCGGAATGTGCCGGTGTCGACGCAGCCGGCAAGCGTGCTGGCATCGGATCAGCACGGCGCTTGAGCCGCGGCATCGCCCAACAAAAAAGCGCGTTCGATGACGCGCTTTTTTGTTGGTCAACGTCGGCGGCTTACTCTGCGCGCACCGACTCTTCCTCGTGCGTGTAGCCCATCCCCTTGGAGATTTGCAGCGCGGTGTCTTTGAGATTGTCGAGCCAGCTCTCCTGCAATCGGTCAGCCGGTGCGGACAGTGACAAGCCTGCCACCAGTCGGCGCGAATCATCATAGATGCCGGCGGCGATGCAACGCACACCGAGTTCCAGCTCTTCGTTGTCACGCGCGTAGCCGTTGGTGCGCACCCAGTTGAGTTCACGTTCGAGCTTGGGCAAGTCCGTGATCGACGTGCGGGTGTGGCCTGACAAGCCGGTGCGTGTGGCATAGGCCCGCACACGGCCGAGTTCGTCGGCGGCCAGGAACAACTTGCCGACCGAAGTCAGGTGCAACGGCGCGCGGCCACCAATAGCGCGCACCACTTGCATGCCGGAGCGCTCGGAATAGGCGCGCTCGATGTAGACGATCTCGTCGCCCTGGCGTACCGAGAGGTTGACGGTCTGGCCGGTCAGGCGGTGCAGGGCACGCATCGGCGCGAGCGCTGCTTCACGCACCGAGAGCCGTGCCTTGACGAGGTTGCCGAGTTCCAGCAAGCGCATGCCGAGACGGTAGCTGCCCGGGTCGGAGCGATCGACGAAGCGGCAGGCCACCATGTCGTTCAGGATGCGGTGCGCGGTGGACGGGTGCAGCCCGGTGCTGGCGGACAGCGCCTTCAGGCTGACCGGATCAGCGTGATCGGCAAGGGCGTCGAGCAGCATCATCATGCGTTCGATGACCTGGATGGACGTCTTGCCGGGGTCCTTGTCTGCTTCTGCCATGGGTGCAGTGGGTTGCGGATGCGATGCAAAATTCTATCCCACGATGTGAAAATGCGCACCCTCCCGACGCATGATTCCGGGTATTTTCGAGGGCTTTCTCGGTCGGCCAGCAACTGTGCTTGGCGCCACCTCGTGAAGCGCACTCACCACCGGCATGAAGAAGTTCTGTGCCCGTAGACCCGCGCCACGCGCGGCGGCAGGCGCATAATGGCGGCTTCCCGCAGAACACACGAGACTCCCATGCGCGTAGGTTTGTTCGTCACTTGCCTGATTGATCTGATGCGGCCCGAGATCGGGTTTTCGGTGCTCAAGCTGCTGGAAAAGGCCGGTTACGACGTCGTGGTGCCGCCCGCGCAAACCTGCTGCGGTCAGCCTGCCTACAACTCCGGCGATCGCCCCCTGGCCCGCGACCTGGCCGAGAAAACGCTCAAGGAATTCGAGCAGTTCGACTACGTCGTCATCCCGTCCGGTTCGTGCGGCGGCATGATCCGCAAGGGCTACGCCGATCTCTTTCGCGATGATCCGGAGCTGGCGGGTCGATACGAGCGCCTGGCACCGCGGGTGTACGAACTGACCGATTTTCTCGTCAACGTGGCGCGCATCGAATCGCTCGACTCCGAATTTCACGGTCACGTGACGTATCACGATTCGTGCTCCGGCCTGCGCGAGCTGGGCGTGAAGGCGCAGCCGCGAGCGCTGCTCGGCAAACTGCCGGGCGTGCAGCTGACCGAGATGCCCGCCTGCGAAGCGTGCTGCGGTTTCGGCGGCACGTTCTCAATCAAATACGGCGATATCTCCACCGCGATTGCGGATGAGAAATGCGCCAACATCAAGGCCAGCGGCGCCGATGCGGTGGTGCTCGGCGACGTTGGCTGCATGCTCAATATCGAAGGCCGGCTGCGCCGTACGGGCGACACGCACACGCGCGTGCTGCACATCGCGCAAGTCCTCGCCGGCGACGCGTAATCGCGACGCCAAGAACACGACGGAGACGCAATCGCATGCAAGTCCGCAGCATGGAATTCAAGGCGCGCGCCGGGCAAAAGCTCGCCGACAAGCGCCTGCAGCAGAACCTCACCAAGCTCTCGACCAAGTTCGTGACCGCACGTGCGGCGGCCATCCAGGACATCGATTTTCCGGCCACGCGCGAAGCGTTGAAGGAGCGCCGCAACCGCGCGCTAGAAAATCTCGACGTGTGGCTCGCCACGTTCGAGGCAGAGGCGACGCGCCGTGGTGCCAAAGTGCTGTTTGCCGAAACCACGGCCGATGCCGCGCGGCTGGTCGCCGAGATCGCCCGCAAGCACGGCGTCAAGAAGGTCATCAAGAGCAAGTCGATGGTGACCGAAGAAATGCGCCTGAATCAGGTGCTCGGCGAGATGGGCGTGCAGAGCATCGAGACCGATCTGGGCGAGTACATCCTGCAGATCAACGACAGCGAGCCGCCGTCGCACATCATTGCGCCGGTGGTGCACAAGGATAAGGAAGAGATCGCTGATCTCTTCGCCAGGACGCACAACAAGCCGCGGCTGACCGATATTCCCGAGATGACGCGCGAGGCCCGCGAGGTGCTGCGGCCGGAGTTTCTTTCCGCCGACATGGGGGTCACGGGCGGTAACTTCATCATTGCCGAGACGGGCTCCGTGGCGATCGTCACCAATGAGGGCAACGAGGGCATGTGCACGATCATGCCGCGCGTGCACGTTGCCGTGACGGGTATCGAGAAAGTGCTGCCGACACTGGAGGATCTGGCGACCGTCATGCGCCTGCTGCCGCGCTCGGCCACGGGGCAGGCGATCTCGAATTATTTCTCGCTGCTGACAGGCCCGCGCGCGCCCGGCGAGAAGGACGGCCCCGAGCATATGTACTTCGTCATCGTCGACGGCGGTCGCAGCGGGCTGATCGGCGGCGAATTCCAGGAGATGCTGCGCTGCATCCGGTGCGGCGCGTGCATGAACCATTGCCCGGTCTATCAGAAGATCGGCGGCCACGCGTACGGCTGGGTGTATCCGGGCCCGATGGGCAGCGTGCTGACACCGAGCTACGTTGGGCTGTCGAACGCGCTAGACCTGCCGCAAGCGGCGACGCTGTGCGGTGAATGCAATCGCGTGTGTCCTGCGTCGATCCCGTTGTCGGATCTGCTGCGTACGCTGCGCGAAAAACAGATGGAGCGCGAACTTCGCCCGCAGGCGGAGCGCTTTGGCTTGCGCCTGTGGGGCTTCATGGCACGGCGACCGGCGCTGTATTCGGCCGGTACCTGGGTGGCAGCGCGTGTGCTCCGCTGGATGGGCGGGGACAAGAAGTTGATCCACTCGCTGCCCGTCGGCAAAGGTTGGACGGATACACGGGACATGCCGGCCCCCGCAGGCAAAACATTCCGTGAGCTGTACCGTGAAAAGAAGGCCCGAGCATGACCACCGCTGAATCCCTCCAAACGTTGCGCGACGCGCTCGATCGCCACGCAAAGTCGGCCGATTTGCCCCACCTGCTCAAGCAGTGGCGCGACGATGCCGTGCTCGCGCCGTTGGCGATCTTGCCTCCGGCGTACGATCAGGTGCGGCGCTCCTTGCTGCAGCGGCTCGATATGGCGGTGTCGTTCGGCGAAGAGAGTTGCTCGTTCTCGCCGTCATCGCTCCTGGCCGAAATGCGGTTGTGGACGGATAAGGCCGAGGCCAAACTGGCGAGCATGTAATCGCTGGTCGACATGGAACGCGGGATGCGTGCTAGTGTCTGAGAGCTTATTCCCGTGTCAGCCAATGCCATGAACCAGACCGCCCGTGAAATCATGCTGTACGACGCCCAGAAGAAAAGTTCGGGCGTGGCTTACCTGTGGTGGTTTCTGCTGGGCTTCCTGGGGGCGCACCGCTTCTACCTGAAGCGTCCGGGCAGCGGTATCGCGCAGGCCATCGCCAACATCGGCGGTACATGGCTGGCATTTCGTGACATGGGTAACACCGCCGGCTGGGTGCTGGCCGTCATCGGCGGGCTGTGGGTGCTGGTGGACATGTTCCTGATCCCGGGCATGGTCCGCACAAACAACACGGCGCTCGCCGAGCGGCTTTCGACCACGCCCTGAAAGGAATCGACCTCATGAACAAAACCACTTGGTGGAAGCGCGCCGCACTCTGGACGGCTGGTTTGATTTGCGCAGCCGGCGCGTTGGCAGGCTGCACGACTTCGCGCGATCAATACCGCGAGAGTTCCAACATCAGCACGTACGGCGTGGTCGATGTCGGGGTCGAGCGCACGTCGCGCTGATCATCCTTCCGCGGCTTGTGGCGCCACGTCTTCAAACCGCCGCCACTCGCCATTGACAAGCAGTTCCAGCGGCTGGAACAAGGCCTTGTAGGCCATCTTGCGGCTCTGCTCGATCCAGTAGCCGAGATAGACGTAGGGCAGGTCCAGCGCCTGCGCCTGGGCGATCTGCCACAGGACGTTGTACGTTCCGTAACTCGCCCTCTGCTCGATCGGGTCGTAGAACGTGTAGACGGAGGACAGCCCGTCTTCCAGCACATCGATCATGCTCACCATGCGCAGCTTCCCCGCCGATGGCGATTCGGGCGGCTCGCGAAACTCCACCAAGCGCGAATTCACGCGGCTCTGCAGCAGGAACTGTTCGTATTGATCGCGGCTGTCGTGATCCATGCCGCCGCCCGCATGGCGGACCGACTGGTACAGCAGGTAGAGCTGATAGTGCTCTTCGACATAGGTGAGCGGTGCAACCAGGGCCTCAAGGGCTTGATGCCGCTCGGCGGCGCGGCGCTGTGCCCGCGACGGTGCGTATTGATCGACGACGACACGGCATGGCGTGCATGCGTGGCAATCGTCGCAGTGCGGGCGATAGGTGAAGATGCCGCTGCGCCGAAAACCGGCGCGCACGAGCTTGGAATAGACGTCTGCGTTGATGAGATGTGCCGGCGTGGCGACCTGCGAACGCGCCAAGCGGCCATCGAGATAGCTGCATGCGTACGGCGCGGTTGCATAGAACTGCAATGCCGAGAGGGGAAGTTCCTTAAGCTTGCTCATTGCGCACGGTCCACCGACGGAGCACCGATTTGTCGAAGTGCCACGGCACGATGGCCGGCGCGTTGGCCGCTTCGCGCACATGTGCGAGAAACGCCGCGCGCGGCACCGGGGCACCGCCCAGCGACGCCAGATGCTCGGTCTCCTGCTGGCAGTCTATCATCGCGACGCCCTGACCGCCGAGGAAGGCGCAGAGCGCCGCGAGCGCGATTTTCGACGCATCGGTGCGATGGGCAAACATCGACTCACCGTAGAACATGCGGCCCAGCGCCACACCGTATAGGCCACCCACGCGCTGCCCGGCGTGCCATGTCTCGACGCTGTGCGCGTAGCCGCGGCGGTGCAGGGCGGTATAGGCCTGAATGACGTCTTCGGTGATCCACGTACCGTGTTGCCCAGGGCGGGCCGTGGTGGCGCAGGCGACCATCGTTTCACGGAAGCCGTGGTCGATGCGGATTTCCCAGGCCGGATCGTCAAGCACGCGGCGCAGCGTCTTGCGAAACGTGGTCGACACGCGAAAGTCTTCGGGGCGAAGCACCATGCGTGGGTCGGTGCTCCACCACAGCACCGGCTGGCCCTGGGCGTACCACGGAAAAATGCCTTGCCGGTACGCAATCAACAGCCGTTGCGGCGATAGTTCAGCGCTGGCCGCCAGCAGGCCGGGCGCTTCAGAGTCTGGCCCGAGCGCGCGATCGACCGGCGGGAAGGGATCGTGCGGATCCAGCCAGGCGATCATGATGCGGACAACGTTGGTGGGGTGTTAAGGCGTCGTGGCCGGCGTGTCGATCGCGGCGGTGCGCATCGGCTTGTAGATGTCGAGCGTATGGAGGCGGAAGCTGCCGTCGGCGAGCTTGCCGGCCGCGCGGTCCGCAAAGAAACAGCGCAGCGTGTGGATGACAGTCGGGAAGGCCAGATCATCCCAGGGGATATCGGCTTCGTTGAAGAGTGCGACTTCCAGGCTTTCTTCGCCTGGCGCGAAATCCAGATCGTTCAGCTTGGCCAGATAAAACAGGTGGACCTGGTGCACGTGCGGCACGTTGAGCACCGAATACAACTCGCCGATTTCGACGTTGGCGCCGGCTTCTTCCTGGGTTTCGCGGTTGGCAGCCTCGGCGGTTGTCTCCCCGATTTCCATGAAGCCTGCGGGCAAGGTCCAGAAGCCGTAGCGCGGCTCGATCGCGCGCTTGCACAGGAGGATCTGATCGTTCCAAACCGGCACGGTGCCAACCACGTTGCGCGGATTCACATAGTGAATCGTATTGCAATGGTCGCAAACGTCGCGCAGTCGGTTGTCACCGGCGGGAATGCGCGAGACGACTGACTGGCCGCAGTTGGAACAGAATTTCATGGGGAATCGTCGCGGGTGGAATGTCTCAGTGTATCACCGCGGCGATGCGGTCCCGTGCGGCACGGGGTGGGGCGCGCGTATCGACTGAGTTGCACGGGAAACGCCGCGTAGAACCCTGCAAAACAATGCCCGGAAAAGCAAAAAGCCCGCTGGGTGCGGGCTTGATGGTTCGGCTCAGGTCTTGGAGCGAGCCGTTCTACTTAGCTGGTTGCGGGGGCAGGATTTGAACCTGCGACCTTCGGGTTATGAGCCCGACGAGCTGCCAGACTGCTCCACCCCGCGTCCGTAGAAACGCATTCGACTTTCTGGCTGGTTGCGGGGGCAGGATTTGAACCTGCGACCTTCGGGTTATGAGCCCGACGAGCTGCCAGACTGCTCCACCCCGCGTCCGTCGAATAAAAGAGTATAGCGAGACCTGTGCGGCGATGCAACACTTTTCTCGTATGGCATGCATGCTGATGGTGCGTGATGCCCATCTAGCGGGCTTGCGAACCCAAGCGCAGATTCACATTGGACATATCGTGCGCCGCTACGTTCGAAAGCGGCGCGCGCGATGCATTGCGGCGTGCGGGCCGTTTACAATGCCGCCTTTCGCGTTCTTCTCTTGATTCCGACCGTGCTCAACGCCCTGTACCCGCTTGCCCGCCCGCTGCTGTTTTCGATGGACCCCGAAGACGCGCATCACTTCACGCTGAACCAGCTCAAGCGGGCACACGCGATGGGCCTTTCGGGCTGTATCGGGGGCCGTGTCGCCGCGCAGCCGCGTACGGTGATGGGCGTGAAGTTTCCCAACCCAGTGGGGCTGGCTGCCGGCCTGGACAAGGACGGCGCGTATATCGACGCGCTGGGCGCGCTTGGCTTCGGCTTCATTGAAGTCGGGACGGTCACGCCGCGCGCGCAGCCCGGTAATCCGCGCCCGCGCATGTTCCGCTTGCCGGCGGCCAATGCGCTCATCAACCGCATGGGGTTCAACAACGGCGGTGTCGATGCATTCATCAATAACGTGAAGGCATCGAAGTGGCGCGAGGCCGGCGGCGTGCTGGGCCTGAACATCGGCAAGAACGCCGACACGCCTATCGAACGCGCCGTCGACGATTACCTGCATTGCCTGGAACGCGTGTATCCGCATGCAAGCTACGTCACGGTGAACATTTCGTCGCCGAACACGAAGAACCTGCGCCAACTGCAAGGCGCGAGCGAGCTGGACAGCCTGCTGGGTACGCTGCGCGACGCACAGCAGCGTCTGGCAGACCAGCACAAGCGCTACGTGCCGGTGGCGCTGAAGATCGCGCCGGACCTGGATGACGATCAGATTGCCAACGTTGCCGACGCGCTCCTGCGCCACAAGATGGACGGCGTGATTGCGACCAACACGACGATCAGCCGCGAAGCCGTGGCCGGTCTGGCACATGCGGAAGAGGCGGGCGGCTTGTCGGGCCAGCCGGTGCGCCAAGGCTCGACGCGGGTGATTCGGGCCCTGCATGGTTTGCTGGGCGATGCGGTACCCATTATCGGTGTGGGCGGCATCCTGGCCGGCGAGCATGCGCGCGAGAAGATCGACGCGGGCGCGCAACTGGTGCAGCTGTATACGGGATTGATCTATCGCGGCCCCGCCTTGGTGGCCGAATGCGCCCGCGCGTTGGCGCGCTAAAACAAATACGGCAAGCGGGCCGCGTTTAGCGGCGGAGCAGGAAGATGATGAGCGCGCTGGCAGCCACCACTGCGGCTGCCAGATCGTACGGGCCGGCGTAGTCGGCCCAAACCGCCGGGTCGAGGTTCTGCAGGAAGGCCGATTGCGCCCACGGCAGGATCATGCGCGGGATCGCAAACAATAGCGCGGCCACGACCAGCAACACGATCAGTGCAGTCAGTGAAGGCTTGGAGCGACCCAAGATGCGGATGGATGAGTGGGGCAAAGCCGTCCCCGTTTCGGAAGCGTCGGGCGGGCTGGTTGCCAGTCGCTCAACAAAGTTTGCAATCAAGGTTTGTCAGGCATTTTCCTACAAAGTTCTGTCGGCCGCTGTCCTACTTTCGGCTATGTGCAGCACAGCATGCACGGCCTGTGGTGCTGGTGCCGACTGAGGCGATCGGTACCCGACAATGTGGTGTCAGCGGGTTTTCGATGCCAGGGCAATCTTCTTTCCGCCCCGTGGAACGCCTTGCCGACAGGCCGGTGCATCGTGATGCACTGCGGCAACGAATGGCCGTTTGAGGGGTTGGCGCGACGAAGCCGGGGAGTACAATCCGCCCTCATTGTGCAATGCACGATTTTTTGAACGGCCAGCCGTCCGGCCGATTTCCAAGTTCATGAGTCAAGCTCTAACAGCAACCGGGTCGCCCCAGACCAACGTGAACCTGCGCGCCATGGTGATCGGCGCTGTCGGTGTGGTTTTCGGAGACATCGGCACCAGTCCGCTGTATTCGCTCAAGGAATGCTTCAGCCCCGATCACGGCATTCCGTTCTCCAGTGCCGCGGTGCTCGGCATCATCTCCATGCTGTTCTGGGCGATGGTGATCGTGGTATCGCTCAAATATGTGCTGTTCGTCATGCGCGCCGACAACAACGGCGAGGGCGGCATTCTCGCGCTGATGGCGCTGTCGCTGCGCACGGCCAATACCGATTCGAGGCGCATGTCGCTGCTGATGATGCTGGGCGTCTTCGGGGCCTGCATGTTCTACGGCGACGCGGTCATCACCCCAGCCATCTCGGTGCTCTCCGCGATGGAAGGCCTCGAGATCGCCGCGCCCGCGCTGTCGCCGTTTGTGCTGCCGATCACGATCGTGATCCTGGCGGCGCTGTTCCTGATTCAGCGCAGCGGCACATCGGTGGTCGGCAAGCTGTTCGGCCCGGTGATGCTGCTGTGGTTTGCCGCCCTGGCCGCGCTGGGCATGATGAATCTGGTGAAGGCGCCGCAGGTGCTGGTGGCCATCAACCCGATGTACGCGATTTCGTTCCTGCACGACCATGCGCTGCAGGCGTTCATCGTGCTCGGTTCGGTGTTCCTGGTGCTGACCGGTGCTGAAGCGCTGTACGCCGACATGGGCCATTTTGGCGCGCGCCCGATCCGCTGGGCATGGTTCTTTATCGTGGCGCCGAGCCTGCTGCTCAACTACTTCGGCCAGGGCGCGATGCTGCTGACCGACCCGAGCACCATCGAAAACCCGTTCTACCGTTCGGTGCCGGAAGCGCTGCAACTGCCAATGGTGGTGCTCGCCGCGGCAGCCACCGTCATTGCTTCGCAGGCCGTGATTTCGGGTGCGTTCTCGCTGACGAGCCAGGCGATCCAGCTTGGCTTTGTGCCGCGCATGCGCATTCGCTACACGTCGGAAGCCGAGATCGGCCAGATCTACGTGCCGATGGTCAACTGGATGCTGCTGATCCTGGTGGTGGGCGTGGTACTGGCGTTCAAGAAGTCCGACAACCTGGCCGCTGCTTACGGTATTGCCGTGACGACCACGATGGTCATCACGACGGTGCTGGCCGCGGTGGTGATGCGTTCGGTCTGGCGCTGGCACCCCGCGCTGGTGACGCTGGTGAGCCTCTGTTTCCTGGTCGTCGACATGGCGTTTTTCTCGGCGAACCTGTTGAAGATCCGTGATGGCGGTTGGTTCCCGTTGACGCTGGGCGGCGCCGTGTTCTTCCTGCTGATGACCTGGTACAAGGGCAAGAAGCTGGTCCGTGCGCGCAGTCTGGAGGATGGCATTCCGCTGGAGCCGTTCCTGGCTGGCCTGCTGGCGCATCCGCCGCATCGCGTTGAAGGCACGGCCGTCTTCCTGACCGGCAACACTGAATTCGTGCCCGTGTCGCTGCTGCATAACCTGAAGCACAACCGCGTGCTGCACGAGCGCGTGATCTTCATCAGCTTCGTCACGCGCGATATTCCGTACGTGGACGACAAGCATCGCGTGTCTGTGCGGGATTTCGGCAGCGGCATCTACATCGTCAAGGCGGAATACGGCTTCAAGGAAACGCCGGACGTCTACCGCGTGCTCGAACTCGGTCAACCGCAGATCGGCTCGCGCTGCGAATTGATGGATACGTCGTTCTTCATCGCGCGTGAGTCGGTGGTGCCGTCCAAGTTGCCCGGTATGTCGATGTGGCGCGAGCGCCTGTTTGCGTGGATGCATCAAAACGGCGCCAAGCCGTCGGACTTTTTCCACATCCCCGCCAACCGCGTGGTGGAGCTCGGTACCAAGGTCGAGATCTGATCAACCTACCGCTGCATAGCAAAACGGCCCGTGCGAGAGAGACGCACGGGCCGTTTTGTTTGTTGGGGCGGCGCTGCAATTACATCTTTGCAGCGGCGTGATTGCGCTCGCGGACTTCGGCGTTGCGGGCGTGGATGTCGTGGTTGCGGTCCTTCACGTCGTGCCTCAGGTCTTTGCGATCGTGGTGCAGGTCGCGACGCTCGGCGTTGACTTCATGCTGCTCTTCCGCGCGCTTCTTGTTCCAGTATTCAGCGCCCCCGACGTTGCCATTGGCCAGGTCACGGTTTTCGCGGCGTTGATCGGCGTTGCGGGCGGCGCGGTCGGCATTCAATGCCGCCTTGTCGGCGCCGATGTCCGCGCGATCACGGCGGATATCGCGGTTGTCGTGGCGGATGTCACGGTTGTCCTGGCGAATCTGCTGATTGTCTTGCTGAACTTGCTGGACGGGCGTGGTCTGCGCGAAAGCGGCGGTACCGGCAACAGCAAGCAGGGCGGCAATCAGGGTGTGGCTCGTCTTCATGGCGTTTCTCCTCGTGGGTCCCAGGCGGTGCGCCTGTGTCTCCTTAACGGGCCGAAAAGACGGGTCGACGACGCCTGAGTGTTAGGAAAGATCCATGCGCGTAAGGACTTGTAACGGCCGCAGGCGGCCATAAAAAAACCCGCCGAGTCCGAAAACCGGGCGGGTTCCACTCAACAGAATGCGCGTTAGCGCTTGAGCTTGGCGAAGGCTTCTGCCATGGCGCCGGACGGCTCCGGTGCACGGCGTTGCTGGCCGCCGTGGCGACTGCCGCCGCTGCTCGGCCGGTCGCCGCCGCCGGTGCGCGGGGCCGCCTGACCGGGCTCGTCCGACAGGCGCATCGTCAGGCCGATGCGGTTGCGCTTCACGTCCACCTCCATCACCTTGACCTTGACGATCTGGCCGGGCTTGACCACCTCGTGCGGGTCACGCACGAACTTGGTCGACAGCGCCGACACGTGTACCAGGCCATCCTGATGCACGCCGATGTCGATGAAGGCGCCAAACGCCGCCACGTTCGTCACCACACCTTCGAGCACCATGCCGGGCTGCAGGTCCTTGATGTCTTCCACGCCGTCCTGGAACGTCGCCGTCTTGAACTCGGGGCGCGGGTCGCGGCCGGGCTTTTCCAATTCAGACAGGATGTCGACCACGGTCGGCAGGCCGAACTTCTCGTCGGTGAAGTCACGGGCGGTCAGGCCGCGCAGTGCCTCGCGGTTGCCGAGCACGTCGCCGATGCCTTTCTTGATGCTGTCCAGGATGCGCTTGACGACCGGATACGCTTCCGGGTGCACGGAGGAGCGGTCGAGCGGATTGTCGCCGTCATTGATGCGCAGGAAACCGGCGGCCTGCTCGAACGTCTTGTCGCCCAGGCGCGGCACTTTCTTGAGCGCGTCGCGGTTGGGGAACGCGCCGTTCGCATCGCGGTATTCGACGATGTTCTTGGCGAGGATCGAGTTCAGCCCCGACACACGCGCCAGCAGCGGGGCAGAGGCCGTGTTGACATCCACGCCGACCGCGTTGACGCAATCCTCGACGATGGCGTCCAGTGCGCGGGCCAGCTCCCGCTGGTTCACGTCATGCTGATACTGACCGACACCGATCGACTTCGGATCGATCTTCACGAGTTCGGCCAGCGGGTCTTGCAGGCGTCGCGCGATCGACACCGCGCCGCGCAGCGACACATCCAGCTCGGGGAATTCCTTGGCCGCCAGCTCTGACGCCGAATACACCGACGCGCCGGCCTCGCTCACCACGATCTTGGTCAGCTTCAGCTCCGGCGCGTTGCGCATCAGGTCTTGCACCAACTTGTCGGTCTCGCGGCTGGCTGTGCCGTTGCCGATGGAAACCAGTGCCACGCCGTGCTGCTTCGCGAGCCGGGCGAGCGTTGCCAGCGAGCCGTTCCAATCCCGGCGCGGCTCGTGCGGATAAATGGTGGCCGTTTCCAGCAGCTTGCCGGTGTGGTCGACCACGGCCACCTTGCAACCCGTGCGGATGCCCGGATCGATGCCCATCACGGCCTTCGGGCCAGCCGGCGCGGCCAGCAGCAGGTCGTGCAGATTGCGGCCGAAGATCTTGATGGCCTCAGCTTCTGCCGACTCGCGCAGTTGCGTGAGCAGCTCGGTCTCGATATGCGGCTGCACCTTCACGCGCCAGCACCAGCGGCACACGTCCGACAGCCACTTGTCAGCCGCGCGGCCCTTGTTTTCGATGCCGACATGGCGCGCGATCATGATTTCGCACGGGTGCGGGTTCAGCGCGTCCTGTTCTTCGCCCAGACCGAGTTTGACGAACAGCACGCCCGCGTTGCGGCCGCGGAACAGCGCCAGCGCGCGGTGCGACGGCACGTTGCGGATGGGCTCGCTGTACGCGTAGTAATCGCGGAATTTCTCTTCTTCGGCGGTCTCCTTGCCTTCCACCACGGTCGACGAAACCTGGCCTTGATTCCACAGGTGGTCGCGCACCTTGCCCAGCAGCTCGGCCGTCTCGCCAAATTGTTCGGAGAGGATGTCGCGCGCGCCGTCCAGCGCGGCCTTCACGTCCGGTACGCCGCCGTCGGCGGTCGGGCTGCCGTTGACGAACTTGGCAGCTTCGGTTTGCGGATCAAGCGTTGGGTCAGCCAGCAGCGCCTGGGCCAGCGGCTCCAGGCCGCATTCGCGGGCGATCTGGGCGCGCGTGCGGCGCTTGGGCTTGTAGGGCAGGTAGAGGTCTTCCAGCACCTGCTTGGTCTCGGCCGCCTCGATGGCGGTGCGCAGGGCGTCCGTCAGCTTGCCTTGCTCTTGAATGGAGGCGAGGATGGCCGCGCGGCGATCTTCCAGTTCGCGCAGGTACAGCAAGCGCTCTTCCAGGTTGCGCAGTTGCGTGTCGTCCAGGTTGTCCGTCACTTCCTTGCGGTACCGCGCGATGAACGGCACGGTGGCGCCTTCGTCCAGCAGTTGGACGGCGGCGGCAACCTGCTGCGGCCGGACCGCCAGTTCAGTGGCGATGCGGGAGACGATCTTCTGCAACACGGAATCAGTCATTGCTTCCAGAGAGTGCGATGGAAAGCCGCGCATTTTGCCACAACGCGAACCCTGTTCCTGAGCGTAAATCCGTGGCCGCGCGGCGTTTGCCGCACAGGCGCGGTGATAAAATGCGCGTTATGCCTACGCCCCTGTTTTCTGCCCGTCGCCGCGCTGCTGCGCGCCGCGCCTCCCAGCTGGTTCTGCCGGCGTCCGTGCTTAGTGTTGCGCTGCTTGCCACGCCTGCATGGAGCCAGTCCCAGCCAGCCGCTGCGCCGGCTGCCGCCGTGCCCGCTACATCGCCCGACTTTGGCGCCGAGCACGATCGCATCAACAGCGCCAAAGCGTGGGCCGAATACCGGTACGCCGAGGCCGAACGCGCTTGCTACGACAAATTCCTCGTCACGCGCTGCATCGACAAGGCCAAGGATGTGCGCCGCACGGAACTGCACACCATCCGAGAGCGCGAGCTTGCGCTGGACGAAGCCGAGCGTGCCGACCGCGCTGCCCGCCGCGACCAGGAGCGCGCCATCCGCGATGCGCAGTACAACGCCGAACGCCCGCAGCGCGAAGCCGCCGAGCAAAAAAATCGCTCCGATTTTGACAACAAGCAGGAGCAGCAGCGCCTGAATGAAGCGCAGCGCCAGGCCGAAGCGCCGCAGCGCGCCGCCAATGCGCAAGCTGCGGCCAAGAAGCAGGCGGATTACGACGCCAAGCTGAAGGCCGCGCAGGAGCAAGGTGCTGCAAACGCCGCCAAGCGTGCCGAAAGCGCGAAGCAGTTCCAGGAAAAGCAGCAAGACGCCGTGAAGCGCCAGAAAGAACTGGAAGAGCGCCGCGAACAAACCAAGCGCCGCAACGAGCAAAACCAGAACAACACCAGTCCGCTGGGGTTCTAAACTTCAGCCAAGGCCGGGTTTCCGGGAGGAAAGCGATGGACAGCGATCTGAATACGATCTCGCGTCGCATCATTGAGTTGCAGATCGAGCACCGCGATCTCGATTTTCTGATCGACCGGCTGGCGGCTACAGCCGATCACGACGAGTTGCAGCTGCGCCGTCTCAAGAAACGTCGCCTGAAACTCAAGGACACCATCACCCTGCTACAGTTGCAGCTTGAGCCGGACGTGCCGGCCTAGCGCCTGCCTAAAGTTGGTTCGATTTTCATCCTGAGAGGCCGCAATCACGTGCGGCCTCCGTCATTTGATCCCACGGATTCCGCGTTGACTTCGCTTTCCCCGCTGGCCGAGCCGTCGGCCGACTCCGACGCCGATGCCGGCGACGCTTCGGCTCCCGCCGCTTCGGTACCTGCCGATGCCCATCATGCCGAGCTGGCGACGCTATTCGCCGACGACGGCACGCTGGCCAAAGGTATCGATGGTTACCGGCCCCGCAGTGCGCAGCTGACCATGGCGCAGGCCGTCGCCAACGCCATCGAAGCCGCCGATTCGATCATCGTCGAGGCCGGGACCGGCACGGGCAAAACGTACGCCTACCTTGTTCCCGCGATGCTGTGGGGCGGCAAGGTCATCGTCTCCACCGGGACGAAGAACCTGCAGGATCAGCTTTTCCTGCGCGACATCCCGACGGTGCGCAAGGCGCTGAATGCGCCGGTGTCGGTGGCACTGCTCAAGGGGCGCGCCAATTACGTCTGTCATTACCACGTCGAGCGTACGTCGCAGAACGGGCGTCTCTCTTCGCGGCAAGACGCCGCATGGCTGCGCCAGATCAACCTGTTCCTGAAGACGACGAAAACGGGCGACAAGGCGGAACTTGCCAGCGTCCCCGAGAACGCGCCGGTGTGGAATTTGGTGACGTCCACGCGCGATAACTGCCTCGGTTCGGACTGCGCGTACTACAAAGACTGCTTCGTGATGCGCGCCCGCAAGGAGGCGCAGCAGGCCGACGTGGTCGTGGTCAACCATCACCTGTTCTTCGCGGACGTGATGTTGAAGGACACCGGCATGGCGGAGTTGCTGCCCGCCGCCAACACGATCATCTTTGACGAAGCGCACCAGCTGCCAGAAACCGCCACGTTGTTCTTTGGCGAGACCATCTCGACGAACCAGATTCTCGAACTCGCGCGCGACAGCGTGGCAGAAGGCCTTTCGCACGCACGGGATGCGGTGGACTGGGTCGCGATTGCCGCGCCGCTGGAGCGTGCCGCGCGTGATCTGCGCCTGGTTTTCCGCCAGGACGGCTCCCGCCTGTCGATCAAGCAGATCGACAACGATGCGGCGCTCGCCAAGCCGTTCTACGAAGTGCTGCCCAAGCTGGAGCAGGCGCTCTCCGACTTTACCGGCGCGCTGGAAGCCCAGGCTGAACGCGCCGAGACCATCGAGCAATGCCATCGCCGTGCGGTGGCGCTGTGCGAGAAGCTTGAAGCGTGGGCCGATCCCAAACCGCCCAAGGCGCCAAAGAAGGAAGGGGATGACGCAGGCGCGGACAGCGAGAGTGCGGCCCCCGTTGACGAGCGTGTGCGGTGGGTCGAGGTATTCGCCAATTCCGTGCAGTTGCACCTGACGCCGTTGTCGATCGCGCCGATCTTTTCGCGCCAGCGTGCCGGCCAGCCGCGCGCGTGGGTCTTCACGTCCGCGACGCTGTCGGTGCGCGGCAACTTCACGCACTACGCTGCGCAATTGGGCCTGGACCGTGATCGCTCCATGACGCTCGACAGCCCGTTCGACTACGCCTCGCAAGGCTTGCTGTATGTGCCGCGCGATCTGCCGCAGCCGAGCGATCCGCGCTTTACCGATGCGGTGCTCGACGCCACCTTGCCGCTGATTGAAGCGGCGGGCGGCAAGACGTTCCTGCTTTGCACAACGCTGCGCGCGGTGAATCGCGCCGCCGAGCGATTGTCGGATGAATTCGCCCAACGCGGTTGGGATTTCCCGCTGCTCGTGCAGGGCCAGGCCAGCCGTACGGAATTGCTGGACCGCTTCCGGGCGCTGGGCAACGCCGTGCTGATCGGTAGCCAGAGCTTCTGGGAGGGCGTGGATGTACGCGGCGAGGCGCTCTCGCTGGTCGTGATCGACAAATTGCCGTTTGCCCCGCCCGATGATCCGGTGCTGAGCGCCCGCATGGAGGCGCTTGAAAAGAAGGGGCTGAGCCCGTTTGCCGTACACCAATTGCCGCATGCAGTCATCACGCTCAAGCAGGGCGCAGGGCGGTTGATTCGCTCGGAGACCGATCGCGGTGTGCTGATGATCTGCGACCCGCGGCTGGTTGAGAAAAACTACGGTCGCCAGATCTGGCAGAGCCTGCCGCCGTTCAAGCGTACGCGTGAGGCCGAGACGGCTGCCGATTTTCTGCGTTCGTTGCGGCCAGATTCGGAAGAGGCGCCTGCCGGCGGGTCTGAAGACTGATCTGCGTGCACAAACAAAAAGCCCGGCCAATCGACCGGGCTTTTTGCTGTGCTGTTCAAGCCTTGCTTACCACCATTGGTACCAGGCTTTGTCTTTCTTGCGCTGGCCGTAGGCGAGGAAATCGCTCTTCGGGTAGTTCTGCTTGATGATGCGTTCGGTGTCGTCGCGCATGTCTTTCATGCCCAGGGCTTCATACGACTTCATCATGATGTACAGCGCTTCTTCCACTGCCGGGGCGCGATCGTAATCCTTGATGGCGTCCTGCGCGCGGTTGACGGCAGCCAGATAGGCGCCGCGGCGATAGTAGTAGCGCGCGGCGCCCACTTCATGCTCGGCCATCGCGTTGACGATGTACTGCATGCGCTGGGTGGCGTCCGGTGTGTACTTGCTGTTCGGGAAACGCGTGATCAGCGTCTTGAACGCATCGTAGGCTGCGCGTGCGGCCTTCGGGTCGCGCTCGCTCAAGTCCTGGTTCGAAAAGCGGCCGAGCCAGCCCAGGTTGTCGTTGAAGTTGATCAGGCCCTTGAGGTAGTAGGCGTAATCGACGCTCGGGTGATTCGGGTGCAACTGGATGAAGCGATCCACTGCGGCCAGCGCTGCAGCCGTCTCGCCATCCTTGTAGTTGGCGTAGGCGGTTTCGATCTGGGCTTGTTGAGCGTACTGGCCGAACGGATAGCGGCTTTCGAGCTTTTCGTAGTACTTGACCGCCTTGGCGTAGTCGCCGCCGTCGAGCGAGTCCTTCGCTTCCGAATATAATTTGTTGGCTGACCAGCCAGCCGTTTCGTCTTGCTGTTCCGGCAGGATGCCGCAGGCCGAGATAGCCAGGCATGCCACGCCTGCCACCAACACTGCTCCGATTTGCGCGCGGATTCGATTGCCGACTCGACTAACAATACGCGCCTGCTTTACGCTCGTGACCGACATGGGCACCTTTTCTGAATGAAAAATCGCATCAAGCATTATAGCCCAAGCCCTGTGTCAGACGACGCACTGGCTGACGTTTCCCTCACTGCCCAGGAGACGGAAGACGCCCTCGACGATGAGGCGCTCGATTTGCTTGCCGCCGGTGCGGCTCCGGCTGCCGAACCGATCATCGTGGAGATCCCCGAAGCCATGCATGGCGAACGCCTGGACAAGGCGCTTGCCAAGCTACTGCCCGACTATTCGCGCAGCCGCCTCCAGCAATGGATTGATGCCGGCGCGGTGCGCGTGCGCGGTGAGGTGGTGCGCCCGCGAGCGGCCATCTCCGGCGGTGACCGCATCGAAGTCGTGCCGCAACGCGCGGCCGACGAAAACGCCTTCGTCGCCGAGCCCATCGACCTGGATGTGGTGTACGAAGACGACACGCTGCTCGTCATCAACAAGCCTGCCGGGCTGGTGGTGCATCCCGCGGCGGGCAACTGGAGCGGCACGGTGCTCAACGGCCTGCTGCACCGCTATCCCGACGCCGTGGAGTTGCCGCGTGCCGGCATCGTCCACCGCCTCGATAAAGACACTTCCGGGCTGATGGTGGTCGCCCGCACGCTGCCTGCGCAGACCGACCTCGTGCGCCAATTGCAGGCACGTACCGTCAAGCGGACGTATCTCGCGCTGGTGTGGGGCGAAACGCCGGAAGAAGCCACGATCGATGCTCCGATCGGCCGGGACCCGCGCGACCGCACGCGCATGGCCATCATCGAGACGGCCAGCGGCAAGCCGGCGCGGACGCATTTCAAGACGCTGGACGTGGTCGACCTCGGGCGCGCCCAGGTGTCGCTGGTGCGCTGCCAGCTTGAGACCGGCCGGACACACCAGATCCGTGTGCACTTTGAGTCGGAGGGGCATCCGTTGCTGGGCGATCCGGTCTATACGCGCAACTTCCGACGTGGCCAGCCGCAGACGATCAAGGCGCCGCTGCCGGTGCCTTTTGCGCGGCAGGCGCTGCACGCGGTACGCCTGGGGTTGGTGCATCCGGCCACGGGCAAATCCGTGCATTGGGAAGCCGGCGTGCCCGACGACTTCGCCGATCTGCTGGAAGCCCTCGACATGGATCCCGATGCCGACATCAACTGATTGGATCGTTCCCGACTGGCCCGCGCATCCGCATGTCAAGGCGCTTGCCACGACGCGGCTTGGTGGCGTCAGCACCGGGCCTTACGGATTGGCTGGTGGCTTGCCCGGTGGTTTGAACCTCGGCCAGCACGTGGGTGACGCCCCCGACGCCGTCGATCAAAACCGCCGCATTCTCCGTGCGGCGCTACCTGCCGAGCCGACGTGGATGGAGCAGGTGCACGGCACCGGCGTGGCCGATCTTGATCAACTCGTCGGTACCTCTGCGCCAGTGGTCGCGGACGCGGCGGTGGCGTCCTGGCGGGATCGCGTCTGCGTGGTCATGACGGCCGATTGCCTGCCGGTCTTGCTGAGCGACGCCCGAGGCGTCACCGTGGGTGCGGCGCATGCGGGTTGGCGCGGTCTATGCGGCGGCGTGATCGAACGCACGCTGGAAGCCATGATGCAGCGGTTGCGCGCCAGCGGCCAGGAAGCCGATCCGACGTGGCTGGCGTGGCTTGGGCCAGCCATCGGGCCCTCGTGTTTTGAGGTAGGTGCAGAAGTGCGCCAGGCCTTTATCGACGCCGCGCAGCCCGACGAACTGCCCGCCACCGAGGCGGCCTTCGTGGAAGGCGCTTCCACCGGCAAGTTCTTCGCCGATCTGTATGCGCTGGCCCGACTGCGGCTGGCCCGCGTGGGCTGTACCGACGTGTACGGCGGTGGCCTGTGCACGATGACGGACGCTGAACGCTTCTATTCGTACCGCCGCGAGCGCACCACGGGCCGCATGGCCACGCTGATCTGGCGCGCTGAGTGACCGTTCAGGCGGTGCCGTCGCCCGTGTCGTTGCTCAGCGTGGGGTTGGTGTCTGCCTTGTGCTGGGCGGCTTCCCGGGCTTTCCGGCGCCGCCTGCGTGCCGGGGTGCCGACAATCCACAGGAAGAGTGATAGCGGCGCAACGCCGTAGAAGACAAATGTGCCGATGCCGGCAATCCAAGATTGCTCAGTCAAGGACATCATCAGCACGACGTAGAGCCAGGCGATGGCGACGATATACATGGGAGACAGCGATGCCCGGCGTTTGCGCAATGTGGCAGTCTCGCATGAAATGACGCAGATTGGACCAGAGCCCCGGCACCGCGCTTAGCCATTCGGTCGGCTCCGCTTTCGTCGAATGCGGCAAAACCCGCGCGGGGCCGGCGTTTCCATGCGATCCTCAGGTAACTCCGATTGACAGCCTTGAAACGGCAAGGCAACAATGCCCCGCAATACTACGAGTTGCGCCGCCGTTCCAACCGGAGCGACGCATATCGTCGGATCGAGGGCACTATGGCATCGCGTCAATCGACATCATCCAAAGCATCTAGCGCCCGCACTCAAGCCCCCTGGCAGGGCTTGTCGGACCCTACGCAGTGGGCCGAGCAGTTCAAGCAATGGCAAGCCTTTGCGGGTGGCTTCGCGCAACCCGGCACAGCGGCGCCGGGCCTTGGTCAATTCAACGGCGGGGCGACGGGCGATGGCACGGCGCCTTTCGCGCTGATTCCGCCCGACCGGCTGGCTGAAATCCAGCAGAAATATCTTGAGGAATGGCTCCAGATCTGGCGCCACATGAGCACGGGCGAAAGCGCCGAGGCCGTGGCGCCGTCTGATCGGCGTTTCTCGAACGATGCCTGGCGCAAGAGCCCGCTCTATGGCTACGCCGCCGCCTTCTACGTGCTGAACGCCCGCACGTTGATGGAAATGGCCGACGCCGTGCAGGCCGATGCCAAGACCCGCGAGCGCGTGCGTTTCGCTGTGTCGCAATGGACGGCCGCCATGTCGCCGTCCAACTTCCTGGCGACCAATCCGGAAGCGCAGAAGCAACTGATTGAATCGCGCGGCGAATCCCTGCGCACCGGCATCCTGAACATGCTGCAGGACATGGAGCGCGGCAAGATCTCGCAGACGGACGAGACGGCGTTCGAGATCGGGCGCAATGTCGCCAACAGCGAGGGCGCCGTCGTCTTCGAGAACGACTACTTCCAGCTCATCCAATACAAGCCGCTGACGGCCAAGGTGCATGCGCGCCCGCTGCTGCTGGTGCCGCCTTGCATCAATAAGTACTACATCCTCGATCTGCAGCCGGCCAATTCGCTCGTGCGCTACGCGGTCGAGCAGGGCAATACCGTGTTCCTGGTGTCGTGGCGTAATCCAGATGCGAGCATGGCGTCCCGCACGTGGGATGACTACATCGAAGGCGGCGCGATCGAGGCCATTCGTGTCGCGCGCGAGATCTCCGCGCAGGATCAGATCAACGTGCTGGGCTTTTGCGTGGGCGGAACGATCCTCTCGACGGCGTTGGCCGTGCTGGCGGAGCGCGGCCAGCATCCGGCCGCAAGCCTGACCCTGCTGACCACGCTGCTCGACTTTACGGACACGGGCATTCTCGACGTCTTTGTCGATCAGGCCCAGGTGGAAATGCGTGAGCAGACGATCGGCCCGAATGCGCCGACCGGCCCGGGCCTGCTGCGTGGCGTGGAACTGGCAAACACGTTCTCGTTCCTGCGCCCGAACGATCTCGTCTGGAACTACGTTGTCGAGAACTATCTGAAAGGCAAGACGCCCGCGCCGTTCGACCTGCTGTACTGGAATGGCGATTCCACCAATCTGCCGGGCCCGTGGTACTGCTGGTACCTGCGTCATACGTATCTGCAGAACGACCTCAAGACGCCGGGCAAGCTGAAGGTGAACGGCACGCCGGTGGATCTCGGCAAGATCGATGCGCCGGTCTACATCTACGGTTCGCGTGAAGACCACATCGTCCCGTGGAAGTCGGCCTATGGTTCGGTGCCGCTGCTCAAGGGCAAACGGCGCTTCGTGTTGGGCGCCTCTGGCCATATCGCGGGCGTGATCAACCCGCCTGCGGCCAACAAGCGCTCGCACTGGATCAACGCCAAGCTGCCTGACTCCGCCGATGCGTGGTTCGAGGGTGCGAACGAGCATCCGGGCAGCTGGTGGCCGGATTGGTCGACTTGGCTCGCATCCCACGCCGGTGCGCAGAAAGCTGCACCCAAGGGCTACGGCAATGCGGACTACCCGGCCATCGAGCCGGCACCCGGCCGCTACGTCAAACAGAAAGCGTAAGATCGCGCGCATGAACCCCCGTTGCCGTCGCGGCTTCGGCCGCCGACGGTGTCCAACGACCCTCTCTTTCGACAGTGGAAGGTAAGCAAATGACCGATGTTGTGATCGTATCGGCGGTACGCACCGCCGTGGGCAAGTTTGGTGGCTCGTTGGCGAAGATCGCGGCGCCTGAGCTCGGCGCGGCCGTGATCCGCGAAGCGTTGGCACGCGCCAAGGTGGCGCCGGACCAGGTGAGCGAAGTCATCATGGGCCAGGTGCTGACGGCAGGCTCGGGTCAGAACCCGGCGCGCCAGGCCGTCATCAAGGCTGGGCTGCCGAACATGGTGCCGGGCCTGACCATCAACAAGGTGTGCGGCTCCGGCCTGAAGGCCGTGATGCTGGCCGCCAACGCCATCATCGCGGGCGATGCAGAGATCGTCGTGGCTGGCGGTCAGGAAAACATGTCCGCCGCGCCGCACGTCCTGCCGGGCTCGCGCGACGGTTTCCGCATGGGCGACGCCAAGCTGATCGATTCGATGATTGTGGATGGGCTGTGGGACGTCTACAACCAGTACCACATGGGTATCACGGCGGAAAACGTCGCCAAGGAATACGGCATCACGCGTGAAGCGCAGGACGAGTTCGCCGTCGCGTCGCAGAACAAGGCCGAAGCTGCGCAGAAGTCGGGCCGCTTCAACGATGAAATCGTTCCGATCCTGATTCCGCAGCGCAAGGGCGATCCGATTGCCTTCGCGCAGGACGAGTTCGTTCGCCATGGCGCCACGCTCGAATCGATGGCTGGCCTGAAGCCCGCTTTCGACAAGGCCGGCACCGTGACGGCGGCCAACGCCTCGGGCCTGAACGATGGCGCCGCCGCTGTCGTCGTGATGTCCGCCGCCAAGGCCAAGGAACTGGGCCTGACGCCGCTGGCTACGATCCGTGCTTACGCCAGTGCTGGCCTGGACCCGAAGGTCATGGGCATGGGGCCGGTGCCGGCATCCAAGCGCTGCCTGTCGCGCGCCGGCTGGTCGGTGGGCGACCTCGACCTGATGGAGATCAACGAGGCATTTGCTGCGCAGGCGCTGGCAGTGCATCAGCAGATGGGCTGGGATACGTCGAAGATCAACGTCAACGGCGGTGCGATTGCAATCGGTCACCCGATCGGCGCGTCCGGCTGCCGCATCCTGGTCACGCTACTGCACGAAATGCAGAAGCGCGATGCGAAGAAGGGCCTGGCTTCGCTGTGCATCGGCGGAGGCATGGGCGTGGCGCTGGCCGTTGAGCGTCCGTAAGTTTTTTGCAGTGAGATTGGCGTGAGGCGGAACGAATGCCGCACACGCCAATCGGAGACACCTGAGCATCTGCTGCCCGGCAAGAGGCCGGGCGGTTCTAACAACAAGGACTAGGAGTGGACATGACCAAACGCATCGCATACGTCACCGGTGGCATGGGCGGTATCGGAACGGCGATTTGCCAGCGCTTGGCGCGCGACGGCTTCACCGTTGTCGCAGGCTGCGGCCCGAACTCGCCGCGCAAGGCGAAGTGGCTGGAACAACAGAAGGCGCTTGGTTTCGATTTCGTGCCGTCCGAAGGCAACGTCGGCGATTGGGAGTCGACCAAGGCCGCGTTCGACAAGGTCAAGGCCGAAGTGGGCGAGGTCGATGTCCTGATCAACAACGCCGGCATCACGCGCGACGTGGTGTTCCGCAAGATGACCCGCGCCGACTGGGATGCGGTGATCGATACCAACCTGACGTCGCTGTTCAACGTGACCAAGCAGGTCATTGACGGCATGGCGGATCGCGGCTGGGGCCGAATCATCAACATCTCGTCGGTGAACGGCCAGAAGGGTCAGTTTGGACAGACCAACTATTCGACCGCCAAGGCTGGTTTGCATGGCTTCACGATGGCGCTGGCGCAGGAAGTCGCGACCAAGGGCGTGACGGTCAACACGGTGTCGCCGGGCTATATCGCGACCGACATGGTGAAAGCGATTCGTCAGGATGTGCTCGACAAGATCATCGGCACGATCCCGGTCAAGCGCTTGGGCGAACCGACCGAGATCGCCTCGATCTGCGCGTGGCTGGCCTCTGAAGAATCCGGCTTCTCCACCGGCGCGGACTTCTCCCTCAACGGCGGCCTGCACATGGGCTGACGCTCCACGCCCATGCTGCGGCAATGCTGCAGCATGGGCGCAGCATTTATTCCCCTGAGTTACGTGCATGCTGCGATGCTCGATTGCATTGCAGCAGGCTTCTCGCGTCTGCTTCGGACGGCTGTTCGAGTGCGTGACCCGCATCAGAATGCTGCGGGTTTTTACCGGGGGAGGTCGCCTTTTCTTTGCAGGGCGATCCGCATAGAATCCAACCACGGAGGCGCTCCGCAGGGAGACACGGGGCGTCCGATCATAACCGGATGCATCTGCGCTGCTCTTGAATCCAGCAGTCGCGCGCAGATCGGAACAGCCGGGCAACCGCGTATTTTGCTGCATCGCTCGGTGCAGTCATTTCGCACTGCATCGACTGCACCGCAGCAGCATCGCCAACACGGAAAGGCACGATGGCCACCAGCAAGAAGGGCACCGAACGGCTGATCAAGAAATATCCCAACCGCCGACTCTACGATACCCAGACCAGCACATACATCACGCTGGCAGACGTCAAGCAGCTCGTCATGGAAACCGAAGAGTTTCGCGTCGTCGATGCGAAATCCGGTGAAGACCTGACCCGCAGCATCCTGCTGCAGATCATCCTGGAAGAGGAAACCGGCGGTGTGCCGATGTTCTCGGGCGCGATGCTCGCGCAGATCATCCGTTTCTACGGCAACGCAATGCAGGGCATGATGGGCACGTATCTGGAGAAGAATATCCAGGCGTTTGTCGACATCCAGAGCAAGCTGGCCGAGAACTCGAAGGATCTGTACAGCGGCAACACCTTCAATCCCGATATGTGGTCGCAGTTCATGAACATGCAGGGGCCGATGATGCAAGGCATGATGAGCAACTACATCGAGCAGAGCAAAAACCTGTTCGTGCAGATGCAGGAGCAGATGCAGAGCCAGGCCAAGAACATGTTCGGGACCTTCCCGTTCAACCAGCCGCCCGAAAAGAAGTAAGTTCAGCGGGCTGACAAAACAAGGCGAATCGCTTGGCGGTTCGCCTTTTTTGTTGGGCGCACGCCGGAGAGGGCGGCAAGGTAAAATACCGGTCCTTCAGGTGAGGTGTACGCCTCTCCGACGATCACGATCCCGCCCCGGTTTCCCCATGTTTGATGTCCGTCCCTGGCCTGCGTGCCGGCTGTCTTCCGTTTTGCCATGAGCCGGCTTTTGCTCGCCCCGATGGAGGGCGTTGCCGATTACGTCATGCGCGACGTGCTGACCCAAGCTGGCGGCTACGACGGATGCGTCTCGGAGTTCGTCCGCGTGACGGGCTCGTTGCTTCCGGCGCGCACGTATGAACGTGAGACGCCCGAGATTCGCAACGGTGGCTACACCGCCAGCGGCACGCCGATGACCATCCAGCTCCTCGGCAGCGATCCGGAATGGCTGGCCCGCAATGCGGCATACGCGGCAACCCTCACGCCGCATGGCATCGACCTCAATTTCGGTTGCCCCGCCAAAGTCGTGAACCGCCACGGCGGCGGCGCCATGCTGCTCGCCACGCCGGAAGTGCTGCACGACATCGTGCATGCCGTGCGGGCCGCGGTGCCGGCCAATATCTCGGTGACGGCCAAGATGCGGCTGGGCGTTTCCGATACGTCCCGCGCGATTGACTGTGCGACGGCGCTGGCGGAAGGTGGTGCGGAATCGCTCGTCGTGCATGCCCGCACGCGTGACCACGGCTACCGTCCGCCCGCCCATTGGGACTGGATCGCACGCATTGCCGACGCCGTGAGCATTCCCGTCACCGCCAACGGCGAAGTCTGGACCGTGGCCGACTGGGAGCGCTGCCGCGCCGTCAGTGGCTGTAGTGATGTGATGATCGGCCGTGGCGCCGTGTCCGACCCATTCCTGGCCCAGCGTATCCGCGGGCAGATGGACGAGACGCCGTCCACGGCGGAATGGCCGATCGTGCTCGGCTATCTCGCCGATTACCTGAAGAAGCTGCATGCGCGCATCTCGGCCAAGCACGAGCATGGCCGCGTCAAGCTGTGGCTGAGCTATCTGAAGCGGACGTGGCCCCAGGCTGCGGAGCTGCACGATGCCATTCGCAGGCTGCAGGACGCGCTGGAAATCGAGCGCGTGATTGAACAGATGCAGCTTCGGCTTGGTCGCCCCGGCGCGGCGAACGGTTAAAATACGCAACCGCGCGGCACATTTCACGTGCGCAGCGCAACTCCTCTCCCACATCAGGTTGTTCCCATGTCCGACGTCAGTACCCAGAGCCCCAAGGTGGGGTTCGTCAGTCTCGGTTGTCCCAAGGCCTTGGTCGATTCCGAGCAGATCATCACCCAACTGCGCGCGGAGGGGTATGAGATTTCCGGCACATACGGCGGGGCGGACCTGGTGGTCGTGAACACCTGCGGCTTCATCGACGAGGCCGTGCAGGAAAGCCTGGATGCGATTGGCGAGGCGCTGGCCGAGAACGGCAAGGTGATCGTGACCGGCTGCCTGGGGGCCAAGAAGGACGCCGCCGGTCAGGACATCATCACCAGCGTGCATCCGAAGGTGCTGGCTGTGACGGGCCCCCATGCGCTGGGCGAGGTGATGGAAGCGGTGCACACGCACCTGCCGAAGCCGCATGACCCGTTCATCGATCTGGTGCCGCCGCAGGGCATCAAGCTCACGCCCAAGCACTACGCGTATCTGAAAATTTCGGAAGGCTGCAACCACCGTTGCAGCTTCTGCATCATCCCGTCGATGCGCGGTGACCTTGTCTCGCGCCCGGTGGCCGAAGTGATGCTGGAAGCGGAAAACCTGCTGAAGGCCGGCGTTAAGGAGCTGCTCGTCATCTCGCAGGACACCAGCGCCTACGGCGTCGACGTCAAATTCCGCATGGGCTTCTGGAACGGCCGCCCGCTGAAGACGCGCATGACCGAGCTGGTTGGCGCGCTCGGCGAGTTGGCGTCGCAGTACGGCGCCTGGGTGCGCCTCCATTACGTCTACCCGTACCCGAGCGTGGATGAGGTGATGCCGCTGATGGCCGAGGGCAAGGTCCTGCCGTATCTGGACGTGCCGTTGCAGCACGCCCACCCCGACGTGCTCAAGCGCATGAAGCGCCCGGCCAACGCCGAGAAGACGCTGGATCGCATCCGCGCCTGGCGCGAGGTGTGCCCGGAGCTGACCATCCGCAGCACATTCATCGCCGGCTTCCCCGGTGAAACGGAAGAAGAGTTCCAGACGCTGCTCGACTTCATCGCCGAAGCCGAGCTGGACCGCGTGGGCTGCTTTGCCTATTCGCCGGTCGAGGGCGCCACCGCCAACGACCTGCCGGGCGCATTGCCCGACGAGGTGCGCGAGGAGCGCCGCGCGCGCTTCATGGAAGTCGCCGAGCGCGTGTCTGCGCGCCGTCTGCAGCGCAAGGTGGGCAAGTCGCTGCGCGTGCTCGTGGATGAGGTGAACCAGGACGGTGGCATCGGCCGTTCATCGGCGGATGCCCCGGAGATTGACGGCCTGGTCTATATCGCGCCGCCGTCGAAGCCTTACAAGCGCTACAAGGCGGGCGATTTCGTGTCGGTCAAGATTACCGGCGCGGACGGCCACGACCTGTGGGGCGAGGTCTGACCCACTTAGGTAGTCGTACCTAAATTTTGCGAACGGTCGTGCGTTTATACTGGCCGCCATCCAATTTCGATGGCTCAGGAGACAGCAATGGCACGTGAAGTGGTAGTGGTCAGCGGCGTTCGTACCGCAATCGGGACGTTTGGCGGCAGCCTGAAGGATGTGGCGCCGTGCGAACTGGGCGCGCTCGTTGTGCGTGAGGCGCTGGCCCGCGCAGGCGTGAAGGGCGAGGAGGTCGGCCACGTGGTGTTTGGCCACGTGATCAACACCGAGCCGCGCGACATGTATCTGTCGCGTGTGGCCGCCGTGAACGGCGGGGTGTCGGCCGAAACGCCTGCATTCAACGTCAACCGCCTGTGCGGCTCGGGCCTGCAGGCCGTGGTGAGCGCAGCGCAAACCGTGCTGTTGGGCGACGCCGATGTCGCCATTGCCGGCGGTGCGGAGAGCATGAGCCGTGCGCCATACCTGGCACCTGCCGCCCGCTGGGGTTCCCGCATGGGCGACGCCAAGATGGTCGACATGATGCTCGGCGCGCTGCACGACCCGTTCCACACCATTCACATGGGCGTCACCGCAGAAAACGTCGCCCGCGAATTCGGCATCAGCCGCGAGCAGCAGGACCAGACCGCGCTGGAATCGCATCAGCGTGCATCGCGTGCCATCCAGGCTGGCTACTTCAAGGATCAGATCGTTCCGGTGACGATCAAGTCGCGCAAGGGCGATATCCAGTTCGATACCGATGAGCATGTCCGCCACGATGCAACCATCGACGACATGACCAAGCTCAAGCCGGTTTTCACGAAAGAAAACGGTACGGTCACGGCAGGCAACGCTTCAGGCCTCAACGATGCAGGCGCGGCGCTGGTGCTGATGGAGCGTTCGGTGGCCGAAAAGCGTGGCCTCAAGCCACTGGCCCGGCTGGTGTCATACGGCCATGCGGGTGTGGATCCGAAGATCATGGGCATCGGCCCGGTGCCGGCGACGCGCAAGGCGCTGGAGCGCGCAGGCCTGTCGGTCAACGATCTGGATGTGATCGAAGCCAACGAGGCGTTTGCCGCCCAGGCGTGCGCCGTGACGAAGGAACTCGGCCTGGACCCGGCCAAGGTCAACCCGAACGGCTCGGGCATCTCGCTCGGCCACCCGATCGGCGCAACGGGTGCGCTTATCACGGTCAAGGCGCTGCACGAGCTACAGCGCATCGGCGGTCGCTACGCGCTGGTGACCATGTGTATTGGTGGAGGACAGGGCATTGCGGCGGTGTTCGAACGCATCTGAACGCATTTTCTCGATTGAACGTCTGATTCGGCCAACCGGCGCGCTGTTTGCGCTGGTGCTGGCCGCAGGCGTGGCGCCGGTGTCTGCGCAGACACCGGCGGCCAACAACGGCTACGACGTGTCGACCGGCAGCACGAACGTGCAGCCCGGCGACCTGGGCCTGAACCGCGCCATTGCCGATGGCGACAAGCGCCGCGCTCAGGCCCGGAAGGGCGACAACGGATTCTCGGCGCAGACCCCGCCGCTCCGTGTGCTGCAACCCCAGCCCGACTACGCAAAATATCCTGTCTATACCGGTGTGATCGGCGACATGCCCATCCGCATGCGTCTTGGCCGCAAGGCCGGTGAAATTGACAGCGTCCATGGCGAATACGTCCCGGGCAATGCGGCGGGCGTGCGCCTGGTGACCGGCGAATATGAAAACGGCGGCTTTCTCATGGAGGAGTCCGATGACGGTACGCACGTCACCGGCACGTGGGAAGGCGCCATCGACGGTCACGGCATTGTGCGTGGCACGTGGACGGACGTCGCCCACGACGGCCATACGCTGCCGTTTGTGCTGCGGCCCGTCGCGGTGGTCGTGATTCCGCCGTACGATGCCGCAGCCAACAGCAATGCGGCGACGCCAGCCACGCCAATGACGCCGCTGGTCCCGGCCGGGCCGGGTCAGATCTCGCCACCCCGCGGCAATCCAACACGATCAAGCGCGCATTGGTAAGCCGCCCCAAATCGCTCATACGCCATCCAACAGGAAACCACGTGACCGACGACACCAAGCTCCCGCCGATGTTTCCCGCAACCCAGGCTGTGCATCCGGACCTGCATATCCCGCCGGGTTTCACGGCGTTCTCGCATGCCACGCATCGTGCATCGACGGTGGTGTTCAAGAATCTCGCCGACATGCGCGCCTTCGGCAGCGGCAGCGTGGTGCACTGGCGCTACGGCCTGCATGCGACGCCCACCTCTGACACGCTGTGCCAGGCACTGGCGCAGATCGAGGGCGGCTCGCACACATTGCTGCTGCCTTCGGGGCTGGCGGCGATTTCGCTGGTGTACTTCTCGCTGATCAAATCCGGCGACGACGTGCTGATTCCGGACAACGCCTACGGCCCGAACCGTGACCACGGCGAGTGGATGGCGCGCCAGTTCGGCATCACCGTGCGCTATTACGACCCGATGATCGGCGCCGGCATTGCCGACCTGATGCGCCACAACACCAAGCTCGTGTGGCTCGAAGCGCCCGGATCCGTCACGATGGAAGTGCCCGACTGCACGGCCATCGCCGAGGTGGCGCGCAACGCCGGAGCCATCACCGCCATCGACAACACCTGGAGCGGCGGCGTGTACTACCAGCCGTTCGAGCACGGCATCGACATCTCCGTGCAGGCGCTGACCAAGTACCAATCAGGCGGCAGCGATGTGCTGATGGGTGCTGCCATCACGAACGACGAAGCGCTGCACCACAAGCTGCTGGCCACGCGGATGCGCATGGGCTGGGGCGTTTCGGCGGACGATTGCTATTTCGTGCTGCGTGGCCTGCCGAGCCTGCCGACGCGCCTGGCCGCCCATGACGCGCACGCCCGCGAAGTGGCCGAATGGCTGGCGGACCGCCCTGAAGTCGTGCGCGTGCTGCACCCGGCGCTGCCCGATTGTCCCGGCCATGAAAACTGGAAGCGCGACTTTACCGGCGCAAGCGGGTTGTTCTCGATCGTGCTGCACGAGCGCTATTCGCAGGCGCAGATCGACGCCTTCATTGAAGGCTTGCGCTACTTTGCGATCGGCTTTTCGTGGGGCGGGGCGCACAGCCTGGCACTGCCGTACAACATCCCGTCGATGCGCACGGCGACCGCTTGGCCGCCGGCCGACTGGGAGAACGCGGGCGGTTTTGTGCGGCTGTATATCGGGCTGGAAGATCCGCGTGATTTGATTGCGGATTTGAAGCAGGCGATGGAGACGCACCTGCGGGCGGCGTAACGCGTTTCCGCAGGTGGAAATTTCCGCAGCGGCTTACTGCTGCGGAAACAGATTCAACAACCCATCCAGGCCGACAACGTTGAACGCCACGTCGGCCTGTGCCTGCACGATGGGCTTGGCGCGGAACGCGACCGACAGGCCCGCCACACCCATCATCTTCAGGTCGTTCGAGCCGTCGCCCATGGCGATGGCGTTATGCGGCGACACGCCCAGTTCCTGGCAGAACGCCTTGAGCGTCTGCGCCTTCACATCCGCGTTGACGATCTCGCCGAGCACGCGGCCGGTCAGTTTGCCATCCACGATTTCCAGCGTGTTGGCGCGCGTGCGATCCAGCCCCAGGCGCTCCTGCAGGCGCGAGGTGAAGAATTCAAAGCCACCCGACACCAGCAGCGTGCGAATGCCCAGTGCCTGCACGGCCTTGAGCATTTTTTCCGCGCCGAGGGAGAGCTGCAGGCGCTCGGCATAGACCCGCTCCAGCACGCTTGCATCCAGGCCTTTGAGCAGTTCGACGCGGCGCGTGAGGCTCTCGTTGAAATCCTTGATTTCGCCGCGCATCGACGCTTCGGTGATGGCGGCCACTTGCGGCTTGAGCCCGCAGAAATCTGCGATTTCGTCGATGCACTCGATGGTGATCAGCGTCGAATCCATGTCCATCGCCAGCACACGGAAATCGCCGAACGTCCATTCGTCGGGAATCCACGCGTAGTCCAGCTTCAGATTGGCGCAGATGGCATCAAGCTGGACGCGCAATTCGCTGGGCAGTTCGTGCACCCATTCGATGGCCGCGACGTTGGGCGCGCGCATCTCATAGGTGGCGCTGCCGAACAGGCTGCGGATGGATTCAATGTCGCCGGTCGACAGCGGCGACAGGCTTTGCAGAATGACGGGCATGGAGTGACAGGAGCGGGGTGCGGCAGTTCGGCGCTGGGGAAGCCCGCTATTGTAGCGAACGCCCCGGGCGGCATGCGCCCCACCAAAAGGTGAGGCGTTGCTGTGTAAGCGTTAGGCGGACGCGGTCTCGACCATCAGGCTGCGAGCCACCTTGGCGAGGAAGCGGTCGCAGGCGTCGAGCTGGGCCAGTTCGACGTATTCGTTCGCCTTGTGCGCCTGCTCGATGTTGCCCGGACCGCACAGCACGGCCGGAATGCCGGCGCGCTGGAAGAGGCCGGCTTCGGTGCCGTAGGCGACCTTGCGCTTGTCGTTGTCTTCGGTCAGCACACGCACAAGCTGCGTGATGGCGGCTTGCTCCGAGGCGTCCAGCGACGGCGCGGCGGCAATCTCGTCGAGTTCGATGCGGGCGTCCGGATGCTCGCGCTGCATGGCGGGCTCGATGGTTTCGCGCACATAGCGCTCGACGCGCGCGCGGATGGCCGGTGCATCCACGCCCGGCAGGTTGCGAAATTCGAATACCAGCTCGCACAGCGCGGGGATCGTGTTCAGCGCAATCCCGCCGTTGATGAGACCCGTCGATGCCGTGGTGAAGGGCACGTCAAACGCGTCGTCGAACGGGCCCTTGGCGCGGAATTCATCGGCCAGGTCACGCACGAAACAGATGATGCGCGCGGCGTATTCGATGGCGTTCACACCCTGCGGCGTGAGCGACGAATGCGCGGCGCGGCCGTGCACGCGGCAGCGGTAGGCGTTGATGCCCTTGTGGGCGACGATCGGGCGCATGGAGGTGGGCTCGCCGACGATGCAGCCGGCGGGCTTGATGCCGCGGGCGATCAGGTCTTCGATCATGCGCGGAGCGCCCACGCAGCCGACTTCCTCGTCATATGACAGCGCGAAATGCACCGGCTCGCGCAGCTTGGCCTGCAGCAACGACGGCACCAGCGCCAGCGAGGAGGCAATGAACCCTTTCATGTCGCAGGTGCCGCGCCCGTAGAGCTTGCCGTCGCGCACTTCCGGCGCAAACGGGTTGCTGTCCCATTTCTGGCCGTCCACCGGCACCACATCGGTATGGCCCGACAGCACGATGCCGCCTTGCACGCTGCCGTCCGCGGCCGGAATCGTGGCGAACAGGTTGGCCTTGTTGCCATCGTCGTTGTGCGACAGATGCGAGTCGACGCCGACGCCGCGCAGGTAGTCGCGCACGGTTTCGATCAGCGCCAGGTTCGAGCCGCGGCTCGTGGTGTCGAAACTGACCAACTTGGTTGTCCAGTCGAGGGTGGAGAACGGGGTGACGGCGGTGCTCATGATGGTTTCCTTGTTCTGATCGGCGGATGCTACCGGATCACGCCAATTGCCGCATGGCATGGCGAATGGTCTGCGTGAGCGCGGCGAATTCGGCTGGAATGTTTTCGATGCGCAGGCGATCCTGCCCCGCCAGCTTGATCTGCCGATTCTTTTGTACGAGATCGATGATCTTGATGGCGTCAACGGGCGGGTTCGGGATGAACTGCAGCGTGACGGCATTCGCGCCGGTGTCGATCTTGCGGATACCCAGCGGCGCGGCGGCAATGCGCAGCCGGTGCGTTTCGATGAGCGATTGCGCCTGCGGCGGCAGCTTGCCGAAACGGTCGATTAGCTCCTCCTGGATGTTGTCGATGGTCTCGCTGCTTTCGCAGTTGGCCAGGCGCTTGTACAGCGACAGGCGTTCCTGCACATCGCCGCAATAGTCTTGCGGCAGCAGGGCGGGCGTGCCGAGGTTGATCTCGGTCGTGGCCGCCAGCGGGGCCATCAGGTCGGGTTCCTTGCCGGCCTTGAGCGACTTCACCGCCTGGTTGAGCATGTCGGTGTAGAGCTGGAAGCCGATCTCGGAAATCTCGCCCGATTGCTTGTCGCCCAGCACTTCACCGGCACCGCGGATTTCCAGGTCGTGCATTGCCAGGTAGAAGCCCGCACCGAGTTCTTCCATCTGCTGAATCGCTTCAAGGCGGCGCTGTGCCTGCTTGGTCAGGCCGTCGACGTCGTGCACCAGCAAATACGCATAGGCCTGGTGGTGCGAGCGCCCGACACGGCCGCGCAACTGGTGCAGCTGCGCCAGGCCGAACTTGTCGGCGCGGTGGATCAGGATCGTGTTGGCGGTCGGCACGTCGATGCCGGTTTCGATGATCGTCGTGCACAGCAGGATGTTGGCGCGCTGCGCCACAAAATCGCGCATCACGCGTTCGAGTTCGCGCTCGTGCATCTGGCCGTGGGCGACGACCACGCGCGCTTCCGGAATCAGCTCTTCGAGCTTGGCGCGCTTGTTCTCGATGGTTTCGACCTCGTTGTGCAGGAAGTAGACCTGGCCGCCGCGTTTCAGCTCGCGCAGGATGGCCTCGCGCAGCACGCCGTCTTCCTCGCGGCGCAGGAATGTCTTGATGGCGAGGCGCTTTTGCGGCGCCGTGGCGATCACCGAGAAATCGCGCAGGCCTTCCAGCGCCATGCCCAGCGTGCGCGGGATCGGCGTGGCGGTGAGCGTGAGCACATCCACCTCGGCGCGCAGCGTCTTGAGCGCTTCCTTCTGACGCACGCCAAAGCGATGCTCTTCATCGATGATGACGAGCCCCAGGCGGTCGAACTTCACGTCCGGGGAAAGCAGCTTGTGCGTGCCGATCACGATGTCGATCGTGCCGGCGTTGATGGCTTCGATCGCGGCGTCGATCTCTTTCTTGTTCTTGAAACGCGAAATCTCGGCAATGCGCACCGGCCAGTCGGCAAAGCGGTCGACCAGCGTCTGGTAATGCTGTTCGGCCAGCAGCGTGGTCGGCGCGAGGATGGCCACCTGCTTGCCGCCCATCACCGCAACAAACGCGGCACGCAGCGCGACTTCCGTCTTGCCGAAGCCGACGTCGCCGCAGACGAGGCGGTCCATCGGCTTGCCCGACGTCATGTCGCCAATCACGGCAGCGATGGCGGCGGCTTGATCGGGTGTTTCGTCAAAGCCGAAGCTCTCGGCAAACGTGGCGTAGTCCTCCGGCGTGAGCGGGAACGCGAAGCCCTGGCGCAGCGCACGTCGCGCGTACAGGTTCAGCAGTTCGGCGGCCGTATCGCGAATCTGCTGCGCCGCCTTGCGCTTGGCCTTTTCCCACTGGCCGGAGCCGAGGGAATGCAACGGCGCGGTTTCCGGATCGGCGCCCGAGTAGCGCGAGATCACGTGCAACTGATGTACCGGCACGTAGAGCTTGCTGCCCTTGTCGTAGTCGAGATGCAGGAATTCTTCCTCGCCGTTGCCCATGTCGATGGACACGAGCCCCTGGTAGCGCCCGATGCCGTGTTCGCTGTGCACCACGGGGTCGCCGATCTTCAGCTCGGCCAGATCGCGCACCATCGAATCGACGGCGGTCGCCTGTTCCTGCTTGCGGCGACCGGCGCGGCGCACCGTCTGCGCGTAAAGCTCGGTCTCGGTGATGAGCGCGATGCGTTCGTCGCCGAGGATGAAACCCTGATACAGCGGCGCCACGCCCAGCACGAACTTGGCATCGCCGCTCATCAGGTCGGCGAAGTCCGCGACGCCTTCGGGGTGCAGGCCGCTGGCAGCCAGCATTTGCGCAAGTGTCTCGCGACGGCCTGCGGATTCAGCGCAGATCATCACGCGGCAATTGCTGCGCATCAGGAACGATTCGAGATTGACCAGCGGGTCTTCGGCGCGGCGGTTGACGGCCACGTTCGGCAACGGCAGCGAAAGCGGCGCATCGCCGGGCTCCGCGCGCAATACCAGACGCGCGTGCGGCTTGGCGGCGACGAAGAACGCCTCTTCGTCCAGATATAGCGCAGACGGCTGCAGCAGCGGCCGCTCGCGGTCGTGGCGCATGAAGTTGTAGCGCTGCGTGGTGTCGGCCCAGAAGCGGCGCACCGCGCCTTCGATGTCGCCCACGAAGGCAAGATGCGTGGCGCCCGGCAGGTAGTCGAACAGCGTCGCGGTCTCTTCAAAGAACAGCGGCAGGTAATACTCGATGCCGGCGCTCGGCACGCCGTTGCCGATGTCTTTATAGATAGGCGAACGCGTCGGATCGCCCTCGAACACCTCGCGCCAGCGACCGCGGAAGGCCGTGCGCGAGGCCTCGTCCATGGGGAATTCGCGGCCCGGCAGCAGGCGGACTTCGTTGACCGGGTAGAGGCTGCGCTGCGTGTCGGGGTCGAACGAGCGGATGGTCTCGATTTCGTCGCCAAACAGGTCGAGCCGATATGGCAGCGGCGAGCCCATCGGGAACAGATCGATCAGGCCGCCGCGCACGGAATACTCCCCTGGTCGCATCACGGCGCTGACGTGTTCGTAGCCGGCCAGGGTGAACTGCGCTTTCAGCGCCGCCTCGTCCAGCTTTTCGCCCTTTTTGAAGAAGAATGTGTAGGCCGCCAGGAACGATGGCGGCGCCACGCGCTGCAGCGCCGTGGAGGCAGGGACGAGCAGGATGTCGCACGCCCCGTTCTGCAGGTCATGCAGCGTCGCCAGCCGCTCGGAGATCAGATCCTGATGCGGCGAGAAATTGTCGTACGGCAGCGTTTCCCAGTCCGGCAGCAGCTTCACGCGCGCCTGCGGGGCAAACCAGCGTAGCTCCTCCGCCAGGCGCTGGGCATCGACGGCATTGGCGCAGACCACCGCCAGCATCGGCACGGCGGCGCGATGCTGCTCGAGGTAGCGCGCCAGCAGCAGGGCGTCTGCCGCCCCCTGCAGGCCGCTGAAGACGAAGCGCGAGCCCGGTTTGACGGCGGGCAGGGCGGAGAGCGAAAAATCGGACATGAGGCGAGAGGTTGTGTGGGGCACGACTGCAAGACAAAGCACGACACCCCGCCGGCATGTGCAGGCGGGGTGTCGTGACGCAGACCGCTATTATAAAATCCGCGCCAGCCGCGCGCTTGGCGGGGGCAAAACCCACGCAAATGCTGCGCCCACGTTCACTTTCCCGCCTGTCATGTCGATTTCCCACCCTGGCCGACGCCGTTTTGCGCTGATTCCCTCGGCCGGCACCGGCTCGCGCGCCGGTGGCGATCTGCCCAAGCAATATCAGGCGATTGCCGGGCGGCCGATGCTCTGGCATACCGCGCAGGCGTTCCTGGCCAGCCCCGAAATCGACACCGTGCTGGTGGTGACGACGCCCGGCGCACAGCCGCTGGTGCAGCGCTTTCCCGATAGTGGTTTCAATGCGCCCAAGCTGGTGGAGGTCGATTGCGGCGGGGATTCACGCCACGCATCCGTCACGCACGGGCTGGCGGCATTGCGCGGCCTGGGTGCACACGATGACGACTGGGTGCTCGTGCATGATGCGGCGCGCCCAGGTCTGACGCCGGCCCTCATCGCACGCCTGGTCGCGGCGGTGGAGGCCGAAGGCACGCAAGCTGCGGGGGGCATCCTTGCGCTGCCCGTGGCCGACACGCTCAAACGCGCCGATGCAGCCCAGCACATCGATGCGACCGTGCCGCGCGATGGCCTGTGGCAAGCGCAGACGCCGCAGATGTTTCCACTCGGGCTGCTGGAGCGCGCCTTGCGGGAAGCGCTGCTGCAACATCGCATCGTCACCGATGAAGCCAGCGCGATTGAGGCCGCCGGTCACTCGCCGCTGCTTGTGCCGGGGGCGCTGCGTAACTTCAAGGTGACGTATCCCGACGATTTCGCGCTCGCCGAGGCCATCCTCGCGCAGGGCGCACAACCCAACGAGGCATCGCAAGCATGAACTGGATGGACATTCGCATTGGCCAGGGCTACGACGTGCACGCGCTGGTGGAGGGCCGCAAGCTGATCCTGGGCGGCGTGGAGATTCCGCACACGCGTGGGCTGCTCGGCCACTCCGACGCCGATGCGCTGCTGCATGCGATTACCGATGCGCTGTTCGGCGCTGCCGGCCTGGGCGACATCGGCCGGCACTTTCCCGACACCGATCCGGCCTTTGCCGGCGCCGACAGCCGCGTGCTGCTGCGCGAAGCCGTGCGCCGCGTGCACAAGGCGGGTTATGCGATCGGCAATGTCGACGCCACCGTCATCGCGCAGAAACCGAAACTCGCGCCGCATGTGCCGGGCATGGTGGCGAACCTTGCCGAAGACTTGGGCATTGCGCCTGAGCGTTGCAACGTCAAGGCCAAGACGAACGAGAAGCTCGGCTTCGAAGGCAAGGAGGAAGGCATCGTCGCGCAGGCGGTGGTGTTGATCTATCGCGCAGAAGCCGCCGAGCAGGACTGAGTTCTCGCCGCCATCGCGCAAGGCAAACGGCAGCACCGGAGCGAACCGGGCTGCCGTTTTTTCGTTTGTGCAATCGGCGCGTTACTCTGCCGCGATGACCTGCGCCGCCGCGTTGATGACAGCCGCAATGCGGCCGACATCGCGCAACTGCTGCGCGCTCATGCCCTGGTGGTTCTTCAGCAAGTCGTAGTGCGATTTGATGCAGAAATGGCATTTGCCGATGATGGACGCGGCAAGGGCGTACATCTCGAACCTGCGCTTGTCGACGCCGCCGTTGTTGGCGTAGGCGTTCATGCGCAACTCCGCTTTCTGCTGCGCCAGGTCGGAATCGTCGGCCATCTCGACGTACGGGTACCAGACGTTGTTCATGCCCATCAGGGCAGCCGCGGTCAGCGCGCCGTTCACCTCCTCGGGCGACAGCACCCCGGCATTGCGGATGGCGTCGGCCAGCACCTTGCTCTTCGCGGCAAACGCGGCCGCCAAAGCGACGCCGACCGCATCATTGCCCTCCAGCGAGGAGCGCGCGATCGTGCCGTCCAGATTCAGGCGGATGTCCTTGGCGTAGTCGGGAATCCGGCTTTTGAGCGTCTGCAAAAATTCCATGAATGCCTCCCGTCAGCAGCACCGAAAAGGAAAGCCCGCGGCAAGAGCGGGCTTCGGCTGAGTAGGGCGCCGGGCGGTCGTTACAGCGTCGAGCCGCCGACTGCGCGGTTGCACGGGCACAGTTCGTCCGTCTGCAGGCCGTCGAGAATGCGCAGCACTTCGTCCGGGTTGCGACCCACGTTCAGGTTGTTGACCGACACATGCTGGATGACGTTGTCCGGGTCGACGATGAACGTGGCGCGCAACGCAACCCCGGCCTCGTGTTCGCGTACGCCAAGCTGGTCGACCAGGGCGCCCGTTGAGTCGGCAAACGACCACTGGTTGAGCTTGTTCAGGTCTTTGTGCTCGCGGCGCCATGCGAGCTTGACGAATTCATTGTCGGTGGAGCCGCCAAGCACGATCGTGTCGCGGTCGGCAAAGTCGTCGTTCAGTTTGGCGAAGGCGACGATTTCGGTCGGGCACACAAAGGTGAAGTCCTTCGGATAGAAGAAGATGACTTTCCATTTGCCCGGAAACGAGGTTTCGGTGATGTCTTCGAACGCCGACTCGCCGTTCTCTTCGTGATTGTTGAACCCGGGCTTGACGCCGACGACCTTGAACGGTTCGAGCTTGTCACCAATGGTCTTCATGAGCTTCTCCTGGAGTTGTGTGGCAATGGGTACGGAACCCAAACGGGGATTTGCAAACACACGCTCACCGGCCGTCCGGTCCGGCTGAGGCGTTCGGACGGAGACGAAGAACGCGCAGGCGTGCAGCCTGGCGGCTGCAGTATTGGCGATGATTTCAAAACCGGCCAATTGATATTCTCAACGCCAGCCATAGCGCTGCCTGCCGCCGCACCTTATCGGCGACGCATGACAGTCGTGGGAAGCAGGGGGTGTGCCCGGATGTGCCGGGAAGCGCCAGCCAGGCGGTGTGCCGGATCAGGCGCGCGCGTAGCAGGCGCTGACGAGCAGTCCGGTTTCGGGCGGTGTGCGGTTCTCGAGCGCAAGCCGGCCGCCGCTGCGCTGCAAGATGCGATTGACGATCGACATACCGAGCCCGGCGCCCTTGGCCTCGCTGCGTGCCGATTCGAGGCGGTAGAACGGCCGGGTGAGCAACGCGAGCTGATCTGTCGGCACGCCCGCACCGCGATCGGCCACGCACAATACAACCTCGTTGCCTTGCAGGAATGTGCTGACGGTAATTTCGGCGCGGTTCGTACCAGGCGTCTTGCCGTAGCGCCGTGCGTTTTCGATCAGGTTGTCGAGAATCCGCTGCGTTTCCATGCGGTTGCAGCGGGCGATGGCCTCGGGCGCGAGCTTGAGTGTGAGGTCAATGTCGTCGTGTGCCGAGTAGACGGGCGCTGTGTCGCGCACGAGTTCAGTCAGGTCGACGTCTTCGAGCATCTCGCCGCTGGGGCGCGCGTAGTCGAGGAACTGGCCGATGATCGCGTCCATCTGCTCGATGTCGGCCACCATCAGTTCGCGCGTCTGCTCGTCGACCGGGCTCATCTCCGTTTCCAGGCGCAGGCGTGTGAGCGGCGTGCGCAGGTCGTGCGAGATGCCGGCCAGCATGACGGCGCGATCGGCCTCAAGCTGCTTGAGGTCGCGCACCATCTGGTTGAAGCTGTGATTTGCCTGCGCCACTTCGGTGCCGCCACCTTCGGGCAATGCCTTCGGGTCCTCCCCGGCACTGATGGCGCGCGCCGTATCGGCCAGGCGTTTGAGTGGCTGGTTCACGCGTGACGTAATGAACGCCGCCCCCAGCACCGACAACACCAGCGCCGCCATCGACCACCACAGCCATTGCAGCCCAGGCACGTGCTCGAAACGGTCCGGGCTGATGGCGACCCAGTAGTCGTCGCCCTCGATTTGGAAGCTCACCCACACGCCCGGGATGTCGTTGACGGCCGTGGCGATCACCGCGTCGGCACCGAGCCGGTTGCGGATTTCCTGCTGGACAAGCTGCGTCAGATACGGGTTGGTGTGCGGCTCGCGGTATTCGTCTTCCTTCTCGCGCGGGTAGACCTTGATGCCCTCGTTCTGCACGAGATCGAGCAAGAGGAAGCGGCGTCGCGACGGATCCGAATACAGCAGCGCCGCGCGTGTGAGCTTGACCACGCTGACCACCTGCATGGCGATCTGCTGCGCCCGCGGCTCACGCTCGAAAATACGGAAGCTCTGGAACCACACGCCCAGAGAGATCGCGATCAGCAATGCGATCAGCATGAAGGTTCGCCAGAACAGCGAACCAAACACACTGATCAGCAGATGCCGCAACGCGGCCGGACGCAGGATGCGCAAGTCGGATGCGGAAAAGAAGGGTTGCCCGGACGCTTACTTGGCGCCGTCGGGAATGAACACGTAGCCCAGGCCCCACACGGTCTGGATGAAGCGCGGGTTGCTGGCGTCGGGTTCGATCAGCTTGCGCAGGCGCGAAATCTGCACGTCAAGGCTGCGGTCGAACACTTCGTATTCGCGGCCGCGCGCCATTTCCATCAGCTTCTCGCGCGATAGGGGTTGGCGCGGATGGCGTGCAAACACCTTGAGCACGGAGAATTCGCCCGTCGTGAGCGTGATCTCTTCGTCGTTTTTCTTGAGCGTGCGCGTGGCCAGGTTGAGGACGAAATCGCCAAAGGCGAAGGTTTCCGGCGTCTCCGACGGCGCACCCGGGATTTCGGCCGGGCCGCGGCGGCGCAGCACGGCGTGGATGCGCGCGATCAGCTCGCGGGGGTTGAAGGGCTTGGGGAGATAGTCGTCCGCGCCCATTTCAAGGCCGACAATGCGGTCGACGTCTTCACCCTTGGCGGTGAGCATGATGATCGGCGTCTGATCGTTGGCGCCGCGCAGGCGACGGCAGATCGACAAGCCGTCTTCACCGGGCATCATCAGGTCGAGCACCAGCAGGTCGAAGCGCTCGCGCAGCCAGAGTTTGTTCATGGCCGTGGCGTTTTCCGCCACCAGCACGGTGAAGCCCTGTTCCCCCAGGTAGCGGCGCAGCAGGTCGCGCAGGCGGGGGTCGTCGTCGACGACGAGAATCTTTTGACCGGAATTTTCCATGGCGCTTATGGTAACGACAAAAACATGGGCCCAATCGACAACAGGAGGCAGTAAAAGCCCAATTGAAACAGACGGTTACATTATTTACCGAGTCACGCGAACAGTCTGTAGGACGCGCAGCTACACTGCCTTGGCAGTTCCTCGCAACGGTTTGGGGTCTGTTTCCCCCCTGCGGAGGGGACTGGCGTGCAATGCGGTTGCCTGTTATCGATTGTCGCGCAATGATGCATGGCGCATCGGTTTCCAGCAACAAAGACGTGGCTTCTCAACTCCCTTTTTCGAATCGCTTAGTGATGTTTCGGCGGCGCGCGGCGCTGTTGACCTGTGTTCTTGCCCTCTGTGCGGCCGGCTCGCAGGCGCACGCGCGCGGCGATCGCGGTGGCTTTGGCGGATTCGGCGGCTTTTTCGGCGGCGGGCATGCGATGCAGGCCGGCGCACAGGAAAAAAGGGGCGGGCAGGGTCCGGCGCGCGGCCATGGCGGCGATGAACGTAGCCGCCGCGCCGCTGCGATGGAAAACCGCCGTGGTGAGAATGCCGATCGTGGGTCTGGGCAACGCAAGCTGTCTCCCGAGGAACGCAAGCAATTGCGTCAGAACATCTATGACGTCACGCGGGATATCTACCACCGTGGCGGCTAGATAGGGGCCGAGGAACGGCGCACGAGTCGCTGCCCCGGCAAAGCGGTAGGGTCGTTTCGGGGGACCGACATGCGAATCCGTAGCACCACGATCTTCTTGGCGCTGGCAGCGGCCGGCGCCTTCTCTCTGCAGACCGCGCATGCGGTCACGCAGGGCAAACAGCATCGCCACACTGCGCAGGCCAAGGCACCCGCTGCCGACGAGCAGCGCCTGGACCGCGACGATGCGCGCTACTTTCTCACCCGCGTCGGCTTTGCGCCTTCCGAGAACGAACTCGATGCCTACGCCGGGCTCACGCACCGCGAGGCTGTCGACCGCGTCCTTGCCCAGACGGGCACCGTCGCCACGCAAGCGCCCCCGGCGTGGGTGAACGAGCCGATCGTCCCCTACAACAAGCTGCCCGATGAAGACGCCCGCAAGGCGGCGCGCCAGAAGAATGCCGCGCACGAGCTGGAATTGCGTGCCTGGTGGATGGGCGAGATGATCAAGACGCCGTCGCCGCTGACAGAACGCATGACGCTGTTCTGGCACAACCATTTCGTTTCCAGCTCGCAGAAGGTGCCGTTCGCGCAGTTGATGTATCGGCAGAACGTGCTGCTGCGGCAGAACGCGGTCGGCAACTTCGGCACGATGCTGCACGCCATCGGCAAAGACCCGGCGATGCTGATTTACCTGGACGGCGCGGAGAGCCGCAAGGGCAAGCCGAACGAAAACTTCGCGCGGGAAGTGATGGAGCTGTTCACGCTCGGCGAGGGGCATTACACCGAGCAGGACATCAAGGAAGCCGCGCGCACCTACACGGGCTGGAGCATCGATCGCGAGCACGATTTCGCCTACATCTGGCGGCCGCAGATTCACGACACGGGCGTGAAGACGGTGTTCGGCCAGAGCGGGGATTACGACGGCGACCAGATGCTCGACATCCTGCTGTCGCGTCCGGAGACGGCCAACTTCATCGTCTCCAAGCTCTGGCGCGAGTTCATTTCACCTGACGTTGATGCCGCACAGGCGCAGCGCATCGCCGATGCGTTCCGTGCGAGCGGCTATGACATCAAGGTGGCGCTGCACGCGCTGTTCCTGACGCCGGCGTTCTGGGCGCCGCAATCGCGTGCAACGCTGGTGAAGTCGCCGGTGGAGATGATCGTCGGCACGCTCAAGCAGTTCAACGTGCAGTACACCGACCCGACGCCGTTTGCGATCAAGTCCGCGCAGCTGGGGCAGAACCTGCTGGCCCCGCCCAACGTGAAGGGCTGGCCCGGCGGCGATGCGTGGATCAACGCGACGACGTTGCTGGGGCGCAAGCAGTTTCTCGATCAACTCTTCCGCTCGACGGAGATGAAGGCGCCGCCGGCCAAGCAGCAGGCGCAACAGCAGAAGCCCGGCATGATGATGGCCGCCATGCGCGAGGACCTCAAACAGGGCCCCGCCGTGCAGGGCCTGGGCCAGGCGCTCAAGGGCATGGGGCAGGAGGGCCGCTTCAAGCTGGCGCAGTCGCAGACGATGGTGTCGTTCAACTCGGCCAAGTGGCTCGCACAGTTCGGCGCGGATAGCGATGATCCACCGCAGCTGGCGCCGCGCATTTCGATCCAGCGCGCCGTGTTGCCGATCGAGCCGACGGCGCCGATTCCCGTCAAGCTGGCCGGTACGGCGTACCTGCGCACGCTGATGATGGACCCGGCTTACCAGTTGAAGTAACGCCACCGCCGCAGGAGCACACATCATGGAACGTCGCGATTTTCTGAAGGCAGGCGCCATGCTCGGCATGGGCGGCGCCGCATCCGGGCTCCCGGGGATTGTCTTCGCGCAAGGGCAGGACAAGCGCAAGGGCTACGGCAACCTGCTCATCCTCATTGAACTGAAGGGCGGCAACGACGGGCTGAACACCGTGGTCCCATACACGAGCGCGCAGTATTACGCGCTGCGCCCGCGCATCGCCATCAAGCGGGAGCAGGTGCTGCAGCTGGATGACCGCTACGGGCTGCATCCGTCTTTGCAGGCAATGATGCCGCTGTGGCAGGCGGGGGAATTGTCGGTGGTGCAGGGGTTGTCGTATCCGCAGCCGAATCTCTCGCACTTCCGCTCGATCGAGATCTGGGACACGGCGTCGCGCTCCGACCAATACTTGCGCGAAGGCTGGTTGACGCGTGCGTTTGCCGCGCAGCCGGTGCCGGCATCGTTCGGCGCCGATGGCGTGATCATCGGCAGCGCTGATCTTGGCCCGCTCGACGGCGGCGCACGCGCGGTCGCACTCGCCAATCCCGATGCGTTCCTCAACGAAGCCAAGCTGGCGATGCCTTCGCATGCCATGGGCAACGCCACGCTCGCGCACGTGCTGAAGGTGGAGGCGGATATCGTCAAGGCGGCCGACGGACTGCGCCCGAAATCCGGCAAGTTCGCGTTCCAGACGCGCTTTCCGGACGGCGGGTTCGGCAACGCGATCAAGGCGGCGATGCAGGTGGTGGCAGCGCCGGGCCATGGCGGCGCGGACGTCGCCGTGGTGTGCCTGTCGCTCGGTAGCTTTGATACCCACACCAATCAGCAAGGCACGCAGGCGAACCTGCTGCGGCAGTTGGGCGAGGGCATCGCTTCGCTCAAGAGCGCGTTGACCGAGTTGGGCCGTTGGAGCGACACACTGATCGTCACGTACTCGGAGTTCGGCCGCCGCCCGCGCGAAAACCTGAACAGCGGGACGGACCACGGCACGGCTGCCGCGCATTTTGTGGCCGGCGGCCGCGTGAAGGGCGGACTGGCGGGACAGGGGCCGGTGCTTGAACGGCTGGACGGCGGGGGCAATCTCGACCCGTCAGTCGATTTCCGCTCGCTTTATGCCACGGTGCTGGAGCGCTGGTGGGGGATGGATTCGCAGCCGGTGCTGGCGGGGCGATTTGCGCCGCTGGATCTCATCAAGGCCTGATCAACCGCGGATCTGCGTCTTCCAGGCCAACCACAGCTTGCGCAGCGGCGTCAGGTCCGTGCGCTGCGTGAGCACCTGGAAGCCGTCCGCTTCCACCTCGTCGAGCAGGCGCATGGCCAGCACGCCGCGAATCAGTGCCGAGCGCTGGGCGCGGCGATCTTCAGCCGGCAGCGCGGCGAGTGCTTCCTTGTACGTTGCCCGAGCGCGCTCGGCCTGAAAGGTCATCAACGGCTTGAAGCCTTCTGCATACCGGCGGTTGAACAGATCGGCAGCCGGGACGTTGAAACGCTGCAGCTCATCCACGGGAATGTAGACGCGGTTGTGCCGCACGTCTTCGCCCAGGTTGCGGATGAAGTGGACGAGCTGCTCGGTCAGCGCCATCAGCCGCGCGAATTCCAGCGTGCGTGCATGCGTCTGTCCGGCAATGCGAGCTGTCAGCCGGCCTGCCACGCCTGCCACCTGATCGCCGTGGCGGCGCAGGTTGGGCCAATCCAGATAGCGGTTCTGCATGGCGTCGGCCTCGACGCCGGCCAGCAATTCACCCAGATGCACCGCGCCGATGTCGTAGCGGACCAGGTGCGGCTGCAAGGCCTTTGCGGCCGGGTGCTCGGGGCGGCCCTCGAACAGCCGCGCAAGCTCCTGTCGCCACCACTGCAGTTTCGACTGCACGACCGCCGGATCACTGGCGTCGCGCACGGCGTCTTCCAGCTCACGGCGCACGGCTTCGAGGGCGATCGTCGCGCGGCGGCGTTCGGGCGTCAGAAACAATACGCTGTAGTACACGTCGCTGCCGGGCGGTGCAGCCTTGTCGGCGCAGTAATCGTCGGGGGTCACGGAAAGGGCCGTCGTGGTGAGGTTTGAAGCAGGGCGGCCATTCTACAGCGCGTTGCGGTGCAGCATGCCGTAAAGCCTTGCCTGGGCCCCTGCCAAGAAAAGTCAATCAGACGCGGCCGTGTCGTTGACCCTGCGCATTGCCGTGGGTATATTACTGACCGGTCAGTTATTTACTGAGAGCGTGTCATGCCAGCGTTGCGTTTGCCGTACCCGCATTCCGACTTCACCGGTTTCTCCGACACGCGGTCTCGGCCGCGCCGGCGTTCATTGCCGACAGCGGCATCGGCGGCTTTGCTGACCAGCGCGGCGCTGCTGGCCGGCTGCAGCAAGGAGGCGCCCAAGGCGCCCGACGTGCGCCCCGTGCGGACCATGACGGTGACCAGCGAGCAGGGCGCCGGCACCGCGGAATTCTCCGGCGATGTCCGCCCACGCATCGAATCGCGCCTGGGTTTCCGTGTGCCGGGCAAGATCGTCGCCCGGCTCGTGGACGTTGGCGCCACCGTCAAGAAGGGCCAGGTGCTCGCGCGGTTGGACCCGACCGATCTGGCACTCGCCCAGCAATCGGCTCAAGCGCAGTTGTCGGCGGCCAAGACCGACCGCGACTTGGCCGCTGCTGATCTCAAGCGCTATTCCGAACTGTTCGCCAAGGGCTTCATCAGCGCGGCGGAACAGCAGCGCCATCAAGCCAACTATGACGCCGCGCAGGCCCGCTACGAGCAAGCCGGGGCCGGCTATCGCAACCAGGTGAACCAGGCCGGCTATGCCACCCTCGAAGCCGACGCGGATGGCGTGGTGACAGGGGTGGACGCCGAGGTCGGGCAGGTCGTCTCTGCCGGCCAGCCGGTCGTGCGCGTGGCGCAGACGGCAGAGAAGGAGGTCGTGGTCGGCATTCCCGAGGATCAGGTCGATACGCTGCGCAAGTCGCCCGAGGTGAGCGTGAAGCTGTGGGCGGATCAGTCGCGCAGCATTCCGGCCAAGGTGCGTGAGATTGCGCCAGCGGCTGACCCGGTCACCCGCACTTACACCGTGAAGATTTCGGTACCGAACCCGCCGCCTGAACTGAAGCTCGGCATGACGGCGGTGGCGACGTTCGTCCGGCCCGGCGGGGGCAGCGATAGCGCCGGCATGGGCGTGCGCGTGCCGATCAGCGCGCTGCTGCAGGACCAAGGCAAGAACGTCGTGTGGCTGTATGACGCCGCATCGCAGACGGTAAAACCGGTGCCGGTGACGGTGGGTGCGCCGCGCGACAACGTGCTGCTGGTAACGAGCGGCCTGCAGCCCGGCCAGACCATCGTGACCGCTGGCGTGCACCTGCTCAAGGCTGGCCAGAAAGTGATGCCCATGGCGCCGGCCGATCAGCCGTCGGCGCAGTCCGCCATCACGCCGCGCCGGTAAGACACACCCGGCTCCCGCCCCAACACGCCAACCTTCGCGCGTATGGAACATTCCCGTTTCAACCTGTCACGCTGGGCGCTTGAACATCAGCCGCTCACGCGCTTCTTGCTGGTGGCGCTGTTGCTCGGCGGCATCTTTGCGTATTCCAAGCTGGGGCAGGATGAAGATCCGCCCTTCACCTTCCGCGCGATGGTCGTGCAGGCCTTCTGGCCCGGCGCCACGGCCGAGCAGATGTCGCGCCAGGTGACCGACAAGATCGAGAAGGCGCTGCAGGAAGTACCGTACGCCTGGAAGATCCGCAGCTACTCCAAGCCCGGCGAAACGCTCGTCACCTTCCAGCTGGCCGACACGTCGCCCGCGAAGGAAACGCAGCAGCTCTGGTACACCGTGCGCAAGAAAGTGGGCGATATCGCGCCGACCTTGCCGCAAGGCGTGCGCGGGCCGTACTTCAATGATGATTTCGGCGATGTGTATGGCTCGATCTATGCACTGTCCGCCGATGGCTTTACGTATCGCCAGCTCAATGACTACGCCGATGCGATCCGCCAGCAGCTGCTGCGCGTGCCCAACGTCGCCAAGGTGGAACTGCTGGGCGACCAGGACGAAAAAATCTACATCGAGTTCCAGCAGGCGAAGCTGTCGCAGATGGGGCTCGACATCAACAGCATCGCCACCCAGATCAGCCAGCAGAACAACATCGGCCCCAGCGGCGTGCTGGTCACGCCGACCGACAACGTGCAGATCCGCCTGTCGGGCCAGTTTTCGGACATCCGAGATCTGGAAAACCTGACCCTGCGCGGCCCCGGCGGCACGACGAATATCCGCCTGGGCGACATCGCCACGGTCAAGCACGGTTACGTGGATCCGCCGCACGCCAAGATGCGCTTCAACGGCAAGGAGGTGATCGGCCTGGGCATCTCGATGACCAAGGGCGGCGACATCATCCAGCTCGGCAAAGACTTGCGCGCCACGGTCGACAAGATTCGGGCAAAGCTGCCGATGGGCATCGAGATGCAGCAGGTGCAGAACCAGCCGAAATCGGTGCAGAGTTCGGTGGGCGAGTTCGTGCACGTGCTGATCGAGGCGGTAGTGATCGTGCTGGGCGTGAGTTTTCTCTCGCTCGGGCTGCATACCAAGCCGAAGCTGCGCATCGACGTGTGGCCGGGCCTGGTGGTGGGCCTGACGATCCCGCTGGTGCTGGCGGTGACGTTCCTGTTCATGAACATCTTCGATATCGGGCTGCACAAGATTTCGCTCGGTGCGCTGATCATCGCCCTGGGTCTGCTGGTGGACGACGCGATCATCGCGGTCGAAATGATGGTGCGCAAGCTGGAAGAGGGCTTCTCCAAGATGGAGGCGGCCACCTTCGCGTACACGTCGACCGCCATGCCGATGCTGACCGGCACGCTGATCACCGCCACGGGTTTCCTGCCGGTGGGGCTGGCGCGGTCGACGGTGGGCGAATACACCTTCGGCATTTTTGCGGTGACGGCGCTGGCGTTGGTGCTTTCGTGGTTTGCGGCAGTGGTGTTTGTGCCGTATCTGGGCTTCCTGCTGCTGCGGACGCAATCGCATGTGGAGGGCGGTGGGCACCACGAGCTGTTCGACACGCCGTTCTACAACCGCTTCCGCGGCTGGGTGAACTGGTGCGTGGAGTACCGCAAGACGGTGATCGTCATCACGCTGGTGGCGTTCGGGCTGGGCGTGTTTGGCTTCAAGTATGTCGAGAAGCAGTTCTTCCCCGATTCGAGCCGTCCGGAACTGATGGTCGAGCTGTGGCTGCCGGAGGGCTCCAGCTTCAACCAGACCGAAGCCGAAGCCAAACGCTTTGAAGCGCTGATGCGCAAGGAGCAGAACGTTGACAGCGTGACGCTGTTCATCGGCTCCGGCGCGCCGCGCTTCTACCTGCCGCTGGACCAGATTCTTCCGCAGACGAACGTGGCGCAGGCCATCGTGATGCCCACTTCGCTGGAGGCACGCGAGGGTGTGCGGCAACACGTCATCGGGCTGCTCAAGTCGCAATTCCCGCATCTGCGCGGCCGCGTCAAGCTGCTGCCGAATGGTCCGCCGGTGCCGTATCCGGTGCAGTTCCGCGTGATGGGCCCGGACATTGGCGGGGTGCGCAAGATTGCCGATCAGGTCAAGGCCATCATGAGCGCCAATCCGAACACCGTCGGCGTAAACGACAACTGGAACGAGAACGTCAAGGTGCTGCGCCTGGACATCGACCAGGACAAGGCGCGCGCGCTCGGCGTGTCGACCGGTTCCATCTCGCAGGTCACGCAGACGGTGATGTCCGGCGCGCCCATCGCCCAGTATCGCGACGGCGACAAGCTGCTCGACATCGTGATGCGTCCGCAGGAGGACGAGCGCAACACACTCGACGCACTGCAGCGCGTGCAAGTCCCGACCAGCAGTGGCCGCACGGTGCCTCTGACGCAGGTGGCGCGCGTTGGTTTTGCGTGGGAACCTGGCGTGATCTGGCGCGAGAACCGCGACTACGGCATCACCGTGCAATCCGATGTGGTGGACGGTGTGCAGGGCCCGACCGTGACAGCACAGATCAACCCGTTGCTGGACAAGATCCGCGCCGACTTGCCGCCGGATTATCAGATCAAGATTGCCGGCGCAGAAGAGGAAAGTGCCAACGCGGGTGCGTCCATCGCCGCGCAGATGCCACTCTGCATCTTCATCATCTTCACGCTACTGATGCTGCAGCTGCACAGCTTCTCGCGCTCGGTGATGGTGTTCCTGACGGGGCCGCTGGGGCTGATTGGCGCGGCAGCCACGTTGCTGCTGCTGCGCGCGCCGATGGGCTTTGTCGCGCAGCTCGGCATTACCGCGCTGATCGGGATGATCATCCGCAACTCGGTCATTCTGGTGGACCAGATCGAGCAGGATGTGGCGGCCGGCGTGCCGACGTGGAACGCCATTGTCGAGGCAGCCGTGCGTCGGTTCCGTCCGATCATCCTGACCGCGGCGGCGGCCGTGCTGGCAATGATTCCGCTGTCGCGCAGCGTGTTCTGGGGCCCGATGGCCGCCGCCATCATGGGTGGTCTGATCATCGCCACGGTCTTGACGCTGCTGTTCCTGCCGGCGCTGTATGCAGCGTGGTTCCGCGTCAAGCGGCCCGAGGCGCAAGCGGCGGCCCCGACGGTCTGACTGACGGTCGGGCCCGGCAGCCGGTGCGAGGGAGGGGACTCGAACCCCTACACCACGCCAAATAGCGCAGGGGATGGAAACCCCCGAACGACTGCGATATAATCGCGGGCTTCCTTTCCGGCGCCCCTGCTCAGGGGCGCCGCGATCCATCCGGCGAGGGTGGCGAAATTGGTAGACGCACCAGGTTTAGGTCCTGACGCCAGCAATGGTGTAGGGGTTCGAGTCCCCTCCCTCGCACCAAAACTCCCTTGAAGATCAACGACTTGAACTTTCAAATCATTGAAAATTCAGCCGTTTTCCTGCATCCGGCTTTTTGCTCGATTTGACTGCGGTGGGTCATTGAGGACGGCCGGGAGCACACCTTGCTGAAGACTCTCCGGCCGTCTGAACCCGGCGCCCGCTCAGCATTGTTCGGAGATATTCCATGCTCAAAGACAGCGACGTATCAACCCGGCTTCCGGCGCAGGATCTCATGCGCGCACGGCAGTTCTATTCGTCGAAGCTGGGTCTTGAACCGGTTGAGGAACGACCCGGCGGTCTACGTTACAAATGCGGGAATGGCTATTTCACGCTGTTCCAATCGGCGGGGTCGGCGTCTGGGCTCCATACGCAGATGGGCTGGGAAGTCAGCGACATCGAGGCGACGGTTCGCGAACTGCGGCAGCGCGGGGTGACATTCGAGGAATACGACTTTCCTGGGTTGAAGACGGTCAACGGCATTGCACGCATTGAAGGAAATTACCCGTCCAAGGCTGGGGCGGGGGAAAAAGGGGCGTGGTTCCGAGACAGCGAAGGCAACCTGCTGGGCATCGGGCAAACCGTCCTTTGAAAAAAGGGCGACCATCCGGTCGCCCTTTTTTTTGGCAGTCTGCATGGGCGCTAACACGCCACGCCCATGCGCACGCCCGTCAGCGGGACTTCTTCGCAATGTCCTTCGCTGCTTCCTTGACGTCTCCCGCATCCTTGCGAGCTTGGCCGCCGGCCTGCTGGAGGTCGCCCTTCAGCTCACGCGCAGGGTTGTTCGTTGCTTTGCCTACGGCCTCGTTGACCTTGCCCTTCATTTTCTCGACAGTACCCTTCACTTGATCCTTGTTCATGGTCTGCTCCTTTGAAAATGCGCTCTTGCGCACTGCGAGTGGTAGCAGGCCGCGTGCCTACGGCGTCGCCAATGCGCGTCGAGTGTGGCGACGCAGGATGAGGCCGCCGTATTCGACGGTGCCGAGCAATTGCTGCGCTAAGCGTCCGGCGTTCCGAGCGCTTTATTGATCCGCAGCGCCACCAGCGTCCCCACCACGCCGGACAGCAGATACAGGCTCACCGCGCCGAGCCCGAACAACGACGACAAACCTAGCGCCACGAGCGGCGCAAATGCTGCACCGAACAACCAGCCGAAATCGGTTGTCAGGGCCGCACCCGTATAGCGGAATCGGCTCTCGAAGTTAGAGGTCACCACGCCGGCCGCCTGACCGTAGGACAACCCGAGCAGGCCGAAGCCGACCAGGATGAAGGCGTCCTGGCCCGCGACACCGCCATCGAGCAGCCAGGGCGCCGCCAGGCTGAAGAGGCCGATCAGCACGGCCATTGCCGCCAACGTGGTGCGCCGACCAAAACGGTCTGCAATCACGCCGGAAACCAGCGTACCCACAAACGCGATTGCTGCACCGATGATCTGGACGGTCAGCACGGCGGGCACACTTTGCGTCTTGCGCAGCGACACCCACGACAGGGGAAACACGGTGACCAGGTGGAACAGCGCATAGCTGGCCAGCGCGGCAAAGGCGCCGAGGAAGATGTTGAACCCTTGCGCGTTCACCATCTGCAGGGTGCTGATCGGTTCCAGCTGTTCTTCCTCGAGCAACTGCGTGTATTCGTGGGTGACCACCAGCCGCAGCCGCGCAAAGAGCGCCACCACGTTGATGGCGAAGGCGACGTAGAACGGATAACGCCAGCCCCAGTCGATGAATTCCTGAAACGTCAGGCTGGTATAGAGGAACAGGAACAGCGCCCCGGCGATGATGAAACCGGTTGGGGCGCCCAGCTGCCCGACCATGGCGTACCAGCCGCGCTTGTTTTCGGGCGAGTTCAGCGCCAGCAAGGAGGGCAGGCCGTCCCACGAGCCGCCAAACGCGATGCCCTGCATGAAGCGGAAGAGCGCCAGCAAATAGATGGCCGAATGGCCGATCGATGCGTACGACGGCAAGAACGCAATGCCCACCGTGGCCGTGCCAAGCAGGAACAAGGATGCCGTCAGTTTGGTACTGCGCCCCCATCGGCGCTGGATGCGCATGAACAGCGCCGTGCCGAACGGGCGCCCGATAAACGCGAAGGAGAAGACCGTGAAACTGAACAGCAGCCCGGCCAGTTCACTGGCAAACGGAAAGTAGACCGCAGGGAAAACCAGCACCGAGGCGATGCCGTAGACGAAAAAGTCGAAATACTCCGACGCTCGCCCGATCACCACGCCTATGGCGATCTCGGCCGGGGCAACTTCATGGTGTCCTGGGGCGGGCGGTGCAGTGGGCGACGCGCGATGCTGGTGGGTCAGACTTGCCATCGTGGAGTCTCCATCGGGATTCGGGGGAGGGGGATGTCGTACGGCAATCAAAAAGTCCGTCATCACAAGACCAGAATAGCGCCTAAACTGCAACGACAAGTCGAAAGATCGTTGGGCCATCCCAGCGCGACGTTAACCAAACGCCACTTCCGAGACCCATGCCACGCTTCAATGCAGTAGTGACACCCCTTGGAATTACGGGAAGGTCGCTTTGGCGAGGTGCAGCAATTGCCTTGTTGGTGACCCTTACAGGTTGTAGCCACGCCGTGCTGTTGTCGCCGGCTGGCGACATGGCGGTGCGACAGCGGGACTTGATCATCATCGCGACATGTCTGATGTTGCTGATCATCGTCCCGGTGATCGTGCTCACGCTGTTGTTTGCGTGGCGGTATCGGGAAAGCGCTGAAAACGCGCACTACAACCCCGATTGGGATCATTCCACCGTGCTGGAGCTGGCCATCTGGGCTGCGCCGCTCCTGATCATCATCACGCTGGGTGCCATCACCTGGGTCAGCACCCATCAGCTCGATCCGTACCGACCGCTGACTCGGCTGGATCAAGACCGTCCGGTGCCCGCCGAGACCAAGCCGCTCACCGTCGAAGTCGTGGCAATGGACTGGAAGTGGCTGTTCGTCTATCCCGAGCAGGGCATTGCCACCGTCAACGAGCTGGCCGCCCCGGTCGACCGCCCCATTGCGTTCCGGATCACGGCCACCACGGTCATGAACGCGTTCTTCGTGCCGTCTCTGGCGGGCATGGTGTATGCGATGCCGGGCATGGAAACCAAGCTTCATGCGGTGATCAACCGGCCCGGCGTCTATGACGGGCTCTCTTCCAACTACAGCGGCGCGGGCTTCTCGCACATGCGGTTCAAATTCCACGGACTGTCGAACGACGAGTTCGACCGGTGGGTCCAGCAGGTCAAGTCGTCGGGCACGTCGCTGTCGAAGGACACCTACCTGAAGCTCGCCAAGCCGAGCGAGAGCGAACCCGTGCAGCGCTACGCCAGCGTGGCGCCAGACCTTTACGACCGCATCCTGAACCGCTGTGTGGATGGGCAGGCTTGCCTGGCCGACACCATGGCGAGCAACCGCAACGTGAAGCGCTTCGACCCGTCGGCGGAAATCTGTACCGCCAGCAATACGGTCGATGTCATGCCCATATTTGCGCCGGATGCGGCCATCAACGATGGTCGAAGGTTGTTGCGGTGAGCCGGGACTCGCCCGTTCGGCTTTTAGCGCTTTCCGCCCCGTTGATGTTTTTCGCCAACATTGATCGGCCAGAATTGGTCAATACAGGCCCAGGTGACATCCATGCCCGAGCGTTCTGAACTCGCCAACATCCTTTTTGGCCGCCTGACGTGGGAGGCCATTCCGTATCACGAGCCGATTTTGCTGGCCACGTTCGCGGTCGTCGCGCTGGGTGGTCTGGTGCTGGTCGGCGCGCTGACGTACTTCCGCGTCTGGGGGTACCTCTGGCGTGAGTGGTTCACCAGCATCGACCACAAGAAGATCGGCATCATGTACGTCGTGCTCGGCATCGTGATGCTGCTGCGCGGTTTTGCCGACGCCGTGATGATGCGGATACAGCAGGCGGTGGCCTTTGGCGACAACCTGGGTTACCTGCCACCGCACCACTACGACCAGATCTTCACCGCGCACGGCGTGATCATGATCTTCTTCGTCGCCATGCCGCTGGTGACCGGGCTCATGAACTTTGTCATGCCGCTGCAGATTGGTGCCCGCGACGTGGCGTTCCCCTTCCTCAACAACTTCAGCTTCTGGATGACCACGGGCGGCGCCGTCCTGGTGATGATGTCGCTGTTCGTGGGCGAATTCGCGCGCACCGGCTGGCTGGCCTATCCGCCGTTGTCCGGCATCCTGGCCAGCCCCGATGTGGGCGTCGATTACTACATATGGGCGTTACAGATCGCGGGCGTGGGGACTGTGCTATCCGGCATCAACCTGCTGGTTACCATCGTCAAGATGCGCGCCCCCGGCATGACGTTGATGCGCATGCCGATCTTCACCTGGACGGCGCTGTGCACCAACACGCTGATCGTTGCCGCCTTTCCGGTGTTGACGGCCGCCGTGACGCTGCTCGCCCTGGACCGTTACCTTGGTACCCATTTCTTTACGGTCGAGCAGGGCGGCAGCGCGATGATGTATGTGAACCTGATCTGGATCTGGGGCCACCCCGAGGTCTACATCCTGGTGCTGCCCGCGTTCGGCATCTTCTCGGAAGTGGTGGCCACGTTCTCCCGCAAGCGCCTGTTCGGCTACGCGTCGATGGTGTACGCCACGGTCGTGATCACCGTGCTGTCTTACCTCGTCTGGCTCCATCACTTCTTCACCATGGGCTCCGGCGCCAGCGTCAACTCGTTCTTCGGGATCACGACGATGATCATCTCGATCCCGACAGGCGCCAAGATCTTCAACTGGCTGTTCACGATGTACCACGGCAAGATCCGCTTCGAGCCGCCCATGTTGTGGACGATCGGGTTCATGGTGACGTTCGTCATTGGGGGCATGACTGGCGTGCTGCTGGCGGTGCCACCGGCGGACTTCTCGCTGCACAACAGCCTGTTCCTGATCGCGCACTTCCACAACGTGATTATCGGCGGCGTGCTGTTTGGCCTCATGGCCGGCATTACCTACTGGTTTCCCAAGGCCTTTGGGTACCGCCTTGTTTCATCGTGGGGCAAGGCGTCGTTCTGGTTCTGGTTTGTCGGCTTCTATATCGCGTTCATGCCGTTGTATTGGCTGGGCATGCTTGGTGTCACGCGTCGCATGAACCATTTCGACGATCCGTCCTTGCAGATCTGGTTCCAGATTGCCGCATTCGGTGCCTTGCTGATCGCCATCGGCATTGCCTGCTTCCTGATCCAACTGGTGGTCAGCTTCCTGCGTCGAGAAGAACTGCGCGACACGACCGGCGACCCCTGGAACGGCCGCACGTTGGAGTGGTCCACCTCGTCGCCGCCGCCGCAGTACAACTTCGCGATGACGCCGCTCGTGCATGACGCAGACGCCTGGTGGCAGATGAAGCAGTACGGCTACCGGCGTCCGCAGGAAGGCTTCAAGCCGATCCACATGCCAAAGGGCACCGCTGCCGGCATCGTGCTGGCGGGGTTCTCCACGGTGTGCGGCTTTGCGCTGATCTGGCACATCTGGTGGCTGGCCATCGCGTCGTTCGCGGCCACGATCATCGCGGCGATCATTCACACCTTCAACTACAAGCGCGACTACTACATTCCGGCGGAAGAGGTGATCCGGACCGAAACATTGCGCACCCAACTGATGGCAGGCCATGGCTGAAACGACCGCATCCCTGCATGTGACCGGCCCTAGCGGCACCACCACGGTGGACGACATACCGCCGGGCGGCTACCAGTTCCACGTCACCGAAGAGCCGCACGTGCCAAACGGCACGCTGCTCGGGTTCTGGCTGTACCTGATGAGCGACTGCCTGATCTTCGCGTGCCTGTTTGCCGCCTATGGCGTTCTGGGCCGCGAATACGCAGGCGGGCCTACCGGGGCGGAACTCTTCGAGCTGCCGCTGGTGGCATTGAACACGTCCTTCCTGCTGCTGTCGTCTATTACGTACGGCTTTGCGATGCTGCAGCTGCAGCAGAACAAGGTCTCGGCCATGCAGATCTGGCTGGCCATCACGTGGGTCTTCGGTGCCGCGTTCCTTGCGGTGGAACTCTATGAATTCGCGCATCTGATCCACGAAGGTGCCGGGCCGACGCGCAGTGCATTCCTGACTTCGTTCTTCTCACTGGTCGGCACGCACGGGCTGCACGTGACGTTTGGCCTGATCTGGCTGATCGTGCTGATGGTGCAAGTGTCGAAGCACGGTCTGATTACGGCCAACAAGCGTCGCCTGATGTGCCTGTCGATGTTCTGGCACTTTCTGGACGTTGTCTGGATCGGCGTCTTTACCTTCGTCTACCTGATGGGAACGCTGCCATGAGCGCGCAAGATCAAACGATGAACGGCCACGGTCATGGCCACGAAGGTCACCATCACGAAGAAGAGATCGGGCCGCACGCCACGCTGGGCGGTTACCTGACCGGGTTCGTGCTGTCCGTCTTCCTGACGGCGATTCCGTTCTGGCTGGTGATGGCGAACGTCTTCGACAGATCATCGACCACCGCGGTGACGATCTTGCTCATCGGCGCGGTACAGATCGTGGTGCACATGATTTTCTTCCTGCACATGAACGCCAAGTCCGAAGGCGGCTGGAACATGCTGTCGCTGATGTTCACGTTGGTGCTGGTCGTCATCACGCTCAGCGGTTCGCTTTGGGTGATGTACCACCTGAATACCAACATGATGCCGCACATGCGGCCGGCGCAGACGACGCCTGCCGTGCTGCCGCCCCGAACGCAATAAGGGCAATACGGTCTGCATGCGGGCTCCAGAAATCATCGTGACCGACGCCGCCGATGACGAATCGATTCAGATCATCGGCAACGGGCTGAACCACTTCAACGATACGCACGTCGGCTATGGTGACCGCCGTGCGGCCCGCCCGGCACGAGCCGCGTTTTCCTCAGCAAGGCGCTGTGAGTGAGGTGGCCTTCAAGGTTTCACGTTTTCCTGTGCCGCGGCTTCGAGGTATTCCAGAAAGCGGCTGGCGACCGGCTCTGCATCGCCCGCGCTTCGCAATGACAGCACGGGCGATTCTTTTTTGTCGTCGGCCAGCGGCACAAAGCTGACGCGTGCGTCGCCGGCGTGCTGCAGTGTTTTGGGCACGAGCGCCACGCCCATGCCGAACCCCACCATCGTCACCACCGTTTGCCACAGCCGCGCCTCGTGACGGATCACTGGGCTGAAGCCGGCGTCCACGCACAGCGCGATGATGAGGTCGTGATAGTGCGGCGACACCGTGCGCGGGAAGAGGATGAACGGCTCGTGTGCGAGCGCATCGAGTTTCAGGCTCTTGCGACGGGCCAGCGGGTGGGCCGTAGGCAGGCAGGCGACAAAAGGCTCCGAGAAGATCGGCGTGGAAACGACTTCCGGCGGGAACGTGCCCCAGTAGGCGCAGCCCAAGTCAATCTGCTGGCGCTGGATGGCCTGGACCTGCTCGCCGGTGTTCATCTCGCGCAGGATGATTTCCACGGCAGGGTGATCGGCCTCGAAGCGCTCCACCGCGCGTGGCAGGCCGCGATACAGCATCGAATTGACGAAGCCGACGCGAAGCCGGCCCGCCAGCCCGTGGGCCGAGCGCTGCGTAACGCGCTCGACTTCCGCCGCTTGCTGCAACAGCTTGCGCGCCTCGTCCAATAACACCTGGCCGGCGTTGGTGAGCGCCACGCTTTTGTTGGTGCGCGCGAGCAGTTGCACGCCGAGTTGATCTTCGAACTTGCGGATATCAAAACTGAGCGCCGGCTGCGAGATGAACAGCCGTTGCGCCGCACGTCCGAAGTGCAGCTCTTCCGCCACGGCAACGAAATAGCGCAGCTGTTTCAAGTCCATGGCAATCTCGGCAAACGATAAAGAGAAATTATCGTACAGGACAAAACGTGTATTGGACGATTATCGATCCCGTTTCTATGCTGGCCGAACAAAACAGGAGACAGCGAGGCCATACGCATGAACGACATCGCCCGCGAGCCGCTTACGACCCAGCCTGGCGGCCATCAGAACATCCCCGACAGTCGGGGCATCAATTTCTTCCATGTCGATCCTGACCTCGGGCGCCTTTTGCGGCTGCACCTGGGCGAGGCTCGATACCGCGAGCTGGAGCCTCAGCTCCAGTCGCTCGGGCAACGCGCCTCAGACGAACTTGACGCCTGGGCCATCAGCGCGGACCACAACCCCCCGCAGCTACGCCCCCGCACTCGCCGTGGCGAAGCCCTGCAGACCATCGACAAGCACCCCGACTACATCGCGCTCGAACGTGTGGCCTATGCCGAGCTTGGGCTTGCGTCGATGAGCCACGTCGGTAATGCGCCGCCACCCCTTGTCAAATATGCGCTGACCTATCTGTTCGTGCAGGCCGAGTTCGGTTTGTGCTGCCCGGTCAGCATGACGGATTCGCTCACGCGCACGCTTCGCAAGTTCGGCGCCCCGGCACTCGTGGCGCGCTATCTGCCGATGCTGGCGTCGCGCGACTTCGATGTGCTGTACCAGGGTGCGATGTTCATGACTGAGCAGGCTGCCGGTTCGGACGTCGCCCGCATTGCCACGCGCGCCGCGCTGGAAACCGCGCCCGACGGTACGCAAACATGGCGCTTATACGGCGACAAGTGGTTCTGCTCGAACGCCGATGCCGATCTCGCCATGGTGCTCGCCCGCCCGGACGGTGCGCCATCGGGCATCAACGGCCTCGCGCTGTTCCTGTTGCCGAAGACGCTGCGCGACGGTTCGCGCAATCACTACCGTATCGTCCGCCTGAAAGACAAGCTGGGCACCCGTTCGATGGCCAGCGGCGAGATCGTGCTCGAAGGGGCCACCGCCTACCTGATTGGCGAGATCGGCCGTGGTTTTCACCAGATGGCCGACATGATCAACATGTCGCGGCTGTCGAACGGCGTGCGCGCTGCCGGCCTGATGCGTCGCGCTGTCACCGAAGCGCTGCACATTGCCCGCAACCGCGAAGCCTTCGGCCGCAAGCTGATCGACATGCCGTTGATGCAGCGTCAGCTGATGAAGATGCTGCTGCCGGCGGAGCAGGCGCGGTCGATGTTCATGCAGATCGCGCAACTGCTGCCGCTGGCGGATGCGGGCGACGCGCAAGCCGGCAAATGCGTGCGCATCCTGACGCCGCTCATCAAGTTCCGCGCTTGCCGCGATGCGCGCCGCGTGACGGGAGACGCGATGGAGGTGCGCGGCGGCACCGGCTACATCGAAGAGTGGAGCGATGCGCGCCTCGTGCGCGACGCCCATCTGGGCTCGATCTGGGAGGGCACGAGCAATATCGTCGCGCTCGACATCGCGCGCGCCGTGAAGCGCGAAGGCGCGTTGGAGCCGCTGCGCGCATATCTCATCGGCCTGCTCGACGGCGTCAACCTGCCACCGCAAAGCGATGTGTTGTTGCGCGGCACGCTCGAGCGCGTATGCCGGGCAATCGCCAAAGTGGCGGAAGACGGCAGCGATGAACTGGTGCGTCAGGCCGGCTCGGCGCTGTATCACATCACCACGGCCATCTTCATGGCAGTGGAGGGCATGCGCTTGGCGCCGGATCATCGGCGTTTGGCATTCGCGCATCTGGCGCTGCGTCACAAGCTACTGCCGGTGGATCCGCTGGCCTTGCCCACAAACGGTGACGCATCGCTGTTTGATGCGCTCGTCAAGCAGCGAGAGGTGCCGCTTGCGCTGGCCATGCAAGCCTTGCCAACTGGAGCCGCGCAATGAGTGCACCCAACGGGGCATTGCACGGCCTGAAGGTCATCGACCTCAGCCGGGTGCTCGGCGGCCCATATTGCACGCAGGCGCTTGCCGATCACGGTGCGCAGGTCATCAAGCTCGAACCGCCTGTCGGCGACGAGACGCGCACCTGGGGGCCGCCCTTCGACGAAAGCGATACCGCCTGGTACTTCAACGGCGTCAATCGCAACAAGCTGGGTATCTCCGTCGACTTGACGTGTGATGAGGGCCGCGCCGTGCTCTGGCAATTGCTGGAAGATGCCGATGTGCTGGTCGAGAACTTCAAGCCCGGCACGCTCGCCCGCTGGGGCATGGATTTCGAGCGCCACCTGCAACCGCGCTTCCCGCGCTTGATCCACTGCGCCGTCTCGGGTTTCGGCCCGGATGGCCCGCTCGGCGGGCTGCCCGGCTACGATGCCGCCATCCAGGCGATGGCCGGCCTGATGAGCGTCAACGGCGAGCGCGACGGCGGCCCAATGCGCGTCGGTCTGCCGATCGTCGACATGGTGACGGGGCTCAACGCGCTGGCCGGCATCCTGCTCGCGTTGGCGGAGCGTGAAAAGAGCGGGCATGGCCAATCCATCGACATTGCGTTGTATGACTGCGGCGTATCGCTGCTGCATCCGCATCTGCCGAACTACTTCGGTTCGGGCAAGGTGCCGCAGCGCAGTGGCAATGCGCATCCAAACATCGCTCCATACGACAGCTACCAGACTGGCACCGCACCGATCTTTCTGGCGGTGGGGAACGACCGCCAGTTCGCCAAGCTTTGCACGCATATCGGCGCAGCAGAATTGACCCAAGACACGCGCTTTGCCGACAACCGCAGCCGCTGCGCACATCGCGCGGAGCTGAAGCACGCGCTGGAAGCGCAACTGGCACGCTTCGATTGCGAGACGCTTGCCCAAGACCTGATCCACGGCGGCGTACCGTGCGGGCCTGTGTTGACCGTCGATGTGGTCGCACGCCATCCGCATACGCTGCACCGACAGATGGTGGTCGAGCTGGGGGCGTACCGTGGGACCGGATCACCCATCAAGCTGTCGCGCACGCCGGCCACGTATCGCAAGGCACCGCCTGCGCTCGGCGCCGATACCGATGCCGTGCTCGCGTCGCTCGGCATTGACGCAGACACCCGGCAACGCTTGTTTGAAGCCGGCGTTCTGAAATGAAGTAAGCCGGGTTGACCACCACAAGGCAGACAGCCCGGCAGAGGCTGCGCCAAACCGGCAGTACCACCAAGGAGACCAACATGCCTCACCAGCCTGCGCCCCGCGCCACCGCAGCTTCAAACCTGCAGCCGCGGCGCGCCGCGGTTGCCGCGTTCATCGGCACCACCATCGAGTGGTACGACTTCTACATCTACGGCCTTGCCGCCGCGCTGGTCTTCGGCAAGGTGTTCTTCTCCAAGACGCTGGACCCGGGCATCGCCACGCTGCTCTCGTTCGTCACGCTGTGGGCCGGCTTTGCGGCGCGGCCGATCGGCGGGATCATCTTCGGGCATTTGGGCGACAAGATCGGTCGTAAAACCACGCTCATCATCACGCTCATCCTGATGGGCGTAGCCACCATGGGCATTGGCCTGTTGCCGGGCTATGCGCAGATCGGCATGTGGGCGCCGGTGGGGTTGGTCGTGCTGCGCGTGGTCCAGGGTGTGGCCGTGGGCGGCGAGTGGGGCGGCGCGGTGCTGATTGCCAGCGAGAGCGCACCCAAGCGCAAGAGCATCCTGTACTCGGCGTTTGCGCAGCAGGGCTCCCCGACGGGCAATCTGCTGGCGACGCTGGTGTTCTTTGCGCTGAGTGCGTTGCCGACACCGCAGTTCATGCTGTGGGGCTGGCGCGTGCCGTTCCTGCTGTCGGCGCTGCTGGTCGTGGTCGGCATGGTCATCCGCCTGAAGCTGGAAGAGTCGGACGATATGAAACGCGTGCTGGCGCAGAAAAAGACCGTCAAACTGCCGCTCAAAGACGTGGTGCGTGACCACTGGGGCCTCGTGCTGCTGGGTGCCGGTACGCTGCCGCTCATTCACGTGACGTACCTGAAGAGCAACTTCGCGCTCGCCTGGGCCACGAAGGAACTCGGCTACGCGCAGGACACCTTCCTGGGCATCATCGCGATCGCGCTGGTAGTGCAGTTCATCACACAGCCACTCGGCGCCTGGCTGGTCTCGCGCATGGACATGCGCCGCGCCATCTGCCTGATGGTGCTGCCCGAGTTCCTGCTCATGCCGGTGATGTTCTTTGCCATCGAGACCAAGGTGTATTGGATTGCACTGCTGGGCATGTGCCTGGCAACGGTTCCGCACTCCATGTTCTATGGCGCTATCGGCGGCATTCTGGCGCGCGTGTTCCCGACACGCATCCGCTATACCGGGTTGTCGTTGGCGTATCAGCTGTGTTCGCTGGTGGTGGGCGGGGGCACGCCGGTGTTCGCCCAGTGGATGCTCAACGGTACCGGCAATATCGTTGGCGTGGCGGTGTCGTCGGCGCTGTATGCGCTGATATCGCTGGCGTGCACGCTGATACTGCTCAATCGCACGGGCTATCGCGCGGACGAGCTGTCCACCGCCGAACGCGCCGATGCAATGGACCTGGGGCAGGGTGATGCCGATGCCTCCCCAGCGCACACCGGTCCAATGGGTAAGCCGGCGGCGGCCGTCTGAATTGATGGGGCCACCGTCTCCTACGCGAAACGCGTGGTGGCACACCTGGCGCACGTTCCCTACGATGACAAGGCAAGTCACGCACAACGGGGAGGCGCGCCATGTCCATCTTTGACGAGAACGAACACCGCGAGGCCTTCTGGGAAACCGTGCGCCAGGCCATTGAGGCGCGCGAGCAAGCCGACGAGGCGCGTCGCGCAGGGCGGTTGACCGGCCTGGCGATCGGCTTGTCAGTGGCCGCGCTTGCGGTTGCACTGATGGCTTGGCGGCGCCGGTCTCCAGACGATGTAGCTTGAAGCCTTCGCGCTGGTCCCGGCGCAATCCTTAGCGCTTCCTTTTCAATCCACGTTTGCAAACGTGGTTTTTTGTTGCCTAAAATGAGAATGATTCTCATTTGTATGGGCGCGATGTGTGCGTTTCTGCGCGCGGGCGCCCGGTGGATTCCCGGGAGCCTGCATGCCAGCCGTTCAGTCCGAGCCGCGGCACGAGATCGACACAGCGATTGATGCGCTTTATGTGCAGTACAGCGACTGGCTGCTCGCCTGGCTGGGCAAAAAGCTGGCATGTGCGGAGGAAGCGGCGGACGTGTTGCACGACACGTTCATGCGCGTGATGGCCGCGCCGGACAGGCTGGGGGAGTTGCGCGAGCCGCGCGCCTATCTGACTACCACCGCCAAGCATTTGATGATCGATCGGGCGCGTCGTCGGCGTGTTGAATGCGCATGCCTGGATGAACTGACGTTGCGGTCCGCGCAGTATGGGCATGCGCCATCGCCCGAGCAGCGCCTGGCGCAGGCGCAGTCGTTACAGCACACGAGCGCGATGCTCGAAAGCCTCTCGCCCAGCGCGCGCGAAGCGGTGCGGCTGCGCTACATCGAGGGGCAATCCCACGCGTGCATTGCCGAGCAGCTTGGCAAGTCGACGCGCATGGTGCGCAAGTATCTCGTGCAGGCGATTGAGCGTTGCGCGACATGCGCGATGCGCTGATCCAAAAAAAAGATTCCGCAGCGGTTCCGCTTTCGCGGTGTGGATCGTCGATGGGTGTGGAAACCACACGCATCTTCCAACACACCATGCCAATGCAAACGAACACAACAACGGTTTTTCCATCCGATACGTTCTGCCGTACAACGCTGCGCCCGATGGCGCTTGCCGCGCGGCTGACCTGTGCAGTGCTGCTGGGGGCGGCGCTGCCAACGCAAGCGATGGCGCAAAGTACCACTGGCGAGATCAGCGCGACGCTGCCCGCAACCACGGCAGTCGGCCGAGGCGAGACGGCGCAAAGCCCGGGCAAAGGCTTCGTTGCCAGGCAGAGCGCGGCGGGCACGAAGACCGATACGCCCATCATCGAGACGCCGCAATCGATCTCGGTGGTGACGCAGCAGCAGCTGGACGACCAGAAGCCGCGCGGCATTTCGGAGGCGCTCAACTACACCTCGGGCGCATTTACCGCACTGGTGGGCGCGTCCAACCGGTACGACTACGTTGCGCTGCGTGGCTTCAATGACAGCAGCGTCGACAACACGTTGCTCGACGGACTGCGCCTAATGAGTGACCAGGGCAGCTACAGCTCGTTCCAGGTCGATCCCTATTTCCTGCAGCGCATCGATGTGCTCAAAGGGCCGGGTTCGATCCTGTACGGCCGTGCGTCGCCGGGTGGCGTGGTGGCACTGACGAGCAAGAAGCCGCTCTTCCAGCCGTATCACGAGGTGGAACTCACGGTGGGCAATCGCAACCGTCTTGAGGGCGCGTTCGATATCTCTGGGCCGATCGACCAGAACGGGGTGATGGCCTTCCGGGTGACCGGTCTGGCGCGCGGCATGGACACGCAATTCGAGCACGTGCGCGAACAGCGGTTTGCGATTGCGCCGTCGCTGGCCATCAACTTCACGCCCGATACGCATCTGCTGTTACAGGCCTATTTGCAGCACGATCCGGAAGGCGGCTATCACAGCGGCGTGCCGGCGGAAGGCAGCATCTTCCCGCGCAATGGCCGCTACATTTCCCGCTACTTTTTCGATGGCGACCCCACGGTTGAAAAATACCGCCGCACCGAGCGCATGGTCGGCTATCAGTTCGAGCATGCGTTCAATGACCAACTGACCGTGCGCCAGAACTTTCGCTACGTGTTCGGCGATACGCGTTTGCGCCAGATTTACGGCTTCGGCTGGGCGAGCGCGGATGAGCTGACGCGGTACTACTCCGGCGCCAAGGAGGCCACGCACGCTTACACGGTCGATAACCAGCTGGAAGGCAAGTTCACCGCGGGGGCGGTCAAACATACGATGCTGTTTGGCCTCGATTATCAGAAGCGCCATGTCGATGGCTTCTGGGAGTCCGGCAGCGCTGACCCGATCAACGCGTTCAATCCTGTGTATGGCAGCCCGGGGCTCACGGGTGTCACGGCATCGCCGATCGATCGGTGGCTCGAGCAGACCGGCCTGTATCTGCAGGACCAGATCGCCGTCGACCGATGGCGCTTCACGTTGGGCGTGCGTGAAGACCATGCGAAGGCGTCCAATCTGTACGGTACCGGCACGCCGTCGGAGTGGAGCGGCTCGAAGTTCACCAAACGTGCGGGCGTGGTCTATCTGTTCGACAACGGTATCGCGCCGTATTTCAGCTACTCGGATGGTTTCAACCCGAGCCTGCGCGCAGACCAGCGGGGCAATCTCCTGCAACCGGCCACAGCCAAGCAGTTCGAGGCGGGTGTGCGTTATCAGCCGAAGGGCTCCAGCACGATGCTGTCGGCGGCGGTGTTCAACCTCGATCAGGAGAACGTGGCGACCAAGCCGGTGGGACAGATCTACTACGTACCGAGCGGCAAGATCCGCACGCGCGGCGTAGAGCTGGAAGCGCGCACGCAGGTGACGGACACCGTCTCGGTGCTTGCCAACTACACCTTCACCAACATGAAGTTCATCGAGTCGGCAGAAGGTTTCGTGGGCAACACGCCGTATCAGGTGCCGCGCCATATGGCATCGGCGTGGGTGGACTGGCGCTTCATGCCCGGCTACACCGCCGGCATGGGCTTGCGCTACGTCGGCACAAGCTGGGGCGACAACGCCAACAGCTTCAAGGTGCCGCCGTATACGCTGGTGGATCTGATGTTGCGCATTGACCTTGCACGTTGGGATCCGTCGCTCAAGGGTGCCAAGCTGCAATTGTCTGCCAAGAATCTCTTTAATAAGAATTACGTGGCATCCTGCTTGAGCAACGCCTATTGTTATTGGGGTGATGCGCGCAATGTGATGGCCACCATTTCTTATCAATGGTAATTACATTTTCTTCACACAAGCCTTCCATTTTCTGTGTAGTATTGTGACTTGGATTGCTGCTCGGCGATTGGCTTATATAGCATCGCCGGGCATTTCGAATCTGTTCCCGGTATCGCGCTTGCGATATTCATGATCATTCAGCAGCCGGCACGCATCGGCTGTGATCAAAACCCCACCTGAATTCACCCAGTCTAGGCGCGGCCCCAAGCCGCCGGCCGACGGAGAGCGTGCGCGTGCGCTGCGCTTGCCCGGTCGCGTTCCTGGTGCTGTCGTTTGGTAAATGCAGTCTTTGCAAATCAGGAGGTTCAAGCGTGATGAAGTCCGATGTTTATGATTTTATTGCAATTGGTTTAGGTCCATTCAATTTAAGTCTGGCCTGTCTGGCAGAACCGATTGAAAGTCTGAACGGCCTATTTCTGGAGCGTGCCGAAGAATTCAATTGGCACCCCGGCATGCTGATTGATAACACCACATTGCAGAATCCATTCCTCGCCGATCTGGTAAGCCTAGCCGACCCGCAAAGCCGCTTCAGCTTCCTGAATTACTGCAAGCAGGAAGGCAAGATCTATTCGTATTACATTCGCGAGAACTTCTATCTGAGCCGCGCGGAATACAACCGCTACTGCAAATGGGTCATCGCGCAACTCCGCAGCGTGCATTTCCACCATGACGTGGACGCGCTGGCCTATGACGCGCAACGCGGCTGCTATGTCGTCACAGGCTTTCGTGGCGCGGAGCGGGAACCGTTCGTGCTGCGTGCACGCAAGCTGGTGCTGGGCGTTGGGTCATCACCGTCGTTTCCCGCATGCGTGCCGCGCGATGGGCATCGCTACCTGCACACTGCCGACTACATCGACGTGCGGGACGTGCTGCGCGAAAAACGCTCCATCACCATTGTCGGCAGCGGGCAAAGCGCGGCGGAGGTCTATTACGACCTGCTCAAGGAGAGCGACAAGCACGATTACAGCCTCGTCTGGATCACGCGCTCGCCGCGCTTCTTCCAGATGGAGAACACCAAGCTGACGCTGGAGATGATCTCTCCGGACTACATCGATTACTTCTTCAATCTGCCGGATGGCCGCAAGGAAAGCATCCTGCGCAAGCAGGACAGCCTCTACAAAGGCGTCAACGCGAGCCTGATCAATCAGATCTACGATCTTCTCGACGACAAGCGCAAGACGGGCGCGCTGCGCACGCACCTCATCACCAACTGCGAGCTGCAAGCCTGCCGGCACGATGCCGCTACTGGCACCTACGAGATCGAATTTCAGCAGCTCGACAGCGGCGCGCGCTATGCACATCGCACAGAGGGGCTAGTGCTTGCCACGGGCTATGAGCAGAACATCCCTGCGTTTATTGATGGCATCCGCCACCGCCTGCGCTGGGACGCCAAGGGCCGCTATCAGCTTTCGCGCAACTACGCGGCCGATTTCAATGGCAATGAGGTCTACGTGCAGAACGCCGGCCTGCACACGCACGGCCTGACCAATCCTGACCTCGGGATGAGCTGCTACCGCAACTCCTGCATCATCCGCGAGCTGACCGGAGTGGAGCACTACAAGATCGAGCGGCGCATTGCAATCCAGGATTTTGCGATCCCGTCCACGCCCGATTTCATTCCGCTGGCGGCCAGGGAGTCAGCCAAGGAAGCAACCAGGGACCGCGTGCCGGAAATGGCGGAAGAGACCGCCGGGGTGGCCGCATGACGTTGCGTGTGTACATCATCCTGATGACGACCTTTGCCGTCATCAGCGATGCCATCCTGATTCCTTTCTATCCGCAGTTCTTTGCTGCGCGTTATGGGCTCGACAGCCCCGTCCACGTGGGCGCATACGTCGCGGCGATCTCCATTGCGGTGATGTGCACGCTGCCGGTCTGGGCGCGCGTAGCCAAACGCGTGGAACCGCTGCACCTGCTGGTCTACACGCAGTGTGCGGCGGGGACATTCAGCCTGCTGAGCGACTGGGCGCCCGACGTGGTGACGTACTGGGTGCTGTCGATGCTGATGTTCATGTGCAAGAGCAGCTACCTGCTGATGTATCCGTACATGATGCGGCTTACGCCCAAAGAGCAGCACGCCGCCACGGTGGGCATTCTGTCTGTGGTGGTGCACTTTGGCGCCATCTTCGGTGCCGTGGTGGGCGGCTTCGTGCTGCAGACGTGGGGGCCGCGTGCCAGCATCGTCGCCATGGCAGCGGGCGATTTCTTCCAGATGGCTGTGTGCCTGTATCTGATCCGCAGCGGCAAGATCGTGCGCGTCAATTCGGGCGAGCACGTGGAAGCCGCGGCCGCCGAGGCGCCACGCACGAGCTGGCGTGATCGTCTGCCGATCCTGCGCCTCGCACTGGTGATGCTGGTGTTCGATTTCAGCGCATACCTGATTCGCTCTTTTTTTGCCGTGTACTGGCAGCAGGTGTCAGGCCGCGACAGCGAGTTCGTTTCAGGCATTGTCTTCGCGATACCGGGTGCCATGGCCATCCTTGCGCTGCGCTTGCATGCCCGTATCCGCGCGCGCGGTGGCAAGTTGCCGGACCACACGCTGGGCAATCTGCTGCTGGGCGCCGCGGGGCTGCTGCTGCAGGCTGCACCCAACCCTGTGCTGATCGTTATCGGGCGCGTGCTGTATGGCTGGGCGTTGTTCCAGATCATCGTGAAGCTCGATGTCAACCTGTTCCGGCTTTCCACGCCGCAGCGCTATGCGCACGACTACAGCATCACCAATTTCTTCCAGAACCTGGGTGTGCTGCTGTCTTCGTTTGCAGCCGGGGCGATCGTCAATCGCTACGGATTGCACGTGCCGTTCCTGTTGGCTGCGTGCGGCTTTGCGCTGACGGCGCTGCTCGACCGGCTGATCCTGAACGTGCCCAGTGCCACGCACGCAGGCGAAGCGGGCAGGGCAGGCGAACCCATCAACGTGGAGGCGCCCGCCCATGCCAATTGACCTGCATGCCATTCATCGGCGCGCCGACGCCAGCCGTGCACCGCACACGGATGCCGATGGCTACACCTTCCGTCTGCTGCGCATTCCGGAAGACATCCCGACGCTGCACCGGTGGTTCCAGCCGGAGCGTGCATCGTTCTGGTTGATGCGCGACAAGACCGAAGCCGAGATCGGCCAGATCTATCAAGCGCTGATGGACTCCGGGCATGCCACTGCCTATCTCGTCTGGAAAGCAGGGCGCCCTGTTTTCCTGGCCGAGTGCTACGACCCCGCGCACGACCGCATCCGCGCGTTCTACGACGTGCAGCCCGGCGACTTGGGCATGCACATCTTCATCGGCCCATCGGATGTGCGCGTGCCCGGCTACACGCGCGGGGTGTTCTTCGCGTTGATGCGTTTCATGTTCGAACACCTCGGGGCGGCCCGCATCGTGGTCGAGCCCGACGCCAACAACGAACGCATTCACGCCATCAACCGCGCCGCCGGTTTCGTCTACGACCGCAACGTCGCCTTTACCGAAAAGATCGCCAGCCTCGCCTTTTGCACACGGCGGGATTTTGAGCGCGCCATCGCCGCCACCGCCGCTACCACCGCCACCGCTTAATCAACGAAAGGATTCGCCATGAACGTGACGCTCCAGAACCAGCTCTCCCAACACCCGGCACAGGCCGCCGCCCACCTCACGCCCGAAGTGTGGGCACAGGCCAATCGGCTGCTGCTGCGCAAGGCCATTGCCGAATATGCGCACGAGATCATCCTCGAACCCGAACACGTGAAAGATGCGGCCAACGGCTTCGCGCTGTATCAGGTGTTTTCCGACGACGGCAAGGTCTGCTACCAGTTTGAGGCGCGGCGGTTGGCACTGCGCCATTGGTTCATCCGGCCGGAGTCGATTCGCCGCCTGGTCGATGGCGCTGAGCAACCGTTGGATGCGCTGCAGTTCATCATCGAATGCCGGCAGCGCCTTGGCATCCGCGACGACCTGCTCCCCATCTACCTTGACGAAATCAGCAGCACGCTCTTTGGCAGCGCCTACAAGCGCATGAAGGCCGACGCGCCAAGCAGCGCCCAACTGGCCGATGCCACCGACTTCCAGACCATCGAGGTCGCCATGATGGAAGGGCACCCGGGCTTTGTCGCCAACAACGGACGCCTCGGCTTCAACGCCGTCGACTACCAGGCCTATGCGCCGGAGGCCGGCTCCGACATCCGCGTAATCTGGCTGGCTGTGCACAAGGACCACGCCACACCGTCGACGCTGTCCACGCTCGACTACGCGCAGCTGCTGGCCGAAGAGCTGGGCCAGGACACGGTCGACGAATTCACCCGCCAGGTGGCTGCGAAGGGCGTCGACCCGGCTGACTATCACTTCATGCCGGCGCACCCGTGGCAGTGGTTCAACAAGCTGTCCATCGCGTTCGCGGGCTACGTGGCACAGCGCAAGATCATCTGCCTCGACTACAGCGCGGATCACTACATCGCGCAGCAATCCATCCGGACGTTCTTCAACACGAGCGATCGCACCAAGCGCTATGTGAAGACCTCGCTGTCGATCCTGAACATGGGGTTCATGCGCGGGCTGTCGCCGTACTACATGTCAGGCACGCCCGCCATCAACGAATTCATCAAGGCGCTGGTGTCGGGCGATGCCTTCCTGCGCGAGAACGGCTTCACGATCCTGCAGGAAGTGGCAGCCATCGGCTTCCGTAACTTCTATTACGAGGCGGCGATTCCCGTAGATACGCCGTACAAGAAGATGTTCTCGGCGCTGTGGCGCGAGAACCCGCTGCAACTGCTGCAACCGGGGGAACGCCTGATGACGATGGCCGCATTGCTGCATGTCGACAAGGACGGCGTTGCGCTGATGCCGGAACTGATCCGGCGCTCCGGCCTGCCGGCGCTGGCCTGGGTGCGCCGATACCTGCAGGCGTATCTCACGCCGCTGCTGCATTGCTTCTATGCACACGACTTGAGCTTCATGCCGCATGGCGAAAACCTCATCCTCGTGATCGACAACCACGTGCCCGTGCGCGCCATCATGAAAGACATTGCCGAGGAATCGGCCATCCTGGAAATCAAGGCGCGCGAATGGCTGCCCGAGCGCGTGCAACGCCTGGCCGTGGAGGTGCCGGATAACTTCAAACTGCTCGGCATCTTCATCGACGTGTTCGATGGTGTGCTGCGCCACATCAATCACGTGCTGGTGGAAAACGGCTGCTGCACAGAAGACGAGTTCTGGGGTGCGGTCGCCGATTGCGTGTACGACTACCAGGACGCGCATCCGGAACGCGCCGCCAAGTATGCCCACTACGACATGTTCGTCCCCGAGTTCCTGCATTCGTGCCTGAACCGCCTGCAGCTGGGCAACAACGTGCAGATGGTGAATCTGGCCGACCCGGCATCGAGCCTGAAGATGGCCGGCAACCTGGTCAACCCGATCGCCAAGTTCCGCCGTGCTGCGCAGGCCCGTTCCATTGCAGCGGCCGAAGCAGTGGAAGCGGCTGCATGACGGACGGCATGCGCGCCTTCGTTGAAGACGCCAGCGGGCCGGGCTTCGCCACGGCGGTAGCCTGGCGGCCATCGCCTGCGCCGGATCTCGCACGTGTATGGGCGGCGGCGCAGCGCGTCCTGCCCAGCCTGCGCGGTGAGCAGGGCCGTGCGGCACCGGCGGGCGCGCTGCGTCTCGGAGACGACGATGCATTGCGCGCCCTGTGCGACCACTGGGCGCGTGCCTATCCGGAAGCCGGCGCGCATTACCTCGCCCTGCGATGCTGGGGCCTGGCCATCTGGCAGCCGATCTATCTCTGCGTGATTGCAGTCCATCTGGATGCGCCTGTGCCCAGGCTGTCCGGTCTTGCACAGCCGGTGAAGAACGGTTTTCCGAGCGGCCTGCACTTGCCTGCGCAGGTGCCGGTCGAGGGGACGTTTGCTGCGCGAAGGGAAGTCGCCGCCACTGAGCTGCGCGCGTTCTGCGCGGCGATGCGTCGTGCGCTGAAACCGATGGTCTCGTTACACGATCGCGCTGCCGATCGGCTGCAAGCCGAGTGCGTGCTTGGCGCCCTCATGGCCGTGCGTCCGCATGTGCCGTTGTCCGATGCGGACCTGGTAGCAGCCGGGGAAGACTGGCTCGCGCATCTTGGCATCTCCGGCGGATGCGGCTTCTTTGCCTATCGCGCCCGAGACGGCACGTCCGCACTCGCCCTCGACCGCAAGGTCTGCTGTCACCATTTCCGCCGTCACGACGGAGAGAAGTGCAGCACATGTCCGAAGCTCTCGCTGGACGCCCGCATCGCCCGCCTGGTGGCGGAAGCGGGCTGAACATCCCCGCGCGAGCACATTCCCCCGATACCTGATGGGGCGGATGTGGTTTGGCCCCGCGTCAAACCGCCCGCCACGCCGTGTTGGAGATTCTCCGATGACCGATGTCGGACGCCTGGCGCACGTGATGCCAGCGCATACCCAATTGCCCGTCGCCGCGTACTTTGATGACGCCTTGTTCGCGTGCGAACTCGAAACGATCTTCAAGCATTCTGCCTGCTACGTGGGCAGCGAAAAAGCCGTACCCGAATCCGGCGATTGGCGCCGCCTCCCACAGGAAGGCGGCGGCCGCGTGCTGGTTCGCAACGCCGGCGGCGTGGAGTTGATGTCGAACGTCTGCCGGCATCGGCAGGCGCTGATTCTTGGCGGTGAAACGGGCAATGTGCGCGGCCCCGCCAATGCCACCGGCAACTTGCGCACGGCCGGCGGCAATATCGTCTGCCCCTTGCACCGCTGGACGTACACAGACCACGGTGAACTGATCGGCGCGCCGCAGTTTCCCAGCACGCCATGCAAGAACCTGCAGCGCTTCACGCTTCGCAACTGCCATGGGCTGTTGTTCGAAGGCCCGCGCGATCCGGCACGCGATATGGCGCCGCTGTTCGCGCGTCCGGAATTCGACTTTGGTGACTACGTGCTCGATCACGTAGAAGTTCACCAGTGCAACTACAACTGGAAGACGTTCATCGAGGTCTATCTGGAGGATTACCACGTCGCGCCGTTCCACCCCGGCCTCGGCCACTTTGTCACCTGCGACAACCTTGAATGGGAGTTCGCCGACTGGTACAGCATGCAGCGCGTGGGCATCAACGAGGCGCTCAGCCAGCCGGGCTCCGATATCTACGGCGCGTGGCACGATCGACTGCTGGACTATCGCCGCGGCGCACCGCCCGACTTTGGCGCGATCTGGGTGACGTATTTTCCGACCCACATGATCGAGTTGTATCCGCATGTGCTCGTGCTTTCCACGCTGTATCCGAAAGGGCCGCAAGACACCGTCAACGTGGTCGAGTTCTACTACCCGGAAGAGATCGCCGCGTTCGAGCGTGAATTCGTCGAAGCGCAACGCGCTGCGTATATGGAAACCTGCATCGAGGACGACGAGATTGGCGAACGCATGGATGCCGGCCGCCGTGCGCTGATGGAGCGCGGTGTGTCGGAAACCGGGCCGTACCAGTCGCCGCTCGAAGACGGCATGCAGCACTTCCACGCGTGGTACCGGCGCGTGATGGGCACGCTGCCCGTCGCCGACGTGTAACGCAGAGCCGCTGCTTTAGATCAAGGCGCAGGGAAGGGGCGGCGTTACAATTCGCCGCTTCTTCCCAGGGTGTTTCATGCCACGCGGCCTTGTTCTCGCCACGCCTCAGCTCACGTCGGACGGCACGCCGTTCTCCGCGCAGTACGACGACGTCTATCACAGCTCCGAAGGTGGTCTGGCGCAGGCGCATCACGTTTTCCTGGGCGGCAACGGCTTGCCGGGCGCATGGCGCGGCAAGCGCGCCTTCACCATCGTCGAAACCGGCTTCGGTCAGGGCCTGAATTTCCTCGCCACGTGGGCCGCATGGCGCGACGATCCGCAGCGTTGTGCGCGGCTCGATTTCGTCTCGATCGAGAAGCATCCATTCGATCGCGCGGGCTTGTCGATGGTGCATCCGGCCAGCGGCGTGCTGGCGCCGCTGGCCGAGATGCTGCGTCGATCATGGCCCGTGCCGGTGCCCGGCGTGCATCGTTTGACCTTCGACGACGGCCGCGTCACGCTCACACTGCTGCTCGATGATGCGATGGAGACGCTGCCGCAACTCTCGTGCGCTGCCGACGCGTTTTATCTCGACGGTTTCTCTCCCGCAAAAAACCCGGATCTGTGGCAGCCGCGCGTGTTCAAGCAGCTTGCGCGGGTAGCACGTGCCGGCGCGACTTTGGCGACGTACACCGCCGCCGGATTCGTGCGACGCGGCTTGCAGGAAGCCGGCTTCGAGGTGCGCAAGGCGCCGGGTTTCGGCAGCAAGCGCGACATGACCGTCGCGCAATTCCCGACCCATTGGCGCACGCGGCGCGGGCCGGTGGAAGCACCAGTCTGGAGCCAGCGTCACGCCATCGTGCTGGGCGCCGGGCTGGCGGGCTGTTCCGTTGCGGAGCGGCTCGCGTCGCGCGGCTGGCGCATCACCCTGATCGACGAAAACGACGGCCCCGCGCGCGGCACGTCGGCGCATCGTGCAGCGGCCATGCATCCGCACGTATCCGTCGACGACAGCGTGCTGTCGCGGCTATCGCGCGCAGGCAACCTCCTTGCGCGCCGCCACTGGGACGCGCTCGATCGCGCCGGCTTCGCCACAGGTTTCCAGCGCACCGGCGTGCTGCAGCTGGCTGAAGACGCCGATGACGCCACCGAGCAGCAACGCATCGTGCAAACGCTCGGCTATCCGACTGATTACATCGACTGGCTCGATGTAGAGGAGGCCGCGCAACGCGTCGGCGCCAGCGTGCCGCAGGGCGGCTGGTGGTTTGCGCAAGCGGGCTGGGTCGCTCCGCCGGATATTTGCCGCGCCAATCTGGCCGCTGCCGGTGCGGCAGTCGATGCACGCTGGAACACGCACGTTGAATCGCTGCGCCAAGACGGCGACCAATGGCAGGCGCTGGATGCGCAGGGCGCTGTGATTGCGAGTGCGCCGGTCATCGTTCTGGCCAGCAGTCTCGGTGCGGCACGTCTGGCACCACTGAATTCCGCATCGCTCAAGCCGGTGCGCGGTCAACTCACGGATGTGCCCGTCACCGGGTTGGAAGCTGGCCTCGCATGGCCGAAAGTCGTTGTTTGCGGCGATGGCTATCTGCTGCCTGCCGAGCCGGGCGCGCGTTCGGTTCGCATAGGCTCCTCATTCCAACCGGGTGAATTCGACCTGACGGAGCGTGTCGCCGATCATGCCGCCAACCTCCGGCGGCTGACCGGATTGCAGCCGCAGCAATCTGGCGCGCTGGCGAAGCTCGACCCGGCGCAACTGCAGGGGTATGTCGGTGTGCGGTGCGTCTCGGCCAATCGGTTGCCGTTAATCGGCCCGCTGGTGGATGAGGCGGCGGCCACGGCGCGCGGCTTCCGTCTGCGAGGTCCGCATGCGCAACTGCCTCGCCTTGCCGGGCTGTATGCAGCACTTGCGTATGGCTCGCGAGGCCTCACATGGTCGGTACTGGGCGCAGAGTTGCTGGCGGCCCAGATCGACGGTGGCCCGCTCCCGCTGGAATCCGACCTGGCCGCGGCGCTTGACCCCGGCCGGTTTGTTCTGCGTGCGTTGCAGCATGGGCGCCATCAAGGGCAGGGCGCAACACCCCCGGAAAACGAAGCCGCGGAACCGCTGGATTAACACGCGGTTTGAAGGGTTTTCCTAGCGTTCCGACCCAAAAAATCAGGGCCGCCGAACGTTCCATGCCATAATATGCGTTTTGCGTTTGCCAGCCTGAACGCGCCCGTTGTGCCGTGCATTGTGCAGTCAAGCGGCCCTCGCGCCGCATTCCTGCAAGCCCGGCAACACCAAGAACTTTGAACCACGGCTGCTGCTGGCGCTGCGCCGTTCGACGCAACCATCTTCTGAATCTGGAATTACGACCATGTCGACTATCGAAAACCTCGGCAAGCTTGATCGCAAAGTGACCCTGGCTGTCCCGAAGGCCGAAGTGGAGCAAGAGAAGCAAAGCCGTCTGGCGCGTCTGTCCAAGACCGTCAAGATGTCCGGCTTCCGCCCGGGCAAGGTCCCGATGAAGATGGTCGAGAAGCAATACGGCCAACAAGTCGAATTCGAAGTGCGCTACGACAAGGCTGCCCGCCAGTTCTTCGACATCACGAACGAGCAGGGTGTGAAGGTTGCCGGCCAACCGCGCTTCGAACTGAAGACCGAAGGCGTGGCTGACGATCAAGTCGCCTTCGACGCGACGTTCGAGGTGTATCCGGAAGTGAAGCTCGGCGATCTGGCCGGCGCGGAACTGACCCGCACCAAGACCGAAATCACCGACGCCGAGATCGACAAGACCCTCGACATCCTGCGCAAGCAGCGCGTGCACTACCATCCGCGCGGCGAAGCCGGCGAGCACGGTGACGGCGGTGCAGCCGTTGCACAGAACGGCGACCGCGTGACGGTCGATTTCGTCGGCACGATCGACGGCGTGGAATTCGCGGGCGGCAAGGCTGAAGGCTTCAGCTTCGTGCTGGGCGAAGGCCGCATGCTGCCCGAGTTCGAGCAAGCCACCCTGGGCCTGAAGCAAGGCGAGTCGAAGAAATTCCCGTTGGCGTTCCCCGAGGACTACCACGGTAAGGATGTTGCCGGTAAGACGGCCGAATTCACCGTCACGCTCAAGCAAGTCGAGTGGGCGCACCTGCCGGAAGTCAACGAAGCCTTCGCCCAATCGCTGGGCATCGCCGACGGCAATCTCGACAAGATGCGCGCCGACATCCGCGAAAACCTCGAGCGAGAAGTCAAGCGCCGCACGCACGCGCTGCTGAAGGACCAAGTCATGGAAGCGCTGCTGAAGGTGGCAGAGCTGGACGTGCCGAAGTCGCTGGTCGAGCAAGACCAGGAGCGCCTGGTCGAAATGGCCCGCCGCGATCTCGAATCGCGCGGCATGCCGAACGCCAAGAACATGCCGATCCCGGCTGAGATGTTCACGCAGCAAGCAGAGCGCCGCGTGAAGCTGGGTCTGGTGCTGGCCGAAGTGGTGAAGGCAAACGGCCTGGAAGCCAAGCCGGAGCAGATCAAGGCTGAAATCGAAGAGTTCGCCAAGAGCTACGAAGATCCGAAGGAAGTCATCCGCTGGTACTACGGCGACCAACAGCGCCTGGCCGAGATGGAAGCCTACGTGCTCGAAAACAACGTGGTAAATTTTGTGTGCGACAAGGCCAAGGTCACTGACAAGGTCGTGTCGTTCGAAGAGCTGACCGCCACGCCGGCGCAAGGCTGATTCGATCGATAGAGTTTCCGAAATAAGCACCGGAGAACCGCATGATCCGCAATGAACTGATCGACCAACTTGCCCGTACCCAGGCTTCCGCGCTCGAAACGCAGGGGCTCGGTCTGGTGCCGATGGTGGTCGAGCAGTCGGGCCGCGGCGAGCGCGCCTACGATATCTACTCGCGCCTGCTCAAGGAGCGAGTGATCTTCATGGTGGGCGAGGTCAACGACCAGACTGCCAACCTCGTGGTGGCACAGTTGCTGTTTTTGGAAAGCGAGAATCCGGACAAGGACATCTCGCTGTACATCAATTCGCCGGGTGGTTCGGTTTCTTCCGGCCTGGCGATGTACGACACGATGCAGTTCATCAAGCCCGACGTGTCGACGCTGTGCATGGGCATGGCGGCCAGCATGGGCGCGTTCCTGCTCGCGGCCGGTGCCAAGGGCAAGCGTCTGGCGCTGCCGAACTCGCGCATCATGATTCACCAGCCGCTGGGCGGTGCGCGCGGCCAGGCCTCCGACATCGAGATCCAGGCACGCGAGATTCTGTATCTGCGCGAGCGTCTGAACACGGTACTCTCGGAGGCGACCGGTCAGCCCGTCGATAAGATCGCGCGCGACACGGATCGTGATAACTTCATGAGCAGCGAACAGGCCAAGGAATACGGTCTGATCGATCAGGTTATCGCGAAGCGCTGAAGTGTCGATGTAATGCGTCGATGTGTGTAGATGGTGGCTGGTGCGTTTTACGGCACACCGGCTAACCGCACGAAACATGTCAAGCGGTGTCAAAAACGAGGCTTCGCGCCTCGTTTTTGCTTAGAACAACACCTGCGGATCGTCGCCAGATAATTTGGCGTATGATGCTGCCAAGAACTACTGGTAATCGTTATGGCGGACAAGAAAGGCTCGACTGGCGAAAAGCTGCTGTACTGCTCGTTTTGCGGCAAGAGCCAGCATGAGGTCAAGAAACTGATTGCCGGCCCCTCGGTCTTCATCTGCGATGAATGTATCGACCTGTGCAACGAAATCATCCGGGACGAAGCCGCCATCTCCGAAAAGGAAGGTGGTCTGGCGGTCAAGTCCGATCTGCCCACACCGCATGAAATCCGCCAAAGCCTGGACCAATATGTGATCGGTCAGGAGCAAGCCAAGAAGATCCTGGCGGTCGCGGTCTACAACCATTACAAGCGTTTGAAGCATCTCGGCAAGAAGGACGATGTCGAGCTGTCGAAGAGCAACATCCTGCTCATCGGACCGACTGGCTCGGGCAAGACCCTGCTTGCTCAAACGCTGGCGCGTCTGTTGAACGTGCCATTCGTCATCGCCGACGCCACCACGCTGACCGAAGCCGGCTACGTGGGCGAGGACGTCGAAAACATCATCCAGAAGCTGCTGCAGAACTGCAATTACGAGGTGGACAAGGCCCAGCGCGGTATTGTCTACATCGACGAGATCGACAAGATTTCGCGCAAGTCTGACAACCCTTCCATTACCCGGGACGTTTCTGGGGAAGGTGTGCAGCAGGCATTGCTCAAGCTGGTGGAAGGAACGATGGCTTCGGTGCCGCCGCAAGGTGGCCGCAAGCATCCGAATCAGGACTTCCTGCAGGTGGATACGACCAACATCCTGTTCATCTGCGGTGGCGCATTCGACGGTCTGGAAAAGATCATCATGCAGCGCTCTGACAAGACCGGTATCGGTTTCGGTGCAGAAGTGCAGAGCAAGGAAGAACGCGACGTCAGCGAAGTGCTGCCGCAAGTGGAGCCGGAAGATCTCATCAAGTTCGGCCTGATTCCCGAGTTGATCGGCCGTCTGCCCGTGGTGGCGACGCTGGCCAAGCTCGACGAGGCTGCCTTGATGGAAATTCTGGTCGAGCCCAAGAACGCAATCGTCAAGCAGTACCAGAAGCTGCTGGCAATGGAAGGGGTGGAGCTGGAAATTCGTCCGAGCGCGCTGACGGCAATCGCCCGCAAGGCGATCAAGCGCAAGACGGGGGCGCGTGGTTTGCGTTCCATCGTCGAGCACGCTTTGATGGATGTGATGTATGACCTCCCCAACCACAAGGGTGTGCAAAAGGTGGTGATCGATGAAAGTACGATCTCCGACGAAGGCAAGCCCTTGCTGATTTACGAAGAGCAACCCAAGGTTGCAGGTTCCAACTGACGCGAATGCCCGGCCGGGATGCGCCGTATGCGTCCCATGCAGGAAGCCGTTCGCTCGCGAGCGGCTTTTTTTGCTTCGGGAAACCGGGTCGGCATGCGACTTGCAGCAGCGGTCTTGTAAAACCGTCGCTGTGCCCAATTTAGCCCTTACATGACTTTCTGGGGAAAATAATGTCCGGAACCCAACTTTTACCCGCTGAGCAGATTCGCCTGCCGCTGTTGCCGCTGCGTGACGTGGTGGTGTTTCCGCACATGGTGATTCCGCTGTTCGTGGGGCGCCCCAAATCCATCAAGGCGCTGGAAGCTGCGATGGAGGCGGGCAAGAGCATCATGCTCGTGGCGCAAAAGACCGCCGCCAAGGACGAGCCGACCGATAAGGATCTGTACGAGGTCGGCTGTATCGCCAACATTCTGCAGATGCTGAAGCTGCCGGACGGCACCGTGAAGGTGCTGGTTGAGGGCACGCAGCGCGCCAACATCCTCTCCGTCACCGACGACGAATCGCACTTTTTCTGCGAAGCCGTGCCCGTCGGCCCGGAACCCACCGAATCGGCTGAGACCGAGGCGCTGCGTCGCGCCATCGTGTCGCAGTTCGATCAGTATGTGAAGCTGAACAAGAAGATCCCGCCGGAGATCCTGACTTCGTTGTCGGGCATCGACGAGCCGGGTCGTCTGGCTGACACCATCGCTGCGCATCTGCCGATCAAGCTCGAGCAGAAGCAGAAGATTCTCGAGATGTTCAACGTGACCGAACGTCTGGAGAGCCTGCTGTCGCAGCTTGAAGGCGAGATTGACATCCTGCAGGTGGAAAAGCGCATCCGCGGCCGCGTCAAGCGCCAGATGGAGAAGAGCCAGCGCGAGTACTACCTGAACGAGCAGGTTAAGGCCATCCAGAAGGAATTGGGCGAAGGCGAAGAAGGCGCCGATCTCGAAGAGCTAGACAAGAAGATCAAGGCCGCCCGCATGCCCAAGGAGGCCAAGAAGAAGGCCGAGTCCGAGTTCAAGAAGCTCAAGCTGATGTCGCCGATGTCGGCCGAGGCAACGGTCGTGCGCAACTACATCGACACGTTGGTCGGTCTGCCGTGGCGCAAGAAGAGCAAGGTCAACAACGACCTGTCGAATGCCGAGCAGGTTTTGGATCAGGACCACTACGGCCTGGAGAAGGTCAAGGAACGCATCCTTGAGTACCTCGCAGTGCAACAGCGCGTGGACAAGCTGAAGGCGCCGATCCTGTGCCTCGTGGGGCCGCCGGGTGTCGGCAAGACCTCGCTCGGGCAGTCGGTGGCGCGTGCAACGAACCGCAAGTTCGTCCGCATGGCGCTGGGTGGCGTGCGTGACGAGGCCGAGATTCGCGGTCACCGCCGTACGTACATCGGGTCGATGCCCGGCAAGATTCTGCAGAGCCTGACCAAGGTCGGCGTGCGCAACCCGCTGTTCTTGCTGGACGAAATCGACAAGATGGGTGCGGACTTCCGCGGCGACCCGTCGTCGGCCCTGCTCGAAGTGCTGGACCCGGAACAGAACCACACGTTCCAGGACCACTACATCGAAGTGGACTTCGACCTGTCGGATGTGATGTTCGTGGCGACGTCGAACTCGCTGAACATCCCGGCGCCGTTGCTGGACCGGATGGAAGTGATTCGCCTGTCGGGCTACACGGAAGACGAAAAGGTCAACATCGCCCGTCGCTACTTGCTGCCCAAGCAGATCAAGAATAATGGTCTGAAGGAAGGCGAGATCGAGGTGACTGAAGCCGCGCTGCGCGACATCATCCGCTATTACACGCGGGAAGCTGGCGTGCGTTCGCTAGAGCGCGAGGTTTCGAAGATCTGCCGCAAGGTGGTCAAGCAGTTGCTGCTGAAGAAGGAAGCCGGCACGTCCGTGAAGGTGGATTCGGACAACCTGGACAAATTCCTCGGCGTGCGTCGCTTCGACTTTGGTCTGGCCGGCAAGGAAGATCAGGTTGGCCAGGTGACCGGTTTGGCATGGACGGAAGTGGGCGGTGATCTGCTGACCATCGAAGCCGCGCTGATGCCGGGCAAGGGCAACATCACCCGCACCGGTTCGTTGGGCGACGTGATGAAGGAGTCGGTCGAGGCTGCGCGCTCGGTGGTGCGTTCGCGTTCGGCGCGCCTGGGTATCAAGGATGAGATGTTCGAGAAGCGCGACATCCACATCCACGTGCCCGAAGGTGCGACGCCCAAAGACGGCCCGTCGGCAGGTATTGCGATGACGACGGCGCTGGTGTCGGTGTTGACCGGAATTCCGGTGCGCGCTGATGTGGCAATGACCGGCGAAATCACGCTGCGCGGCGAGGTGTTGCCGATCGGCGGCTTGAAGGAAAAGCTGCTGGCTGCACACCGTGGCGGCATCAAGCTGGCACTGATTCCGGAAGAGAACGTCAAGGACTTGGCGGACATTCCGGACAACGTGAAGAACAGCATCGAGATCCAACCGGTGCGCTGGATCGATAAGGTGCTGGAGCTGGCGCTGGTGCGTAAGCCCGAGCCGCTGCCGGAAGAGGAAGCCAAGCCTGCGCCGGCCAAGGGCGACGACGGCAAGTCGCAGGAAATGGTGCATCACTGACACCGTAGCCTGCGAAGGTTGAAGAAGGGCCCGACATGTTCGGGCCCTTTTTCTTTGCACAGGCTACGACGTGTAGCACGCAGTTCTTCGCCTTGACACGTCGATTGACGGCCACTTTAATGAATCCACACTGAGCGGGTGTTCGGGGAGGTGGCACGATGAATAAAACAGATCTCATCGACCATGTGGCGACGCAGACAGACATGTCAAAAGCCGCGGCGGGGCGCGCCATCGACGCGCTGATCGACGGCATCAAGGATGCGTTGTGCGACGGTGGGTCGGTCACGCTGGTCGGCTTCGGTACGTTCCTGGTCGGCAAGCGCTCTTCGCGTAATGGGCGCAATCCACGCACGGGAGCGGCCATCACGATCGAAGGCGGTAAAGTTGCGAAATTCAAACCTGGCAAAGCGCTGAAAGATGCGCTAAACTAGCGGGCTTTGGTGCTCGTGGGTGACAACACGGGCGCCGGACAGTCCGGCTCACGCCGGCAGTACGAACGGGTGCTTAGCTCAGTTGGTAGAGCAGCGCCCTTACAAGGCGCGGGTCGGGAGTTCGAGCCTCTCAGCACCCACCATCGTTCGTATTGCCGCTCACGCGTCGGGGTAGTCCAACCCAATCTGGAGCGGTAGTTCAGTCGGTTAGAATACCGGCCTGTCACGCCGGGGGTCGCGGGTTCGAGTCCCGTCCGCTCCGCCAGATTCCTGTACAAAGGCCCGATTCGTTCGGGCCTTTGTCTTTTCAGCGGCGAATGCTTGCAGGTCTTGCCTGTGCGCTGCGCCGCGATTGTCCGGAATGTCGGCGGCACCTGATAGAATCGCCGGATTTTCCATCTTCCATTCACCTCCGGTCCAGCATGCTTGATTTCGTACGTACGCATCGGCGCTTGATGTTTCTGGTGCTGCTGATTCTGGTGTTCCCGTCGTTCGTGTTCTTCGGCGTGCAGAGTTATTCGAGCTTCATGGACAGCTCGCATGACGCAGCCAAGGTCGACGGCAAGGTCATCTCCACCAACGAAGTCGACGCGCGCGTGCGCGAGCAGACGGAGCGCCTGCGCCAGATGCTTGGCGCGCAATATGATCCGCGCCAGTTCGAAGGTCCGCAGATGCGCCGTGACGTGCTCGACGGCATCATCCAGCAACGCGTGCTGGCCAATGAGGTTACGCGTGCGAACCTGACCATCTCGAACGACAAGATTCGCGACACCATCCTGCAGATTCCCGCTGTGGCAGCGCTGCGCAAGCCGGATGGCTCGTTCGACCAGGAAGCCTACGTACGACTGCTGGCTGCGCAGAACATGACGCCCGAGCAGTTGGAAGGCAATCTGCGCTTCGAGCTGTCGCAGCAACAGATTCCGCAATCGATCGTGTCGTCGGCGTTTGTGCCGAAGTCGCTGGTGGAGCGCCTGATCCAGGTACGCGATCAGCAGCGCGAAGTCCAGACGCTGCTGTTCAAGCCGGCCGACTACGCTGCAAAGGTCAATGCGGACGACAAGGCCATCCAGGCTTACTACGATGCGCACCAGCAGGAATTCTCTGTGCCGGAGCAAGTCAAGGCCGAGTATGTCGTGTTCTCGGGCGAGGACATGATGAAGCAGATCCCGGTCACGCCCGAGCAGATCAAGGAGTACTACGATCAGAACGCTGCGCGCTTCAAGACACAGGAAGAACGCCGCGCCGCTCACATCCTGATCAAGCTGCCGGACAACGCCAAGCCTGCCGACAAGGACGCCGCCAAGAAGAAGGCCGAAGAAGTCCTGGCCGAAGTGCGCAAGAACCCCGCGAGCTTTGCCGAACTGGCCAAGAAGTACTCGGGCGATCCGGGTTCGGCCGCGCAGGGTGGCGAGCTAGGCTTCCTCGGCAAGGGCGCGACCGTGCCGCCGTTTGAGAACGCGCTGTTTGCGCTCAAGCAGCCGGGCGACATCAGCGACGTGGTCCAAAGCGATTTTGGTTTCCACATCATCAAGCTGGAAGAAGTGAAGGGCGGCGGCGTGCAGCCGTTGGAAGCCGTCAAGCCCGAGCTTGAGCGTGAAGTCCGTACGCAGCTCGCCAACAAGAAGTATTCGGAGCTGGCCGACGCGTTCTCCAACACGGTGGAAGACCAGTCCGACAGCCTGAAGCCGGTGGCCGACAAGCTCAAGCTGCAGATCCAGACGGCCGACAACGTGACGCGCACCCCGAGCCCGGCGCAGTCCGGCAGCCCCATCGGCAACGACAAGGTGCTCAAGGCGCTGTTCGCTGACGACGTGATCAAGAACCACCGCAACACGGCCGCCATCCAGGTAGGTCCGACCACGCTGGTTGCAGCGCGCGCGGCGGAGTATCGCCCGGCCACGGTGAAGAAGCTGGCCGACGTGCGGGAACAGGTCAAGGCCAAGGTGATCGCCGAGCAAGCGGCTGCGCTGGCAAAGAAGGCCGGCGAAGAAAAGCTGGCCGCCGTGAAGCAGAGCAACAGCGCCGATGGTTTCAACGCTGCACAGACCCTCTCGCGCCAGCAGGCGCAGGGCACGCCGCCGGCAGCATTGACGGCGATCCTGCGTGCGGATGCGACCAAGCTGCCGGTCACCATCGGCGTCGACCTCGGTGCCCAGGGCTACGCGCTGTATCGCATCAACAAGGTGCTGCCGCCGGCCAATGTGGACGAGGCGCGCCGCACTGCCGATGCACAGCAACTGGCGCAAGCGGCAGGCCAGACGGAGTTCAACGCCTACTACGAAGCGCTGAAGGCGCGCTCGAAGGTGAAGATCAACAGCAGCGCGGTCGACACCAGCAAACCTGCCAATACGGCAGAGGACTGATACCGCGTCCTGCGACTAGCCAGACAAAAAAGCCCCCTCTACAACGAGGGGGCTTTTTCTTTGCCTTTTTTTTGCCGACTAGTCCAGCGGTTTGCCGATGCGCGCGACGCGCGGCATGTACCAGTGGTCAGGGTCGAACGACAGGGCTACGTGGGAAGCGCGCGCGATCAGGTTCTTGCGAGGGACCAGGCCGAAGTAACGTGAGTCTCGGCTGTTGTCGCGGTTGTCGCCCAGCATGAGGTAATGGTCTTGCGGGACGGTGATGGGTCCGAAACTGCGCAGCGCACGCACCTCCGGCAAGACCATCACGGTGTGCTCGCGGCCGGGTAGCGCTTCCGACCAGAGTTCGTGCGGCAGTGTCGCCGTTGCTTGCGGCAACGTGCCGGGTGCGACGTCTGGCAGCGGCGCATAGGCAATCCGCTCACGATTGATGTAGAGCGCTTCGTCACGCATTTCAACCACGTCGCCGGGCAGCCCGATGAGTCGCTTCACCAGCTTCGTGCCGTCTTCGGGGGAGGAGAAGACGACGACATCACCGCGTTTCGGCTCGCTGCCGCGCTTGAGCCAGACGGTCGTGGCCGGCACGCGCACCCCGTAGGCCAACCGGTTCATCAAAATGTAGTCACCTTCGATGAGCGTGGGGTTCATTGAGCCGCTCGGCACGACTGCCCAGTCGGCAATGCAGGCGCGGAACGCAAAGAGCAGCGACATGCCGACCAGGAACCGCTTGTTGTCGCGCGCTGCGCGTAGCCCGCTTGCCAGAAGCTTCATGGTGTTCGCCCGAGTGAGAGGTGGCCGCCGTGCCGGAGTAGAGAATCGGATGCGCCGGATGACGCAATCGGTGCGGCAGAAGCATCATCTTCCGACCCGGGCTTTAAGGAGAGGTTCCAGTTTGGGCCATACGTTATCCAGCATCGTTGGCTGCGCTGCGGCAATGGGATGGATGCGATCTTCCTGGAACCAGTCGGGGCGTTGCGCAACGCCTTCCAGCAGGAACGGCACCAGCGGCAGCTTGTACTGCTGCGCCAGCTTGCCGAACATGGCGAAGAAACGCTCGCTGTAATCCGGGCCGTAGTTGGGCGGGATGCGCATGCCAACCAGCAACACCTTCGCGCCTGCGGCTTGCGATGCTTCGATCATCGCCTTCATGTTGGCTTCGCTGGAGGCGAGCGACAGGCCGCGAAGCGCGTCGTTACCGCCCAGTTCCAGAATCACGATGGAGGGCTTTTCGCGGGCCAGCACGGCGGGCAGGCGCGAGCGGCCGCCGGCCGTGGTGTCGCCGCTGATGCTGGCATTGGCAACGCTATAATCGGGCTTCCGTTCTTTGAGGCGCCTGTCGAGCAACGCGACCCAGCCTGTGCCTTGCGCCAGGCCGTATCCTGCCGACAGGCTGTCACCCAGCACCACCACGCGATGCGATGCCGGCGCGCCTTGTGCTACAGCCGTCTGTGCGAACGGCAGCATGCCGAACACTGCGCAGCCGAACGCCGCTGCAAGCCACTTCACGCTGCGCCTTCTACTACCAACCCGTCCAATCATGTCGTCTTCCGCTACCTGGGTGATTGAAGTCGATTCGCTGCACAAGACTGTGCGCGATGCCACCGGTGAGTTGCCTATTCTGAGCGATGTTGCCTTCCGTGTGGAAATGGGCGAAACATTGGCGATTGTTGGCGCGTCCGGTTCGGGCAAATCGACGCTGCTCGGGTTGCTCGCCGGACTGGACTTGCCGACATCGGGCTCGGTCAAGCTGCTGGGCAACGACCTGTTCAAACTGGACGAGGATGGCCGTGCCACCGTGCGCGGCAGCCACGTCGGCTTTGTCTTCCAATCGTTCCAGCTGCTGCCGCACCTGACGGCGCTCGAGAACGTGATGTTGCCGCTGGAATTGCAGGGCGATGTGAGCACCGCTGAAATGCGCCGTCGCGCCACGGTGCTGCTGGAGAGCGTCGGCCTCGGCGCACGGCTGTCGCACTATCCGAAGACATTATCGGGCGGCGAGCAACAGCGCGTGGCTCTGGCACGCGCGTTTGTGACCGAGCCCGACATTCTTTTTGCCGACGAGCCGACCGGCAGTCTCGACACTGCCACCGGCGAGGCCGTGATCGCACTGATGTTTGAACTCAACCGCAGTGCCGGCTCCACGCTCGTGCTGGTGACGCACGACCGCTCCGTCGCGGCCCGTTGCAGCCGCATTCTCACCATCGAAGCCGGGCATCTCGTCGGCGACGAGATCGTCACCGAACTCTGAACGTTTGCGTCAGAGCGCGACTTTGGCGCGGCGGATCAAAGCCGCCGTCGATGCGTCATGCGCCACCGAGGCCGGTGCACCTTCCAGCTCTGCCTGAATCGGCTTGGCGAGTTTCTTGCCAAGCTCCACGCCCCACTGATCGAACGAGTTGATGTTCCACACCGCGCCCTGCACGAAGGTGCGGTGCTCGGCGCAGGCGATGAGCGCGCCGAGTGAGGCAGCGTCCAGCCGTCCCATCAGGATGGTCGTGCTCGGGCGATTGCCTTCGAACACCATATGCGGCACCAGCGCTTCGTCGGTGACGCCGCCCGCGCGGACTTCATCGGCGGTGCGCCCGAGCAGCAGCGCCTCGCCCTGCGCGAAGCAGTTGGCAAGCAGTTTGGCGTGGTGGCCAGGCAGGTTGCGCACCGGCTCGAGCGTGGTGATGAAATCCACCGGCACGATCTGCGAACCCTGGTGGATCAACTGGAAATACGCATGCTGCCCGTTGGTGCCGGCGGTGCCCCAGACGATCGGGCCGGTGTCGGTATCGATGGCCGCGCCGTTGCGCTGGACCGATTTGCCGTTGCTTTCCATCTCGAGCTGCTGCATGAAGTCGGTCAGCAGTTCCAGCGGCGCGCAGTAGGGCACCGTGCATGCACTCGCCGCATCGAAGAAGCCGCGATACCAGACAGACAGCATCCCGAGAATGAGCGGCAGGTTTTCGCGTGGCGCGGCCGTCGCAAAGTGGCGATCCATCGCGCGAGCACCATCGAGCATCGCTTCGAACTGCTGCGGCCCGATCGCCAGCATGATCGACAGGCCCACCGCCGACCACAGCGAGAACCGCCCGCCCACCCAATCCCAGAACGTGAACATGTTGTCCGGGTCGATGCCGAACTGCACGACGGCCTCGCGGTTGGTGGAGACCGCGACGAAGTGGTGCTTGAGCTGATCTTCCGCCACGCCATGTTCGACAAACCACCGGCGCATGCTATGCGCGTTCGCCATCGTTTCGAGCGTGGTGAACGTCTTCGAGCAGACGATGGCGAGCGTGGTATCCGGATTCAGATGATCCAATGTTTCGGCCAAGTCCGTGCCGTCGACATTGGAGACGAAATGCATGCGCACCTGCGGCACGGCAAGATGGTCGAGGGCGCGGCACACCATGCGGGGGCCGAGGTCTGAGCCGCCAATGCCAATGTTCACGATGTCCGTGATGCGCTGGCCCGAGTGGCCTGTCCAGGCGCCGCTATGCACGCGGTTGGCGAAGTCGTGCATCTGGGCGCGCACGCGCAGCACTTCGGGCATGACGGGCTCGCCGTCGGCGCGATAGTCGTCTTCCGCGCGGCCACGCAACGCCGCATGTAAGACGGAGCGGTGCTCGGTGTTGTTGATGCGGTCGCCACGCAGCATGGCGTCGCGCAGCGTGAGCACGCCGGCCTCGTCGGCCAGTTGCAGCAGCAGCGCCAGCGTCTCGGGGGTGATGCGGTTTTTTGAATAGTCGACTGTCAGGCCAGCGGCTTCCAGTGTGAAGGCGCGTACCCGTTCCTCGGCGTCCGGCGCGGCAAACCAGTCGCGCATATGGGTCGCGCGGATCGATTCTGCGTGTTGCGTCAGGGACTGCCAGGCGGGTAGGGCTGTGGGCATACGGCGTGATGTGACGTGAGGTTGGTGCGGGAAAACGAATGGGCAGTATAACGGCGCTGAATGACGGCTTTCTATCGGCGAACGTCCGACGCCAGCAAGGCGTTGAGTGCACGTCGCGCCGGCGCGCATAGCTCGCTTGCGTGCAGGCCGATGGGACCGACGCCCGCTTGGACCAGGTCGTCGGCGGCGCGACCATGCAACCACACACCGGCGAGTGCAGCTTCGCGCGCTCCCATGCCCTGCGCAAGCAGTGCGCCGATCATGCCGGTCAGGACGTCGCCCGTGCCGCCGGTGGCGAGCCCGCCGTTGCCGGTGGGGTTGATGGCCGGCGCGATGCCCGGCGCCGCGATGATCGTGCCCGAGCCTTTGAGCACGACCACCGCGCCCGTCCGATTGACCAACGCCTGGGCGGCGGCCAGCCGATCGTGCTGAACGGCGCGCGCATCGGTCTGCAGCAGGCGCGCGGCTTCCAGCGGATGCGGCGTCAGCACCAACGGCACACCGCTTCCGGCCAACTGCGTGAGCCGAGCGAGCAGCGCGGGCGTTTTCGCAAAGAGATTCAGTGCATCGGCGTCGAACACGGCAGGCGTGTGCGCTGACAGCATGCGGTCCAGCAGATGCTCGAGCGCGGCTTCCGATTCCTTGCCGGTGCCCATGCCAGGGCCCACGGCCAGCGCCTGCATGCTGCCGAGATCGAGCGCGCCCCATGTGTGCAGCATCAACTCCGGTTGCGCAGGGTCGACACGCGGCGCATCGGCGGCCAGCGAGGCCACGTGCACCTTGCCCGCGCCCAGATAGAGCGCGCCGCGCGCCGACAGCAGCGGCGCCCCGACCATGCCCACGGCGCCGCCCACGATCGCCACGCTGCCGTACGTGCCCTTGTGCCCGTTATGCCGCCGGCGCGGCACGTGCGCGAGCCAGCGTGACGGCGTGTTGACGAAGGCGTCTGCTTCGACCACGCCGTCATAAGCCGGTTGCGCGGCTTGCAGGTCGGCCAGCGCGATGTCGCCGGTGGCGTCACGACCATCGCCCGTCAGCAAGCCCGGTTTGACGGCCAGGAACGTGATGGTGGCGCGCGCCTGAATCACCGGTGAATCCGGGGCGGGGGGGTGGCCGGTATCGCCGTTCAGCCCGGAGGGAATGTCCAGCGCATACACAGGCAATCCGCTGGCGTTGATGGTGTCGACCAGCGCCGCATGCAATCCCGTCAACGGCCGGGCGAGTCCAACACCAAACAGGCCGTCGACGATGGCGGAGGTCGCGGCCGGCACCGAAGCCGGGGTGTGCAGCTGTTCGATCGGGACATTCGCGGCACACGCCTCCGCCCAGGCGCGGCGCGCATCGTCGGGCAGCTTTGCCGGGTCGGCGGCAAGCCACAGGGTGACGGCGCGCCCGGCCAGATGCAGCACCGTCGCCGCCACGAGCGCATCGCCGCCGTTGTTGCCTGGGCCGGCAACGAGCAGCACATGCCCATGTGGCACGCGCGTCTGCAGCCAGTCGGCGGCGGCTTCGCCGGCTCGGGCCATCAAGGTGAAGGGTTCGAGGGTTCGGTACGCAGCCGCTTCCAGCGCACGGATGCCGGCCGTGCCGAACAGCAGATCGGCGCCGTTGTGTGCGGCCAGGGCGCCGTCGATCAGGATTTCGCGCCAGGTAGGGTGTGAGGACATGGGCAACTACGCTTTTATCCATGCAGACATGACGATCTATTCTCTTACAATAGCCCGCGTTTCCGGTCCTTTCCCCGCCCGTTGCAATGTCCAAATCGCCGACCACCCCGAAAGCTGATCTGCCGCAATCCGCAGCCAATGAGGATGCAGGGAAGGGCGGGCCGATCGTGTCTTCGTCACACCTGGTGTCGGCGCGCAGTCCGGAGCTGTCGGAGTTCGAGTTTGCGCTCAACACCGCCTACAACGCCTACAACCGCTGGTGCGTGCGCTGCATGGCCGCCGCCGGTGTGCGCGACCTGACCTTCCTCGATGTGCTGGTGGTGCATCACGTCAACCACCGTGGCCGTGCCAAGCGCCTGGCCGACATCTGCTTCGTGCTGAATGTGGAAGACACCCACCTTGTCACGTATTCCCTCAAGAAACTGCAGGGGATGGATCTGGTGGAGGGCACGCGCAACGGCAAGGAAGTCACCTACACGACCACCGAAGCCGGCGAAAAGGCCTGCGCCCGGTACCGCGAGATCCGCGAGCAATGCCTGACCAGCAATATTTCGCCCAGCGGCGAGGAAAATGCCGAAATTGGCGAGCTGGCGCGCCTGCTGCGCGTGCTGACGGGCCTGTACGAGCAAGCGGCGCGGTCCGCCACGTCGTTGTAAAACGGGCGTTTTCGACAATTTCCGGCCGAGGCAGGCGCATTTCGGGCCGATTTGAGGGTCGGTAACGAGGGCCGGGCAAGGTACAATAGCGGTTTTCCCGCGCACGCCGGGAAGTCCCTCCTTCCAGCTACTGCCTGCCTTGCCCACCATGGCGCATTTCTCGTGCTTTCCCGGCGCTCTCGCGCTGTCCGCCTTCCGCCAGCAACGCCTGCTTTCGACCCTCAAGCGCATCGATCCGGACATCGATGCCGTCAGTGCCCAATACCTGCATTTCGTGGCCGCCGACACGCCGCTGTCAGCCGATGAATCCGCCCGTGTGCAAGCGCTGCTGACCTACGGTTCGCCCGCCCCGGCCGATGTCGAGGGTGACCGCTTCGTGGTCATCCCGCGCTTCGGCACGATCTCGCCGTGGGCCAGCAAGGCGACGGAAATCGCCCGCCACTGCGCGCTGCCGCAAATCCATCGGATCGAGCGCGGCGTGGAATTCACCGTCACGTGCAAGAAGGGCCTCATTCGCAGCCTGACCGGCGCTGCCAAGCATCTCGACGACGCCACTCGCGCCGCCGTTGCCGAGCATCTGCACGACCGCATGACCGAAACCGTCATCGACTCGCGCGAAGCCGGCTACGGCCTGTTCGACGTGTTGCCCGCCAAGGCATTGCGCTTTGTCGATATTGCCGGTGGCCAGGATGCTGGTCGTCGTGCCTTGGAAGCCGCCAACGTCGAAATGGGCCTGGCCCTGTCTGACGATGAAATCGACTACCTGGTCGACGCTTACCGCAAGCTCGAACGCAACCCGACCGACGTCGAGCTGATGATGTTTGCGCAGGCCAACAGCGAGCACTGCCGCCACAAGATCTTCAACGCCGACTGGACCATTGACGGCGAGACGCAGGACAAGTCGCTCTTCGCGATGATCCGCAACACGCACCAGCTTGCGCCGCAGGGCACGATCGTCGCGTATTCGGACAACGCCGCCGTGATGGAAGGCGGCATGGCCGAGCGCTGGTTCCCGCACGCGGGCACGGAAGGCCAGACGGGCGTGCCGCAATACGGCCGCCGCGAAGCCCTCACGCACACGCTGATGAAGGTGGAGACGCACAACCACCCGACGGCCATTTCGCCGTTCCCGGGTGCGTCCACTGGCGCGGGCGGTGAAATCCGCGACGAAGGCGCGACGGGCCGCGGCGCCAAGCCCAAGGCCGGCCTGACCGGCTTTACCGTGTCGAACCTGCTGCTGCCGGAAGCCGTGCAATCGTGGGAAAACGCGCGCGATACCGCCCAGCCCGTGGCGCACCGCAATCCGAATGAAGCTGCACCGGGCCCCGTCGGCAAGCCTGACCGCATCGCCTCGCCGCTGCAGATCATGATCGAAGGCCCGATCGGCGGCGCAGCGTTCAACAATGAATTCGGTCGGCCCAACCTCGGCGGCTACTTCCGCGTCTACGAGCAGAATGTCGGCGGCACCGTGCGCGGCTATCACAAGCCGATCATGATTGCGGGCGGCATCGGCAACATCGACGCCGGCCACACGCACAAGCACGGGCTGCCGGCCGGCACGCTGCTGATTCAGCTGGGCGGCCCCGGCATGCGCATCGGCATGGGCGGCGGTGCTGCCAGCTCGATGGCCACCGGCACCAACACCGCCGACCTGGACTTCGATTCCGTCCAGCGCGGTAACCCCGAAATGCAGCGCCGCGCGCAGGAAGTGATCAACGCGTGTTGGGCGCTGGGCGAGGACAACCCGATCCTGTCGATCCACGACGTGGGCGCAGGTGGCATCTCCAACGCCTTCCCGGAACTCGTCGATGGTGCCGACAAGGGCGCGCGCTTCGACCTGCGCCAGGTGCATCTGGAAGAGTCCGGCCTGAGCCCGGCAGAAATCTGGTGCAACGAATCGCAGGAGCGCTATACGCTGGCGATTGCCCCCGGCGATTTTCCGCGCTTCCAGGCCATGTGCGAGCGCGAGCGGGCGCCGTTCTCGGTGGTCGGTTTCGCCACGGACGAGCAGCAACTGCAAGTGGTCGACAGCGACACTGCGGCCGATCTCCCTGAACACTTCCCGGTCAACATGCCGATGGACGTGCTGCTCGGCAAGCCGCCGCGCATGCACCGTGACGTGCGTCGCGTCGCGCAGGAACTGCCGGAAGTCGATGTCACCGGTCTGGACCTCGAAGTCGTCGCACGCGACGTGCTGCGTCATCCGACCGTCGCCAGCAAGTCGTTCCTGATCACCATCGGCGACCGCACCGTGGGCGGCCTGAACACGCGCGACCAGATGGTCGGCCCGTGGCAAGTGCCGGTGGCCGACGTGGCCGTCACCACGCTCGACTACAAGGGCTACGCCGGCGAGGCGATGACGATGGGCGAGCGCACGCCGCTGGCTGTCATCAACGCACCGGCATCGGGCCGCATGGCCATCGGCGAGTCCATCACCAACATCGCCGCTGCACCGATCGACTCGCTCACGCAACTGAAGCTGTCGGCCAACTGGATGGCCGCCTGCGGCGTGAACGGTGAAGACGCCCGCCTGTACGACACCGTCAAGGCGGTCGGCATGGAGCTGTGCCCGGCCCTGGGCATCAGCATTCCGGTGGGCAAGGATTCGCTGTCGATGCGCACCAAGTGGGAAGACGAAGGTGCGGCGAAGGAAGTCGTGGCGCCGGTCTCGCTGATCGTCTCGGCGTTTGCCCCGGTGACGGACGTGCGCAAGACGCTCACGCCGCAGCTCAAGCAAGTGGAATCGGCCAACGCGCCGGCAGACACCACGCTGATCCTGATCGACCTGGGCCGCGGCAAGAACCGCATGGGCGGCAGCATCCTGGCGCAGGTCACGGAGCAGATCGGCAACAGCGTGCCCGACGTGGACGACGCCGAAGACCTCAAGCGCTTCTTCGCCGCCATCCAGCAACTGAACGCGAGCGGTTCGCTGCTGGCGTATCACGACCGTTCCGACGGTGGCCTGTGGGCGACCGTCTGCGAAATGGCCTTCGCCGGCCACTGCGGCGTGTCGATCAACGTCGACATGCTCACGCTCGACGGCGCGCATGAATCCGACTACGGCGACGCCAAGAACTGGGCGCAGCAAGTCTCCGGCCGCCGCGCCGACCTGACGCTGCGCGCGCTGTTTGCCGAAGAACTCGGTGCCGTCATCCAGGTGCCGCTGGCCCAGCGCGACGCCGTCTTTGCGGTGCTGCGCGAACACGGCCTGGCCGGTTGCAGCCACGTGATCGGCGCGCCCAACGCTAACGACCACATTGAGATCTGGCGCGACGCCAAGAAGGTGTTCAGCGCGTCGCGCATCGAACTGCAACGCACCTGGACGGATGTCTCCTGGCGCATCGCCAGCCTGCGCGACAACCCCGAGTGCACGCAGAGCGAATACGACCGCATCCTCGACGCTGAAGACCCAGGCATCTCGCCCAAGCTCACGTTCGACTTGGCGGAAGACGTGGCCGCACCGTTCATCGCCACAGGCGCGCGTCCGCGCATGGCCATCCTGCGCGAGCAGGGCGTGAACTCGCAGATCGAAATGGCCTATGCGATGGACAAGGCCGGCTTCGACACCTACGACGTCCACATGAGCGACCTGCTGGCGGGCCGCACGAACCTCGCCAGCTTCAAGGGCTTCGTCGCCTGCGGCGGTTTCAGCTACGGCGATGTGCTCGGCGCGGGCGAAGGCTGGGCGAAGACGATCCTCTTCAACAGCATGCTCGCCGAGCAGTTCGCGGCTTTCTTCAACCGCACCGATTCGATCGCGCTGGGCGTGTGCAACGGCTGCCAGATGATGGCGAACCTCGCCCCGATCATCCCGGGCGCCGGCGCATGGCCGAAGTTCACGCGCAACCAGTCGGAGCAATACGAAGGCCGCCTGGTGACCGTGCAGGTGGAGGCATCCCCGTCGATCTTCTACGCGGGCATGGAAGGCAGCCGCATCCCCATCGTCGTCGCGCACGGCGAAGGCTATGCCGACTTCTCGCAGCAGGGCGACATCGGCAAGGTCGCCGTCGGCCTGCGCTACGTCGACAACCGTGGCGAAGTCACGCAGACCTATCCGCTGAACCCGAACGGCTCGCCGCAGGGCATTGCCTCGGTGACGACGCACGACGGCCGCTTCACCGTGCTGATGCCGCACCCGGAACGCGTGTTCCGCGCCGTGCAGATGAGCTGGCATCCGAAGGAATGGGAGGCCGCCGGCGACGGCAGCAGCCCGTGGATGCGGATGTTCCGCAACGCGCGGAAGTGGATGGCGTAAGCAGTCCGCTCAGCAGCAAAACGAAGAACGCGCCGGGGCGACTCGGCGCGTTTTTTTCGCCCCTCCGTAGGGACGACGAGGCCGGACATCAACCCTTACCGACAGCCCGGGCAATATTTCCTAGGCAAATGTTATATTTCGCGCGCATGCGCCCCGGCCGATGAGCCGAAAACGCAGTACCCCAGCCGGCGCGCCAGAGAACGACAACACAAAAAACGGGTCATTCGCGCCACGGTCCTGCCTCTCCATGATCAGCGCCCGACCCATGGGTCTATGCGACGAGGGGATCAACATGAACCGGGTCTATCGGCTGGTCTGGAGCCGCACCTTGCGTGCTCCGCAAGTGGTATCGGAACTGACCAAGGCATCGCACGGGGGCGTTGACGCCAGCGGCGACACCACGCATGCGCGTCGCCGCGCTTCCATCATCTCAATCAGCGTATCGCTTGGGCTGGCCGGTGCGGCGCTCCCCGGCTGGGCCGCGACCTGCTCGCCCAGCACGATCGCAAACTGCAGCGCAGCCGGCGGCGCCGGCATCCCCGACCGCAGCGGGAATGGGGGCAGCGGCAACGGCGGTGGCGGCGGTTCGTCGGGCCTGGGCAACGGGGGCGCGACGGTGCAGATTCCTGGCGGCGCAACGTCAGGCGGGACGGGCGGCACCGGGGCCCTGAACGACAGCAACCAAAACGGCCCCGCGGGGGCGCCGGCAGTGGTGCTCGCTGGCGATGCGGTGGTCAATACGAACGTACAGGGCGGCGCAGGCCAGGCGTTCGACGGATTCAATTTTGCTGGCGGCGCCGGTGGTGGTGGCGCCGGCGTGTACTCCACGGGCACCAGCGTCACGGTCAACAGCGGCATGACCGTGCAGGGTGGCGCCGGCGGAAACGGCGGCGCCGGCACATCGGGGCCGGCCTCCAACGGCGGCGGTGGCGGCGGCGGCGGTGCTGCCCTGGTGATGGTGACGCCGGCGGCCGACGTGAACAACCAGGGCACGCTGGTCGGCGGCAATGGCGGTAACGGAGGGGGCGGCGGAAACCCAGGGGGCGGCGGTGGCGGTGGCGATGGGTTGCTGACCTTGGGTTCCGGCACCCAGGTGACCAACATTGGGACGATCGTTGGCGGCGTTGGCGGCGCTGCTGGTGGCGGCGGCAGCACGGCCGGTGCCAGCGGCGCAGGCGTCAATCTGGCTGCCGGCTTCAATGTGTTGACCAACGTCGGCACGATTACCGGCGGCGCGGGCAACGGCGGTGCCGCGGGCGCGGGTGTCATTGCCAACGGCGCCGTCATCGTCAATGGCGGCACGATCAGCGGCGGATTGTTCAGCGACGGCGTGACGCGTGCCGCAGCCATCCAGTTCAACGGGACGAACAACACGCTGCAACTTGTGACGGGTTCCAACATCGTCGGCAACCTCGACGTGGCCGCGGGGGCGGCGGCCAAGATCACCGCCGGCAGTGCAGGCCTCTCGCTGTCCAACAACGTCACGCTGGGCGACGCCACGTCGCGCGTCACGCTCGATTCGACCACGACGAACCTCGTGGTGTCAGGCGTCATATCGGGCGCGGGCGGCGTGGGCGTGACCGGCAGTCGAACGATCACGCTGACGGGCGACAACACCTACACCGGCGCGACCACCATCACCACGGGCACGCTGCAGATCGGCAACGGCGGCACCACCGGTTCGGTGGCCGGCAACATCGTCAACAACGGCACACTGGCTTTCAATCGCAGCGACGCGGTGACGTACGCCGGCACCATCAGCGGCGCCGGCAATCTGGTGCAGGCCGGGGCCGGCACGTTGACCATCTCAGGCACGGCGGGCTATGCCGGCAGTACCACCATCAATGCGGGCACGCTGGCGTTGTCCGGCGCCGGCAGCATCGCGGCTTCGAGCGGCGTGGTGAACAACGGCACGTTGGATATTTCGGGGACGACCTCCGGCGCCACCATCAACGCACTAACCGGCTCCGGCACCGTCGCCCTGGGTGGCCGGACGCTCACGCTTGCGAACGCAGCCGGCACGTTCAGCGGCACGATCGGGGGGACGGGCGGCCTCACAGTCAGCGGCGGCGCGCAAACGCTGTCGGCGATCAATGGATTTACCGGCGCAACGACGATCAGTGGCGGCACGCTCGCCCTGTCCGGTGCTGGCAGCATTGCCGCGTCGAGCGGCGTGGCGAACAACGGCACGTTCGATATTTCGGGGACGACCTCCGGCGCCACCGTCAACGCACTGACGGGCTCGGGCACCGTCGCCCTCGGCGGCAGGACGCTCACGCTTGCCAATGCAGCGGGCACGTTCAGCGGCACGATCGGGGGGACGGGCGGCCTCACGGTCAGCGGTGGCGCGCAAACGCTGTCGGCGATCAATGGATTTACCGGCGCAATGACGATCAGTGGCGGCACGCTCGCGCTGTCCGGCGCTGGCAGCATCGCTGCCTCCAGCGGTGTGGTGAGCAACGGCACGTTCGATATTTCCGGGACGACGTCTGGTGCCACCATCAACGCGCTGACGGGTTCGGGCATCGTCGCCCTTGGTGGCCGGACGCTGACGCTGGCTAACGCAGCCGGCACGTTCAGCGGCGCAATCGGTGGCACGGGCGGCCTCACGCTGAATGGCGGCGCGCAAACGCTGTCCGGTGCCAACGGCTTTACCGGCGCAACGACGATCAGTGGTGGCACGCTCGCGCTGTCCGGCGCTGGCAGCATTGCCGCGTCGAGTGGCGTGGTGAACAACGGCACGTTCGATATTTCGGGGACCACGTCCGGCGCCACCATCAACGCACTGACGGGCTCAGGCACCGTCGCCCTCGGCAGCCGGACGCTGACGCTGGCCAACGCATCGGGCACCTTCAGCGGCGCAATCGGCGGCACGGGCGGCCTCACGCTGAATGGCGGCACGCAAGCGCTGTCCGGCGTGAACAGCTATGGCGGTGCAACGACGATCAACGCCGGCACGCTGGCGTTGACGGGTGCCGGCCGCCTGGCTTCGGGTACGACGGTCGCGCTCACGGGCGCAACGTCGGCACTCGATCTGTCGGCAGGGGCCAACCAGACGGTCGCCCATCTCTCGGGCGTCGCTGGCAGCCGCGTGGTGCTGAATGGCAGCGCGTTGACGCTGGCTGACGACTCGTCCCAAGCCTTCGGCGGCAGCCTGAGCGGCAACGGGTCGTTGATCAAGCAAGGCACGGGCACGCTCACGTTGAACGGTGTCAGCAGCAGCTTCTCTGGGTCGAGCACGGTGGCAGGCGGCACGCTGGCCGTCGGCGATGCGGCAAACGCCAGTGCCGTGCTTGGCGGCAATGTCCTGGTGAACGCGCTGGGCACGCTGCGCGGCCACGGCACGGTTTCGGGCGACGTGACCAGCAGCGGGGTGGTCGCGCCGGGCGGCTCCATCGGAACGCTGTCCGTGGGCGGCAATTACACGCAAGCGTCGGGCGGGACGCTCGCCATCGAGGTCAGCCCGACGGACGCCTCGCAACTGCGCGTGGGCGGCGCCGCGGCGCTCGGCGGGTCGCTTGCCATCGTGTTCGATCCGGGCACCTACACCGCGCGCCGCTACACCGTGCTGAGCGCGGCCAACGGCGTGACGGGCCGCTTCGCCAACGTCAGCACGGCAACGGCCGGCGCCAGCCTCGGCACGCTGCAGACCTCGGTGGACTACGGAACGAATGCGGTCGATCTGCTGCTCGCGGAAGCAACGGCGCCCGGTGCGCCCGGTGGCGGGACCGTCGTCGCCCCGACAAAAACCTCCATCTACACGGCGCTTGGCACGACGGCGCTGCTGCAGGCGCAAAGCGCCAACGCCGCGCTGCTCGGCCGGTTGTCCGGGCCGCAAGACACGCTGGGTGGCTCCAACAACGTATGGGCAACGGCCAGCGGCTCCAGCACGAAGGTGGGCGGCACAGGCAATGCGCCGGGCTTCCTCACGCACGCGTACGGGTTCCTGGCGGGAGCGGAGGGCCGCATGGGCGCGGCCACCGTCGGCGCGGCGGGCGGCTACACGCACACCACGCTCGGCGAGGACACGACCGGCGCATCGGGCACCATCGACACGTTGCGCGTGGCCCTCTACGGCGCCCAGCCGATGGGCGCCATCAACCTGTCGGCCACGGTCGGCTATGGGCTCGATTTCTTCTCGCAGAAGCGGCCGTTCGGCAGCGTGGGCACCGCCGAGGGAGACCATCTCGCGCACGAATTCACGGCCGCCACGCAAGCCAGCTTGCCCATGGAGATAGGCGGCCTCCGCCTCGCGCCGCACCTGGGCCTGCGCTACGCCTACGTGCGCGGCAGCGGCTTCGGAGAGGACGGCGCCAACGGCCAGAACCTGCAAGTCGGCCCGGACAGCGCGCGCAGCCTCCAGCCGTATGTGGGCGTTACGCTCGACAAGGCCTTCGGCGATGTGCGGCCGGTCAACGTGCAGCTTCGCCTGGGCTATGCGCACGAGCTGATGAACGCTGGCCGCGTCGTCCAGGTGCAGAGCCAGGACGACACCGTGTTCGCGGCCCCGGGCACCGATCTGCCCCGTTCGTTCCTGACGACGGGAGCGAGCGTCACGCTTCAGGCGGCCAAGGCGACCACGGTGTCCTTGGGCGTGGATGCCACCATTAATACGAGCCACGTGTCTGCGCAGTCTGCGTATGTGCGGGTCAACCACAAGTTCTGACGTGGCACAGCGTGCCGATGCGCACGCGGCCATCCACGAAAACGCGCCGGGGCAACTCGGCGCGTTTTTTCTTGTGCGTGCTGCCAGGCGTGTCGGGCATGTTGACTTGCGTCAATGGCAAGAACGGCATGGCGTCTAGATTCCGTAGAGAGGGGCTGTAGCAGAGCGCGGGACGCATCCACGGAGACGCACATGAACACGGTACGCACACTCGCTTCCACGCTCGTCGTGGCGGGCCTAACGGTGGCTGCGCAGGGCATCCACGCGCAGACGCTGGAAAAGATCGCCGCGGCGGACAAGATCACGGTTGGCTATCGGGAAGCGGCGGTTCCGTTCAGCTACTTGCTGGGCCCGAACAGGGCTGTCGGGTTTTCCGTCGATCTGACGCAAGCCATCGTCGACGATGTGCGTGCCCGGTTGAAGAAGCCGTCTCTGCAGGTCGACGCGATTCCCGTCACCGGCACGAATCGGATTCCGTTGCTCGTCAACGGCACCTACGACCTCGAATGCGGATCGACCACCAACACCAGCGCGCGCGGCAAGGAGGTGGCCTTCTCAATCAACTTCTTCTATGCAGGAACGCGCCTCCTGACCAAGCGCGATTCGGGCATCAAGAACTACACGGACCTGGCCGGCAAGACCGTCGCCAGCACAGCCGGCAGCACGAACGAAAAGGTGCTCAAGAAGTTTGCTGTCGAACACAACATCGACGTCCAGATCATTCCGGGCAAGGACTATGCGGACGCGCTCAAGCTTGTCGAAACCGGCCGCGCATCGGCATTGGCGCTCGATGACGTGCTGCTGTATGGGCTGCGCGCCAACTCCGCGAATCCCGCGGCGCTCGACGTCGTGGCGGAAACCCTGCAGGTCGAGCCGTATGCATGCATGGTCCGCAAGGACGACCCCGCCTTCAAGCGGCTCGTCGATGCCACCATCAAACGCCTCATGAAGTCCGGCGAGTTCACCGCGCTGTACAAGAAGTGGTTCGAGTCGCCCATTCCGCCGGCCGGGGCAAACCTCGACATGCCGATGAGCGATGCGCTGCGCGCCAACCTGAAAAAGCGCAGCGACAAGCCGGCGCTGTGATCGCCCTCGCTAGCGACCAAACTTCTCGACGACACCGCGCCACAACGCCTCCCGCTCGGCGCCCAGGTGCGCGCCGCTCGCATCGCCGGCCGCGTCCTGGCCCACCGCAAGATGGACCATGGTGAGCCTGGATTGCGGGTCCACGTAGATCGCCTGTCCATGGATGCCGAGCAGCACGAATCGCCGTGCTTGTCCCGGCAGGAGCCAGACCTGGAAGCCGTAACCGTAATAGCGGCTGCCGTGATACGTCATCTGCCCCGGGCGAAAGGCATCAGGCTGGCGCGCTGCGTCGGTCATGTCGAGCAGGAAGTCGCGCGGCACGACTTGCCGGCCTTGCACCACGCCATCGTTGGCCAGCATGGACCCGAGGCGCGCGTAGTCCCGCGCCGTTGCATTGAAGCCGCCTTGGGCAAACGCCGATCTGTCGGATTGGCGCAGGAGGTAGGTCGCCTTGGCTTCGGCCCCCATCGGCTTCCATAGCTTGTCGTCAACGAAGTCGCACAGGCTGCGGTGCGTCGCCGCTTGCAGCACGAGCGCCAACACTTCGGTTTGCGCGCCGGCATAGTTGAAGCGCGTGCCCGGCGCGTCGGCGCGCTCGTTGACCTGGGCCGCGGCCGCCAGCACGCCTTGCTTTGCTGCCGTCTTGAGAAAACGTGCACGGTCGTCAGTGGGGGTGTAGTCCTCGACGTACTTCGCACCGGAGGCCATGCGCAGCAGATCGACGATGCGCGTTCCACCGTACAGCGTGCCCGCCAACTCCGGCACGTAGTGGTCCACACGATCCTCCAGCGAGCGCAGGCTTCCATCCTCCAGCGCCTTGCCGATGGCGAGTGCAACCAGCGTTTTGGCCATCGAGTTGGACAGCATGCGCATGTCGCGCGTGCGGTCGTAGCCGTAATGTTCGGCCAGGATGACGCCGTCCTGAACGATCAACACAGCGGTTACGCGCTGATGCTCCATGTAGTCGGCCAGCGTGTAGTCATGGTTGCGGAAGCGATACCGGACATCCGCCTCCTTGTCTGCGATCTTGAACTGCACCGGTTGGTCGGCCGGCGCCAGGTCGCAAGACGGCGAGATGCGGTCCATGCCGCTGAAGGCTCCCACGATGTACTGCGCCTCGTGGATGCGTGCGGCGCTTGGCGCAAGCGGATAGCCTTGCGCCTTCCCGAGTCGATCTTCATCGGGAGAAGCGGCAGCGACGCTGCAGGCGAGCAGCGCGCACGTTGCGCAATATCGGAAAGCTTTCATGACCGGGGCAGGGGTGAGGTTGCTGGCTGCGGCAAGCCGTGAGACTACACCGGCCGCAAGGCAGTGCGTCTACGCATTCGTGCCCAGCGGTTCCAGATACGGCGCCAGCAACTCGCTCATCCAGCTCATGAAGACCTGCACCCGAACCGGCAGGTTTCGCCGGTTGGGGTACACCAGCGACACCGGCATCGGCGGCGGCCGGAAGTCAGGCATGACGTCGATGAGCGTGCCGTCCGCAATCGCCGACGACAGCCCCGCGTACACCGGCGCCTGGATCATCCCCAGCCCCGCGCGGCACGCTGCGTCGTAGCTCTCGGCCGAGCTGACGGTCACCGCGCCCTTCATCGGCCGGAACGCCGAGCGGCCATTGACCGTGTATTCCCACCCCGGCGATTTCGTCCCCAGCGTCTGCACGTAATGGACGATGCGATGGTGGTCGAGGTCGTCGAGTGTTTTCGGCATGCCATAGCGCGCGATGTAGGCCGGGCTGGCGCAGTTCACCTGATGCAACTGGCCGAGCGGGCGGGCGATGAGGCTGCTGTCGGTCAGGGTGCCGATGCGCAGTACGCAGTCGAAGCCTTCGCGCACCGGGTCCACACGGCGGTCGGTGCTGGAGAGTTCAATTTCCAGCTCGGGGTGCGCATCGAGCAGTGCGGGCAGGGCCGGGATGACGATGCGGCGTGCAACGCCGACCGGCATGTCGACGCGCAGGCGGCCGCGCAGCGCTTGCGGGCTCTGGCGGAACATCGTCTGTAGCTCGTCCATGTCGGCCAGCAGGTCTTGGCAGCGCTCGTAGAACGTCTGGCCATCCTGCGTGAGCTGCACCTTGCGGGTGGTCCGGTGCAGCAGGCGCGTGCCGAGCATCGTTTCCAGCTGCTGCACCGCCACCGAGGCGGCCGGCTTGGGAATGCTCAACGCTTCTGCCGCGCGCGTGAAGCTGGCAAGTTCAGCCACGCGCACAAAGATCTGCATGGCTTCGAGTCGGTTGGTGGACATGGCGGGTGGGTTGATTGTTATCTGTGGGCAAACACACCGATAGGATAAGCGAGATTTATTCTTTGTTTATCGCCCAATACCATGCTCTCACGGTGTTCGACACCCATCTCAAATCCAACCGGAGAGCAAACATGACGCAGACCCATACCCCCATCGCGATCGTCACCGGCGGCAGCCGCGGCCTTGGCAAGAACATGGTGCAGAAGCTGGCCCAGCGCGGCACCGACGTGATCTTCACCTATCGCACCAACCGCGCGGAAGCCGATGCCCTCGTCGCTGAACTGACTGCCCAGGGCCGCCGCGCCGCCGCCTTGCAGCTGGACGCCGGCAAGATCGCCACGTTCCCCGCCTTTGCCGAGGCCGTGCGCGGCGTGCTGGCGCAGTGGAAGGCCGAGCGCTTCGATTACCTCGTCAACAACGCCGGCGTTGGCGTGCATGCCGCCGTGGCCGAAACCACCGAAGCCCAGTTCGACGAACTGATGAACGTGCATTTCAAGGGCGTGTTCTTCCTCACGCAGATCCTGCTGCCGCTCATGGCGGACGGCGGACGCATCGTGAATATCTCGTCGGGGCTCGCGCGCTTTGCGCTGCCGGGCTACGGCGCGTATGCGGCAATGAAGGGCGCGGTGGAGGTGCTGACGCGCTATCTGGCGAAGGAACTCGGCCCGCGCGGCATTGCCGTGAATGTGGTGGCGCCGGGTGCCATCGAGACGGACTTTGGCGGCGGTGCGGTGCGCGACAACGCGAGCCTCAATGCGATGGTGGCGTCCAATACGGCGCTGGGGCGCGCTGGGGTGCCGGACGATATTGGCGGCGTGGTGGCCTCGTTGCTGTCGCCGGATAACCGGTGGATCAATGCGCAGCGTATTGAGGCGTCGGGCGGGATGTTCCTGTAAGCAGCGCACGTCCCTGCGCATGGGGTTCAGAACGTCAACTGTGGGGTTCTGAACTCCATTCGCCGAGCTCTGAACTCCATGCGCCGAGTTCTGAGCTCCATGCGCCGAGTTCTGAGCTCCATTCGTCGAGCTCCGAGCTCGGGGCGCCGAGCAAAAAGCTCCATGCATGGAGTTCAGAACTGGGAACGTGGGAGCTTGGGGCTTGGCGCGGCGGCGTATCTCTTGTTTCTCCCCCTGCCGGGGGCGACTTACTTTCTTTGTCTTGCCAAAGAAAGTAAGCAAAGAAAGGCGCGCCCGAGATGGCGACTTCCCCTTGGATTTTTGTAACCGGGCGGAGACGGGGAAAACTCGCTGCGCTCAGACAGTTCCCCGTCTTTTTTCCGCCCGCTTACAAAAATCCAAGGCGCCATCAAGGGCAGGGTACGGCCACACAATCTGTGCACTGACCTAGGTGGTTCTTATTCGTTGCGGTGTTGCTCGCTTTGCTTCGCGTTGTGTTGGTGGTTCCTGCTGCACGGGTGATCGATGGTTTGGCCTCTGACTTCCTGCCCTATGCGGCGCCTTGAATTTCTGTTGCAAGGAGGAAAAAGGAAGGGAAACTGTCTGAGCGAAGCGAGTTTTTCCCTTCCCCTCCTTGCGACATAAATTCAAGGAGTCTTTCGCCGCATCGGGCGCGCCTTTCTTTGCTTACTTTCTTTGGCAAGACAAAGAAAGTGAGTCAGCCCCGGCAGGGGATGAAACAAGGGATGCACCACAAGAAACAACCCAAAACCAACAACCCTTACGCCACCGCCTTAGCCGCAGCCCGCCCCCGCAGCCACTCAAACGTCAACAGCAGACACGTCGAAAACACAATCAGAATCGTCGCCAGCGCCGCAATCGTCGGCGAGATGTTTTCGCGAATACCCGTGAACATCTGACGCGGCAGCGTGACCTGATCCGCCCCCGCCAGGAAGAGCGTCACCACCACCTCATCAAACGATGTAGCAAAGGCAAACAGCGCCCCCGAAATCACGCCCGGTGCAATGACGGGCAGGGTGATGCGGAAGAACGTCATGACCGGGTTGGCACCCAGCGACAGGCTCGCCCGCACGAGGTTGTGATTGAACCCTTGCAGCGTCGCCAGCACCGTCGTCACCACAAACGGCACCCCCAGCGCCGCATGCGCGAGGATCAGCCCGATATACGTGTTGGCCAGGCCCAGCGGCGCGAAGAACAGGTACATGCCGACGCCTACGACCACCACGGGCACGATCATCGGCGACACCAGCACCGCCATCAGCAGGCCCTTGCCGCGGAAGTCCGCCTTGTTCAGCCCGATGGCGGCCAGGGTGCCGAGCACCGTTGCGACGATCGTGGCGGCGGGGGCGACGATGAAGCTGTTCTTGGCCGCCATGCGCCATTCGTCGGACGTGACGAGGTTCTGATACCAACGCAGTGAATAGCTCGGAATCGGGTACGAGAGGAACGTGCTCGACGAGAACGACAGCGGCACGATCACCAGCACCGGCAGCACAAGGTACAGCAGCGTCAGCACGGCCAGGCCGCGCAATGCGAAGTACCAGACGCGCTCGATGAGCGAGGTGTGCGGGGCGAACATCGGTTTGGCGAGTTTCATGTTCGATGGGCTCCGTTCAACCAACGCGGACCTTGGGCCGCGTAAAGCGTCCATACACGGCGTACAGCACGAGCGTGGCCAGCAACAGCAGCGCACCCAGCGCGCACGCCATGCCCCAGTTGATCGTGACGTTGGTGAAGTAGGCCACGTAGTAGCTGACCATCTGATCGTTCGGCCCGCCCAGCAGCGCGGGGGTGATGTAGTAGCCGAGCGCCAGGATGAACACCAGCAGCGCGCCGGCGCCGATGCCTGGATACGTCTGCGGCACATACACGCGCCAGAACGCGGCAAATGGATGGCTGCCCAGCGACACGGCCGCGCGCTGGTACGTGGGCGGGATCGACTTCATCACGCTGTACAGCGGCAGGATCATGAACGGCAGCAGGATGTGCGTCATCGAGATGTACACGCCCACGCGGTTGAACAGCAGCGCCAGGGGCTCCTTGATGATGCCGAGGTCGATCAGGCCGTGGTTGATCAGGCCTTCGGTCTGCAGGAGCACGATCCACGCCGCCACGCGCACGAGGATGGACGTCCAGAACGGGATCAGCACCATCACCATGACGAGGTTGGCGCGGCGCTCTGGCAGCGAGGCAATCCAGTACGAGAGCGGATAGCCCAGCAGCAGTGCGAACAGCGTCACCATCGCGCTGATGACGAAGGTGCGCACGAACACCGTCACGTAGATCTGCTCGTCGGGGTCGGTGGCTTCGATGTGGCCGAAGGCGTCTTGCCGGTGGTCCAGCGCGGCCAGCAGGTAGAACGGCGACGTGCGGCTGCTGTTCTTGGCGATGGCCTGCCAGTACGTGACATCGCCCCAGCGCTCGTCGACTTCGAGCAGCTTGGCGCGCGTCTGGCCGGGCGTGAGCGTCAATGCCTTGCCCTGGTCATCGGCCAGCGGCATGGCGCGCGCGGTCTTGGCCACTAGCGAGCGGAAACCCGGGATTTCAGTGTTGAGCCGGCGCGCCAGTGCACCCATCGCTTCGCCTTCGCTCACGGTCGTGAGGTCGGCGGCGAGGGCGGCGTAGGCGGCGTCGGCCGGCGGGCTCTTGCGGTCCCAGCCCTTCAGGGCGACGACGGTTTTGGGCAGCGCGTCGGCCACCTCGGGGTTCTGCACGGCGCGTGTGAGCAGGGCGCCGATCGGCACGACAAAGATCAGCAGCAGGAAGATGGCGAGCGGCGCCACCAGCGCCAGCGCCATGGCACGCCTGCGCGCCTCAGCGCTCTTCAATTCGCGTTTGAGTTTGGCCGTCGATTCCGGAACCGATTCAGCCGCGATCGTCATGGTGTTCAATGCTGCCTCGCCATCGCTACGGGAATTCGTCCGGCGGATGCCTTGCCAAAGCTGCAGGGCATCCGCGCGGTCACTGCGTTACACCGCGATGCGGTTACTTCGACGCCCACGAGGCGAAGCGCTGCTCCAGCTCGTCGCCGTGGTCGGTCCAGAACTGCAGGTTCTGCAGCACCGCGTTCTTGCTGTTCTCGGGCGAGTTCGGCATGTTGGCCTGCGTCTTGGCGTCGAGCGCCTTGATGGCGGCCACGTTGGCCGGGCCGTACGCGATGTGCTTGGCGTATTCCTGCTGCGGCTTCTGCGACAGCGTGTACGCGATGTACTGCTCGGCCAGGGCCTTGTTGGGCGAGCCCTTCGGGATGGCCCAGTAGTCGAGGTCGTAGATGCTGCCGTTCCACACCACCTTGAGGTTCTTGCCTTCGCGCTGCGCAGCGTCGATGCGGCCGTTGAAGGCGGTGGACATCACCACGTCACCCGCCACCAGGAACTGCGGCGGCTGTGCGCCGGCTTCCCACCACTGGATGTACGGCTTGATCTGATCGAGCTTCTTGAACGCGCGGTTCTGGCCGTCCTTGGTGGCCAGCACCTTGTAGACATCCTTGACCGGCACGCCGTCGGCCATCAGCGCGAATTCGAGGTTGTAGCGCGCGCCCTTGCGCATGCCGCGCTTGCCCGGGAAGGTCTTCACGTCCCAGAAATCGGCCCAGCCCTTGGGGGCGGTCTTGAGCTTGTCGGCGTTGTAGGCCAGCGCGGTGGACCACACGAAGAAGCCCACGCCGCAAGTTTGCGGCGCTTCCGGGATCAGGTCGGTCTTCTTGGCGATCTTGCTCCAGTCGAGCTTCTCGAACAGGCCTTCGTCGCAGCCACGGCCGATGTCGCCGGATTCGACTTCCACCACGTCCCAGTTGACGTGCTTGGCTTCGACCATGGCCTTGATCTTGGCCTGCTCGCCGTTGTACTCGACCACGGTGACCTTGTTGTTGGTCTGTGCCTCGAACGGCTTGTTGAAGGCCGCCTTCTGCGCGTCGCCATTGGCGCCGCCGAAGTTCACGACGGTGATTTCCGCTGCATGCGCGCCGAACGCAATGGCGAACGCGCCGGCAAGCACGGACAGACGCGTCTTTGTGGTGTGTTTCATTCCTGGCTCCTCTTATTGGCGTGTGGGTACAACGTGTGGTCGTGGCATGCGGGCAGGGCTGCCCGCGTGCGTCATGCAAAAACGCGCAGGTGTTCCGGGGCGAACTCCAGCTGGATCGGCGCGCCCGGTGCGAAGCCTTCAAGCGCGCGCGTGCCCAGCGGCACCTTCACGAAACATTCGGGTTGGTCGGGCAGGGCGCAGCGCATGCGCACGTGGTCGCCAAAGTAGACGAGGCCGCGCGTCTGCCCGGTGATCGCGTTGCCGGCGGCGGAGGCGCCCTCGGCCAGGCGCATGCGTTCGGGGCGGATGCACCCCGTGGCCGTGGCCCCGACATTGGCGCCGGCCACGTTGCGGCCGACCACGCGGGCGCCGTCGTTGAGCTGCAGTTCGCAGTACTCGCCGTCAACGCGGGTGACGGTGCCGCGCAGCGTGTTGCTGTCGCCGATGAAGTTGGCGACGAACTCGTTGCAGGGGCGCTCGTAGAGGCTGTCTACCGTGTCGAGCTGCTGCACGATGCCCTTGTCGAACACGGCGACGCGGTCGGACATGGTGAGCGCCTCGCCCTGGTCGTGCGTCACGTAGACGAAGGTCACGCCCAGCTTTTCGTGCAGCGATTTCAACTCGTACTGCATGTGTTCACGCAGTTGCTTGTCGAGCGCGCCCAGCGGTTCGTCCATCAGCACGAGCTTGGGCTCGAACACCAGCGCGCGGGCCAGTGCAATGCGCTGCTGCTGGCCGCCGGAGAGCTGCGCCGGATAGCGCTTGGCAAAGCCTTCCATGCGCACCATCTGCAGGGCCTTGTGCACGCGCTCGGCACGCTCGGCGGCGGGCAATTTGCGCACGGTCAGCGGGTATTCGACGTTCTGCGCCACCGTCATGTGCGGAAACAGCGCGTAGTTCTGGAACACCATGCCGATGTTGCGCTTGTGCGGCGGCACATTGTTGAGCAGCGCGCCTTCGAGGCGGATCTCGCCGCCGGTCGGGAATTCAAACCCGGCCAGCATCATCAGGCATGTGGTCTTGCCCGAGCCGGAGGGGCCGAGCAGGGTGAGGAACTCGCCCTGGTAGATGTCCAGGTCCAGGTGCTTGACCACGAGGGTCTCGCCGTCATACGTCTTGCGTACACCGCGAAAGCTGACGATCACGTCGTCGGTCTTCATTGCTGCTTCCTCCATACCATGTCGGTCATCGGGCTGAGCGCTGTCGGCTGCAGGCGGCATTTGCTGGCGTGCCCCACGCTCCCCGTCGCGCCGTTCCCCGATCCGTTCGGGTCGGCCAACATGCCGTGTTGTGACGAATTGTTGATGGACTATAGCGGCTCATTGTTCCGCCAAGTGGACCCAATCCTGGTTATTTGATGGAGCCATTTATCGCCGCCGCGCAGGCACATCCCATGGGCGTGCGGGCCCGCGGCACCACAATAGGGAAAACCCCGGATGCCTTGCCCGAGCAAGCTCGGCGGCCGATCGTGTGGTGGTCGCGATGTGTTTCAGTTTAGGTCGTGCGCCAGCCCACGTGCGGCGGGCATAACAGAGCCAGGATGGAACCAATTTGGCCGGAACAGCAGCCCGTCCGGCCCGCGCGGAAATGGTGCGCCGCGTCTTCACGCAAACGGTGCATCGCCTGGGAGCCCGCGCAACCGCTACACAACGATGTTGTCGTGCAGCAACCGGTTTTTTTCAGGCCGTCGGCTCTTCAATCAAGGCCAGCGCCAGGTAGACGGAGACGGTCAGCCCTCCGCCGGGCGTTTCCGACAGCGCCACCGTGCCGCCATGCAGGCGGGCAATCTCGCGGACGATCGCCAGGCCCAGGCCGCTGCCGTCGTGGCCTTCCGATGCCGCGCCACGATAGAAACGGCCGAAGACCGCATCGCGCTCGGGCACGGCAATGCCGGGGCCGTCGTCTTCCACTTGCAGCACGGCCTGCTCGCCGAGCATCGCCATCGCCTGCCGCTTGACCCGCAGCGTGACGCGCGCGCCGTTGCCGGCATACAGGATGGCGTTGTCGAGCAGGTTGCCGACCAGTTCCTGCAGCCATTGGGGTTCGCCGGCCACCGTCACCGGCTCGCCTTCAAAGCCGAGGTCGACGCCGGATCGGCGCGCAACAGGTGCCAGTTCCAGCGCGACATCGCCGGCCAGGGTGTCCAGGCGCAGCGGCTGGAGTTGTGGCGCGTAGCCGCTGTCGGTCTCCAGGCGCGAGAGCGACAGCAGTTGCTGCACGCCGCGCGCGGCTTGGCGCACGGTGCCGTGCAGCGGCTCAAGGTGGCGGCGGATACGTTCTCCATCGGGCTCGCGCAGGGCCAGTTCGGATTGCGCCTGGATCACGGCCAGCGGCGTCTTCAACTGATGTGCGGCGTCGGCAAAGAAGCGCTTGCGCGCCTGCACCATGCGCAGCAGGCGCGCCACGTACTGATTGATGGCTTCGACCAGCGGCGCGACCTCTGCCGGCAAGCCCTGCTGCGGTAGCGGTGCCAGCTCATCGGTGCCGCGGCCGGCCACGGTTTCGCTCAACTGTCGCAGCGGCCGTAGGCCGCGCCGCACGCCCAGCCAGACGATGCCCACGGCCAGCACCACCAGCAGCACTTCCTGCTGTAGCGAGCCGGCCAGGATCTCGTGCGCCAGCGCCTCGCGCGGCTCCAGCGTTTCACCCACCAGCAGCCAGATGACCTGCGTTTCGGCCGACTGCGCATCGCGCACGGGCAGCGGCTGCGCGGCCATGCGCACCTGCATGCCGCGAAACTGCGTGTCGTAGAACAGGGTGCGATAGGGCGTGGGGCGCCGCCCGCCCGGCATGGGCAGATCGTCGTAGCCGGTGAGCGTGCCGCCGCCGGCATCGACGATCCGGTAGAAGATGCTGCTGCCGGTTTCCGATTCGAGAATGTCCAGCGCGAGGTAAGGCAGGTCGATGGCGAATTGCTTGTTGCGCAGTCGCACGCCTTCGCGCATGGCCTTGAGCGAGGCTTCGAGCGTGCGGTCGAACGCGGCGTTGGCGGCCGTCATGGCGCGCGTGTAAGTCAGCCATGCATCGAGCGCGAGCAGCCCTAGCAGCGGCAGCAGCAGCCAGAACGAAAGCTGCCGGCGCAGGCTCGACGGGTTCATGGCGCCGCGCCTTCCGTGGCTTCCAGCAGATACCCGAGGCCGCGCAGCATGACGATGGCCACGCCGCTGCCGTCGAGCTTCTTGCGCAGGCGGTGCACGTAAATCTCGATGGCGTCGGCGTTGACGGATTCGTTGATGCTGAAGATCTTTTCCGAAATGGCGGCCTTGTTCACGGCGCGGCCGTCGCGCAGCATCAGGACTTCCAGCACGGCGCGTTCGCGGCCGGTGAGGGCGAGCAGTTCGCCATGGAGCGTAAAGGCGCCGCTGATGCCGTCGTAGTGCAGCGGGCCGCATTGCAGCTGCGTGCTTTCGTGGCCGTGGCTGCGCCGGATGAGCGCGCGGGCGCGGGCTTCGACTTCAGTCAGGTCGAACGGTTTCGCAAGGTAATCGTCAGCCCCGAGGTTGAGGCCGCGCACGCGTTCTTCCACGGCGCCGTGTGCGGTCAGGATCATCACCGGCAGCGGGTTCTTGCGGGCGCGCAGGCGGCGCAGCACTTCCAGCCCGTCCAGGCGGGGCAGGCCAATGTCGAGAATGGCCAGCGCGTAGTCCTGCGTGGTGAGCAGCAAGTCGGCCGCGTGGCCGTCATGTACGCAATCGACCGTGAAGCCGGCCTGGCCCAGAGCTTCTTCCAGCGTGCTGGCCAGCTTCAGGTTGTCTTCCACCAACAGGATGCGCATATCGGGACGTCTCTCAATCAGCCGCAGAGGAATACAGACATCGCCGCACGTTTTGAAGCTAGGGAAACCCCCGAGAACGCCGCGACACAGCCCCGCAATTTCCTGTCAATCGAAAGTGAACTGAAAGTGCGTCCCTCATACGATCCGTCCCGCCCAACGGCCCTGTGACTGGGCCTTTGCGCAAGGACAACGAATAAGGGAGACCTGATGAACAAGACTTCGATGGCGCTGGCCGTGGTGGCACTCGCCACCGCGACGACGGCTGGCACGGCCGCCGCACAATCCTCCAACGTGACCCTGTACGGGATCATGGATTCGGGCATCGAGTACGTGAACCACGCCGGTCCGAACGGCGGCAGCGCCACCCGCCTCGTCTCGGGCGGCAAGAACACATCGCGCTGGGGCATGCGCGGCACCGAAGACCTGGGCGGCGGCTTGAAGGCCGTGTTCAACCTGGAAAGTGGCATCGCCATCGACACCGGCAAGCTGGACACCGACAACACGCTGTTCGACCGCCGCGCGGTGGTGGGGCTGGCAGGCGGCTTCGGCCAGGTGGTCGCCGGTCGCACCTTCACCACGACGTACGACTTCATGCTGCCGTTCGACCCGATGGGCTACGCGCCGAACTATTCGTGGGCGACGTCGTCCACCGCAACGGGCGACCGCAAGGACGGCCTGTTCTCGCGCGCTTCCAACGCTGTGCGTTATGACGGCACGTTTGGCGGCTTGAAGCTCGGCGCCACCGTGGGCTTTGGCGAAGCAGCGGGCAACTTCAAGAGCAGCTCCAAGTACGACCTGGGCGTCGGCTACAGCGTGGGCGGCTTCTCGGCAGCCGTCACGTGGGATCGCCAGAACGGCGCAGGCACCAGCACCACGCCGGCAGACACGACCGATTACATCCAGGGCATTCACGCCGGCGCCAGCTACGACTTCGGCGCACTGAAGCTGTTCGCGGGCTACCGCAACTACAAGCGCGCGTTCACCACGGCCGCCGCCAGCCAGCGCAGCGATATGTACTGGGCGGGTGCCAGCTACGACGTGACGCCGGCCTTCACGCTGTATGGCGCGGTGTACAAGCAGAACATCAAGGACGGCACGGATGCCGATCCGATCCTGTTCTCCTTGCGCGGCCAGTACGCGCTGTCCAAACGCACGACGGCGTATCTGTCTGCCGGTTATGCCAAGGCCAAGAACGGCCAGAACGTGAGCCTGTCGCGCGACGTGGTGGGTTATGGCAACAACCAGGTCGGTGTGACGGCGGGCCTGCAACACCGCTTCTGATCGGCTAGTCGATCGCTGTCGCAAACACGGGCACCTTCGGGTGCCCGTTTTCTTGGATCGGCGCGCGGCTCAGCAGCGTGTCAGTCGAGCGTCGTGCGGGATTTCAGCATGCGCCGCACGTCGCGGAAATCGTCGAAGGCGGCAAGGTCCTGCTCGATGTTGCGCACCTGTTGGCGCAGCGCTGCGATGTCGAGATCCAGCTTTTGCAAGACGGCGTCGGGCGGCAGCGCTTCGAACCGCTGATAGCCGTACGTGTATCGGAACGTGGTCTCGACGCGATGGATCTGCCGGTCAAGCTCCCGCACCTGGTCTTTCAGGATCTGGTTGTAGTGCGTCAGCCGCGCTTCACTGATCCGGTTGATCGAGTGCTGGTCGATGTGCTCCAGCTCAAGCTGCAATTCCAGCAGTTGCAGCAGGTTGTTCTTGTCGTAGGCCTCGTTGACGCGCTGCATGAGCCGGGTCTTCCGGTCGCGCTCCTGTGGATCGCTTTCGCGGTCGGGGTGCAGGGCGCTGGCCAGCTTGCGATAGACCTCGCGAATGGACAGGGTGACCTGCGCCTGCTCGTCTTCTTCCCGCGCTTCTGCCGCAAGTTGCTTCGGAGATTTCTTCCGCGCCGCTCGGCGGGCTTCACGCTTCGTGGCGGCGGCCGCTTTCTTCTGAGCCTGATGCGCGAGATGCTCACGGGCGCGTTGCAGCAGCGTCTCTTCCGAATGCACATCCGCGTCGTCGCCCAGGCCGACGCCGAGTGCGGCCTCCAGCCTTGCCTTCATCTCCGCGGCTTGCATCGCGGCTTCCCGGTCGAAGTCCGTACCGCTGTATTTGTTGTAGAGCGCCTTCAGGCTCGCGTCTTCATCGATCAGGTCACGTGCAAGGTCGATGATGAGCGCGGCAATCTTGCGGCGCTCGGCCTTGGTGAAGGCGTCGTGCTCGTAGACCTGGTCCAGGCTGCGCACCAAGCGGATCTGCAGTGCGATGCGGCTACGCGTCAGCGGCAAGAAGTCGCCGGCATATCGGCCCTGGAACTGTACGGTGGCCGTCTCCCAGTCCGCCAGCCGCTTGCGCCGATTCTCGATCTGCTTGATCAGTGCGTTGAATGCTCGCTGACCTTTTGACAGCGTTGGCGCTTCGTCTGCGTGCCGATCGGGCGCGATGCTGATGGCAGGGCGGTGGGCCTTGGTCATGGAGCGGAAATGTCGCGGGCTCCGCTAGGGAGCCCGTCGATGTGATGTTGATGCGATGGATCAGCCCAGCAACAGCGCGTCGTCGTCCACCTTGGCGCCGCGCGTTTCCTCGAACTTCTGCAGCAGGTGCGGCACGTCCAGGCCACGGCGTTCCTCGCCTTGCACGTCGAGGATCACGTTGCCCTGGTGCAGCATCACCGTGCGATCGCCGTAGTCGAGCGCCTGGCGCATGGAGTGCGTCACCATCATCGTCGTCAGCTTGCTCTCCGAGACGATCTTGGCAGTCAGCTCCAGCACGAAGGCGGCCGTTTTCGGGTCGAGCGCGGCAGTGTGCTCATCCAGCAGCAGAATGCGCGACGGCTGCAGCGAGGCCATCAGCAGGCTCACAGCCTGGCGCTGGCCACCCGAGAGCAGGCCGATGCGATCGGTCAGGCGGTTTTCCAGGCCGAGGTCCAGCCGGCGCAGTTGCTCGCGGAAGATCTCGCGCCACTTGCGGTTGGTGGCGAACGAGAAACCGCGACGCTGCCCGCGGCACATGGCCAGCGACATGTTCTCTTCGATGGTCAGGTTTTCGCAGGTGCCGGCCATCGGGTCCTGGAACACGCGGGCGACCTTGTCGGCGCGTTGCCACGCCGTCTTGCGCGTGACGTCTTCACCGTCGATGGTGATGCGGCCGGAGTCGACCAGCTGGTCGCCGCTGATGGAGTTCAGGAACGTCGACTTGCCGGCCCCGTTCGAACCGATCACGGCGACGAACTGGCCCGCCGGAATGTCCAGCGACAGGCCGCGCAGCGCGCGCGTCTCGATGGGCGTGCCGGGGTTGAAGGTGAGGGTGAGTCCTTGTGCGCTCAGCATGTCAGTTCCCCTTGGTACCGTTCTTGGCCAGCTTGCCGAACACCTTGCGGCGCACACCGGGAAGCACGAGCGCGATCACCACCAGCGCGGCGGTCACCATGTTCAGGTCCTGCGCCTGCAGGCCGATGAAATCGCTGTTGAGGGCGAGGGCGATGAAGAAGCGATACAGGATCGCGCCCACCACCACGGCCAGCGTGGTCAGCACCAGGCGGCGTGCCGGCAGCACGGTCTCGCCGATGATGACGGCGGCCAAGCCGATGACGATGGTGCCAATGCCCATCGACACGTCGGCGCCGCCCTGCGTTTGCGCGTACAGCGCACCAGCAAGCGCCACCAGCGCGTTGGACAGCGCCATGCCGGCCAGCGTGGCCGCGCCCGTGGCGACGCCCTGCGCGCGGGCCATGCGCGGGTTGGCGCCGGTCGCGCGCAGCGACAGGCCGATCTGCGTCGAGAAGAACCAGTCCACCAGCAGCTTGACGACCACCACGACCACGCCCAGCAGCACCGGGCGGAACACGTAGTCGGGCATCCACTCCGGCTGCAGCAGCGAGAAGATCGTCGGCTCGGAGATGAGCGGCACGTTCGGCTTGCCCATGATGCGCAGGTTGACCGAGTACAGCGCGATCATCATCAGGATACTGGCGAGCAGATCCATGATTTTCAGGCGCACGTTGAGCCAGCCCGTGATGAAACCGGCAACGGCACCGGCCAGCGTGCCGCCCAGCGTCGACATGAACGGATCGTGTCCGCCGGCGATGAGCGTGGCCGCCACGGCGCCACCCATCGGGAAGCTGCCGTCGACTGTGAGGTCAGGGAAGTTGAGGATGCGGAAGGAGATCAGCACCCCGAGCGCCACGAGACTGAAGATCAGACCGATCTCCAGGGCGCCGAGCAATGAAAACAGTGACATGACGGAGTAGGGCGCGGCGATTGGGCACCGGCCGGTGTGCAATGAACGGGGACGCTTTCGGGTAGGAGCGTAAGCGCCCGGCCATGATGCGGCGGATAGCCGCGTCGGGGCTCGGGCAGGCAGACCCGCGCCGGGACGGCTCCGTCGGGCGGAGGCCGGCCCGGCGCCTTGCGAGTTACTTGATGACTTCCTTGGCGTCCTTCAGCAGGTCCGCCGACAGGGCCGCACCTTGCTTCTTGGCGGCGCCTTCGTTCACGAACAGCTCCAGGTCGGTGCTGCCGGCCGAAGCAATCGCGCCGGGCTTCTCACCCTTCAGGATGCGGGCGACGACCTTGCCGGTCTGCTGGCCCAGCTTGTAGTAGTTGATGCCCAGCGCTGCGATGGCACCGCGCTTGACGCTGTCGGTATCGCCGGCCACCAGCGGGATCTTCGCTTCGTTGGCCACCTTCACCAGCGATTCGTACGCCGACACCACGTTGTTGTCGGTGTTTGTGTAGATCACGTCGACCTTGCCGATCAGGTTCTTGGCCGCCGGCCCGATATCCACCGTGCGCGGCGCCGCCGATTCGACCAGCGTCATGTTTTGCGCCGACAGCAGCTTCTTCAGCTCGGTGACCACCACGACCGAGTTGGCTTCGCCCGGGTTGTAGACCATGCCCACGCGCTTGGCATTGGGCACCACGCGCTTGATCAGGGCGATCTGCTTGTCCAGCGGCAGCTTGTCGGACACGCCGGTCACGTTGGTGCCGGTCGGCTCCCAGCTCTTGACCAGCTGTGCGGCCACAGGATCCGTCACGCCCGAATACACGACGGGGATCGACTTGGTGGCAGCCACAACGGCCTGCGCCGACGGCGTGGCGATGGCGATGATGGCGTCCGGCTTGTCGCCGATGAACTTGCGGGCGATCTGCGCGGCGGTGGCCGTGCTTCCCTGCGCGCTCTGGTATTCCCACTTCAGGTTCTTGCCTGCGTCGAAGCCTTCGGCCTTGAGCTGCTCCTTGGCGCCGTCGCGGATGGCGTCCAGCGCCGGGTGCTCGACGATGGCCAGCACTTCGACCGACTTGGTGGCCTGGGCCAGCGCCGGTGCAGCTTGCAGCAGTGCCATCGGAATGGCGGCAAGCGCGGCAATGCGGAAGGCGTGCTTGAACGTGGACATAAGGATCTCCTGTTTCCTTTTGGGTGGTTTCGCTCTGGCAGCGGGCGGGATAGGCCTACGCCGGCGTGGTTGGTTTTTCAGACTCTCTTGGTTCTTGAATGCACCGAAGCAGTGCAATGTCGGCGCACGTGGGCGCACATTATGGGACAAATCGCAATGCTTTTCAGCAAACACTTCAAAAGAACTTGAGGGGTGCCGGTGGGGTATTCCGGTTGCGTGCGATGCAACCCGGCCATCAAATCAAAAAGGGGCACGTGGCCCCTTTTTTCACTGCCCCAACGGGCGGCTGCTTACTGGATCTTCGCTTTTTCGCGCAGCTCTTTCAGCATTGCCTGGAACTTGCTGCGTTGCCAGTTCTGGTCGCCCATCATCATCTCAAGCAATTGCGGCTTGACGTCTTCGTACGACGGGATCTTGGCGTCGCGCGTGTCGTCCAGGCGGATCACGTGCCAGCCGAATTGCGTCTTGACCGGCGTCTGCGTGATCTGGCCCTTCTTCAGGCCCGTGAGCGCGGCCGAGAATTCCGGCACGTAGGTGCCCGGGTTGGCCCAGTCCAGATCGCCGCCGTTGGCGCCCGATCCCTTGTCCTTCGATTGCGCCTTGGCGATGTCTTCAAACTTTGCGCCGGCCTTCAGCTTGGCGATGATCGCCTTGGCGTCGGCTTCCTTGTCCACCAGGATGTGGTGGGCGTGGTATTCCTTGCCGTTGCCGAACTGCGCCTTGATCTTGTCGTACTGCTTGTGCAGTTCGTCTTCGGTGGCGGGGCTGTTCTTGACGTAGTCCTCGAACTCGGCGGCCACCAGCACGTTCAGGCGTGCGGAAGCCAGTTGCTCCTGAACGTCGTCGCGCTCCAGCAGACCGCGCTTGGCGGCGTCCTGCTCGATCAGTTCACGGTCGACCAGCATGTCGCGGGCCTTGGCGCGCAGCTCGGGCGATTCGGGCTGGCCCGACTTCTTGATCAGCGCGTCCACCTTGGCGCTCGGAATGGCTTTGCCGTTGACCACTGCGGCATTCTGCGCCATGGCGGGAGCAACGGTCGCGGCAAGGGCAACAGCCAGCAGGCTGGCAGTGAGGCTGGAAATCTTCATGGGATTGCGTTCGAGGGAAGGACGAGTGAGCGTGGAATGCGCTTACGTGTTTTCTTCGGGAGTGACCGCGCGGATCGCCAGCGCATGGATTGCCGCCGGCCACAGCGTGTGCAGCGCATCATACACCATGCGATGACGCGCCAAACGGTTCTTGCCGGCAAAGGCCGCGCTGACGATTTCGACGTTGTAATGCCCACCGCCGGAGGTCGCGCCGGCGTGTCCGGCGTGCTTGGCACTGTCGTCTTCAACGACCAGTTGGACAGGCTGGAAGGCCTCGCGCAGGAGGCGCTCGATATCTCGCGGATCTGCAGCCATCAGCGGTCGTCTCCGATGTTGGCGTCGTTCGCCGCATTGGCGGGGCGCTCCTGCATGTGGCGCGCCAGCCAGACACTTTGCGCAAGGATGAACACCACCATCAGGCCCATGGAGCCGAACAGCTTGAAGTTGACCCACACGTCGGTGTCGAAGTTGTAGGCCACGTAGAGGTTCAGGCAGCCCATGACCAGGAAGAACAGCGCCCACACCAGGTTCAGGCGGCCCCACATCGGCTCGGGCAGCGATACCTGCTGTTCCATCATGGCGCGGATGAGGTTCTTGCGAACGAACGCCACGCTGCCCAACAGCACCACGCCAAACAGCCAGTACAGCACCGTCGGCTTCCACTTGATGAAGGTCTCGTTGTGGAAGATGAGCGTGGCGCCGCCAAACACACCGATGATGAGCAGCGACAGCCACTGCATGGCGTCGACCTTGCGGTGCTTGAACCACACCCAGGCGATCTGCAGCACGGTGGCGACCATCGCGACGGTGGTCGCCACATAAATACCGGCCACCTTGAAGGCAGCAAAGAACAGGATGACCGGGAACAGATCGAACAGGAATTTCATGCGGGAACGCGCTTGTGCGGGCCTTTGCGGGCCATTAGGGAGATCAATCGCCGAATTTTAGCGCAGCCGAGTTGATGCAATACCGCAGCCCGGTAGGTGCAGGGCCATCTTCGAACACGTGGCCAAGGTGCGCGCCGCAGTTCTTGCACTGCACTTCAATACGCAGCATGCCGTGCGAGCGGTCGGTCTTCTCGGCGATCACCTCGCCGTTGATGGGCTGGAAATAGCTCGGCCAGCCGCAACCGGCGTCAAACTTGGTCGACGATTCAAACAGCGGCGTGCCGCAGCAGACGCAGTTGTAGACGCCGCGCTCCCAGTGGTCCCAGTACTTGCCGGTGAAGGGGCGTTCGGTGGCCGCTTCGCGGGTGACGCGGTATTCGATGTCGGAGAGTTGGTCGCGCCATTCGGCGTCGGATTTCTTGACGGTCATGGTGATGAGACTCCTTGTTGGGTTCGGCCACCGCGAGGTGAGAACGACTCGGCGGCTGATGTTGTTTGTCGTGCTGCTGCGGCAATCCTGACAGGCGCGGATTAGAGCACGGTGTCAGTTCCGGCGCATCACGACGAGCAGCTCACTTCCAATGACGATGCCCAGTCCGGCGCCGGCTGCGCGTAGTGCTCGAAGCCGGGGTGGTCGTCAAACGGGCGGGCCAGCACAGCGCGCAGGTTTTCGACTTCGGAAAAATCCTTTTCCTTGGCGCGGCGGATGGCGATTTCGGCCAGGTGGTTGCGCAGTACGTATTTCGGGTTGACGCGGTACATGGCGGCCGCGCGCTCGTCGTCGGATTGCGGTTCAGCCTGCAGGCGCTGGCGATACGCGGCAAGCCACACGTCTGCGGCGGCGCGGTCGAAGAAGAAATCGCGGACGGTGCGCGCTTCTGCCGCGGCGGGCGTGTCGTCGCGGCGCACCTCGGCAAGGTGGCGGAAGAACAATGTGTAGTCGGCGCGCTGGTTGTGCAGCAGCTTGAACAAGTCGCCGAAGAGCGCCTCGTCTGTGTCCTGTGCGGTCGAGAGGCCAAGCTTGGCGCGATAACGTGCGTAGAAGGCTGCGCCGTAGACGTCGCGGTAGGTCAGCAATACGTTTTGCGCGGCGTCGATGGCGGGTTGGGCCTGAGCTTCGTCGCTCAAATTGACGAAAACGTCGGGATCTTCGCCAAACAGCGGCAGCAATGCCTGCGCGAGGCAGAACAGGTTCCAGTAGCCGATCTGTGGCTGCTGCGCGTAGGCGTAGCGGCCGCCGGTGTCGGAGTGGTTGCAGATGTGGTTGGCGTCAAAACCGTCCAGGAAGCCGAACGGGCCGTAGTCGAGCGTGAGGCCGAGGATCGACATGTTGTCGGTGTTCATCACGCCGTGGCAGAAGCCGACGGCCTGCCAGTCGGCCATCAGTTCAGCGGTGCGGCGTGCCAGCTCGCGCAGCAAGGCGAGATACGGTTGCGGCTCGCTACGGCAGGCGGGGTAAAAGCGGTCGATGACGTAATCGGCAAGGGCGCGCAGTTGTGGCAGTTGTTCGCTGGCCGCAAAGTGCTCGAAGTGGCCGAAGCGCACGAACGACGGGGCAAGGCGTGTGACGACGGCGGCGGTTTCGATCTCTTCGCGGCGCACGGGGGCATCGGCGCCAGTCACGCACAAGGCGCGCGTGGTTGGAATGCCCAGGCCTGCCATGGCTTCCGAGCAGAGGAATTCACGGATGGATGATCGCAGCACGGCGCGCCCGTCGCCCATGCGCGAATACGGCGTACGGCCGGCGCCTTTGAGCTGGACTTCGCACGGGCCATCGGCGGTCTGGAATTCCGCCAGCAGCAGCGCACGGCCGTCGCCCAGCTGGCCCGCCCACACGCCGAACTGGTGGCCTGAATAGACGGTGGCGAGCGGGTCGCTCCAGGCGGCGACGGCGTTACCGCTGAATACGGCCCGCCCCGCGGCAGTGTCGAGTTCGGCGCGCGTGATGCCCAGCGGCACCGCGGCATCTGGCGAGAAACCGACCAGATACGGTTCGCCAATCGCTCCCGAAGGCATGGGCATCGGGGGCAGGCGTGTCAGAAAGCGTTCGCCCAGCGCCGAGAAACCGGGGGCAGTGGCGGGGCGGCCGGGCCAGTCGAAATGGCTCGCAAGGGAATCGTCAGGCAAGGCGGCGGGGGAGGCAGTCATGAGATGGGGCGGCAGGCCAGTGGCCGATAGCACAGGAAAGGGCGCAGAAACAGTGCCGAATCCTCAAATGTTGTGCGCTTTGCAGCGCAGCAAAACGCACGCTGCGTAGGGGAAAACGCCATGTTGAGACGCAGCAACGCTATCGCGTATTGTACTTGCGAGTAAAGAAAGCTGCAGCCTGCGAACCCTTGCACCACAACGATTCGCAGGGTTTTACAGATGGCCGGGTAAACATGGGGGCCGATGTGGCAGCGCACAACAATATCCCGTTGACGTGCTTGGCGATCACGGGAACAATCGGCCAAAAAATAGAACGGTTGTTCAGTTTTTTCTAGGAGACACCATGGCCCTGATGGGACAAATGATGAGCACCCCTTTGCTCATCTCGACCATCATCGAACATGCAGCGCGCAATTCCGGTTCGACTGAAGTCGTGTCGCGCCGTGTCGAGGGCGATATCCATCGCACCACGTACCGGCAAGTGCGAGACCGTTCCAAGCAACTGGCGAATGCGCTGGCCGCACTGGGCGTGCAGCCCGGCGAGCGCGTCGGTACGCTGGCCTGGAACGGCTATCGCCACCTCGAAATCTATTACGGCGTCTCCGGCTCGGGCTCGGTGTGTCACACCATCAACCCGCGCCTGTTCCCAGACCAGATCGCCTACATCGTCAATCACGCAGACGATCAGTACGTCTTCTTCGACCTGACGTTCGTGCCGCTCGTCGAGGGCATCGCACCGCATTGCCCGAACGTGAAGGGCTGGGTGGCGATGACCGATCGCGCGCACATGCCCGCCTCCAGCGTGCCGATGCTCTGCTACGAAGAGCTGCTCGACGCGCAGAGCACCGATTACACCTGGCCGCAGTTCGACGAGAACACCGCGTCCAGCCTCTGCTACACGTCGGGCACCACGGGCAACCCCAAGGGCGCGCTGTATTCGCATCGATCCACGGTGTTGCACTCGTATGCGTCGGCCATGCCGGATGCGCTGGGGTGCTCGGCGCAGGACGTGATCCTGCCGGTGGTGCCGATGTTCCACGTCAACGCGTGGGGGCTGCCGTATTCGGTGCCGCTGGTAGGCGCCAAGCTGGTCTTCCCGGGGCCGAAACTGGACGGTGCTTCGCTGTTCGAATTGTTCGAGCAGGAAAAGGTGACGTTCTCGGCTGGCGTGCCAACGGTGTGGCTCGGCCTGCTGCAACACGTACAGGCCAACAAGCTGAAATTTTCGACGTTCCGCCGCACGGTCATCGGGGGTTCTGCAGCGCCTCCGGCCATGATCCGCACGCTCAACGAGCTGGACGTGGAGGTCATCCACGCGTGGGGCATGACGGAGATGTCGCCGCTGGGCACCACGTGCAAGCTGATGGGCAAGCATGCCGATCTGCCGGACGAGGCCAAGCAGCATGTGCTGGAGCGCCAAGGCCGCGCCATCTACGGTGTCGAGATGAAGATCGTCGATGCCGAGGGCCACGAGTTGCCGTGGGACGGCAAGGCTTTCGGCGACCTCTACGTGCGCGGGCCCTGGACCATCCAGAGCTATTACCGCAACGACGTATCGCCGCTGGTGGATGGCTGGTTCCCGACCGGCGACGTGGCCAACATCGATGCCGACGGCTACATGCAGATCACCGATCGCAGCAAGGACGTGATCAAGTCGGGCGGTGAGTGGATTTCGTCCATCGACGTGGAAAACGTGGCGGCAGCGCACCCCGGCGTGCACATGGCCGCATGCATCGCGTGCTATCACCCGAAGTGGGATGAGCGCCCGTTGCTGGTGGTGATGAAGAAGCCCGGCGTGGAACTCACGCGTGAGGAGATGCTCAAGTTCTTCGAGGGCAAGGTTGCCAAGTGGTGGATTCCGGACGACGTGGTGTTCGTCACCGAAATTCCGCTCACGGCCACGGGCAAGATGCAGAAGCTCAAGCTGCGCGAGCAGTTCAAGGATTATCAGTTTCCCGCTGTACAGGCTTAGCTAGATATAGAAACCGCCGCCCGTGCTGGGGAGCCACTCCGGCACGAGGACGGCGGACGTAAGACAACCGGATCAGGGCCGGCCGCTGTGTATCGATGACTGATGCGGCGGAATGAAGCCCGGGCGCGTTGCAACCTGGAGACGCAAGCAGCCGCAAGCCCACCAGAGGCACGCGGAGAGTGACTCGCCGGCGGCTCCACCACATGAAGGAGACACGCATGACGAAGTTCCGTCCGTTGGTTGTGGCTGTTGCATGTGTTGCGGCGGTCGGTGGGGCAGTGTTGCCCACTGCAGCGTCCGCCGCCGAAACCGTGAAGATCGCCTGGATCGATCCGTTGTCCGGCCTGATGGGCGCGCTGGGCCAGAACCAGTTGCGCAGCTGGCAGTACATCGCCGATCTCGCCACGCAGAAGAACTGGGCCGGCGACGGCACCAAGTTCGAAGTGGTCGGCTTCGACAACAAGCTCTCGCCGCAGGAGAGCCTGACCGTGCTCAAGCAGGTCGCCGATCAGGGCATCCATTACATCGTGCAGGGCAACGGCTCGAGCGTCGGCATGGCGCTGGAAGACGCCGTGGCCAAGTACAACGAGCGTAATCCGGGCAAGGAAATCATTTACCTGAATTACGCCGCGGTGGATCCGGACATGACCAACAGCAAGTGCAACTATTGGCACTTCCGCCTGGACGCCAACTCCGACATGAAGATGGAAGCGCTGACGAGCTTCCTGGCGAAGGATCCGAAGGTCAAGAAGGTCTACCTGATCAACCAGAACTATTCGTTCGGGCATCAGGTTGCGCGTGCGGCCAAGGAATACCTGAAACGCAAGCGTCCGGACATCGAGATCGTGGGTGAAGATCTGCACCCGCTGGCGCAGGTGAAGGATTTCTCGCCGTATGTGTCGAAGATCAAATCGTCCGGCGCCGATACCGTCATCACCGGCAACTGGGGCAGCGACCTGGCACTGCTCATCAAGGCCGGCAAGGATGCGGGCCTCAACGCCAACTTCTATACCTACTATGCCGCCACGACAGGCGTGCCGACAGCCATGGGTTCGGCCGGTGCCGACCACGTGAAGTTCGTCGCCTACTGGAACGTCAACAACGACGGCTACAAGGGCGCCGATATCGTCGAGGGCTACAAGAAGAAGTACAACGACGACTTCTACCTCATGGCGTCGTACACCGGCATCGCCATGCTGGCCAAGGCCATCAAGCAGACCAAGTCGGCAGAACCTGCCAAGGTGGCCAAGGCCTTCGAAGGCATGAAGGTCGACAGCCTGAATGGCACCTTCGAGATGCGCGCGTCTGACCACCAGGGCCAGCAGCCGCTCTTCATCGCCACCTGGCAAAAGACCGACGGCAAGAGCGTCAAGTTCGACCAGGAAAACACCGGCTACGGCTGGAAGACCGACGCGGTGCTCGATCAGTACGTCGCGTCGCAGCCGACTTCCTGCCAGATGAAGCGTCCTCAATAACGCGGCGGATGGTGTGCCGAAGGGCCGCCCGATGCTATCGTGCGGCGATGTTTTAAACGGAGTCCATGGGCCAGCGCTTTGATGCGTGCGGCCCATGCTTCGCCGAATCTGCTGGAAGGGCTGCAGCGTGGAATTTCTAGTCATCAATCTCTTGAACGGCATCAGCTATGGGCTGCTGCTGTTCATGCTGTCCTCAGGCCTGACGCTGATCTTCAGCATGATGGGCGTGCTCAATTTTGCGCATGCCAGCTTCTACATGCTGGGCGCGTATTTCGCCTATGTCGTCAGCGGCTATCTGGGTTTCTGGCCCGCGTTGATCGTGGCGCCGCTGCTGGTGGGTGCGCTGGGCGCAGTGGTCGAGCGCTTCGGCCTGCGCACGGTGCACCGCTATGGCCACGTTGCCGAACTGCTGTTCACCTTCGGGCTGGCCTACCTGATTGAAGAGGGCGTGAAGCTGGTGTGGGGCCTGCCCGCCGTGCCGTATCGCGTGCCGGACGCACTCGATGGCCCGCTGTTCACGCTGTTCACGTCGTCGTTTCCGAAGTACCGCGCCTTCATGATGCTGGTGTCGCTGCTGATGCTGCTGGGCATCTTCCTGCTGCTCACACGCACGCGGATCGGGCTTGTCATTCAGGCCGCGCTGACGCACCCGGACATGGTGGAAGCGCTGGGCCACAACGTGCCGCGCGTCTTCATGCTGGTGTTCGGTGGCGGTTGCGCGCTGGCCGGCCTGGCGGGCGTGATCGGCGGCAATGCCTTTGTGACCGAGCCCTCGATGGCGGCTGCGGTCGGCTCCATCGTGTTCGTGGTGGCGGTCGTGGGCGGCATGGGGTCGCTGGTGGGCGCATTCATTGCGTCGCTGCTGATCGGCTGCATCCAGACCTTTGCCGTGACGCTCGATATTTCGGTGACCAGCCTGCTCGGGAAGATCGGCGTCACGCTCAACCCCGACGTGCCGCTCATCTCGGTCTGGAACCTGACCATTGCGCAAGTCGCACCGGTGCTGCCGTATCTGCTGCTGGTGCTGATGCTGATCTTCCGCCCGCGCGGGCTGATGGGAACGCGGGAGAGCTAAATGGAACGCACCATGCACCAACAAGCGCAACAACAAGCCGCGCTGCCGGCCAACGATCGTGCGCGGACGATGAAATTCAAGCCGGTCAATCTCGCCCGCTGGCTGCTCTGGGGCACGACGGCACTGGTGATGATCGTGCTGCCGCTCATCTGGCCACAGGGTTTTGCGATCACGCTGCTCTCGCAGATGGGCATCATGATCATCTTCGCGCTGTCGTACAACATGCTGCTCGGGCAGTCCGGCATGCTGTCGTTCGGGCACGCGGTGTATTCCGGTCTGGGCGCCTTCATGGCCGTGCACCTGCTCAACAAGATCGGCGCCATGCAGGCGCTGGGCATTGGCGGCCCGCTGGCCGTAGCCCTGCTGCCGATTGCCGGCGGCCTGGGCGGCGCGCTGTTCGGCGTCATCTTCGGCTACGTCACCACCAAGAAGGCCGGCACGACGTTCGCCATGATCACCATGGGTATCGGCGAGATGGTGTTCGCCAGCGCCTTGATGTTCCCGGACTTCTTTGGGGGCGAGGGCGGCGTGTCGACCAACCGCAGCATCGGCGAAGGGCTGCTTGGCGTGACGTTTGGCCCGGCGCGGCAGGTGTATTACCTGATCGCCGCGTGGTGCCTGATTTCGATGGCGCTGATGTACGCATGGACGCAGACGCCGCTGGGCCGCATCGCCAACGCGGTGCGCGACAACCCCGAGCGCGTGGAATTCATTGGTTACAACACGCAGCGCGTCCGCTTCCTGGTGGTGATTCTGTCGGCGTTCTTCGCGGGCATTGCGGGTGCGCTGTCGTGCATCAACTTCGAGATCGTCACCGCCGAGAACGTGTCGGCCGTGCGATCAGGCTCGGTGCTGCTGGCGGCATTCATTGGCGGCATGGGCAGCTTCTTCGGGCCGATCATCGGCGCGGTGCTCACGGTGTTCTTCACCGTCGCGCTGTCGGGCATCACGAAGGCATGGCTGCTTTATCTGGGCTTGTTCTTTGTGCTGATGGTCATGTACGCGCCGGGCGGCATTGCCAGTCTTCTGGTCATGCATCTGCCTATCCTGCGGCGCGGCAAGCTCAAGACGCTGCTGCCGGCTTATGGCGTGGCGATCGTGCCGGCGATCGTCCTGCTGATCGCGTTGATTTCCACCGTGGAAATGATCTACGCCGTGCAGGACGAGGCTTCGGGTGGCGTGGCGACGCTGTTCGGCCTGTCGGTTGAACCGAATACCTGGAAACCGTGGATCGTCGCCGCCGTGTTGTGGCTCGTGGGCGCCTTCGGCCTGCGCGCTGCGGCGGGCAAGCTGCGCGCCGCTTGGGACAACGCATTGCAGGAGCCGCAACCATGAGCCAACCGACATCCGGACCCACCGCAGCGCTCGAGTTGCGCGACGTTCGCAAGCGCTTTGGCGCGACTGAAATCATTCGGGGCGTCAATCTCACCATCGGCAAGGGCGAGCGCCATGCGCTCATCGGCCCGAACGGTGCCGGCAAATCGACCACGTTCAACCTGATCTCGGGCCGCTTCCCGGCCAGCTCGGGCAGCGTTCGACTGAACGGGGAAGAGATCAGCGGCCTGGCGCCGTTCGAGATCAACCGCAAGGGCCTGTCGCGCAGTTTCCAGATCACGAACATCTTCCATCGCCTGTCGGTGTTCGAGAACCTGCGCTGCGCGGTGCTCTGGTCCCTCGGCTACAAGTATTCGTTCTGGCACAAGCTGGCCGAATTGCGCGATGCACGCGAACGTGCGGAAGAAGTGCTCGAGCAGATCGGCATGACGCACCGGCGCGATGCCGCCGCGGGCCTGCTGACGTATGCCGAGCAACGCGCGCTGGAAATCGGCATCACCATTGCGGGCGGCGCGGACGTGATCCTGCTGGACGAACCGACCGCCGGCATGAGCCGCTCCGAATCGGACCACGCGGTGGATCTCATCCGCAAGGTCACCGTCGGCAAGACGCTGGTGATGGTTGAGCACGACATGAGCGTCGTGTTTGGCTTGGCCGATCGCATCTCGGTGCTCGTCTACGGCGAAGTGATCGCCACTGACACACCCGAAGCCATTCGCAATAACCGTCGCGTGAAAGAGGCCTACCTCGGCACCACGCTGGACGAACCTGCAGGAGCGCATTGATGGCAACGAATACTCCGATGTTGGAGGTGCGCGACCTGCACGCGTACTACGGCAAGAGCCACATCCTGCACGGCGTCGACATGCATGTGGGCGAGGGCGAGATCGTTGCGCTGCTCGGGCGCAACGGCGTCGGGCGTTCGACCCTGGCCAAGTCCATCATGGGCATGGTGCGGCACGAAGGCGAAATCCTGCTGCGCGGCAAGAACGTGAGCGGTCTGCGAACCTTCGAAGTGGCGCACAAGGGCATCGGCTATGTGCCCGAGAACCGGGATATTTTCCCCACGCTGACGGTGCGGCAGAACCTGCTGCTTGGCGAGAAGCGCAACCCCAGTCAGCCCAAGCCGCGTTGGCAGGTCGAAGACATGTACCAGATGTTCCCGCGACTGAAGGAGCGCGAGAATACGGCCGCCGGTGTGCTGTCGGGTGGCGAGCAGCAGATGCTGACGCTGTGCCGCACGCTGATGGGCGATCCCGATTTCATCATCATCGACGAGCCCACCGAAGGTCTTGCGCCGCTGGTCGTGACGCTCGTGGGCGAATATCTGAAGACGCTCAAGGAGCGGGGGATCTCCGTGCTGCTGGTCGAGCAGAAACTCGCCATTGCCCTCGACATTTCACAGCGGGTGTATGTGATGGGCCACGGGCAGATCGTGTTTGAAGGAACGCCCCAGCAGTTGAAGGCGGACGCCAAGGTCCGGCAGGAGTGGCTGGAGGTTTAAACGCCGCTTGTCGATTCACGGCGTACAGATGGCCCGCATGGACAACCGTGCGGGCTTTTTTATGGCGCTCAGTTGACGACAGTGCGCGCCGCAGCGGCTTCCGTGGTCGCCTCGGCTTGTTGGAGATGCGCGGCGCTGAACTGCATTTCCGAATACTTCACAAACCGCGTCTTGAACTTCCAGCGGTAAGCCAGCCAGATCGCCACGAACAGGATCACGCCGCAATAGGTTGCGATGAAGGCGCCGAAGTTGTCGATCGGCGCAAACAGCGCCTTGGTGTTCTGCCCAAGAATGATCACCACGCAAAGGATCGCGACCATGATCGGCCCGAATGGGAAGAACGGCGACCGATACGCCAGTTGGGCCACGGAATGCCCCTGGCTGGTAAACCCCTTGCGGAAGCGGTAGTGCGCCAGCGCAATGCCGAACCAGGCAATGAAGCACGTCACCGCAGACGTATTCAGCAGCCACAGGTAGACGACCTGATCGCCAAACAACGAGCTGAAGAAGCACAGCGCGCCAACGGCCGACGTGGCGACGAGCGCGCGATGCGGCACGCCGTTGCCCGACACCTTGGCAAACCAGCGCGGCGCCTGACCTTCTAGCGACAGGTCGTACAGAATCCGCGTCGACACATAGAGGCTCGACGTGCCGGACGACAGCAGCGCGGTCAGCACCACCGCATTCATCATCCCGGCCGCAAATGCGAGGCCCGCATGCTGGAACACCAGCGCGAACGGGCTGACGCCGACGTCCGTCGCTTCATTGCGCAGCAGGTTCGGGTCGGTGTACGGCAGCAACACGCCGATGATCAGGATTGCCAGCACGTAGAACAGCAGAATGCGCCAGAACGTCTGGCGGATGGCGCGTGGGATCGTGCGGGAGGGGTTCTCTGCCTCGCCGGCGGCCACGCCGATGGTCTCGACACCCTGGAACGAGAACCCGGCAATCATCGCCACACCGACCATGGCGGGCACACCGCCCACGAAGGGCGCATCGCCCACCGTGAAATTCTGCCAACCTGACTGCGGCCCGCCGTGCATGATGCCGAAGATCATCGCCAGGCCGATCAGCAGGAACACGACGATGGTCACCACCTTGATCATCGAAAACCAGTATTCCGCCTCGCCAAAGCCGCGCACGGAGAAAGCATTGAGGCCAAACATCAGCAGTAGGAATGCAGCGCTCCACACCATGCCCGATACGCCCGGGAACCAGTACTTCATCACGAGTTGCGCGGCGGCCAGTTCCACGGCAACGGACACGGCCAGTGCGAACCAGTAATTCCATCCGAGCGCAAAGCCGAAGCCTTCTTCGACATACAAACGGCTGTATGTCACGAACGAGCCCGAGACCGGCAGATGCACCGCCAGCTCGCCAAGACTCGTCATCAGGCAATAGACCATCACGCCGATCAGCGTGTAGGTCAGCAGTGCGCCGCCGGGGCCAGCCTGGGCAATGGAGGCGCCGGATGCAACGAACAGCCCCGTGCCGATGGCGCCGCCCAGGGCGATCATCATCAGGTGGCGCGAGCGCAGGCGTCGGCGCAGTTCGGATTGGGCTTCGAGGCCGGTGGGGGTGATGGGTGTATGCATAGCCGGTGGCGCCGGAGCGGGCGCCCCAATAAAAACGCCGGCCGGATGCTGTGCAAGCGGCTGGCGGAGCGGGTGTAGTTACTGCGTGCGGTTCGGGACGGTCGGCAGTTCGGGACCGGGGTCTTGGCCGGCCAGCGAATCGCGCAGCACGGGCGGGCGCGGGAAGTGCATGTCCTGGTAACGGACGATGCCGCCGCCACGCACCAGCCGATAGCCGATCCAGATCAGGAAGAAGACCGGGATACCGATGTAGGTTGCGATGACCGCCGGCCAATCGACGGTGCCGCTCGTGAACGCCTGGTAGTTCTGGCCGAGCGTGATGACCAGGCACAGCCCGAACGCGAACAGCGGACCATACGGGAAGAACTTGGAGCGGTACGGCAACTGCGCCGGATCATGCCCCTGCGCCACCAGCCCCTTGCGGAAGCGATAGTGACTGATGGCAATGCCAAGCCATGCGACGAAGCCCGTCATGCCGGACGTATTCAGCAGCCACAGGTAGACCGTCTTGTCGCCATACAGCGAACTCAGGAAACACAGTGCACCGACGGCGGTCGTGGCCAGCAAGGCATTGCGCGGCACACCGTTCCGGGTCAGTCGCGCAAAGATGCGCGGTGCGCGGCCCTCGGTGGCCAGGTTGTAGAGCATCCGCGTGGATGCATACATGCCCGAGTTGCCCGCCGACAGCACGGCCGTCAGGATCACCGCATTCATCAACCCCGCCGCAAACGCCAAGCCGGCATGCTTGAACACCAGCGTGAACGGGCTCACGCCAATGTTGGTGACTTCCGTCGACAGCAGATTCGGATCGGTGTACGGGACCAGCACGCCGATGATGAAGATCGCCAGCACATAGAACAACAGGATGCGCCAGAACACCTGCTTGACCGCGCGCGGAATGGTGCGGGCAGGGTCGGCCGATTCGCCAGCCGCCACGCCGATCAGCTCCGTCCCCTGAAACGAGAACCCCGCGATCATCGCCACGCCGATCATCGCCGGCAGCCCGCCCACGAACGGCGCATCACCGATCGTCAGATTCTGCAGGCCCGATTGCGGACCGCCCTTCATGATCCCGAAGATCATCGCCAGGCCAATGCCGATAAAGAAGACGACCGTGACGACCTTGATGAGCGCGAACCAGTATTCCGCTTCGCCAAAGCCGCGTACCGAGATGGCGTTGAGCAGGAACATGATGGCGAGGAACACGGCGCTCCACAGCACGCCCGGCACATCGGGAAACCAGTAATGCATGACGAGCTGCGCGGCCGCCAGCTCCACGGCAATCGTCACGGCCCAGTTGTACCAATAGTTCCAGCCGAGCGCGAAGCCGAAGCCTTCGTCCACGTACAGCGCGCCGTAGGTGGCAAACGACCCGGAAACCGGCATATAGGCGGCAAGCTCGCCCAGGCTGGTCATCAGGAAATAGACCATTGCCCCGATCAGGATGTAGGCGGCGAGGGCGCCCCCGGGGCCGGCCTGCGAGACCGACGCGCCCGAGGCCACGAAGAGCCCGGTGCCGATCGACCCGCCGATGGCGATCATGGTGAGATGGCGCGCGCGCAAGGTGCGGCGCAAGCCCGGCGTCTCTGAGGACGGGGTAGCGTGTTCTGACATGGATACAGAGTGGTCGATTTTGCTCGGATCGCGAATCAAATCGACGAAATGTGACGAGACGTTCCCGCGCCTGATGGGCACCCGGCGAACGAAATGCGCGACTCTATCAAAACCGTCACGTAGCGGGCAAAAAATCCGTGCTGCAGCACACGCGTTTGAACCCGCTGGGCCGTGCCGCATCGCCCGCCAGACGGCGCCGTGCAGCGCAAAAATAAAAATTGAACGACCGTGCTATTTTGTGTATTCTGTGTCGAGTCGCGGCCTTACCGCGCGTTAAAAAAACGATACTTGAGAGACAGTTCAACCGCGAGGCACGGTGCGCCTGATCTGCCGGCCCTCGCATCACCAAAGGAACCAGCATGACTGCGGAGTACAAGGTCCAGGACGGCGTTGCCGTCATCACGCTCAGCAACCCGCCCGTCAACGGCCTTGGCCACTCCACGCGCCTGGGCATCGTTGAAGGCATGGTGAAAGCGAGCGACGACGCCAACGTCAAGGCCATCGTGATCACCGGTGCGGGCAAGGCCTTCTCGGGCGGCGCCGATATCCGCGAGTTCAACACCCCCAAGGCCACGCAAGAGCCGACGCTGCACGCTGTCATCAAGGCAGTCGAGTCGAGCAGCAAGCCGGTCGTGGCGGCCATCCATTCGGTGGCGATGGGCGGTGGGCTGGAACTGGCGATGGGCTGTCACTACCGCGTGGCCGCACCGGGCGCGCAGATCGCGCTGCCCGAAGTGAAGCTGGGCATCCTGCCGGGCGCTGGCGGCACGCAACGTCTGCCGCGCGCCATCGGCCTGGAACCGGCGCTGAACATGATCGTTTCCGGCAACGCCATCCCGTCGGAAAAGCTGGCCAAGAGCGGCCTGTTCGACCAGATGATCGAAGGCGACCTGATGGCCGGCGCCATCGATTTCGCACTGAAGGCCGCGGCCGAGGGCAAGCTGCCCAAGCTGCGCGATCGCAAGGTCGAGCACGACAACCCGCAAGGTTTCCTGCAATTCGCGCGGAACACCGTCGCGGCCGTCGCCAAGAATTTCCCGGCGCCGGGCAAGTGCGTTGACGCCGTGCAGGCCGCCGTGGAAAAGCGCTTTGACGACGGCATCAAGTTTGAGCGCGACCTGTTCATTGAACTGGTGAATACGTCCGAATCGCGTGCACTGCGCCACGCCTTCTTTGGTGAACGCGCTGCGAGCAAGATTCCGGACGTGCCGGAAGACACGCCGGTGCGCAAGGTGGAGAAGGTTGCCGTGATCGGCGCCGGCACGATGGGCGGCGGCATCTCGATGAACTTCCTGAACGCCGGCATTCCGGTGACGATCCTGGAAACCAAGCAGGAAGCGCTGGACCGCGGGGTCGCCACCATCCGCAAGAACTACGAGAACAGCGCCAAGAAGGGCAAGCTTACGCAAGAGAAGGTCGAGCAGCGCATGGCCCTGCTGACCCCGACGCTGTCCTACGACGACATCAAGGACGCCGACCTCGTCATCGAGGCCGTCTTTGAAGAAATGGGCGTCAAGGAAGTCGTGTTCAAGAAGCTGGACGAAGTCGTCAAGCAGGGCGCGATCCTGGCGTCGAACACCTCCACGCTGGACGTCGACAAGATCGCCAGCTTCACCAAGCGCCCGCAAGACGTGGTCGGCATGCACTTCTTCAGTCCGGCCAACGTGATGAAGCTGCTGGAAGTCGTGCGCGGCAAGGACACCGCCAAGGACGTGCTGGCCACCGTCATGAAGCTGGCCAAGGCCATCAAGAAGACGGCGGTCGTTTCCGGCGTGTGCGACGGCTTCATCGGCAACCGCATGATCGAGCAATACAGCCGCCAGGCGGGCTACCTGCTAGACGAAGGCGCGCTGCCCGAGCAGGTCGACAAGGCCATCGAAAAGTTCGGCTTTGCCATGGGCCCATTCCGCATGGGCGACCTGGCCGGCAACGACATCGGCTGGGCCATCCGCAAGCGCCGCGCCGTGGACAAGCCGGACATCGTCTATTCGAAGACGGCCGATCTGCTGTGCGAGATGGGCCGCTTCGGCCAGAAGACGGGCGGCGGCTGGTACGACTACAAGGCGGGTGACCGCAAGCCGTATCCGAACCAGCAGGTCAACGACATGATCGTCCAGCACTCGAAGGATCTGGGCATCACGCGCCGCAAGATTTCGGACGAGGAAATCGTGGAGCGCCTAGTGTTCGCGCTGGTCAACGAAGGCGCGAAGATCCTGGAAGAGGGCATTGCCTCCAAGGCTTCCGACATCGACATGGTCTACCTGACCGGCTACGGCTTCCCGCTGTTCCGCGGTGGCCCGATGCTCTACGCAGACACCGTCGGCCTGTACAACGTCGCACAAGCCATGCACCGCTACAGCAAGGGCTACCACGGTGAAGCGTGGAAGGTTGCCCCGCTGCTGCAGAAGCTGGCCGATGAAGGCAAGGGCTTTAACGGCTGAATGAACGGCGAATCAACCGAATCACGCGACTGAGCCACCATGCAACTGACGTCCACCGATTGCCTGCTGATCATCGACGTGCAGAACGACTTTCTGCCCGGCGGTGCGCTGGCCGTGCCGGACGGCGACCAAGTCATCCCGGTCGTCAACCGGCTCGCCAAGGCATTCGGGCCCGTTGGTCGTACTGTGCTGACGCAGGACTGGCACCCGGCCGAGCACGTGTCGTTCGCGGCCAGCCACCCTGGCACGCAGCCGTTCGGCATGATCGACCTGCCGTATGGGCAGCAGGTGCTGTGGCCGGTGCATTGTGTGCAGCACAGCGCGGGCGCCGCGCTGGCCGATGGGCTGGACGTGCCGCACGCGCAGTTGATCGTCCGCAAGGGCTATCACCCGCACATCGACAGCTACTCCGCATTCTTTGAAGCGGATCGCAAGACGCCGACCGGCCTGCTGGGCTACCTGCGCGAGCTTGGGGTCAAGCGCGTGTTCTGCGTTGGCCTTGCTACGGATTTTTGCGTGGCATGGTCGGCGCTGGATGCGCGTGCTGCGGGGCTGGACGTCGCTGTCATCGAGGATGCCTGTCGCGCGATCGACCTCAACGGTTCGCTGGCGCAGGCGTGGCAGCGCATGACGGATGCGGGCATCGCGCGGTTGCAGTCGCACACAGTCTTGAACGGATAACGGAATACATCGGGCGCTGCCGAAGCCGCGCCCGCCACCAGATACGAGGAGCAACACCATGACCGAAGCAGTCATCGTTTCCACCGCACGTACCGGCCTGGCCAAGAGCTGGAAGGGCGCCTTCAACATGACGCACGGCGCCACGCTGGGCGGCCATGCGGTTCAGCACGCGATCGAGCGCGCCAAGATCGAGCCGGGCGAAGTGGAAGACATCCTGATGGGCTGTGCGAACCCGGAAGGCGCGACGGGCGCCAACATCGCCCGCCAGATCGCCCTGCGTGCCGGCTGCCCCGTGACGGTGCCGGGCGCGACCGTCAACCGCTTCTGCTCGTCGGGCCTGCAGACCATCGCCATGGCCGCGCAGCGCGTGATTGCCGATGAAGGCGACATCTTCGTGGCTGGCGGCGTGGAATCCATCTCGTGCGTGCAGCAGGAGATGAACCGCCACATGATGACCGAAGGCTGGCTCAACAAGCACAAGCCGGAAATCTACTGGAGCATGCTGCAGACCGCCGAGAACGTCGCCAAGCGCTACAACATCGCCAAGGAGCGCATGGACGAATACGGCGTGCAAAGCCAGCAGCGTGCAGCCGCTGCTGCTGCGGCCGGCAAGTTCAACGACGAAATCGTCCCGATGACCACGGTGATGGGCGTGGCCGATGCCAAGACCGGCCAGCTCATGACGCGCGAAGTCACGATCTCGGCAGACGAAGGCATCCGCGCTGACACCACGCTCGAAGGCGTGTCGAAGATCCGCACGGCCATGCCCGGCGGCGTGATCACTGCCGGCAACGCCAGCCAGTTCTCGGACGGCGCATCCGCTGCCGTGGTCATGAATGGCAAGGTGGCAGCCGCCAAGGGCCTGCAGCCGCTGGGCGTGTTCCGCGGTTTTGCCGTGGCCGGCTGCGAGCCGGACGAAATGGGCATCGGCCCCGTCTTTGCCGTGCCCAAGCTGCTGAAGAAGGCTGGCCTGAAGGTGGAAGACATCGGCCTGTGGGAACTGAACGAAGCGTTTGCCGTGCAAGTGCTGTATTGCGCTGACAAGCTCGGTATCCCGATGGACCGCCTGAACGTCAACGGCGGCGCCATCGCCGTGGGCCACCCGTACGGCGTGTCGGGTGCACGCCTGGTCGGCCACGCGCTGATCGAAGGCAAGCGTCGCGGCGTCAAGTACGTGGTCGTGACCATGTGCATTGGCGGCGGCCAAGGCGCAGCCGGCCTGTTCGAGGTGCTCTAAAGAGGCGAGGCTCCCGCTCAAAACGGGAGCCTGCTTTTTTGTGCCAAAGCTGGCTTGATCGCTAGCGCACGCACCCAGACGGTTTGGCCGTTGACGTTCCTGCCCTAGATGGCGCCTTGAATTTTCGTCGACGGGCGGAAGCAAGACGGGAAACTGTCTGAGCGAAGCGAGTTTTTCCCGTCTCCGCCCGGTGACGAAAATTCAAGGGGTGGGTCGCCATCTCGGGCGCGCCTTTCTTTGCTTACTTTCTTTGGCAAGACAAAGAAAGTGAGTCGGGCCCGGCAGGGCACGAAACAAGGGATGGACCCAAAGCCCCCGCCCCGGCAGGGGACGAAACCCAGGATGCACCAACATCATGTCCTCGAAACTGCTATCCCGCCGCGACCTCAGCTTCCTGCTCTACGAATGGCTCAACGTCGAATCGCTCACGCGCATTCCGCGTTACGCAGACCACTCCCGCGAAACGTTCGACGCCGCACTCGACACCTGCGAGCGCATCGCAACGGATCTGTTTGCTCCGCATAACAAGAAAAACGACCAAGAAGAACCGCACTTCGACGGCAACAAGGTCCACATCATCCCGGAGGTGAAGGTCGCGCTGGACGCCTTCAACAAGGCGGGCTTGATGGCAGCGGGGCAGGACTTCGAACGCGGCGGCATGCAGCTGCCGACGGTGGTCGAGAAAGCCGGTTTCGGTTTCTTCAAGGCCGCCAACGTCGGTACCAGCTCCTACCCGTTCCTCACCATCGGCAACGCGAATCTGCTGCTCGCGCATGGCACGCCCGCGCAGATCGAAACGTTTGTACAGCCTGAGATGGAAGGCCGCTTCTACGGCACGATGTGCCTGTCGGAGCCGCAGGCCGGTTCGTCGTTGTCGGACATCGTCACGCGCGCGGAATACGAAGGCGAATCGCCGCTCGGCGCGCAATACCGTTTGACCGGCAACAAGATGTGGATCTCCGCCGGCGAGCATGAATTGTCGGAGAACATCGTCCACCTCGTGCTGGCGAAGATTCCCGGGCCGGACGGCAAGCTGATTCCCGGCGTGAAGGGCATTTCGCTGTTCATCGTGCCGAAGTTCCTCGTCAATGCGGATGGCTCGCTCGGCGAACGCAACGACGTGGTCCTCGCCGGCCTGAACCACAAGATGGGCTATCGCGGCACGACCAACTGCCTGCTGAACTTTGGCGAGGGCACGCAGTTCCGCCCCAAAGGTGCAGACGGCCAGCCGCGCGCCGGCGCCATCGGCTACCTCGTTGGCGAGCCGCACAAGGGCCTCGCGTGCATGTTCCACATGATGAACGAGGCGCGCATCGGCGTCGGCATGGGCGCGACGATGCTCGGCTACACGGGATATCTGCACGCGGTGGACTACGCGCGCAATCGCCCGCAGGGGCGTCCGGTCGGGCCGTCGGGCAAGGATGCCGCGTCTGCGCAGGTCCGCATCGTCGATCACGCCGACGTGCGTCGCATGCTGCTGGCACAAAAGGCCTACGTGGAAGGCGCGCTCGGCCTGAACCTGTATTGCGCCAAGCTCGTCGATGAAGAGCGCGGTGAACCCGACGCGGCCAAACGCGCCAAACTCGGTCTGCTGCTCGACATCCTGACGCCGATTGCCAAGAGCTGGCCGTCGCAGTGGTGCCTGGAGGCCAACAGCCTGGCGATCCAGGTGCACGGCGGCTACGGCTACACGCGCGAATACAACGTCGAACAGTTTTACCGCGACAACCGCCTGAATCCGATTCACGAAGGCACGCATGGCATCCAGGGCCTGGACCTGCTCGGCCGCAAGGTCGTGATGCAGGACGGCGCTGCCTTCGCCGCGCTGGGTGAGCGTGTGCAGGCCACCGTCGGCCGCGCGTTGGAAACCGACGACGAAACACTGGTCGGCTACGGCCGTGCGCTTGGCATGGCGACGCAGAAACTGGCCAAGGTCACGCAGACGCTGTGGGCCGCTGGCGACCCGCGCGTGACGCTGGCGAATGCCTCCGTCTATCTGGAAGCGTTCGGCCACGTGGTCGTCGCGTGGATCTGGCTGGAACAGGCGCTGGCCGCGGCCAAAGCCCTGCCCAACGCACAAGGCGAAGACGCCGATTTCTACCGCGGCAAGCTGCAGGCCGCACGCTATTTCTTCCAGTGGGAACTGCCGAAGATCGACCCGCAGATCGTGCTGCTGGGCTCGCTCGACACGACCACGCTGGACATGCAGGACGCCTGGTTCTAACTACGACAACGACTGGAGACACCATGGGTACGCTGAAACACCTCTTCGATCTTTCCGGCAAGACGGCGCTGATCACCGGCGGCTCGCGCGGGCTCGGCCTGCAGATTGCCGAGGCGCTGGGCGAGCAGGGCGCGCGCATCGTCTTGTCTGCCCGCAAGGCCGATGAGCTGAAGGAGGCGCAGGCACACCTGAAGTCGCTTGGCATCGAGGCGGACTGGATTGCCGCCGACGGCGCCGTCGAAGCCGACATCCAGCGCCTGGCCGATGAGGCGCTGGCCAAGCTCGGCCACGTCGACATCCTCGTCAACAACGCGGGCGCGACGTGGGGCGCACCGGCAGAAGACCACCCAGTCGAAGCCTGGGACAAGGTGATGAACCTGAACATCCGCGGCCTGTTCCTGCTCACGCAGCAGATCGGCAAGCGCTCGATGATCCCGCGCAAGTACGGAAAGATCGTCAACGTGGCATCGATTGCGGGCCTGAAGGGCAATCCGCCGGGCTCGCTCGATACGATCGCCTACAACACCAGCAAGGGCGCGGTGGTCAACTTCACGCGCGCGCTGGCGGGCGAGTGGGGCGAGCACAACATCACCGTCAACGCGATTGCGCCGGGCTTCTTCCCCTCGAAGATGACCCGCGGCTCGCTGGAAAAGCTCGGCGTGGACAAGCTGACGGAAAAATCCCCGCTGCACCGCATTGGCGACGATGAAGACCTGAAAGGCGTGGCCGCGCTGTTTGCATCGGATGCGTCCAAGCACATCACCGGCCAGATCCTTGCCGTCGACGGCGGCGTGAGCGTGGTCTAATTTCGGCTGCTTCTCACTCTTTCTGACGCAGCATGAACGCAGACAACAACGGTTTTCCGATCGACATTCCTTTCCTGAAGCTTCTCGGCATGCGCTGCCTGAAGGTGGCCGACGGCGAGGGCGTGGTCGAACTCGCACTCGAAGCACAGCACATGAACAGCTGGGAAATGGCCCACGGCGGCGTGACCATGACGATGCTCGACGTCGCCATGGCCATGGCCGGCCGCTCGGCCGACGTGCATGGCCGCGGCGTGGTGACGATCGAGATGAAGACGGCGTTCATGCAGCCCGGCCGCGGCACCCTCAAGGCGAGCGCGCGTTGCGTGCATCAGTCCACGACCATGGCGTTCTGCGAAGGCGAGGTGCGCGATGCAGATGACAAGCTCGTCGCGCGCAGCTCGGGCACGTTCAAGTTCGTCAAGCGTATGCCGCCTCCGCGCACGCCCGAACCCGGCGCGGACGGCTGACACGTCAACACCGCAGTTGCAGTACCCGACCAAGTACCCAGTGGCACACCGGACAGCGTCCGGCACACAAGAAGAGCAACCACGGAGACAACCATGCAACAACCTGCGCGGCGGACGGCGTCCGCCCTTGCCGTCACTCTGCTTTGCTGCACCGGACTGATCATGACCTTGGAAGGATGCGCCTCCAGCTCCGCGCCTGCTGCCGCGCCGGCCGCTGACACGAAAACCACGGTGCAGGCGCCGCCCGCACCGACACCGCCGATGCAGAAGCCGTTGACGGCCGACGAATCCGACCCGAACAAGATGGGCTGGATGCAGGGCTTCCCACCGCCGCCCGATCGCACGATCCGTTTTGACCTGGCGGGCAACATGTTCCCGCGCACGCGCTACGGCTACAGCCACGTGCGCGAGTTCGTGCCGACGCGCGTGGTCTGGCACGGCGACGGCCCGGTCAGCAAGCTGCCGCGTGCGGAGCGCGATATCAGCGGCGTGCTGTTTACGGATCCGAACGGCACGCGCCGTACGTTTGCCGAGGCGCTCAAGCTGACCTACACCGACGGCATTCTCGTCATGCACAAGGGCAAGGTGATCTACGAGCGCTACTTTGGCGCGCTCGACGCGCATACGCAGCACATCGCCATGTCGGTCACGAAATCGTTTGTCGGCACGCTGGCCGCCATGTTGGTGGCGGACGGCAAGCTCGATCCGGCCGCGCCCGTGACGCAATACGTGCCGGAGCTGAAGGACACCGCCTACGGCGACGCCACCGTCCGCCAGGTCATGGACATGACCGTGGGCGTGCGTTACTCCGAAAACTATGCCGATCCGAACGCCGATGTCTGGGCCTACGCCCGCGCCGGCGGCATGCTGCCGCGCCCGGCCGGCTACAAGGGCCCGGACAATTTCTACGACTACCTGACGACGCTGCGCAAGGAAGGCGAGCACGACTCGGAGTTCTCGTACAAAACCGTCAACGCGGAAACGCTGGCGTGGATCGTGCGCCGTGCGTCAAACAAATCGCTCGCAGCGCTGCTGTCGGAGCGCATCTGGCAACCGATGGGCGCGCAGGACGATGCGTACTTCTCGGTGGACAGCATCGGTACCGAATCGGGCGGCGGTGGCCTGAACACCACGCTGCGCGACCTGGCGCGCTTTGGGGAGATGATCCGCAACGACGGCCGCTTCAACGGCAAGCAGATTCTGCCCAAGAGCGTGATCGACGACATTCGACGCGGCGGCGACCCGGCCAAGTTTGCCAAGGCAGGCTACGCGACGCTGCCCGGCTATTCGTATCGCAACATGTGGTGGGTTTCGAGCAATGACCACCACACGTTCGAAGCGCGCGGCATCCATGGCCAGCGCATCTATATTGATCCGGTGGCCCAGATGACGATCGTGCGCTATGCCTCGCACCCGGTCGCTGCCAATGCGGCCAATGATCCGGTCACGCATCGCGCCTATGCGGCGCTGGCCGATTACTTCATGCAACACAAGTAACAACCTGACCCAACACCGATATCCGATATTCAGGAGCGTTTTTCATGTCGAAGACCTATCAGCGCATCGTTCTGGCTTCGCGCCCGCAAGGGGCCGTGACGCCCGACAATTTCCGCCTGGAGACGGTGGACCTCCCCGAGCTGCAGGACGGCCAGGTGCTGGTGCGCAACCATTTCCTGTCGCTCGATCCGTACATGCGCGGCCGCATGAACGACAGCAAGTCGTATGCGCAACCGCAGCCGCTGGATGAAGTGATGATCGGTGGCACGGTGGGCTTGGTGGAAGCATCCAAGAACCCGTCGTTTGCCGTGGGCGACGCCGTGGTCGGCATGTTCGGCTGGCAGGAAGTGGGCGTGTCCGACGGGCGCGGCATTCAGAAGGTCGATACGCGCCACATTCCGCTGTCGGCGTATCTGGGTTCGGTCGGTATGCCGGGCGTGACGGCGTGGTACGGCCTGAACAAGATCATGCATCCGAAGCCCGGCCAGACCGTGGCGGTCAGCGCCGCTTCGGGCGCCGTGGGCAGCGTGGTCGGCCAGCTTGCCAAGCTCAAAGGCTGCCGCGTGGTGGGCTTTGCCGGCGGCAAGGACAAGTGCGATTACGTGGTCAACGAACTCGGCTTTGATGCCTGCATCGACTACAAGGCCGCCAAGGACCCGAAGGAGCTGTACAAGATGCTCAAGGAAGCGACACCCGACGGCATCGATTCGTACTTCGAGAACGTCGGCGGCGCGATCCTCGATGCGGTGCTGTCGCGCATGAACGCGTTCGGCCGCATCGCCATGTGCGGCATGATCGCGGGCTACGACGGTCAGCCGCTGCCGCTGCAGAACCCGCAGTTGATCCTGGTGTCGCGCCTGACCATCGAAGGCTTCATCGTCTCCGAGCATATGGACGTGTGGCCGGAAGCACTGCGCGAGCTGGGCGGGTTCGTGGCGCAGGGCAAGCTGAAGTTCCGCGAGAGCGTGGCACAGGGCTTGGCGAGCGCACCGGAAGCGTTCATGGGCCTGCTCAAGGGCAAGAATTTCGGCAAGCAACTCGTCAAGCTGGTTTGAGCTGAGCCGCACGCGGACTGTCAATCGCTTGACAGTCCGCTGGGCGAGGGCCGCCACAGAATGGCCCCACCCACAACAAACGCGTGAAGGAGACACCATGAACGCACCTGAAACCACGCAAGCGAAGCGGCCCGACAGCATGGCCGCCAGCCTCAGCCCCGAGGCAGCTGCGCGCTATCGCAACCTGCCGCGTCCGCCGCAATTTGCCACCGTGGCCGAAGAGCGTCTGCATCGCAAACAGCGCCTGGCGGCAGCGTTCCGGCTGTTCTCCAAATTCGGTTTCGACGAAGGTGTGGCCGGGCACATCACGGCGCGCGATCCGGAGCATCAGGACAGCTTCTGGGTCAACCCGTTCGGCGTGCATTTCAGCCAGGTGACGGTGTCGAACCTGATTCGCTGCGATCACCACGGCAACGTGGTGGAAGGCGATTATCCGGTCAACGCCGCCGCGTTTGCGATCCACTCGCGCGTGCATCAGGCACGGCCCGATGCGGTGGCCGCTGCGCACTCGCACAGCACATACGGCCGTGCGTGGTCGACACTCGGCCGCAAGCTCGATCCGCTTACGCAAGACGTGTGCGCCTTTTATGGCGACCATGCCGTGTATGACGATTTCGGCGGCGTGGTGGTCGAGCTGGACGAAGGCCAGCGCATTGCAGAGGCGCTGGGCGACAACAAGGCCGCCATCCTGCAGAACCACGGCCTGCTGACGGTCGGCAAGACGGTCGACGAGGCCGCGTGGTGGTTCATCACGATGGAGCGCTCCTGCCAGGTGCAGTTGCTGGCCGAAGCCGCTGCCGCCCGCAAGGGCGACGCACCGCGCACGATTTCCGATGCCGCTGCCCGCCAGGCGTATTCGATCGTCGGATCGGCGCAGGCGGGGTGGTTCCAGTTCCAGCCGCTGTATGCGCGCATCGTCAAAGAACAACCCGATCTGCTCGACTGATCGGCAACGCACATTTCCGGAGCCCGCATGACGGACCTGATCCTGCATCACTACGCCACCTCGCCGTTTTCTGAAAAGGTGCGTTTGATCCTCGGCTACAAGGACCAGCCGTGGAAGTCCGTCACGGTGCCGCCGATCTTGCCCAAGCCCGATGTGATGCCGCTCACCGGCGGCTATCGGCGCACGCCGTTCCTGCAGATCGGCGCCGACATCTACTGCGACACGGCGCTGATCGCGCAGGTGCTTGAATCGATTCATCCGCTGCCGAGACTCGTGCCGTCCGAACATGCAGCCGCGGTGTTTGCCATGGCGCAGTGGGCCGATACGACGCTGTTCTGGGCCACGGCGACATTCGTGACGCAGCCGGCGGGCTTTCAAAGCCTGTTCGGCGATGCGCCCGAAGCCTTCGTCAAAGCCTTCGTGGAAGACCGCAAGGCGATGCGTGTGGGCGGCACCGGCTTGCGCACGCCACTGCCGGAAGCCACCGCCACGCTGAATGTCTTTCTGGCACAACTGCAGCGTCAGCTGGCCACGGGTGAACGCATCTTCTTGTTTGGCGAACAGCCGACCGTGGCCGACTTTTCCGTCTACCACTGCCTGTGGTTCATCCGCCGCGCGACGGCGGTGGCGGGCATTCTCGATGCGCACCCCGAAGTGGTGGCGTGGATGCATCGCGTTGCGGCATTCGGTCACTCGCAAGCGCAACCGATGACGTCGGCCGAGGCGCTGGACATTGCTAAGGCCGCCACGCCGCATGCGCTGACGGAACCTGAAGCGAAGGCCACCTTCGACGACAGCCACGGCCTGCCCAAAGGCACGCGCGTGACGGTGGCGGCAGTCGACTACGGCGTCGACCCGGTCGAAGGAGACCTCGTCGTCTCCACGCGCGACAGCGTCGGCGTGCTGCGGGAGGACCCGCGCGTCGGCCAGGTGGTGGTGCATTTTCCGCGCGTGGGTTATGCCGTGCGCAAGGTCGAAGCGGCAGGCTGATACGCCTCCCATCTCGATCGCCTTTCCTACTACAACGACATCAGTGAGACACGTATGAAGCAATTCGCAGGCGGTGTGGCCGCCATCACGGGCGGTGCGTCGGGTTTCGGCAAGGAATTCGCCAAGATCGGTGCCGGGTTGGGCATGAAGCTGGTGCTGGCCGATATCCAGCAGGATGCGCTGGATGCCGCCGTGGCGGAGTTCTCGGCGCAGGGCGTGGAAGTGATCGGCTTGCGCGTCGACGTGTCGAAGGTGGAAGACGTGCAGGCGCTGGCGGACCTCGCCATCAAGACATTCGGCAAGGTCAACCTGCTGTTCAACAACGCCGGCGTGGGTGCGGGCGGCCTGATCTGGGAGAACACCGAGCGCGACTGGGACTGGGTGCTCGGCGTGAACCTGCACGGCGTGATCCACGGCGTCCGCATCTTCACCCCGCTGATGCTCGAAGCCGCCAAGAAAGATCCGTCGTACGAGGGCCATATCGTCAATACGGCGTCGATGGCGGGGCTGCTGAATGCGCCGGCCATGGGCATCTATAACGTGTCAAAGCACGCGGTGGTGGCGCTGTCCGAATCGCTGTACCAGGACTTGAGCCTGGTCACCGAACAGATCCATTGCTCGGTGCTGTGCCCGTACTTCGTGCCGACGGGCATCACGCAGTCTGACCGCAATCGTCCGCAGGATCTGGCGAACACGGCGCCGCCCACCAAGTCGCAGCTCGTTTCGCGCGCCATGTCGGAAAAGGCGGTCAGCTCCGGCAAGGTCACCGCCGAGCAGGTCGGCCAGATGACCTTCGATGCGATCCGCAACGCGGGCTTCTACATCTATTCGCATCCGCACGCGCTGGCGCCTGTGCAGCATCGCTTTGAAGACATCATCTCGCAGCGCAATCCGTCCGATCCGTTTGAAGGCAAGCCGGACGTGCGCGCGCGTCTGGTCGATGCGCTGCGCGGGTAACTCCACCTCCACGACTGCCACAACGCCGAGATCGCCATGAACACTGCAACGGCTGCCGCCATCACGGAATCGCAATTCGCCGATCTGCCCAACGGCACGCGGCTGCATTACGCCAGCGCCGGCAAGCGTGGCGCGCCGCTGATGCTGTTCGTGCACGGCTTTCCGGAGTTCTGGTACGAGTGGGAGGCGCAGCTGGCAGCGTTTGGCGACACGCACTTCGCCGTGGCGCCCGACATGCGCGGCTACAACCTGTCGAGCAAGCCAGCTGCGGTGGATGCGTATCGCCCGAAATTGCTGGTGCAGGATCTGACCCAGTTCATCACGGCGCTGGGCTATGAACGTGCGATTGTGGTCGCGCATGACTGGGGCGGGGCGATCTGCTGGAACCTCGCCATTCAGCATCCGGAGTTGGTCGAGCGGCTGGTGATCGTCAATTCGCCGCACCCTTGGGTGTTTGCGAATGCGCTGCTGAGCGATCCGGCGCAGCAGGCCTCGTCGGCGTATATGAACTGGCTGCGCAAGCCGGGCTCGGAGGAGGCGCTGGCCGCCAACGACTTCGAAAAGCTCGAAGGCTTCTTCAGCGGCATGGGCCAGCCCGTGGCTGAATGGTTTACGCCCCAGGTGCGGGCGCGCTATCACGCGGCCTGGAGCCAGCCAGGGGAAGGCGGCTCGCATGGCCTGACAGGCGGCGTGAACTATTACCGCGCCTCGCCGCTGCATCCGCCCAGCGAAGGCACGGCGCCGCTGCGCATCGACCAGATGCCGCCCGAGGCGTTTGTCGTCAAAGTGCCCACGCTGGTGATCTGGGGCGAGATGGACATGGCGCTGCCGAAAAGCCTGCTCAACGGCCTGGAGCGTTTCATCCCCGACATGCGCCTGGAGCGCATTCCCGAGGGCACGCACTGGGTCGTGCACGAACAACCGGAGCGCATTGCCGCGCTGATCCGGTCGTTCGTTTCCTGACCGCCTGCGCTACATCGATTCCGCCAGCATGCGGCGGTAGTCGTCTGCCGTGGCGATGCGCGGGTTGGTCTTGTGGCAATGGTCGAGCAGCGCGCCTTCCACCACATGTTCCAGCGCGTCTTCGGGCACGCCCATCTGGCGCAGGCCGGTCGGCAGGCCCAGACGCGCCGTCAGGTCATGCACGGCCTGGGCGAGGTCAGCGCCCGCCGGCAGGTTCATCACGCGGCGCATGCGGGCATAGCGGTTGTCGCGCACCACCGTCTCGGCCGTTTCGTTGAAGCGCAGCACGGCCGGCAACACCACCGCATTCAGCGTGCCGTGATGCAGCCCGGTCTTGCCGTCGACCTTCACGCCGCCCAGCGGGTGCGACAACGAATGCACGCACCCCAAGCCCTTCTGAAACGCCATCGCGCCCTGCATCGACGCGCTCATCATGTTCAGGCGCGCATCGCGGTCAGCGCCATCGCGTGTGGCACGTTCGATGTTGGCCCATGCACGCTCCAGGCCGTCCAGCGCGATGCCGTCCGCAGGCGGGTTGAACGCCGGCGCCAGGAAGGTCTCGATGCAATGCGCGATCGCATCCATGCCGGTGGCGGCCGTCAGCGCGGGCGGCAGGCCCAGCGTCAATTCCGCATCGCAGATGGCCGACTTGGGCAGCAGGTGCCACGAGTGGAAACCGAGCTTGCGGCCGTCTTCCAGGATGATGATCGCGCCGCGCGCCACCTCGCTGCCGGTGCCGGCCGTGGTGGGGATCGCAATCAGCGGCGCCGCCGCTTCCGTGATCTTCGTGCTGCCGCCCTCGATGGTCGCGTAGGTGGTGAGCGGTTCCGGGTGCGTGGCCGCAATGGCGATGCCCTTGGCCAGGTCAATCGACGAACCGCCGCCAATGGCGATCAGCCCGTCGCAGCCGGCGTCCTTGTACTGCGCCGTGGCCTTCAGCACCATCGCCTCGGTCGGGTTGGAAGGCGTTTCGTCGAACACGGTGACGGGCAGGCCGCCCGTGGCATCAATGGCGCGCTGCGCCAAGCCTGCCGCCGCGACGCCCTTGTCGGTCACGATCATCGGCCGGCGGATGCCGACGCGTGCGCACTCGCTTTTCAGTTCGTTGACGGTGCCGAAACCGAGGTGAACGTGGGTGAGGTAAAAGATGAGGGCCATGCTGTCTCCGGAGGGTGTTTGTCTGCGTCGCCCGTCTTGTCGCGCGGGCGTGGTTCAATGGATACTCCGATGATAGCCAAATTAGAACGATCGTTCAGTTCCCGCCCCGCATGCAGCACCCATCTCTCGACCCGCACGTTGCCCAGTTGCTCGATCTGGTGGCGCGTGCCAAGCGTCCGCCGCTGAACGCCCTTGACCCAGCCGACGCCAAGATCGCCTACGAAAAAAGCAGCCCCATCGTCGATATCCCGGCCATCCCGCTGGAGGCCGTGCACGACCTGACGGTGCCGGCGCGCGACGGCCATGCCATTCCCATCCGCACGTACGCGGCGCGTGAGGCCAGTTGGGCCGATCCGCTGCCGCTGCTGGTGTATTTCCACGGCGGCGGTTTTACCGTGGGCAGCATCAAGACGCATGACCAGCTTTGCCGGTCGCTGGCGGCCAAATCGGGTGCGATGGTGTTGTCGGTGGATTATCGACTTGGCCCCGAGTGGAAATTCCCGACCGCAGCGAACGACGCATTCGACGTGCTGCAGTGGGTGTTTGACGAAGCCGCCACCATCGGCGCAGACCCGGCTCGCATCGCTTTCGGCGGCGACAGCGCGGGCGGAACGCTGGCCGCAGTGACGGCCATCGAGGCACGCAACCGCGGCCTGGCGCCGGTGCTGCAACTGCTGATCTATCCGGGCACCACGGCGCGCGAATCCACGCCGTCGCACCGGGAGTTTGCCGAGGGCTACCTGCTGACGCACGAGATGATCCGCTGGTTCTTCTCGCAATACCTGCGCAGCGATGCCGACCGCGACGACTGGCGTTTCGCCCCGCTCGATGCAGGCGGCCACGGCGCGGACGTGACCGGCGTATGCCCCGCATGGATTGCGGTGGCGGGCTTCGACCCGATCCGCGATGCCGGCATCGGCTACGCCAACAAGCTGCGCGCAGCCGAGGTGCCGGTCGAGCTGAAACTGTACGAAGGCATGATCCACGACTTCTTCAAGATCGGGCGCTTCGTGCCGGCCGTGGAAGACGCGCATCGCGACGCCGCCAACGCGCTACGCCGCGCCTTCGGCACCGAGACCGAATCCCCATAACCAGAGCAAAAAAAGGAGACCACATGGCGATCGAGGATTTCCGCCACAGCACACCCCTGCGCGTACGCTGGGCCGAAGTCGATGCGCAGAGCATCGTCTTCAACGGCCACTACCTGCTGTACGCCGATGTGTGCATCACCGAATACTGGCGCAGCATCGGCGTGCGGTATCCGGTCGATGTGGTCGACACCTTCGGCGTGGATTTCTACGTGGTCAAATCCACGCTCGAATATCACGCATCCGCGCGCTTTGACGACGAGCTGGACTTGCGCTGCCGCGTGGCGCGTCTGGGCCGCTCCAGCATCCGCTTTATCATCGAGATGTATCGCGCAGACGAGCACCTCGTCACCGGCGAAGTGATTTACGTGTGCGCCGACCCTGCCACGCAGACCTCCGCGCCGATTCCCGACACGCTGCGCGAGCGCATCCTCAATTTCGAAGTCCTGAAGCCTGAAGTGTGAGAACCGAGCATGACTGCCCCTGAATCTGTCCGCCCGCTTGCCGGTGTTGAAGTTGCCCGCTGGGACGCCGTGCGCGAAGAAGCCCGCGCCATCCGCTACGACGTGTTCGTCACCGAACAAGGCGTGCCTGTTGAACTGGAATGGGACGAGTGGGATGACCAGTGCTGGCATGCGCTGGCACACGACACGGCCGGGCGGGCCGTCGCCACCGGCCGCCTGCTGCCCGACGGCCATATCGGCCGCATGGCGGTGCGCAAGGAAGCACGGGGCACGGGCGTCGGGGCGCGCGTGCTGGACGCCTTGATCGACAAGGCGCAGTCGCTGGGTTACCCCGAGCTGATCCTGAACGCACAAACGCACGCCATGCCGTTCTACGTGCGCGCGGGCTTTACAGCCGAGGGCGAGGAGTTCGAGGAGGCCGGCATTCCGCACCGGACCATGCGCCGCGTGCTTACACGTTGATGCCGGTGGCGGCCCGCACAATCGCTGCGATGGCCGCCTGCGCTGCCGGCGACGCGGTTCTGCCGTGCAGGCGCACAATCCCCGTGGTCGACGGCGGCGACAGCCAACCCTTCACCGCCAGCCGCACCAGCGCGCCGGTTTCCAGCTCTTCCCGCACCGCTGCATCCGTGGCGCCCAGCACCGTGTCCGTTGTGAGTGCCACCGTCTTCAATACGCCGTAGTTGTCGCATTCCAGCGCAATGCTGGCTTCCTGACCTGCCGGTAACCCAAGCAGCATCGCCAGCTCCACCTTTGACGGGGTGAGAAGCTTCGGTACGGCAATGCCGTATTCCCAGACTTCGCGCAGCGTGTGTGTGCGCCCTGCAAGCGGATGGCCGGCCCGCACGTACAGGTGAGGGGGCTGGCCGCCGATCGGTTGGATATCCAGCGCGGCGTCTTTCGGCATATCGCGCACATCGGCGGCGAAGAACTCGATGCTCTCGCTGCGCAGGCTCTCCAGCAGTTGCACCCAATTGCCGACTTCCATGCGCAGTGCGACCCGGGGATGCTGCTGCCGCAGTTCCTGCAGTGCTTGCGGCATCAGCGTGGCCGTCAACAGCGGCCCGACGCCGAATGCCGTGTCGCCGAGCTGGCTGTCGCGATACAGATCGACATCGCGTTGCAGGCAGCGCGCTTCGAACAACAGGCGCCGCGCACGTTCGATGACAAATTCGCCGGCCGGGGTGGGGCGCACGTCGCCGGTTTCGCGATCGAACAGGCGGATGCCGAGATCGTCTTCGATCGCCTGGATGCTGCGGCTGAATGCGGGCTGGCTCAGATGCACCGTCTGCGCGGCCCGCGCGAAGTGCAGCGTGTCGGCGAGGGCTACCACATGGCTGAGGCGTCGCAAATCCATGGTGTTGCGTCCTGCGCATTGAACGGATGTTCATTATGCATTGGACGCATTGATGTGGCACTCCTAGGCTTGTCTGCACAACAAAAGCCAGGAGACACCAATGAGTTCGCACATGGAGCACGCGCTGATCGTCGCCTGCATCCTTGGATTTGCCGCCATGGAATTCGTGACGCGGCGCTATCAAGCCAACGTGCGCGGCCGCGCCACGGCCAACGATGCCTGGCTGGAAGCGCTGATGTTCATCAGCCTTGTCGCCATCACCCAGCCGATCGCGCTGCTGGGCAGCAACGCATTGTGCAAGTGGCTCATTCCCGCGCAGCACAACGCCTGGGCCGATCTGCCCTGGTGGGCGATGACCGGGTTGCTGCTGATTGGCGATGACCTCACGCAATACCTCTGGCACCGCGCCTCGCACACACCGCTGCTGTGGCCGCTGCACCGTGCGCACCACAGCGCGTCGTACATGAGCGTGCGCGTGACGTACCGCAACAACTTCTTCTACTACCTGATGATGCCCGGGCTGTGGATTGGCGGCGTGGCCGTGTACCTCGGTTTTGGGCCGGTCTATGCGGCGTACCTGGTCGTCAAGCTGACCGTCATTGTGGGCGCGCATTGCGCCTGGCCTTGGGACGCGCCGCTATACCGCATCCGCATACTGCGCCCGCTGATGTGGGTGATCGAGCGGACGATTTCCACGCCCGCCACGCACTGGGCGCATCACGCACTCACCAACGCCGACGGCATTGGCCACTACAAAGGCAACTTCGGCAACCTGCTGTTCTTCTGGGATGTGCTGTTCGGCACCGCGCATATCACGCGCAAATATCCCGCCAAGATTGGCCTGCAGGACGACGTGCTGTTCGGCGCCGAGCCGTGGACGGCGCAGATGTTCTATCCGCTGGTGCAGTCCAAGCGCGAACATTCTGCGTTGCGCCCGGGCGGCGCGGCCATCACCGAAATGGAAGGGGATCAGGCCACCAGCGCTGGGCGGGAAGCGGCCTGAGCGGCCCAGCGCTTACGTATCGGCGTGCGTGACGGTGTCGAGCACGCCGAGATAGCGCGTCTCGCCGATCTGGCCCTGGGCGTCGAAGCGGCGTTCGGTCACGTCGAAGCAGCCGTCGTGCCGGATGCGCAGGATGGTGCTGGCACGCGTGCCGTAGCGCGGCGAGCGGATGAACGCGGCGGAAAGCAGCTTCTCCCACTCAGGGGCCACGCCGGTGGCGGGCAGGGCGCCGGTCGGTGCTTCACGCGTTTCCGACAGCAGATCGAGATAGCGCGCCACATCCAGCGCGTTGCCGTGCCGGCCCGTATCTGCGGCCAGCGCTTCGGCAAAGGCGGCCATGCGATGCCGCACCTTGAACCACGGCGTATCGAGCAGTGCGTTGGACAGCCCGTAGAGGCCGGGCGCGAGCTTGCGCGGCGCTTCGGCGCGGTTGCTTGTCCACCAGAGTTCGTCGCGCGTGGCGGTCAGCAGGTTGTAGCCGTTATAGGCGCGGTCGCGGGCGGCGAGGCTGTCGAGATACGCGGGCACCGACATGTCGTCCGCCATCAGGAAATTGGAGACGAGTTCCCCGCGCGAGCGTGCATCGGGCCGGCGCTCGGACGGCGCGCGGTAATTCGTCAGCGCGGCAAAGCGGCCGTCGCGCGTCATGCCCATCCACGTGCCTGCGTGACCGACCACCTGGGCCATGTCACGCCCGGCCAGCACATTGGGCGCGTCGCTCCACCACGCCAAGGGCGCGGCGGGACGGTCATAGAATTCGTCCCGGTTGGCGGCCACCACCAGCGCGTAGGCGGGGTGGGCGTGCCAGGCCGTGAGAATCAAACACATGAGCACTTCCTTTGAACATGCCGCGCAACGAACGACCCATGGTCAATGTGACGACCTGTGTCGCGCGGGCTTCGGCCAAGCATAGCAGCCTGCCGGATTTTTGCGATGAGGATTGCGGCAGGGCGCCGTCAGCTGTTTTCTAGATCGACAAACAGCTCTGCGTGGCGTTCACCCGCAACGAATTCGCGCGGGCCGCCGGTTTCCCACAGCGCCGCCAGCGTGGCAGCAAATGCGGGCGGGACGTCGTCGTAAGACTCCATCCAGGTGGCCTGGCCGTCGCGTGTTTCGGGGCGGCGCATCAACGCGCCCGCCACGCCGGTCGCTTCTTCCACGGTCTCGAGCCAACGCTGCCAGCGCGGCAGGGCAGCGGCAGCGTCACGCTCGGCGATGCGGAAGTAGACGAACAGGTGGTCGGCCATGATGGGGGCGGTATCAGGCGTTTTCTGAAACGGGAATGACGTACGGCAGCGCTTGCAACGTCAGCGCCGGGCCGTCCGGCGTGGCGAGATGGATCGCGGTGTCGAGCGCGTCCAGCTTCAACTCGACGAGCAGGTCGGTCCCGCCATCAGGCGCCATGGCTGCATTGACCACCATGCCGCACGGTTGGTTCGGATCGGCTGCGCTGTAGACCTCGGCGCCGGCCGACGTGGGGGCATTGACGTGCGCGCGCTGCATGCGCCGCTTGAGTGTGCCGCGATACTGGCTGCGCGCCACAACTTCCTGCCCGGGGTAGCACCCCTTGCGGAAATCGACGCCGCCGAGCAGCTCCAGGTTCACCATCTGCGGGACGAACTGCTCCTGGGTCGGCAGGGTGATGTGCGGCACACCCGCTTGCAGGCTCAGCCAATCCCACACCTCGGTGCCGACCAGCGACAGGCGCGACGACAGCGTCTTCCAGGCGTCCTGAAAATGCTCGGCATGCACCATCCATTGATAGCGGGGGCGGCCGCCGGCATCCGGCAGGCGGACGACCGCGCCGAATTGCTGGCCGACCGTGGCAGGCTGCTGCGCCACCGCGTTGACGGTATCCGGCTCCGGCAACACGGCACCGGCCTCACGCAGCGCGTCCGCCGCGTCCGGCCCGGCGACGCCGATGGCGATGAACTCGTCCATCGGGCGCAGCTTGGCCTTGGCGCGCAGCACGAACATCGACAGGCGCTTGGTCAGTGCCGGCGCGATGGCCTTGTCGGTCTGCAGCACGAACGTATCGGCCTGACGCCACACCAGCAGCGTGGCCAGCAGCCGACCCTTGGGCGAGCAGTAGCCCGCCAGGCGCGCCTGGTTCAGGCCCAGGCCCGTGACGGCGTTGGTCAGCTGGTTATGGAGAAACTCGGCGGCATCGGCGCCTTCGACGGCGATGCGCGCCAGATCGGTCGGCGCACACAGCACACTGCCGCGCGTAGCGGCGTCAAATTGCACGTCGAGCGGGGGAAAGCTCAGCGTATCGACAAAATCGTGGAAGACATCGTTCATGGTGCGGGGCGGCCTGAGATTGACCCGGTATTATATTGGGCTGTCTAAAGGGCAGCTTGTGCCCTGTCTATCCATTTCAAGAGTGCGGAAATCGCCGGTGTCGGCCGGTTCCTCACACAGATTCGCAACAGAATGCTCTCTTTTCTCAAGCGCCTGGTCCTGCTGGCCATCCTGATTGTGCTGGCAGCGGCAGGCGGCGTGGTGTGGTGGGCCCAGCAACCGGTGAGCCTGGCGGCGTCGCCGCTGGAGGTGGTGATCAAACCGAACTCGAGCGTGATCTCGGTCGGCAAGCAACTGGCCAATGCCGGCGTGGGCGTGCAGCCGCAGCTGTTTTCACTGCTGGCGCGCGCCACCGGCAACGCCAAGAGCCTGAAAGCCGGCGGCTATGCGCTGGAAACGGGCGCGACGCCCCTGTCCATCCTGGACAAGATGGCGCGCGGCGACGTCACGCATTACGTGGTCACCGTCATCGAGGGCTGGTCGATGCGGCAAATGAGGGCGGTGGTCGACGCCGAGCCTGCGCTCAAGCACGACACGGCGGGCATGTCGGATGCAGACCTGATGCGCAAGATCGGCGCGCCGGAGGCCAACCCCGAAGGCCTGTTCTTTCCCGACACCTACCTCTTTGCGCGCGGCAGCAGCGATGTGGAGCTGTATCGCCACGCCTACCAGGCCATGCAGAAGCGCCTGAACGATGCCTGGGCCAAGCGCTCGCAGGATCTGCCATACAAGACGCCGTACGAGGCGCTGACCATGGCTTCGATCATCGAAAAGGAGACCGGCCAGAAGCTGGAGCGCCCGATGATCGCCGCCGTGTTCGTCAACCGACTGCGCAAGAACATGCTGCTGCAGACCGACCCGACGGTCATCTACGGCCTCGGTGCCAGCTTTGACGGCAATTTGCGCAAGCGCGACCTCCAGACGGACACGCCGTACAACACCTACACGCGGACCGGCCTGCCACCCACGCCGATCGCGCTGCCGGGCATGGCGTCGCTGCAGGCGGCGCTGAACCCGGCGTCGTCAGACGCGCTGTATTTCGTGGCGCGCGGCGACGGCAGCAGCCAGTTTTCGACCAACCTGACGGACCACAACCGGGCCGTCAACAAATATCAGCGCGGCCAACCATGACCGGCAAGTTCATCACATTCGAAGGGATCGACGGGGCAGGCAAGAGCACGCACCTGGCGTGGTTTGCGCAGCAACTGCAGGCGAAGCTCGCGCCCCTGGGCAAAAAGGTGGTCGTCACCCGCGAGCCGGGCGGCACGCCGCTGGGCGAGCGGCTGCGCGAAGTGCTGCTGCACGAGCGCATGCACCTGGAAACCGAAGCGCTGCTGATGTTTGCCGGCCGCCGCGAGCACATTGCCGAAGTGATTCAGCCGGCCCTGGACGCCGGCGATTGGGTCATCTCCGACCGCTTCACCGATGCCACGTTCGCCTATCAGGGCGGGGGCAGGGGCCTGGCGATCGACCGGCTGGAGGTGCTGGAGCACTGGGTGCAGCGGGGCCTGCAGCCGACCAAGACCCTCCTCTTCGACCTCGCGCCCGAAATTGCCGCTGCACGCCTGGCCGATGCCCGTACGCCGGACAAGTTCGAAGCCGAGTCCGCGCAGTTTTTCCTGCGCACGCGTGCCGAATACCTGCGCCGCGCAGCGGCGGAGCCGGATCGCTTTGTCGTGATCAACGCCAACCGCGAGCGCACCGATATCCAGAAAGACTTAGAGAATGTGCTTGCAACACTCTGATTCTGCAGGCAATTTCGGATACGGAAATAATGGTTTCACGACGAGTTTCTGCATCAACAATCTAACGTAACCCATTGATTCATGATGCTTTATCCTTGGCAATCCGCTGACTGGTCTCGTCTGCAAGCAATGCGGGCCAAGTTGCCGCATGCGATTCTGCTCAACGGCCAGGCTGGTACCGGCAAGCGCGATTTCGCCATGCATTTTGCGCAAAGCCTGCTGTGCGATACGCCGGCGGCCGATGGCCAGCCGTGCGGCACGTGCGCGGCGTGCAACTGGTTTGCGCAGGGCAACCATCCGGATTTCCATCTCGTGCGTCCTGAAGCAATGGAAGACGCGCCCGAGACAGAGAAGGACGCCGACGGCAAGAAGAAGGCGCCCAGCAAGATCATCCGCATGGAGCAGGTCCGCAACCTCATCGAAGGGGTGGGGGTCGGCACGCACCGCGCCGGGTTGCGGGTGGTCGTGCTGTATCCGCTCGACGCGTTGCAGACTGAAGGCGCCAACGCGCTGCTCAAAACGCTGGAAGAGCCGCCGCAGAACACCGTCTTCCTGCTGGTGACGGATCGTATCGACCGCATCCTGCCGACCATCCTGTCGCGCTGCAGGCAGTTTCCGCTGCAGCCGCCGCAGCCCGAGGCTGCGCGCCAGTGGCTGGAGCAGCAAGGCGTGCCGCATGCGCAAAACCTGCTGGCCGAGTTCGGCAATGCGCCGCTGGCCGCGCTGGCCGCCGCCGAATCCGAAGACCGCCCGCTGCTGCAATTCCTGCTCGAACAATTGGGCCAGGGCGCAAAGCTGGACGCACTCGCCACGGCAGATCATTTACAGAAATTGTCGGTGCCTGCCGTTCTCAGTACCATGCACCGGTGGGTCTTTGACCTGATGGCGGCACGGCTGGCGGGGCGTCCGCGTTATTTCCCGGGGCAACGCGATGCGCTGCAACGTTGCGCGAATACCATCCCGCTGGATCGCCTGGAACGTTTCGCGCGTGCCTTGCCGGAGCGGCGCCGCACCGAGCAGCATCCGCTTGCTGCGCGGCTTGTCATCGAAAGCCTGTTGATGGATTACCGGCAGCTGTTTCCCGCTGCCTGAATCCGAACCTGCACCTGAACGTTTGCACTTTGTGGACACCCTGTGAGCACTGCACCTCTTCGTACGCCCGGCACTCCCGTCACCCCTGGCACACCCGCTGCAGCCGGCACGGCCCCGGGCGCACCGACCCGTCCGGGCATCGTCTCGCTGGCCATTAAGGATGAAGCCGGCCTGCATGCCGCGTATATGCCGTTCCTCAAGAACGGCGGCATCTTTGTGCCGACGCAGCGCCCTTACCGGATCGGCGAGGAAGTCTTCCTCGTGCTCTCGCTGCTGGACCGCCCGCAGAAGTATCAGGTGGCCGGCAAGGTGGCCTGGATCACGCCCGTAGGCACGCCGGCCAAGACGCCGGGCATTGGCGTACATCTTGGCGAAGATGAGCAGTGCCGCGTGCTGCGCCGTGTGATCGAAGAAGTGCTGGGCAAGCAGATCAACTCGCAGCGGCCCACCCAAACCCTCTGATTTCTACCTGATACGGCGCACGAAGTTTGCGCCGTAACTTTCTGATTATTCGATGTTTGTCGATTCCCACTGCCACATCAATTTCCCCGACTTGCGCGCGCGCCTGCCTGAACTGCTGACGCGCATGCGCGAGAACCGCGTCACCCACGCGCTGTGCATTTCCGTCACGCTCGAAGACTTCCCGAGCGTGCTCGAGATCGCCGAGCAGGAGCCGAACGTGTACGCCACCGTGGGCGTGCATCCCGATGCCGCGGCGGACGTTGAAGAAGGCCGGTCCATTGAAGAGCCCACGCTCGAGCGTCTGCTGACGCTGGCCGATCATCCGCGCGTGGTCGGCATCGGTGAAACCGGGCTCGACTACTACCGCCTGGGCGACCGCACCGTGGCCGACATGGAGTGGCAGCGCGATCGCTTTCGTACGCACATTCGCGCGTCGAAGCAGACCGGCAAGCCGCTGGTGATCCACACGCGCTCGTCGGCCGACGACACGCTGGCGATCATGCGCGAGGAAGGCGCCGAGGCCGCGCGCGGTGTCATGCACTGCTTTACAGAGACGTGGGACGTGGCCAAGGCCGCGCTGGACCTGGGTTTCTATATCTCGTTCTCGGGCATCGTGACGTTCAAGAATGCCGTCGATCTGCAGGAAACCGCCAAGAAGGTGCCGCTGGACCGCATGCTGATCGAGACCGACTCGCCGTACCTGGCGCCGGTGCCGTTCCGCGGCAAGACGAACGAGCCGGCGTACGTGCGCCACGTGGGCGAATTCCTGGCAACGCTGCGCGGCGAACCGCTGGACCGGATTGCCGGCGTTACCACCGAGAATTTCTTCAATCTATTCAATGCGATACCGCAATAACTTGAAGCAAGCAATGAACAAAATCGGCCTCGCTGGTGCGTTGACGATGGCGCTGTCGGGTGTCGCACTCGCCACGCCGCAGGACGATCTGCGCAACGCCGTCGAATACAACCGTCCGGCGCTGGTGCAGAAATATGTCGCGCAGGGCGTCGACCCGAACCTGAAGACCCGCGATGGCACGCCGCTGCTGGTGGATGCGCTCAAGGAGAAGAACATCGAGGTGGCCGAGGCGCTCATCCGCGCCAAGAACATCGATTTCGAGCGCACCAATGCCGCAGGCGAAAACGCGCTGATGATGGCTGCCTACCAGGGCCTGCTGCCCATGGTGAAGCTGATGGTGGAAACGTACGACGTGGAGGTCAACAAGACCGGCTGGACCGCGCTGCATTACGCCGCCACCAACGGCTATGACGACATCGTCAAATACCTGCTCGACCACGCGGCCTATATCGATGCCGAAAGCCCCAACGCGACCACGCCGCTGATGATGGCGGCCATGGGCGGGCACATCACGACCGTCAAGCTGCTGCTGGACGAGGGCGCGGACATGAACCTGCGCAACCAGCAGAAGATGGACGTGATCGACTTCGCCAAGCGATATCACCAGGATGAAATTGCTGCGGGGCTGGAATCGCGCCGGCGCAAGCTGGCGGCGCAATCCGGCAAGCCTGCTGCAGCACCGGCGCCTGCGGCCGCAGTGTCGCAGCCTGCCAAGCCTGCAGCGCCGGATGTGCCGACGCCGATGCCGCCCGCCAAACGCGACGCGGCGGCGCCTAGCCCGGCCGGGCAGGATACGATCGGCACGCCGACCAACATGCTGTTTGACAGCAACCGCTAGACGCAGCCCGAACGGCCCGGCACGTCAGCGCCGGTGCCGGGCGTGATGCGCCTCACGCCCGCCGCGCTAGCCGCAAGCCGGTGAACTGCCACCGTTGGTGCGGATAGAAGAAGTTGCGATATGTCGCCCGCAGATGCCCCTCGGGCGACACGCACGATCCGCCGCGCAGCACCATCTGGCTGCACATGAACTTGCCGTTGTATTCGCCCACGGCGCCTTCGGCCGGCTCGAAGCCCGGATAGGGGCCGTAAGGGCTGGCAGTCCATTCCCACACATCACCGAACAATTGACGCAGGCTGCCGGCCTCGGCGATGCCGTGGTCAGGCAGCGGACGTAGCGCGCCCCGGCCGGCGAAGTTGCCTTGCACGGGCAGGCCCTCGGCGGCGTGCTCCCATTCGGCTTCCGTCGGCAGGCGGGCGCCGGCCCAGCGGGCGTAGGCGTCGGCCTCGTAAAAGCTGACGTGCGTGACCGGCGCGTCCAGATCCACCGGCTGCAGGCCCTGCAGCGACATCTGCTGCCATCCCTCGGCCTCGTCCATGCCGGCGCGCCAGTAGAGCGGGGCATCAATGCCTTCGCGCTGGACCCACGCCCAGCCGTCGGACAGCCACAACGTTGGCTGCCGATAGCCGCCGTCCTGCATGAAGGCGAGCCATTCACGGTTCGTGACAGGGTGCGTGGCCAACGCATAGGGCTCCAGCCAGACGGTGTGGCGCGGGCCTTCGCAGTCGAACATGAAGTCGGTGTCGGCTCCTGTCTCGGTTTTGCCGATCTGCACGGCACCGCCCTGGAAACTGACCCAACCCGGTTGCGCCGGGGCCGCATGCACGCGTGCTGCGGGCGCTTCGGCATAGGCCGGGCACAGCGGGTTCTGCGCAAACAGGTGGAGAAGATCGGTCAGTAGCAACTCCTGGTGCTGCTGCTCGTGGTGCAGGCCCAGGGTCACCAAGCGGGCAAGATCGTCCGATACGCCGCCGGACAGCAAGCGCTGCATGGCCGCATCGACATGGCCGCGATAGGCGCGCACCTCATCGAGGGTGGGGCGTGTGAGCATGCCGCGACGCGGGCGCGGATGCCGCGCACCCACCGTTTCGTAGTACGAATTGAACAGGTACCGGTAGCGCGCATCGGGCGAGCGATAGCCCGGCACGTTGGGGCCGAGGATGAATTCTTCAAAGAACCACGTCGTATGGGCCAGATGCCATTTCGCGGGGCTGGCGTCGTCCATGGACTGGACGGTGGCATCGGCATCGGACAGCGGCGCGGCCAGGGCCAGCGATTGGGCTCGCACCACGCCGTAGTGCTGCATCAGCGCGGGCAGGGCGGTGGTCGGCACATCAAGAACGGGCGATAGGCGCATGGAGTCTCCAGAGCAGGCAGCGAGGACAGCACAGCAGCAACTGGGCCATGCCGCGGCGCACGCAATGACGCACGCCGCTTGCCCATGTTCGTAAGAAGCATATGCGAGCTTTGTAACTTTGCCATGCGCACACCGGCGATGCTGCGTTGCGACGATGGCTGCACCGCAGCATCGATTGTCATGAAACAGTCACTGCGGCCACCTAGGATGTAAACGTTTACAAATTCCTGGGGGCGCGCAGTGGGCAGCAGCATCAAGGATGTCGCGACACATGCCGGCATTTCGATTGCCACCGTGTCGCGGGCCGTCAATACGCCGGAGCGGGTGAGTGCCTCGACGCTGGCCCGGGTGCAGGCCGCCATGGATGCGCTGCACTATCGCCCGAATGCGCTGGGCCGACAGCTGCGCGCCGAGCGCACGGGCTTGCTGGGCGTGGTGCTGCCGTCGCTGGCCAACCCGGTGTTTGCCGAATGCATGCAGGGCATCGAGGAAGCCGCGTCCATCACAGGCCAGCGCGTGATGCTCATGACCACCGCCTACGATCGCGAGCGTGAAGCCCGCGCCATCGAGACCATGCTCGAGCAACGTGTCGATGGCCTGATCCTGACCGTGGCCGATGCCGCTGCCAACCCGCACCTCGATCGCCTGGACGCCGAGCACGTGCCTTATGTGCTGGTCTACAACGATACGGTCGGCCAGGCGCGCATTCCCGCCCGCTGCTGCGTGACCGTCGACAACCGCGCCGCCGCACGCGACGCCATCCGCACGTTGCTCGCGCAGGGTCACCGCCAGATCCGCATGCTGACGGGCACGCTGGCGGCGTCGGACCGTGCGGCGCTGCGCCACGAAGGCTACCGAGAAGCGCTGGAAGCGGCCGGCATTGCACCGCAGCCGCCCGTCGAAATTGATTTCAATGCCGACGCCATGCTGCCGGCCGAGCTGGCCCGCCTGCTGGCGCCGCCACGCCCGACCGCCATTTTCTGCAGCAACGACCGCCTTGCCTTGCTCACCATCCGCTCGCTGCGCGAGATGGGCCTGCGCGTGCCCGAAGACGTCAGCGTGGTCGGCTTCGATGGCCTTGCGATGGGGCAGTGGCTTTCGCCGACGCTGGCCACCGTGGCGCAGCCGCACCGCCGGATCGGCGCCGACGCGGCCACGGCCCTGGCCCGCCGCATCGCCGGCGAGGTGGTGCCGTCGATTACGTTGCCGCACCGCCTGCTGGCGGGCGGCACGCTGGCCCGTGCGCCGGCGGAAGCGTCTCTCTCCGTTGTTTCCTCCCTCACGTCTGATACGCAAGGAGCGTCTCGATGAAACGTCTCGTTCAATGGCTGCGCGTGTGCGGCCTCGTGGCTGCCGGCGCATTCGCCGTGGCTGCGCCGGTGCAGGCACAGCCGGCCGGCCAGCAAGTCGCCATCTGCTACAACTGCCCGCCCGAATGGGCTGACTGGGCCAGCCAGATCAAGGCCATCAAGGACAAGACCGGCATTACCGTGCCGTTCGACAACAAGAACTCCGGCCAGGCCATCGCGCAGATGCTGGCCGAGAAGTCGCACCCCGTGGCTGACGTGGCCTACCTGGGCATCACGTCTGCGTATCAGGCCAAGGAAAAGGGCCTGGTCGCCAACTACAAGCCCAAGCATTGGCAAGACATTCCGGCCGGCATGAAGGACCCGGATGGTGCGTTCTTCTCGATCCACTCCGGCACGCTGGGCTTCTTCGTCAACAAGGACGCGCTGGAAGGCAAGCCCGTGCCGCGCTCCTGGAAAGACCTGCTCAAGCCCGAATACAAGGGCATGGTCGGCTACCTGGACCCGAGCAGCGCCTTCGTCGGCTACGTGGGCGCCGTGGCGGTCAACCAGGCCCTGGGCGGCACGCTTGACGACTTCAGCCCCGCCGTCGAATGGTTCAAGCAGTTGAAGAAGAACGCGCCGATCGTGCCGAAGCAGACCGCCTACGCGCGCGTCGTGGCCGGTGAGATCCCCATCCTGCTCGACTACGACTTCAACGCCTACCGCGCCAAGTACAAGGACCACGCGAACGTGGAATTCGTGATTCCGCAGGAAGGCACCATTGCCGTGCCGTACGTGATGAGCCTGACCGCCGGTGCGCCGCACGCCGACAACGCCAAGAAGGTGCTGGATTTCGTGCTGTCCGACGAAGGCCAGACGCTGTGGGCCAACGCCTACCTGCGCCCCGTGCGCGCCAACGCCATGAGCAAGGAGGCCGCCTCGCGCTTCCTGCCGGCCAGCGAATACGCCCGCGCAAAGACGGTCGACTTCAACAAGATGGCAGCCGGCCAGCAGGCGTTTGGCACGCGCTACCTGAACGAGGTCCGCTGAGCATGAGCACCGTCACCCGAACCACCTTGCCCGACGATGCGGTGTTGCCCGCACGGTGGCGGGTGGCGTTGCTGGCACCGGCCGTCGCGCTGTTCTGCGCGTTCTGGCTGCTGCCGATGGCCGCGCTGCTGCGTGTGAGCGGCAGCGAAGGGCTGGTCGCCACCTACACGGCGGCGCTCACCACACCACGCTACCTGGGCAGTCTGTTCTCGACGGTGGTGCTGTCCGCGGCGGTCACGCTGGCGACGCTCATTCTCTCGACCATCGCCGGGTTGTTTCTGGTGCGCCACAACGTGCCGGGCAAACGAATGATTACCGCCATGCTGACGTTTCCGCTGGCGTTTCCCGGCGTGGTGGTCGGCTTCATGGTGATCCTGCTGGCCGGGCGCCAGGGCCTGCTGGGTGACCTCACGCACAAGCTCGTCGGCGAGAAATGGGTCTTCGCCTATTCCATCGGCGGGCTGTTTCTCGGCTACCTGTATTTCTCGATTCCGCGCGTGGTGCTGACGGTCATGGCAGCGGCGGAAAAGCTCGATCGTTCTTTGGAAGAGGCGGCACGCTCGCTGGGTGCATCGTCGTGGCAGGTGACGCGCGATGTACTGGTGCCCGGGCTCGCGCCCGCCCTGATCGCCTCGGGGGCCATCTGCTTTGCCACGTCGATGGGCGCATTCGGCACCGCCTTTACGCTCGCCACCGATATCGACGTGTTGCCGATGACGATCTATACCGAGTTCACGCTCAACGCGGGTATTGCGATGGCGGCGGCGCTGTCGGTGGTGCTGGGCGTGGTGACGTGGCTGGTGCTGGCGATTGCGCGTACTGCGAGCGGTAGCCCGACGGGGGCGGCAGCATGAAGCGCGCTTTGTCCATTGCCCAGTGGGGTATCACGCTGCTGCTGTGCCTGTTCCTGATCGTCCCGGTCGTGCTGTCGATGGCCGTGGGCCTGACACGTAACTACATCCGCGGATTCAAGAGCGGTTGGACGCTCGATTGGGTCGCCCAGGTCTGGGATATGTATCAGGCGTCGATCTGGATGTCGCTGCTGGTGGCGCTGTGCACGCTGGTAATTGTGCTGGCGGCGGGCGTGCCGGCGGGCTATGTGCTGGCCCGCCGCCAGAGCCGTGCGAGCCGCCTGATCGAAGAATTCCTGACGCTGCCCGTGGCGCTGCCCGGCTTGGCGACGGCGCTGGGGTTGATCGTGGCCTATGGCGGCTTTGGCGGTTTTCGCGAGAGCCTGTGGTTCATCGTCGTCGGGCATGTGGTGTTCACGCTGCCGTTCATGGTGCGCTCGGTTGCAGCCGTGGCGGCAGGCCAGAACCTGAAGACGCTGGAGGAGGGCGCCGCCAGCCTGGGCGCGTCGTTCTGGCAGCGCTTTCGCACCATCGTTCTGCCCAACGTGCAGCCCGGCATCCTGGCCGGGGCATTGACAGTCGTGACGCTCTCGGTGGGGGAGTTCAACCTCACCTGGATGCTGCACACACCGGAAACCAAAACCCTGCCGGTCGGCCTGGCTGACACCTATGCGTCGATGCGCCTGGAAATCGCCAGCGCCTACACGCTGATCTTCTTCGTCATGATCGTGCCGCTGTTGGTGCTGATGCAGCGCTTTGGCGGCCTGCGGGTGAACAACGGAAAGGCTTCCCGATGAGTACCGAACCCCTACATCTCGCGCCCGTGCCGATCCGGCTGCGTGGCTGCGGAAAACACTTCGGCGGCCAGCGCGTGCTGGAGTCGATGGACCTCGACATCGCGGCGGGCGAAACCGTCGTGCTGCTCGGCCCCTCGGGCTGCGGCAAGACCACCACGCTGCGCATCGTCGCAGGCCTGGAAGCGCCGGACGCCGGCGGCACCGTGCACTTCGGCGACGAAGACGTCACCGCGCGCCCGATCGAGCGCCGCCGCGTCGGCATGGTGTTCCAGAGCTACGCGCTATTTCCCAACCTGAGTGTGCGGGGCAATGTGGAATACGGCCTGCGCATCCAGCGCCGGCAGAACGGTTTGTCCGACACGCAGATCAGCGCCCGGGCAAACACGCTGCTGGAGATGATGCACCTCACGCCCTATGCGGATCGCGGTGTGGCGCAGCTTTCCGGCGGCCAGCGCCAACGCGTGGCCCTGGCGCGCGCGCTGGCACCCGAACCGCGCGTGCTGCTGCTCGACGAACCGCTCACGGCGCTCGACGCCAAGCTGCGCGAATCCGTGCGCGCCGAGATGGACCGCCTGCTGCGCGGTCTCGGCATCACGACGATTTATGTAACGCACGACCAGGAAGAAGCGATGGCGCTGGCCGATCGCATCGTCGTCATGGAAGCCGGCCGCATTGCGCAGATCGGCACCCCGCGCGAGATTTACTTTCAGCCGGCCAACCGGCACGTAGCGGATTTCATCGGCATCATGAACCGGCTCGACGGCGCGCGCGAGGACGGCGCATTCGTCTGCGCGGGCGGTCGCGTACCCGTGCCGGCCGGCGACGGCAATGCCATCTTCTTCCGCCCCGAAGATGCCGTGCTGGCCGACCCGGCACAGGCGGCGCTGAGGGGCACGGTCGAGTCGGCGGTGTTTCTGGGTTTTCGCACCCGCGTGCGCGTGGCGGGTGTCTCCGCCACGCCGCTGTTTATCGACGTGCCCGGCCGCCAGCACTTTGCGCCGGGCCATGCGGTCGGCTTCGATATCCCGGCAGACCGCCTCCTGACCTTGCAAGCCTGATGCCGATGCACTTCCTGCAACTGACCGACCTTCATATCAAGCGCCCGGGGCGACTGGCTTATCGGCGCGTGGATTCGGCGGCGTATTTGGCGCGCTGCGTGGCGCATATCCTCGCGCAGCCGGAGAAACCGGACGCCATCGTCCTGACCGGCGACCTGGCCGACGCCGGCGCGCCCGAGGAATATGCGCACTTGCGCGCGCTGCTGGCGCCGCTCGATGCAGCTGGTATCCGCATGCTGCCGGTGCTCGGCAACCACGATGGCCGTGACGCCGCGCGCGAAGCCTTTGCCGATTGGCTCGCGCCCATTCCGGCTGATGCGCAAGACACGCGCGCCTTCCAGTACTGGACCGACATTGGCGACGTTCGCCTGATCGTGATCGATACGCTGGACACCGGCCATCCGGGCGGCCGCCTGGGCGTGCGGCGTCTGGATTGGCTGGCCGAGGCGCTGGCGCATGAAACGCAACGCCCGACCGTCATCGCGATGCACCACCCGCCGTTTGCCACGGGCATCGGCCACATGGACGTGCAATCGCTCGCCGCCGAAGACATCCCGGCTTTCGCGCAGATCGTGCGTGCCGCCGGCAACGTCGAGCGCATCCTCTGCGGCCATCTGCATCGCTCCATTGACGTGCGGTTTGCCGGGACGGTGGCGTCGACTTGCCCGTCGCCGGCGCACCAGGTGGCGCTGGATCTCGACCCGGACGGCGAGCCCGGCTTCGTCATGGAGCCGCCCGCCTACAAGGTGCACGCGTGGGTGCCGGGGCAGGGCCTGGTGAGCCACCTCGCCTACGTGGGGCAATTCGATGGCCCGCATCCGTTCTTCGAGCCGGACGGGCGGCTGATCGACTAAGCCGCTTCCACGGCGGCGGCCATCCGCGCGACCAGTGCATCGACGTCGTTTTCCGCCGATGCGATGGACGCGCGTAACCGCTCGTCGGCAAACTCGTCGTATTCGATGGCGACGGATGCCACATCGGTGATGCCGATGTAGCCGAATGCCGTGGCGACGCCGGCCTCGACGTGGTTCAGGTGCGCAATGCGCTGGCCGGGGCCGTAGCCGAAATCCCCGCGCGCGCTGAGGATGACGAGGCGCTTGTTCATGCCGGCCAGCAGCGGCCAGTAGGGGTCGCCTGTGCGGCTGCGGTCGAAACCGAACGTGCGGCCCACGCGCACGATGTTGTCGATGTACGCCTTGAATTGCGCGGGCATGCCGAAGTTGTACATCGGTACCCCCGCCACGATCACGTCGGCGGCAAGCAGCTCGTCGACCAGCGCATCGCTCTGCGCCAGCCGTTCATGCATCCACGGTTCGCGCTGCGCGGGCGGCGTGAACGCGGCATGGACCCAGCGGCCATCGACCGGCGATGGCGGTTCGGCGGCGATGTCGCGATAGACAACCTGCGCGCCGGGCTCATGCTCAAGCCAGCGCTGCACGAAGCGCGACGAGAGCCGGCGTGTGTGCGAGCCATGGCGCGACGTATCGGAGCTGCCTGGCCGGGCGCTGGAATCGAGGTGCAGCAGACGGTTGGGGTGGGTCATTTGCGTATCGGTCTGGAGTGGAGATGCGACCACTCTACGAACCGCGCTGCACCGCGACAAACGACATGTTTTTTGCCCCATGGATGACATGGATTCATCCATGCGCCCCATGCGGCAAAAGCGCTCATGACACAATCCCGTGCATGCGAAAACTGCCTCCCCTGAGCGCACTGCGCGCTTTTGAAGCCGCCGCGCGCCACCTCAGCATGAAGCGCGCGGCCGACGAGCTGTCGGTCACGCCCACCGCCGTCAGCCATCAGATTCGCCGCCTGGAAGAGACGCTCGGCGTATCGCTGTTCGAGCGCCACGTGCGTGCGCTGCGCCTGTCCGCCGCCGGCGAGCAGCTGTATCCCGTGCTCTGTACCGGCTTTGACGCCTTTGCGCAGGCGATTGATGCCATGCGCGGTGCACCGGCGCAACCGGCGCGCCAGTGCGTCACGCTCACGGCGCCGATGGGGCTCGCTGCGCGCTGGCTGGTGCCGCGGCTGGGCGAATTCGCCATGCAGCATCCGGAGGTCGACCTGCACATTCATGCGTCTGACACCGTGGTGGACCTGCATGGCGGCAGCGCCGATCTCGCCGTGCGCTATGGCGATACGCCCGCCAAAGGCACCGGCCTCATCGCCGAACATCTTTTTGGCGATGCCTATGCGCCGGTGTGCCATCCGGCCCTGAACGTGCGCACCCACGCGGATCTGGCGTGCGTGCCGCTGATCCACTCCGAGTGGCAGCGCACCTTGCCTCAGCCGATCGGCTGGCCGATGTGGGCGCGCGCCGCCGGTATCGAGCACACGCTCAAGACCGACGCGGGCATCATGCTGTCCGACGACGGGCACGCCATGTCGGCGGCCCTCGCCGGGCAGGGCGTGATCCTGGCGAACCTGCCGCTGGTGCGCGATGCGCTGGACGCGGGCACGTTGGTCCAGCCGTTCGCGGCGCCGGTCATCCAGCGCTATGCCTTCTGGGCCCTGGTGCCGGCTGCGCGGCTTGAAGACGCCGCCGTGCGTGCTGCGTGGGACTGGCTATGCGCCTGCCGCGAAAACACGGCACACGCGCCTTCGTCAGTGCAATAGCGGCGACGTAGCACGCGCCGGCGCAAACGCCTCGTGCCACGCGTCCGCAAGTTGCAACAGGGCGAACTCCGACCGTGGCGGCGCAATCACCTGCAGGCCCAGCGGCAGGCCATCCGCAGTGAGGCCCGATGGCACGCTGGCGGCCGGTACGCCCGCCAGCGTGGCGCCGATCACGACTTCCATCCAGCGGTGATACGTGTCCATCGCGCGGCCCGCGACGGTCTTGGGCCAATGTTCTTCGGCAGGGAAGGGCGCAACCTGCGTGCACGGCAGGACGAGGAAATCGTAGTGCGCAAACTGCCGCAGCAGCGCCTGGTACCAGCTCGCACGCGTGGCGATGGCACGGTTGATGTCGATGGCAGTGCGGCTGCGTCCGTGCTCGATTTCCCAGATCGCTTCGGGCTTGAGCAAATCGCGCGTGGCGGCGTTGGCGTACAGCAGGCCGAGGTTGCCGGACACGCTCAGCGCGCGCAGCGTGCACCAGCATTCCCATAGCGCGTCCATGGCGAAGAAAGGCCGCACTGTCTCGACATGGCAGCCCAGCGTGTCGAACGTGTCGAGCGCATGCTCGTTGACGGCCAGCACTTCGGCGTCGATGGCCAGGTAGCCCCCGAAATCCCCCAACCAGCCAATGCGGGCCTGCCGGAAGTCACGGTGCAGCGGCTGCATGAAGCATGCCGGGTCGTCGCTCAGCGACAGCGGCGCACGCGGGTCGTAGCCGGCCTGCGTGGCCAGCAACCACGCGAGGTCTTGCGGATTGCGCGCCATCGGGCCTTCGGTGCCGAGTTGCTGGAAGAACACGTCGCCGGTCGGTCCGTAAGGTACGCGACCGAGGCTCGGGCGCAGGCCGTAGATGTTGTTCCAGGCGGCGGGGTTGCGCAGCGAGCCCATCATGTCGCTGCCGTCGGCCACGGGCAGCATGTTCAGCGCCAGCGCGGCGGCCGTGCCACCGCTGCTGCCGCCGGCCGAGCGCTCGGGGTTCCAGGCGTTGCGTGTGATGCCGTACACGCGGTTGTAGGTGTGCGAACCGAGGCCGAACTCCGGCGTGTTCGTCTTGCCGATCAGTACGGTGCCTTGGCGGCGAATGCGCTCGACGACGATGCTGTCGTGTGTCGGCACATTGCGCGCCATGGCGAGACTGCCCATCGCCGTCACCATGCCCGCCGTGGCGGCAAGATCCTTGGGTGCCTGCGGAAAGCCATGCATCCACCCGCCGGACAAGCCTTGCGACAGCAGCACATCGCGCTCGCGTGCCTGGTCGATGGCGGATTCGGCATCGATGCGGGCGACGACGGCGTTCACCGTCGGGTTATGGCGATCGATCTGCGCAAGGAACGCCTCCATGACTTCGACGCACGACACATCGCGCGCGTGGATGCGCCGCGATAGCTCGATCGCGCTCCATTGCACGATCTCTTCGTTGGTGGCCGCCGGTGTGGCTGCATGGCTCAGATTCGCTTGCATTGCTCGACTCGAAGTTCACTTCACGCGGTCAGGTAGGTCTGTGCCAGTCGCACCCAGGCGGCCGCGCCCAACGGCAGCACCTGGTCGTTGAAGTCGTACCCAGGGTTATGCACCATGCAGCCGCCGAATTCACCTTCGCCGTTGCCGAGGATCAGGTAGCAGCCCGGCACTTCGTTCAGCATCCAGGCAAAGTCTTCGCTGCCGTTGAGCCCCTTGGGCGCCTGCGTGACGACGTTGGCCGCGCCCACCAGTTCGGTGCAGACCTGCTGCGCCAGTTGCGTCTCTGCCTCGGTGTTGACCATGGGTGGCGTCAATTGACGATAGTCGATCTGCGCCTCGACGCCATGGGCTTGAGCGGTCAGGCTGACGATCTCGCGAATGCGCATTTCCACCAGTGCACGCGTCTCGGGCCGCGCCGCACGCACATTCAGGCCGATCGTCACCGATTCCGGAATCACGTTGTGCGTTGCCCCGCCGCGAATGAAACCGACCGACACCACCGCCGTGTCATCGGGCGCGACGTTGCGTGCGACCACGGTCTGCAAGGCGGTGATGATGGCGGCCGATGCGGCAATCGGGTCACGCGCGCGATGCGGCATCGCGCCGTGTCCGCCCATACCCTTGATGGTGACGTCGGCCACGTCGGAAGACAGGCTCACCGGCCCCGGCAGCACGCGGAAACTACCGGCCGGCACACCCGGCATGTTGTGCAAGGCATAGACGGCATCGCACGGGAAGCGCTCGAAGAGGCCGTCTTCGATCATGGCGCGCGCACCGCACAGGTTTTCCTCATCGGGCTGGAAGATGAGGTTCAGCGTGCCGTCAAAATCGCGGCTCTCGGCCAATGCCTTGGCCGCGGCGAGCAGGATGGCGGTGTGCCCGTCGTGGCCGCACGCGTGCATCTTGCCGTGGTTGCGGCTGGCGTAAGGCAGACCGGTTGCTTCAACGATGGGCAGGGCGTCCATGTCTGCACGAATGCCGAGACGGCGCGTGCCGCTGCCGAGCTTCAACTGGCCCACCACGCCGCTCTTGCCGATGCCGGTGTGGACCTCGTAGCCCCAGCTTTTGAGCAGATCGGCCACCAACGTGCTGGTGGCGCCGACCTCGAAACCGAGTTCAGGCTGCGCGTGAATCTGGCGGCGGATGTTGACGAACGTTTCCGCATCGATGTGGACGGGCGGCAGCAGATGCGGCAACAGTTGGAACGGCGTGAGCGTGGGGGCTTTGGTCATATCGGGGCTCCGGGGTGGGCGGTAGGAATCGGGTTCAGTGCGTTTCGCGCGCTTCGCGCAGGCTCAGCACGGTCAGCAGCGTGATGGCGCTGCACGCCATCATGTAAAAGGCAGGGGAGAGCGGATTGCCGGTGCAGGCCAGCAGCCACGTCACGACAAACTGGCACGAACCGCCAAACACCGTGACGCCGATCGCGTAGATGACCGACAGGCCGCTGGCGCGCACCTTGATGGGCAGCAGCTCCATCATCATGAGCAGCATGGGCGTGGTGCCCAGGTACAGCGTGCCGGTCAGCAGCGCCGACAGCACCAGCACCAGCGGCACGCTTGGGTAATGCGTCATCAGCCAGAAGGCCGGATACAGCGCCGCCACGGTGACCAGCGTTGCGCCCACCACCAGCGGCTTGCGGCGCGGCAGGCGGTCGGCCAGCCAACCGGAAAGGAGCGACGCGCCAAAGCTCGTCAGCCCTGTCACGCAACCGGCCAGCAGCGACAGCGAAGGCGGCAGATGCAGCTCGCGGATCATGTAGGTCGGCATGAAATAGATCACCAGATACGTGCCGACCGTCCCGCCGATGATGGTGAGCACGCCTTTGACGACGAGCCCGCCATGGTCGCGGAACAAGGTGCCGAGCGGGCTCGGCGCATGCGCTTCTGCGGTGTGCGTTTCATCCAGGTGCGAGCGGATATAGAGGCCCACCGGCGCAATCAGCAGACCGAGGAAGAACGGCACGCGCCAACCCCAGCTCTGCAGCGCTTCCGGCGACAGGCTGCCGTACAGAATGGCTGCAGTCAGCGCGCCGCACAGCGCCGCAATGCCCTGGCTGCCCAGTTGCCAGCTCACGCGAAACCCGCGCCCACGGATACCGCCGGACTCCATCAGCATCGCGGTCGAAGCGCCGATTTCGCCGCCCAGCGAAAAGCCCTGCAGCAAGCGCCCGGCCAGAATAACCAGTGGGCCGAGCAGGCCGGCGGAGGCGTATGTGGGCGCAACCGCCAGGCACAGCGTGCCGATGACCATCAGCCCGATCGTCAGCGTCATCGCGGCCTTGCGTCCGTGGCGGTCTGCATAGTTGCCGATCACGAAGCCGCCGAGCGGGCGCATCACAAAGCCGATGCCGAACGTCGCCACCGCCAGCAGCAGCGAGCCATACGCGCTGTCGGACGGAAAGAACAGCTTGCCGATCATCAGCGCGAAGAAGCTGTAGACCGTGAAGTCGTACATCTCCAGCGCATTGCCGATCGAGCATGCGGCGATCAGCCGTGCCTGGCCGACAGGCTTGGGCGCAGCAGCAACCGAGGCGGGCAACGGCGTCTGCAGGGTGGCGTCATTCATGTGGATCTCCATCCGGGGGATTGGCGAGAGGGCTTCTGCGAACCCTTGGGCGCTTGCAGTATTCCGCCAAGCCGCCGTCCGGAAAAAATCGTAAATATTCATCCCGATAACCAAATAGAATCGCCGTCATAACCGGCCTGCATCCGCTATCGGGGAAAGCCCGCGAATCCTCTGGGCGACGTCGCGTGACACGCCGAGTGCCGGGCATGGCGCCCAACAATGGGGAGAGCGACGTGAAGCTGCACCAATTGCGCATCCTGCTGGCCGTGGCACAGCACGGCAGCATCCACGAAGCGTCTCGCGGGCTGCATATCTCGCAGCCGGCGTTGTCGAAGGCGATTGCGGAGCTGGAAAGGGAGCTTGGCGTCACGCTGCTGTCGCGTTCGGTGCGCGGCGTGAGCCTGACCGCATATGGCATGGCGCTGGTCAAGCGCGCGAGTGTCGTCGAACAGGAACTGCGTCACGCGCTGGAAGACATCGAAGCCATTCGCGGCCATGCGGAGGCGGAGCTCAACGTCGGCTTTACCGCCGTGGCGTCGAGCGGCCCGCTTCCGGATGCCATGGCGGCGCTGCGCAAGCGGTTTCCCAACGTCGCGCTACGCGGCTTCGAACAGCGTCCGCAGCAGATCCTGGAAGGGCTGCGAGAGGGGCGGCTCGATATCGGTTTGATCTCCAGCAACAGCGGCCCCGGCACGGGCAGTTTCCAGTGGGAGCCGCTGTTTTCGGTGCCGATGCGCCTGGCGGTGCGCCCCGGCCATCCGCTGCGCCGCGTGCGCCGGCTGCGTCCGCTGCTGGATGCCGACTGGCTGGTGCTCGACCCGCTGGAGGATCCGGGCAGCCCGATGGTCAGCCTGATGCGTCTGCATCGTCTCGACATCCCGCGCCGGATCGTGCAAAGCGCGTCGAATCTGCTGGGGCTGCAGCTCGCCACGAAGACAGACGTCGTCAGCATGTGGTCGGAATTTGTCTTCAGCGGCACCGGCGGGCCGCTGCGCATGGTGCCGGGCTCGCTCGAAACCTTGCCGATGGAAGATGAGCTGCCGGATTTCAACGTCTACATGGTCTACCGTTCGGCCGACCTGATGACGCATGTGTGCGCGGAATTCAGCAAGGAGATCCGGCACGCGGCACAGCACTATCGCCAGCGCTGAGCATCACGCGTCAAGTTCGGCGCCTTCTGCGCGCATGGCACCCGGCGGCCGCCCAACCACCCGCTTGAATGCACGGCTGAACGCAGCGAGCGACCCGTAGCCAAGCCGGTATGCAACGGCTTCGATCGCCTCGCGGTCACGCGTGATCCATTGCGCGGCGAGCCGCATCCGCAGCTCGGTCAGATAGCGTACGGGCGTCATTCCGGTCGCCGCCAGGAAGCGCTCGGCAAACACCGAGCGCGAGACGCCGGCTTGCGCCGCCAGCTCCGCGACGCTCCAGTTGCGGCCCGGGTCACGATGCAGGGCGACGATCGCGCGGCCCAGTTTTGGCTCGCGCAGGGCCTGCACCCAGCCCGTCGCGTCGCCGCAGCCGCATTCCACCCAGCCGCGCACGATAAAGGCGGCCACCACGTCGGCCAGCCGGGCGAGGATGCCGGCAAAGCCTGCGCGCTCGGAGCACGATTCACGCTCCATCGCGTCGAGCATCGGGCGGATTTCCGGATAGCGCGCGAGCAGCGTGCCGACGTGCATGAACTCCGGCATCGTGCCCACCAGGGGCTGCATGCCGCCCAGGTCCAGCTCCATGCACGCGCTGAAGATGAGCGCGTCGCCCGGGGCCGCTTCCGTACCGGCACCCACCGACGCCACCGTGTCGCAGATCTTCGCGGCTTCAAAGCCGGCGATCTCGCGGCACGGCGCATCCGGATCGGACAACAGCGCATGCGGGGTGCCCTGCGGCAGCAACACCGCATCGCCGGCTTCGAGTCGCATCGTTGCCCCCGACGCATCGCGCAGCAGCACGGGCCCGCGGCCAACGAAGTGAAATTGCGCACGCCCCGGCGCCTCGCCAAAGCTCAGCCCGAAGGGCCGCGCCACGTGAATACGGCGGTACTGGACACCGCTCAGCCGCATGCCCAGCAGCAGCTCGCTGACAAGGTCGTGCACGTCGGGGAGGGGGGTAAGCATCTGAAGTATTCGGACGAATGATCAACAAGATCGGATTGTATGTCATAGACCGTCCGATTGACGGGCCCTACCATGCGGTCTTATTGGTACTTTCCCTGACTCTTTCTACGAAACGACGCATGAATCCCGGAACCTCTACGGCCGCCTCAGTCGCGGCCCCGCGTGAACCCGCCTGGGGCGCCGTCTTCGCGATGGCGCTGGGCGTGTTCGGGCTCGTCACAGCCGAATTCCTGCCTGCAAGCCTGCTGACGCCCATGGCGGAAAGCCTCGGCGTGACCGAGGGCGTGGCAGGGCAGGCCGTCACGGCCACCGCAACGGTCGCCCTCGTCACCAGCTTGCTGACCGCCGCCGTCACGCGCACCATCGACCGGCGGCGCGTGCTGCTGGCGTTTTCGGTGCTGCTCGTGGCATCCAATCTTGCCGTGGCGTTTGCGACCAACCTGACAACGATCCTGATCGGCCGCGTGGTGCTTGGTATTGCGCTCGGCGGCTTCTGGACCATGGCCACCGCCACTGCGATGCGCCTTGTGCCTGCTGCGCTCGTGCCGCGGGCGCTGTCGATCATCTTCAGCGGCGTCGCCGTCGCCACGATTGCCGCCGCGCCGCTCGGGAGCTACTTCGGCCACCTGATCGGCTGGCGCAATGTGTTCCTTGCTGCGGCTGCGCTCGGGGTGCTGGCGTTCGCATCGCAAGTCGCGACGCTGCCATCGATGGCGCCAAGCGGTACGACGCGGCTGCGCACGCTGATCGACGTGCTGCGCCGCCCGAGCGTCGGCATCGGAATGTTCGCGACGATCCTCGTGTTCACCGGGCACTTTGCGTTCTTCACGTACCTGCGGCCGTTCCTGGAGCAGGTGGCGGGCGTTGGCGTGAACGGGCTGTCGGCAATCCTGCTGGGCTATGGCATTGCCAACTTCGTCGGCACGTCGTTGGCCGGCCGCGTGCTGGAACACCGGCTGCGCCCAATGCTGATCGCAATGCCGGCGCTGATGGTCGTGCTGGGCATCGCACTCGTGGCGCTGGGCCGCGCGCCCGTCATCGACGCCGTGCTGATCGCACTGTGGGGCATGGCGTTTGGCGGCGTGCCAGTCGCGTGGTCGACATGGGTGACGCGCACCGTGCCAGACGAAGCCGAAAGCGCTGGCGGCCTGATCGTCGCCGCCGTGCAGCTCGCGATTGCAACGGGCGCGGCTGCCGGTGGCGTGGTGTTCGACGCGAACGGTGCGGCAGGTGTGTTCATCGGCGCCGCCGTGGTGCTGGCGATTGCCGTCGCGACCATCGTGACGGGCGTGCCGAAACGCGTCGAAGTGGTGCCGGCGATGGCCGAGTGATATGGCGGATGCGCGCCGCTGGGTTGGCCGGATGATGTGGCACCGCCACCTTAGCGCGCGCATCTGTATTTCTCATAATTTGCATTATGTTAAATAAAAGATCGACCAGCCTCAGCCGGTCTCGATCCAACGCCCTCCACTAAGCCTTCTTCAAAAACTCCGGCTTGAGCAGATAGCTGACGCCGTCGATCTTGCAGTCGATCGGATGGTCGCCCGGCACCAGCCGGATGTTCTTGATCTTCGTGCCCGCCTTGAGCGTGCCCGAGCCACCCTTGAGCTTCAGGTCCTTCACCAGTGTTGCCGAGTCGCCCGCCTTCAGCGGATTGCCGTTGGCGTCCTTGATGACCAGCGCCGTCTCTTCTTCGTCTTCCTGTGCCGACGGATTCCATTCGTGCGCGCAATCCGGGCAGATATAAAGCTCGCCGTCTTGATAGGTGTTCTCAGAGGCGCATTCTGGGCAGGCAGGAATCGTAGACATGTGAAAGCCGTGAATCTGGTCAAAGGGGCCGCACTATATCAGCCGCGATCAGCCGAGATGTGCGCGATGGTTGCCGACTGTTACCGCTTGTCTGTGCCTTGCAGCCGATCCGCGGCAATCTTTACCGTGGCAGCGCCGCCATGGACGGTTTCGAGCCGACACATCAGAGAACATCCGGAGCCGCTCATGTGGATTCGGGCCGATGGTCACATCGGATTTTCCCGACGTTCTGGCCGCGCTGAAGCGATTGGCCGAACGCCGAGCGGCCCGCGCGAACTGGCAGGCGTGCCGCGCCGTTCGGTATGATCCACCCTCCAATCATCTGAATCAGGAAGAACATCATGGGCGAAGCCAAACGACGCGGCTCACAGGCCGACCGCATTTCTCAGGCACACGCCCGGCTGGAGGCGCTGCGTCCTGAAAAACTGGTCTGCGGCGCCTGTCAGACCGCCTTTACCGAATTCGAAGGGATGGAGCCGCGCGACATGCCCGGCATCCACGCCATCTTCGGCGGCGAATGCCCGAACTGCGGCGAGAGCGTGATTTCCTTCAACGGCGAGCCCGAAGCCGTGGCCGCGGCCATGCTGGCTTACCAGGACGCCATGGAAGACGCCAAGCTCGGCGCGCAGACGCAGGAAGGCAAGCACGTCCCCTACGTCGACGAAGAAGACAAGCCCACGCAACACTGAACCCGCCATGCAAGACACGTCAACGCGCCGCTACCGGCACTACAAGGGCGGCGAGTACGAATGGCTGTGCGAGGCCACGTACGAACCCGATCCCGCCATCAAGATGACGGTCTATCGCGCCGCCAACGGCACGATCTGGACACGCCCATCGACGATGTTCCACGAGATGGTCGAAGTCGACGGCCGGCAGGTGCCGCGCTTTGCGCTGATCGACTGAATGCCGGCGGAAACTCTCTCCTTGCGAGCGGGCCTGCGGGCCCGTTTTACGTACTGGCGTGACCGCAGCGGCGCTTGGGCTGCTCGCCACGGGCAGTTGGCTGCGGGGCTGCATGAGTTTGTCGTCTTCGGGATCAAGCAGGCGTGGGCATGCCTGTTCGGCGGGCTGATGGTCGCCCTGCTGATCGGCACGCATTTCTGGTATCCGGCAGCCGCACCGATTGCCCGCTACGACGCCCTGACGATTGCCGCGGTCATCATCCAGATTGCCTTGCTGTGGCTGAAGCTGGAGACGTGGGACGAGGCCAAGGTGATCTTGATGTTCCATGTGGCCGGTACAGGCATGGAGGTATTCAAGACGGCGGTCGGCTCATGGATTTACCCCGAGGCGTCGGTGCTGCGCATTGGCGGCGTGCCGCTGTTCACCGGCTTCATGTATGCCTCGGTGGGCAGCTATATCGCGCGGGCGTGGCGCGAATTTGACCTGCGCTTCACGCATCATCCGCCGTTGGCGGTGACGGCCCTGCTCTCGCTCGGGATCTACGTGAATTTCTTCCTGCACCACTATTGGTGGGACTTGCGCTACGTGCTGATGGCGCTCATTGCGATGGCATTCCGACGCTGCTGGATTCACTTCCGCATCGATCGCGTCCACCGGCGCATGCCCTTCCTGCTGGGCTTTACGCTGGTCGCCCTCTTCATCTGGCTTGCCGAAAACATCGGCACGTTCACGCGCACATGGCTCTATCCGAACCAGCTGCAGGGCTGGGAGATGGTGTCGATCGCCAAGCTTGGCGCCTGGTTCCTCCTGACCATCATGAGCTACGTGATGGTCACGCTCGTCAACCCGCCGCGGCCCGTTTCTGACGCTTGAACCAGGCATGCTCGCCCGGCGCCCGGTCGCGTAGTTCGAAGGTGATGTGCACGCGGCGCGAGGCCTGCAGGTAGACGCCGCACGTCAGCGTCAGTGCCACGGCAACGGCCACGCCATCGATGAAGGTGGAGCGTGCCCCCGGGATGCCGCCTGCCATCAGCATCAGGCCAATCAGCGGCGGCAGCAGCGCCATGTGGACGAGCATGGCCGGGCGGAACGCGCTGTCGTGCGTGGTGGCCAGCACCAGCACCGTCACGCTGGAAATCAGATACAGCAGCGTGGTGAGGTTGATAGCGCCGCTGCCCGGCGCGTTGGCATCGAACAGATCGGCGCCGGCCAGCTGCAGCGCGTCCATCGACAGCCCCTGCCAGAACACCCACGTTGGCCCCGCGATGGCAATGGCCAGCACCCACGGCAGCCATCCGGCAATGCCGTACAGCGGATGTTGACCCGCTGCGATCGGGTCGATGTCGACCCAGCGATGCGTCAGCATGATGCACCCCCAACAATGCGCGTCCGTTCTGATGACGGTTGCTCTCAGCAAGCGCCGGCGGCGTCTGCCTCCCCTGCTCTCTAGCTTAGGTCGCCGCGCAAGGCGCGCAATGCAGGAGGAACCCTGAGCGCACAATCGGATTGCGCTACCTCAACTGCCGCCCAGTTAGCGGCGAAACAGCCGGGGGCGGTCCGGATCGTAAAGCGGGTCGGGTGTGATCTGCGTCAGTTGCAGAACGCCAGCCGGGTCGAAGTAGAAATGCATCAGCGACGGCCAGACGTCGTCCGCCTTGAAGCGGTAGGACCAGACCAGCCGTTCCATGCGCGGGAAATACGCGGTCTCGACCGGTTGACCGAAATGCCGGAGCACGTCGTCTCGGGTCCAGACGCCGATCTTGGCCTGGGCAAATTCGAGACTGCTCAGGACTTGCTTGAAGGCGACGAGCTTGCCGCCGGCATCAAAATCGGCCGCGTAGGTGAACTGGCCGTACGGTTTGGTCGGATAGAGCCAGCGGGTGCCGCCGTTGAGGGGATACGTTTCGCGCGGCGGCCCGAACTGCGCCTGCACGGCGGGCTCGTCGGCGCCGACCAGTCGCTGCCCCTTGGTGACAGGGGACTCCAGTGCCGCACATCCCGCCGTCGCTGCCACCACAATCGCTACCGTCAGCCAACGCATCGCCCGCATCACAATCGTCCCTGTTGCACTGAGTGAAGCGGCTAGTTTACCGCCGCGTTTCGGCCGGGCGCGCTAGGAGCGGTGCAATGTCGAGGTGAGTCGCGGCAAGCCGCGCATCGGCGTGCGGCAATCGCGGAATCGTGCCCAGATGCGGTGCGTTGATCCACCGGCGCAGCGTGGCGACATTGTCCTCAAGCCCGGCCATGGACGCGTCGACCACGTTGCCGACCCAGCCGGCCAGATGCAGCCCGCGCGCGGCAATCGCCTCGGCCGTGAGTGCGGCGTGATTCAAGCAGCCCAGGCGCAAGCCCACAACCAGCACCACGGGCAAGCCCAATGCCACGGCCATTTCGGCGGTATCAAAGTTGTCCGACAGCGGCACGCGGAAACCACCGACGCCCTCCACCACGACGGCATCCGCCAACGATCTGGCCTGCGCAAACGCATCGAGAATCGGCGGCAGCGTGATCGTCACGCCTTCGCGCGCAGCAGCCAGATGCGGAGACATCGGCGCGTCGAGCAGCCATGGGCAAATGGTGTCGAGCGGCAGATTGACCGACGCCGCGGCGCGCAGTTGCTCGACGTCTTCGTTGGTGCGCGTGGGTGCGCCCGCCAGCGTGCCTGCTGCAATCGGCTTGAGGCCCGCGGCACGGTAGCCGGCGTCGGAGAGCTTGGTCAGCAACGCCGCGCTGACGAGCGTCTTGCCGATCTCCGTATCGGTGCCGGTGACAAAGCAATCGAAGCGTGCGGGCATGTCAGGCTGCCTTGGCGGGCTGGAGGGATTGGCCGGCCGCTTCCAGCGCCTGCGCCAGGCGCTCGATGTCGGCATCGGTATGTGCCGCAGACAGCGTGATGCGCAAGCGCGCCGTTCCGGCCGGCACCGTCGGCGGGCGGATCGCGGCGATGCGGATGCCTTCGCGTTCGAGCGCAGCGGCCAGTTCAAGCGCGGGTGCGTTCTCTCCAATCACGATCGGCTGGATGGCCGTCGGCGACGGCATCCACCGCCAGCCGAAGCGTGCAGCCAACCGCTGCGCGTGCGAAGTCCACACGGCGATGTGGCGGTCAAGGCGGGCACGACGTTCCGCGCCCTCCTCGCTTGCAATCAGGTTCAGCGCTGCCTCCACCGCACATGCAATGCCCGGCGGCGTAGCTGTTGTGAAGATGTACGTGCGCGCGCGCTGCACCAGCCAGTCAATCACCAGCCGATGTCCGACAATGGCTGCGCCCGAGCCGCCGGCAGCCTTGCCGAACGTGCCGACATAGATGATGCGCTGCGAGCGCAGCCCGAAGTGCGACAGCACACCCGCGCCGTTTTCGCCCAGCACGCCCAGGCCGTGTGCGTCGTCCACGATCAGCCAGGCGTCGTAGCGTTCGGCCAGCGCAAGCAGTTCGGGCAGCGGCGCGATGTCGCCATCCATGCTGAACACGCCGTCCGTGACGATCAGCTTGTTGCGACTGGTGCTCGCCGCCAGCAGCGCTTCCAGCGCAGCGAGGTCGACGTGCGGATAGACCTTGATGGGCGCCCGCGACAACCGCGCACCATCGATGAGCGAGGCGTGATTCAGCGCATCGGAAAAGATCGTGCATTCGTCGGCCGGGCGGATGCCGCCGGCCTGCGCCATGGCGCTCACCACGGCCAGATTGGCCATGTAGCCCGTGCAGAAGAACAGCGCATCCGCGTCGGGAATGTGCGCGGCTTGCAGCGCCGCCATGCGAGCCTCCAGCCGCGCGTGCGCAATCGAATGGCCGCTCACCAGATGCGATGCGCCGCTGCCAAAGCCATATTGCTGCGTACCGTGCGTCATCGCCTCGGCCAAGGCGGGGTGCGCTGCCAGCCCGAGATAGTCGTTGCCGCAAAAGCCGAGAATGTCGCGCGGCTCTTCACCGGGCACGCTGATGCGCTGGCTGCGGTCGGTCGGGCTGTACGCGGTGCGGCGCACGCGGCGCAGGTGCGCGGCGTCAATGGCGTCGAGGCCGGCCTGCAGGTCGTCAAGCAATCGCATAGGTGTGTCCTTCAGTTTCGCCCGTGGCTTGGGCGAGCGTGTCTTCAAGCGTCTGCAGCGTGCGTTCGACCAGCGTGTCGGTCTCTTCGTCGTTCAGCACATACGGCGGCAGCAGATAAACGGTGTTGCCGATGGGGCGCAGCAGCAGTCCATGCGTGCGCGCCGTCAGCGCAAAGCGTTCGGCAAAGCGTGCCCCGGCCACCTCAGGGTGCACGTCGAACGCGGTGATCATCCCCGTCTGCCGCAAATGGGCAAAGCGCGCATCGTGCGACAGCGGCGCAAGGCCCTGGGCGATGCGTGCCGCGGTCACGCGATTACGCGCAAAGACATCTTCTTCAGCAAACAGATCGAGTGTGGCGAGGGCCGCGCGGCACGCCAACGGATTGCCCGTGTACGAATGCGAATGGAGGAAGCTGCGCACCGGCGCATCGTCGTTGAAGGCGTCGTAGATGGCATCGCGCGACAGCACGATCGACAGCGGCAGATAACCGCCGCTGATGCCCTTCGAGAGGCACAGCAGGTCCGGCCACACGCCAGCCTGCTCGCATGCGAAGAACGTACCGGTGCGACCGCAGCCGACGGCAATTTCATCTGCAATCCAATGCACGCCAAATTCGTCGCACAGCGCACGCACGCCGCGCAGATAGCTCACGTCGTGCATGGCCATGCCGGCCGCGCATTGCACCAGCGGTTCGATGATGACGGCGGCGATGGTGCCGGCGTGGGTGCTCAGGCAATCGCGCAATGCGGCCAGTGCGCGTTCGGCTACGTCGGCGGCGGTCTCGCCCGGGCCGGCCAGACGCGCGTCTGGGGACGGCACGCGATGCGATTGCAGAATCAGCGGGTCGTACGCATCGCGGAAGATCGCCACGTCGGTCACACCCAGCGCACCGAGCGTTTCACCGTGGTAGCCGTGTTCCAGGCAGACGAATCGGCTGCGTGCGTCCTGCCCTGCATTGCGATGGGCGTGAAAGCTCATCTTGAGCGCGATTTCCACGGCAGAAGCGCCGTCGGAGCCGAAGAAGCTGTGGCCCAGCACGCCGCTCGTCAGGTCGATCAGGCGCTCGGCCAGTTCCACGGCCGGGCGGTGCGTCGCGCCCGCCAGCATGACGTGCTCCAGCGAATCGAGCTGCGTCTTCAGCGCCGCGTTGATGTGCGGATTCGCATGGCCGAACAGGTTGACCCACCAGGAGCTGGTGCCGTCCAGGTAGCGCTTGCCGTCAAAATCGATCAGCCACGGCCCCTGACCGCGCGCGATCGGCAGCGGCGGCATGGCATCGAGCCGCGCATTTTGCGTGCACGGATGCCAGACGGCCGCGCGGCTGCGCGCCTGCCACGCCGTGTTGGCGCTGGGCGCGCCGTCGGCCGGCACCGGGATTGGGGGATACGCCATACGAGGCCTCCTCGAAACAGAAGCAGAAGCGGGGGATTCGGCGGCGTATGGTAGAGGGCATGTGGATCAAACAACAAGCCCGCACGTTGAAAGAAAATGGCGCAATATAGGCGAATAATGAGCGAAGAAGCGCACTTCTTCGTGGGATTTTCCACCTCCTGCGCGGAACGTGCCGTTAAAAAATCTTTTCCAGCGCAGAAAAATATGCTGGAAAAGTCACATCCCGAGTCGTTCGATTTCACCTGGTCTGGGCGCGGAGCGCGCGTCAAGCGCACCGATTATTTACATTGAGTGATATTGAGAATGGACCGCAGGTTTGCTTTGCCTCATTGCTCAGTCCTAGGGATAACCCTATACTCGGGAAAACCCTAGATCACGCACTGAGAGAAAACATCATGGTCCAGCAAGCCTATTTCACCCCCAAGTTCGCCGGCGAAATCCAAGTTCAAGCCGCCAACCGCACCTCGCTGCTGCGCGCAGTCATCAATTTCTTCCGCAACGGTTGGGACGACAACCTCGCGTACGCAGAGGTGGTTGGCAAGTCCGGTTCTTACCTGGGCTGAATGGGGCGGCCGAATGTTCGGCTATCCCGCGAAGGCATAAAAAACGGCGCATCGGCGCCGTTTTTGTTTGGAGAGCCGGGTGGCGCGCCTAACCCAGATCCCCGCCGCCCACCGGCAACACCGTCCCGGTGATGTACGAAGCGTCGTCCGACGCCAGAAACAGAATCGCCTTTACCTGCTCGTCGATCGTGCCGTAGCGGTGCATCAGGCTGCTGGCGATGGTCTGGTCGACGATGCCCTGATACCAGACCGCCTCCTGCTCCGACATGGGCGCCGTGTTGCGCGGGATTTTCCGCGGCGGCGCTTCGGTGCCGCCCGTGGCGACGGCGTTGACGCGGATGTTGTCCTGCGCGTGCTCCATGGCGAGGCTGGCCGTCAGTGCGTTCACGCCGCCCTTGGCCGCCGAATACGGAATCCGATAGATACCGCGCGTGGCAATCGACGACACATTGACGATCACGCCCTGCCGGCGCTCCACCATGTGCGGCAGCACGGCGCGGCAACACCACAGCGTGGGAAACAACGAGCGGCGGATCTCCGCTTCGATTTGCGCTTCTTCATAGTGCTGATAAGGTTTCGCCCAGATTGTGCCGCCGACGTTGTTGATGAGCACGTCGATGCGACCGAAGGCATCCAGCGCGGTTTGTACGGCATGTTGAGCGCCGGCGTAGGTTTCAAGATCCGCCGTGGTGGCGTGGGCCTGGCCGCCTGCTGCTGCAATTTCGGCCTGCACCTCGAAAACCAACTCCGCCCGGTCCACCAGCAGCACCGGGGCGCCCTCTGCCGCCGCAGCCATTGCCACGCCGCGCCCGATACCTTGCGCCGCCCCCGTCACGACGACGGCCTTGCCTGAGAATCGTTGCATGCTCATGCCGCCTTCGCCTCCGGTACTGCATTGGGCGTGAACTTCTCGTAGTAAAAGCTGCTGGGCTTCACGCCTTCGTCGTCAAAGTACTTGCGCACTGCATCGACCATCGGCGGCGGCCCGCACAGATAGACGTCGACGTCGCCATCGTTCAGCGCATCGGCCGGCACGTGCTGCGTTACCCAGCCCTTGCGCGGATGATTCGACGCGGCGTCGGCGACGACCGTGGTGTAGCTGAAGTTCGGCAGCCGCGCTGCATAGGCGTCGATCGCATCGACCTGCACCAGGTCGAGGTCACGCGTCACGCCATAAATCAGGTGCACCTTCTGCTGCGAATGGGTGCGCGCCAGCACTTCAAGCATCGACAGGAACGGCGCGAGGCCCGTACCGCCGGCAAGGAACAACAGCGGCCGCTGCACATCGCGCAGATAGAAGCTGCCCAGCGGGCCTTGCAGATCGAGCTTGTCGCCGGGCTGCGCGGTTTCGAGCCAGCGGCTCATCACGCCGCCGGGGATCTTCTTGATGAGGAAGCTGATCTTCGATTCACCTGGCGCGGAGGAGAACGAATACGAGCGGTGCTGGCCGGTGCCCGGTACGCCGATGTTGACGTACTGGCCAGGAAGAAACACCGGCGCCGTGGCATCCACGTCCAGTTCGAGCACGACCGCTGCATCGTTGTGCAGCTCGACGTTCGACACCGTTGCGGCGAAAGCACTCTGCCCCGTTTTGCAGGCCGTCGACGAGGTCGGCACCGCGATCACGCAATCGCTGTGCGGCACCATCTGGCACGTCAGGACAAGGCCGGTGTTTTTCTCGTCCTCGCTCAGGGCGTCGTCAATGTAATCGTCACCGAGGTCGTAGCTTCCGCTTTCGGCGCGGCACTTGCAGGTCCCGCAAACGCCATCGGAGCAATCCATCGGCAGGTTGATCTTGGCGCGGAAGGCGGCATCGAGCACCTTCTCGCCCGCTTTGCAATCGATGAAACGGGTCACCCCGTCCTCGAAATTCAGTGCGACTGTGAAACTGGACATGGAATACCTCCGCTGCCTCTTTTGCGTGTCCTATGCGGGGTGCACATCAGACGTGATAGACGTCGAGCACCTGCCGGATGTAGTCGTTCTTCAGGACGATCTTCTTGGATGCAATCAGGAAGCCGTCGCCCGCGCGGCGCAGGGTGACGAAGATCGTGCCGAAGAAGTGGTCGGTGGTTTTGTACCGGTGGCTGAGCGTGTGAAAGTTGTAGCGCACGTCGACTTCATCGCCGCGTTCGGCCAGCACTTCGACATTGGCGACGGTGTGGCTCGTTCGCGGCTCGGGTGTGGAGGCCCCGCTGCGCTCGGTCTTGATGCGGAAGACGCGATCCTCCAGCCCGCAGCGATTGGCGTAGTACATCAACGAGATCTGGCTCTGCGGATCGTCGGTCAGTTGGTCGTCGTCATCCCACGCGGGCATCCAGTAGGTGACGTCTTCTGCGTAGCAGTCGAGCCACGCGTCCCACTGGCGGTCGTCAAGCAGTCGCGCTTCGCGGTACAGGGCGGCGCAGATGTTCTGGTAATCCGCGCTCATGCCGGCACTCCTTCGCATTCCTGCTTGAGCGCCTCACGCATGATGCGCACCCAGTATTCGTGCTGGCAGACGAACAGGCCTTCGTCTTCGCTGCGCTCGCCCGAGATGAGCGGCTTCAATCCCATCTTCGTGGCGTTCTCGTCGGGGCCGTGCACCCACAGCGGCGCCCCGCGTGACAGGTCGTTCCACAGCGCGGTCGTTCCGGCGTAGCCGTTCTGACAGGCGCGGAATTCCTCCAGGTCATCGGCGGTGCCCATGCCGGTGACGTTGAAGAAATCCTCGTACTGGCGGATGCGCGTTGCGCGGTCCGTTGCGCTTTCGCCCTTCGGCGCGAAACAGAAGATCGAGACCTCGGTCTTGTCGACGCTGATGGGCCGTACCACGCGAATCTGCGTGCTGAACTGATCCATCAGGAAGACGTTTGGATACAGGCACAGGTTGCGGGTCTGGTTGACGATGAAATCGGTCTGGGTTTCACCCACGCGCGCCTTGATTTCGTCACGGTGCGCATAGACGGGTCGCACTTCCGGGTTCATCGTCTGCGTCCACAGCAGGATGTGGCCGTGCTCGAACCCATAGACGCCCGCCACCGACTTGCTCCAGCTGTTTGCATCCACGGCCTGCGTGCCGCCTTCCTTGCGTCGCCCCATCGTTGCGGCGTAGTTCCAGTGCACGGTGCTGACGTGGTAGCCGTCGCAGCCGTTTTCCATCTGCATCTTCCAGTTGCCGTCATAGACGTAGGAAGAATTGCCGCGCAGCACTTCCAGGCCTTCGGGTGCCTGATCGACGATCTGGTCGATGATCACACGCGCTTCGCCAAGGTACGCCTCGAGCGGCTGCACATCGGCGTTGAGGCTGCCGAACAGGAAGCCGCGATAGCTCTCGAACCGCGCAACCTTCTTCAGATCGTGCGAGCCATGCGTGTTGAATTGCACCGGGTACTCGGTCGTCTTTTCGTCCTTCACTTTCAGCAGCTTGCCGGTGTTGGAGAACGTCCAGCCGTGGAACGGACACGTGAAGCTGCCCTTGTTGCCGTGCTTGCGGCGGCACAGCATCGCACCCTTGTGCGCGCACGCGTTGATGACCGCGTGCAGCTCGCCGGTCTTGTCGCGCGTGATGACGATCGGCTGGCGGCCAATCCACGTGGTGTAGTAATCGTTGTTGTTTGGAATCTGGCTCTCGTGCGCCAGATACACCCAGTTGTTCTCGAAGATGTGCTTCATCTCCAGCGCGAACAGATCGGGGTGGGTGAAGATGTCGCGGCGGCAGCGGAAAATGCCGGCCTCTTTGTCATCCACCACGGCGGTTGACAGCAGCTGGTCCAGTTCGCTGGCTTTGTCGATCAAGGCGGACATGGTCGTCTCCACGTTGAGGCACCCGGCCTCAGGCCTCGGCCGAAGCGCGCAAGCGATTCACGCGCTGGTTGTCCTTGCCCTGAACCAGCGGCGTGAGCACGAAGTTGAATTCGATGTCCTTGTACGCATCGGCTTTCAGGCCGAGCGCGGTGCCGCCGGTTTTTTCCACCACATGCGGAATCAGCTCTTCGCGGGTGGCATAGGCGAAGTCGTCCCAGATCAGCGGATCGCCTTCGATGTTGAATTGCGTCGTCAACTTGCGGTGGCCGTCGCTCGTGACGAAGAAGTGCACGTGCGCCGGCCGGTTGCCGTGGCGCGCAAGGCCGTTCAGCAGTTGCTGCGTGGCGCCGTGCGGCGGGCAGCCGTAGCCCACCGGCATGAGCGTGCGGAATTCATATTGACCATCGGCGCCAGTCCTGACCGCGCCCCGCAGGTTGAACGGGCTCTGCGCACCGGCCGGATCGAAATGCGAGTAGAAGCCGTTCGAATTCGCGTGCCAGCACTCGACCACGGCGCCGGCCACCGGCTTGCCGTCCGGGCCCGTCACCGTGCCATGAATGACCAGCGGGCCTGCGGCCGGGTCCGGATCGATGTCGATCCTGGACACGCCATCGCGCACCGTTGTGCCGGCAACGTACAGCGGCCCTTCAATCGTGCGCGGCGTACCGCCGTTGATGCCCAGCGCCGCATCCGCAGCATCCATGCGGATGTCGAGGTATTTCTCCAGGCCCACGCCGGCCGCCAGCAATGCCGCTTCTCCGTCCTGCCCGAGCTTGTTCAGGTAGTTGATGCCGGCCCAGACCTCGTCCGGCGTGATGTCGAGGTCGTCGATGGCCTTGAACAGATCGGCCAGCAGCCGGTGGGTGATCTGCTTCAGGCGGGCATTGCCCTCTTTGCCCTCCAGGTTGGTGGCGGCCTTCAGCAGGTCCTGCACTTCTTTCGTTTCGAATACGCGCGCGTTCATGATGGGTGTCTCCTCGTGGTGTTCTGGGGGGGATGTGGAATGTCTCAGGCATCGTCGCTATGCACTGACGACGGGTGACGGCACAGCGGCGTCACAGCGATCTGCATGTACGGAAACAGCGGCAGCGCCGTCAGGATGTCGTGCAGTTCTGCATTGCTCTGCACGTCGAAGATGCTGACGTTCGCGTACTCGCCAACCAGGCGCCAGATGTGGCGCCACTTGCCGCTGCGCTGCAGATCCTGCGAATAGGCCTTCTCGCGCGCCTTGATCTCGTTGGCGACATCGGCGGGCATGTCGGCCGGCAGGCGAACATCCATGCGGACGTGGAACAGCATCGTGGTCTCCTTGGTGGTCTCGTTCGTTTTGGATTTATTGCCGGCGCAGGCGTGCCAGCTTGTCTTGATCGATGTCGATGCCCAGGCCCGGGGCGGTCGGCACCTGCAACATGAAGTCGCGGTACTGCAGCGGTTCAGTCAGCAACTCTTGCGTAAGCAACAAGGGGCCGAACAGCTCGGTGCCGAACTGCAGCTCGCCAAAGGTGGAAAACACGTGGGCTGACGCCGCCGTGCCGACCGCGCCTTCGAGCATCGTTCCGCCATACAGGCCGATACCCGCCAGCTGAGCGATGGCGGCCACCTGCATCGCCGGCACGAGGCCGCCGGACTGCGCGATCTTCACGGCGAAGACGTCCGCGCTGGCAGAGCCCGCCAGCTCAAATGCATCGCGCGGACCGTGCAGGGCTTCGTCGGCCATCATCGGCACGGTGAACTGCCGGGCCAGGCGCTCCAGCGCGGCGCGGTTTTCTGCGCGCACCGGCTGTTCGATCAGGTCGACGCCGCCGGCTTGCAACGCGGCGATGCCGTTGGCGGCGTCCAGTTCGCTCCAGGCCTGGTTGACGTCGACACGCACGCTCACGGCGTCGCCTAGTGCGCGCTTGATGGCCAATACGTGCGCTACATCGTCGGCCACCGGGCGCAGGCCGATCTTCAGCTTGAAGATGCGGTGGCGGCGCTCGGCGAGCATCGCTTCTGCCTCGGCAATGTCCTTGCGGGTGTCGCCGCTGGCGAGCGTCCAGGCCACCGGCAGCGCATCGCGCAGGCGGCCGCCCAGCAGCTCCGACAGCGGCACGCCGAGCCGGCGGGCCTGCGCATCGAGCAGCGCCGTTTCCAGCGCGCACTTGGCAAAGCGGTTGCCCTGGATGGTCTTGCGCACGCGTGCCATGGCAGCCGCCACATTGCGCGCCTCCATGCCGATCAGCAGCGGCGCAATGTGCGTGTCGATGTTGACCTTGATGCTTTCGGGGCTCTCTTCGCCGTAGTTGAGGCCGCCGATGGTGGTGGCCTCGCCCCAGCCTTCGATACCGTCTTCGCAGCGCACATGCACGAGGACGAGCGTCTGCGTATGCATGGTGGCGACGGACAGCTTGTGCGGACGGATGGTGGGCACATCCACTAGAATGGCCTCGATCGAGCGAATCATGTTTTCCAGGTATCAGAAGAACAACTATCAACGTGGAAATCAGATTACGCAGCGCGATTTACTGCGTCCAACACCGATTTAGTATCAGTTTCATACCTGAAAGGTATAAAAATGGAGCTGCGTCACCTGCGCTATTTCGTTGCCGTTGCTGAAGAGCTGAACTTCACGCGCGCCGCAGAACGGCTGCATATCGCGCAGCCGCCGCTCTCGCGGCAGATTCAGCAGCTGGAAGAGGAAGTCGGTGTGCTGCTGTTCGAGCGCGGCAGCCGCCCGCTCAAACTGACCGAAGCCGGCCGCTTTTTTCACGCGCATGCGCGGCAATTGCTCGCGCAGACGGCAGAGCTTGCGTTGATGACGCAACGCGTCGGCCAGATCGAGCGGCGCATGTCGGTCGGCTTCGTGGCTTCAACGCTGTACGGGATGCTGCCGAAGGTCATCCGGCGCTTTCGGGCGGAGTACCCTATGGTCGATCTGACCATGCACGAGATGACGACGATGGACCAGATCCAGGCGCTCAAGGACGGTCGCATCGACGTCGGCTTCGGCCGCATCCGTTACGAAGACCCGAACGTGCGGCGCATCCTCCTGCGTGATGAACGACTGATCGTCGCGCTGCCCTCAGGCCATGCGCTGCTGGACGGCAGGACGACCGCCTCGCTGCGTGACCTTGTCGGCGACACGCTCATCATTTACCCGCGCACACCGCGTCCGAGTTATGCGGACCAGGTGCTCGCCCTCTTCCACGATCGCGCGCTGGAACCCAGCAAGATTTACGAGGCACGGGAATTGCAAATCGCCTTGGGGCTGGTGGCTGCAGGCGAAGGCGTATCGGTGGTGCCGCGCAGTGTGGCGGGCCTGCGGCGCGAAGATGTCTGCTACATGGAACTCGACGATCCGCAATTGGTCTCGCCCATTATCTTCAGCACGCGCCTGCTCGACGAGTCTGAAGACATCCGCGCCATGCTGGCGCTGACGTATCGGTTGTACGACGAGCAGAAGATTCCGTATTACGCACCCTCGTAAGGCTTGCAACGGCGGCCCAAAAGTTACAAGCCGCTGGACACGACGGCCGCATGGGCTAGATTGAAGCAAGGCGCCCGTTCGCCTGCGATTGGAGCGCAAGCGAGTGAAAAGAATACGCCGCCCCATCATCATCAAGTTGGCCCTCGTCGTGGCGCTGGTGCTTGCGGTGGCCGCCTTGCTTGTCGCTCACGAATTCCGCACCTCCGCCTGGCAGGCCCGCTACTTCGCGCACCTGGCGCAATCGCAAACCTTTCCCGTCAAGCCGGGGCCGAACACGTCGGCCCGCTATCCGAACTCCGGCCCTTACGACGAGCGGCTCGGCTATCACGACCTCCCCACGTTTCTGGACCGCCTGCGCTCGCGCGGCTACATCGTCGCGCAGCAGGCCGTGCCATCCAAAGAGATGGTCGCGCGAATGGACAGCGGCATGAACCCGCCCTATCGCGAGAAGGACCAGGCCGGCCTGGAGCTGCTCGACGACGACGGCCGCCCGATCTACCGCGTGCGACACCCTGAACGCGTATATGACAGTTTTGCGTCGGTGCCGCCGCTGCTGGTGAACTCGCTGCTGGCGATTGAAAACCGCACGCTGCTGCAGACTGAATACCCGAAGCGCAATCCGGCCGTGGAGTGGTCGCGCCTCGCGCGTGCGGTGTGGGACCGCGCCCTGCATGTCGTCAATCCGGCGCATGAATCGCCCGGCGGCAGCACCCTCGCCACGCAGATCGAAAAGTATCGGCACTCGCCCGAAGGCCGCACCGAATCGCCCAGCGAAAAGCTGCGCCAGATGTTCTCGGCATCCGCCCGCGCCTACCTGAACGGCGAAGACACCACTGCCGCCCGCCATCAACTCGCCGTCGATTACCTGAACACCGTGCCGCTGGGCGCACGCGCCGGCTTTGGCGAGATCCAGGGTATTGGCGATGCGCTGTGGGTCTGGTACGGGCGCGACTTCGCGCAGGTGAATGCGCTGCTCGCGGCCCAATCGACGGCGCCCCTCCCAGAACGTGCGCTGGCCTACAAGGAGGCGTTGAGCCTGCTCGTCTCGCAGCGGCGGCCTTCGTACTACCTCGAGAATCTCGATGAACTGGAAACGTTGACCAACGCCTATCTGCGCGTGCTGGCGGCCTCCGGCGTGATTCCGCCCGCGCTGCGCGATGCGGCCATTGCGCAATCGCTCAAGCAGCAGGCGCTGAACACGCGCGTGCCGCCTCCGCCGCTGGAGCACAAAGGCACAAACGCCGTACGCGTGAATCTGGCGGGCATGCTCGGCATCTCGCGCATGTATGCGCTCGACCGGCTCGACCTGACCGCCAGCAGCACGCTCGATGCGCCGTTGCAGCGCGATGTTTCTGCCGAACTGCGCAAGCTGCGCGACCCGGCCAACGCCAAGGCCGCCGGCCTCGTCGGCGACATGATGCTCGAGCGCGGCGACCCGCGCGGCGTGACCTACAGCTTCACGCTGTACGAACGCGCGCCGGGTGGCAACCGCGTGCTGGTGCAAGCCGATACGTTCGACAAGCCGTTCGACATCAACGAAGGCGTCAAGCTCGATCTGGGCTCTACGGCCAAGCTGCGCACGCTGGTGACGTATCTGCAGATCGTGGCCGAGCTGCACAAGCGCTACGCCGACCAGCCCGCCGCGGCGCTGCGCAAGGTCAATATTCCCGTGCAGAACCCGATCGAGCGCTGGGCCGTCGATTACCTCGCCCACATGCAAGACCGCTCGCTCGCGGCGATGCTCGATGCATCGATGGAGCGCAAATACTCCGGCAACGCCGGCGAGTGGTTTGCCACCGGCGGCGGCATGCAGAGTTTCGAAAACTTCGAGAAATGGGAAGGCACGCAGAACTTCACGGTGCGCGAGGGGCTCAAGCATTCCGTCAACCTCGTCTTCGTCCGGATCATGCGCGACATCTCGCGCTACTTTCAGCACCAGTTGCCCAATGCCGGCGCCGAAGCGTTGACCAATCCGGAGTCTCCGCAGCGACAGATCTACCTGCGGCGCTTTGCCGACCGCGAAGGCAAGCTGTTCATGGGCCGCTTCTACGCCAAATACAAAGGCAAGACCGACCAGGAGCGCGAAGCCATCCTGGTGCAAAGCACGCGCGCGACGCCGGTGCGGCTGGCCACCATCTATCGCAGCATCGACCCCGAGGCCGGCCCCGGCAAACTCGCCGCATTCATCCGCAGCTACCTGCCCGGCGCAAAGCTGGATGAGGCGGAACTCACCAACCTGTATGAAAAGTATTCCGTCCAGCGCTTCGACCTCGCCGATCGCGGCTACATCGCCAAGCTGCATCCGCTCGAGCTGTGGCTGGTGGCGTATCTGCGCACCCATCCGCAAGCCACGCTCGCGCAGGTGAACGAGGCCAGCGCCGATGAGCGCTTGTCTGTCTACAAATGGCTGCTGCAATCGCACCGCAAGGGCGCGCAAGACAAGCGCATCAAGCAGATGCTGGAGATCGAAGCGTTCCAGCAGATTCACGCCATGTGGAAGCGGCTGGGGTATCCGTTCGAATCGCTGGTGCCGTCATACGGAACCGCCATCGGCGCGTCGGCAGACCGGCCGGCATCGCTGGCGGAGCTGATGGGCATCATCGAAAACGACGGCATCCGCCTGCCCAGCGTACGCATCGACCGCCTTCGCTTTGCCGCCAACACCCCTTACGAAGTCATGCTCTGCCGCGACCCCAACGCCGGAGAACGCGTGCTGCCGCTGGAGATTCCGCCCCTGGTCAAATCCGCGCTGGCCGGCGTCGTCGAAGGCGGCACCGCCAAGCGCATCTCCGGCACGTTCATCGACAAGGGCGGCAAACCCATCGCCATCGGCGGCAAAACCGGCACCGGCGACAACCGCTTCAAAACCTTCAGCCGCGGCGGCGGCCTCATCTCAGAACGGGTCGTCAGCCGCTCCGGCGCCTTCGTCTTCTACCTGGGAGACCGCTACTTCGGCACCGTCGTCGCCTACGTAGCCGGCACCGACGCCGCCAAGTACAAATTCACCAGCGCACTGACGGTGCAAGTGCTCAAGGTCCTGGCTCCCACGCTGATGAACCACCTGGATTTGCAAGACGAGGCGCCTGCCTTCAACTGCAAGATGCCCCAGGCCACGGCGCCGGAACAGAAGCTGGATTGAGCCAAACCACGAGACCATCGCGGAGGCATGTGCCGCACGATGGTGTGGCCGTACCTTGCCCTATGCGGCGCCTTGGATTTTTGTTGCGGGGAGGAAAAAGAAGGGAGGCTGTCTGAGCGCAGCGAGTTTGCCTCCCTTCCCTCCCCGCGACAGAAATCCAAGGAGGAAGTCGCCGCATCGGGCGCGCCTTTCTTTGCTTACCTTTCTTTGGCAAGACAAAGAAAGTAAGTCGGCCCCGCCAGGGGACGAAACACCCGGCCCGCAGCACCCTCACCGCAACGACCGCTGCAACCAAATCCCCCCCGCACACCCCAACGCCACCACCGCGCCCCAGGCAAACAAATCCCCCACCGCCAATAACGTCGCCTGCCGATCAATCTCCGCCGAGATCCGAATCAACTCAGAACCCTGCAACGCATGCGGCCACTGCCAGGCCGGCGTGAGCGCACTCACATGCCCGACGAGGTCGGTCCGGTGCTGCGCCTGCCCGCGCTGCAGCAACAACGTCGCCCCCATCGTCCCAGACGCCTGCGCCCAGGCCCGCATGATTCCCTTGAACTGATAGGCATGGCCGAAATCCTTGGCCGGCAGATCCACGTAAGTCAGCCCCGCCACCTGGATCACCACGAACATCCCCACCATGCCTTCGATCATGAACCCCGGCGCCACCGCCGCCACCGACGCGCCCGGCATGGCCACATGCGACATCCACAGCAGCGCCGTCGCCATCAGCACAAAACCGATGGAGATCAGCACGCGCTTGGTTGGCAGCACATTGGACAACTGAAAGTTCAGGATGCCCAGCGCCACCGTGACCAAGCCGCCCAGGCTCATCAGCTGCGCGGTGGTTTCGTAGCGAAAGCCCAGACCGTTCTGCAGCAGGCTCGACGACAGAAAGCCCCAGGCACTCGCAAACATGTAATAGATGGCGTAGAACACCATGCCCATCAGGAAGCGCCGCTGCAGCGTGGCCCGCAAGTCCACCCACGGCAGCGGATGACCCGTCTGCCGAATGCCGACCCAGAGGATGAGCGCCACCACCGCAATGATCGGCACCACCTGCGCGGGAGAACCGTCGGGGTGGATGAACCGCGCTTGCTGAAAGCCGTGCAGCGCAATCAGCGCCGCCAGCCCGAATGCGATGGCCGAGGGCCAGTCGAGCGAGGCGAAATCGCCCTTGCGCTCGTGCATTTTCGGATGCGGATAGAACGCCGCCACCAGCCCGCACACCACCACGGCCACCAGCAACTGCGCGACGAAGATGGCGCGCCAGCCGAATTGTTCGGTGAGCGCTGCCGACAGCATCGGCGACACGCAACTCAGCCCGAAGATGCCGTAGATCATGCCCTTCATCATCGTGCGGCGTTCGTGCGCGGGGCTGTGCTGCACGAAGATGCGCGAAGTCGACAGCATCGGGCCGCCGCCAAACCCCTGCACGGCCCGCCCGACAATCAGCATCGTGCCGCCCTCGGCCGCGGCGCACATCAGCGTGCCGGCAATGAACACCACCAACGACAGCAGCGTGTGCCTGCGATACGTCATGTGATCGGCCAGCCGGCCCATCACCAGAATGGCCAGGCTGGCCGCGGCCGCATACGCCGTCACGGCCCAGAGATACACATCCTGCGACGCCAGCACCCCACCTTCGATATGCGGTCCGGCAATCGAAAACATCAGGTTGGACATGTAGTCCACGCCCGTCGCCAAGCCGATCACCATGCCCACCATGCGCAGTTCCATCCGGCTGCCGATGGTCGACTCGGCAGCGGGTTTGCGTGGTGCAGGCGGGGGAGAAACCGTGTGGTCTGTGCTTGGCGTGTTCATGCAGGGATGGTAATTTGCCGCGAAACCGGCGGAAATCGCCTGCCAACAAATTCATTGTTCAATTATGCGAACGACGGACTGGAACGACTGGGACACTTTTTGCACCGTGGCCACGCTCGGCAGCTTCACGCGCGCGGCGGATCGGCTGGGGTTGCCCAAGTCGTCGGTCAGCACGGCGGTGTCGCGGCTGGAAGGCAAGATGGGCGTACGCCTGTTCGAGCGCAGTACGCGCCGCCTGCGCCTGACCGACGCCGGCGAAGCCCTGCTGCGCGACGCCGGCCCATTGTTCCAGCGGCTGCGCGAAGTTTCGGAAGACGCCGCAGCAACGTTCCAGTCGCCCGCCGGCACATTGCGCATCGCCATGCCCTACGAATTTGCCGCCCGGCAGCTCGCCGAGGTGGTGCTGGAAGTCATGCGCGAGCACACCAGCCTGCGCATCGAAGTGGACGTTGCGCCGCGTCAGATCGATCCGCTCGCCCAGGGCTACGACATCATGCTGACCGTGCCGCGCGGGCCGCTGCCTGATTCCGGCCTCGTCGCCCAGCGCGTCTTCGATCTGCGCCGCGCGGTCGTCGTCGCCCCACAACTGCTGGAACGCCTTGGGCCGCTGACACACCCGGACCAGCTCGCCGACTGGCCCTGCCTCGGCACCTCCAACGAAGCCGAATGGCAGTTCCGCACGCCCGGCGGCGAAACGATCAACCTGCCGCTGGACTTCCGCATGCGCACCTCCAATAGCGAATTGCGCATGCAGGCCGCCATTGCTGGCCTGGGTGTGGCGCGCATCACGTCCGTGTTCGCAACCGAGCTGATCGCTTCGGGCACGCTGCAGGAGGTGCTGACCGATTTCCAATCTCCGCCGATGCGTGTGTATGCCGTCTTCCCGGGCCGCCGCCTGATGCCCGCCAAGGTCAAGGTTTTCATGGATGCCCTGCACCGCCGCATAGAGCATTCCCGCCAGCACACCGACATGCGGCCCACCTTCGTAGACGAGGCCGCGGCATCCTGGCCGCCCGAATCGCTGCTCTGACTGACAAACCCTCTTTTACCTACGCAAAACCATGCGCCCGTTCACCAAACTTCCCCTCCTGATTGCTGCGCTCGCTCTGAGCACTGTCGGATGCTCCCGCGCCGAGGACATCGGCAGCGTCAGCACCAATTTCCGCATCACCGGCTCCGACAAGATCGTCATCGAAGCCTTTGACGACCCGCTCGTGCAGGGCGTGACCTGCTATGTGTCGCGGGCGCGCACCGGCGGCATCAAAGGGACGCTGGGCGTGGCCGAAGACGTGAGCGAAGCCGCGGTGGCCTGCCGACAGGTCGGCGAGATCAGCTTCGCCAAGCCGCTGCCCCAGCAGGACGACATGTTCACGCAGCGCTTGTCGCTCGTCTTCAAGACGTTGCACGTGGTGCGCACGGTCGACCGCAAGCGCAATGTGCTGGTCTATCTGACGTATTCGGACAAGGTCATTTCCGGCAGCCCGAAGAACAGCGTGACGGCGGTGCCGATCCCGGCCAGCCAGCCCATTCCAGTCAAATAAGCGATGGCCGCACCACATTGGTGCAGGCATCGCAAGCGTGGTGGCGGAGCAACGGGAGACGGCGCAAAAGGGGTGCATACGTAAGCCTACGTATGGTGCATTGCATCATGTGGTGTATAGTCAGGGTATTCCCTAACCGGGATTTCCCTAAGAGGCCAATCATGCAAAACACGAACGACCTGAAGCTGACCGATCAACTCGAACGCGAACTGATCGAGCGCGAAATGTCCGAAGGTATCTACTACTATCGCCGTCCGAGCGGCCAATCGTTCTCGTTCGCCCAGTTCTTCTCGGCAATCGCGAACCTGTTCGGCACGCAACGCACCGCCAAGGCCTAACCCGCCGCGCTATTGTCGATGGGCGTGTGCCCAAGCTAGCTGTATGTAGCAATCGCAGTTTCAGTAGCACCGTGCGCCGGCCGTGTGTCATCACACCCGCCGCCACACCCGCCAGGTCATGACCGCCTGGTGCCAATCGAGGGCCGGATTCCGGCCCTTTGTCATTTCTGCGGCATTTGTATGGGTTGTTGCATGCCGCAGCATCGCCCTGACGCCTCCGACGCTCTGGCCGCCCAGCGGTTGTCTTCTGTTTAGCCTGTGCTTTACTGAGTAAAGCCGCGACCACCGATATCCAGACCACGCGCACGTCTTCACAGCCAGGAAGACGCACAGCATGGCACCCGGCGCCCATCCCCCAAGGAGACTCCCATGGCGATCAGCCTCAAGCTGTCGGTCAACGGTGCGCCTGTCACCGTCAGTGTCGAACCCCATACCCTGCTGGTCCAATTGCTGCGCGAGCACCTTCGCCTCACCGGCACGCACGTCGGCTGCGATACCGCGCAATGCGGTGCGTGCACGGTCCACATGAACGGGCGCGCAGTAAAGTCCTGCAACATCCTGGCCGTGCAGGCCGACGGCGCCGAGGTGACGACCATCGAAGGCCTGTCGAAAGATGGTGCGCTGCACCCGATGCAGGAAGCCTTTCGCCAATGCCACGGCCTGCAATGCGGCTTCTGCACACCCGGCATGGTGATGGCGGCGACGGCGCTGGTTGCGCAGCATCCGCATCCCGATGAACACACGGTGCGCGAGCAGCTCGACGGCAACCTCTGCCGCTGCACGGGTTATCACAACATCGTGCGCGCCGTCATGCATGGTGCCGAAGCCATGGCCGCAGCCGAAGGCGACGATGCCTCGCTGCAGAGCCTGGCCGCGGCGCGGGCCCACGCCGCCTGACCCACGCGAGGAGACCACCATGAACGCTCCCGCAGAACCCAACAACCACCTGATCGGCGCGGCCGTCAAGCGCAAGGAAGACTTCCGCTTCCTGACGGGCGCTGGGCAGTACACCGACGACGTTGTCCAGGCGCACCAGTCCTACGCGGTGTTCCTGCGCTCGCCGTATGCGCACGCCCGCATCAAGCACATCAATGCGGAGGCGGCACGCAATCATCCGGGCGTGCTGGCCGTGCTCACGGGCGACGATCTGGCCGCCGACAAGGTGAACGGCCTGCCGTGCGGCTGGCTCATCCACAGCATTGACGGCACGCCGATGAAGGAGCCGCCCCACCCTGTGCTCGCGCAAGGCAAGGTGCGCCACGTGGGCGACCAGGTCGCGCTGGTCGTGGCTGAATCGGTGAAGATCGCCAAGGACGCCGTCGAGATGATCGACGTCGAATACGACGAACTGCCCGCCGTGGTGGACACCGCCACCGCGGATACCGCCGGCACCGCCGTCCACGACGACGTGCCGAACAACACCTGCTACACCTGGGGCCACGGCGACAAGGCGGCCACCGACGCGGCATTTGCCAAGGCCGCGCACGTGACGCAGCTCGACATCGTCAACAACCGGCTGATCCCGAACGCCATCGAGCCGCGCGCCGTCAACGCCAGCTATTCGCGTCAGGACGACAGCTACACGCTCTACGTCGCCAACCAGAACCCGCACGTCGAACGCCTGCTGATGTCGGCATTCGTGCTGGGGCTGACGGAAGCCAAGGTGCGCGTGATTGCACCGGATGTGGGCGGCGGGTTCGGCTCGAAGATCTTCCTGTACCCGGAAGACGTGGCGCTGACCTGGGCGTCGAAAAAGGTCGGCCGGCCGATCAAGTGGACGGCCGAGCGCTCCGAATCCTTCCTGACCGATGCGCATGGCCGCGACCACGTCACGCATGCGGAACTGGCACTCGATGCGCAGGGCAACTTCCTCGCCATGCGCGTGCATACGACGGCCAACATGGGCGCGTATCTGTCGACGTTCGCCAGCAGCGTGCCGACCATCCTGTATGCGACGTTGCTTGCCGGCCAGTACAAGACGCCAGCCATCTATGCCGAAGTGAAAGCGGTCTTCACGAACACCGCGCCCGTCGATGCGTATCGCGGTGCCGGTCGGCCGGAAGCAACGTATGTGGTCGAACGCCTCGTGGAAACCGCCGCGCGCGAATTGCAGATCGACCCGGCTGAACTGCGCCGCCGCAACTTCATCCGCACGTTCCCGTATGCCACGCCGGTGGGCCTGACGTATGACACGGGCGACTACGAGCCGTGCCTGGACCGCGCCATCGAGCTGGCCGACGTAAAAGGCTTTGCCGCCCGACGCGATGCCTCCCGCGCCAAGGGCCGGCTGCGCGGCATGGGCTATTCCTGCTACATCGAGGCGTGCGGACTCGCGCCATCGAACATCGCGGGGGCATTGGGCGCGCGGGCCGGCTTGTTCGAAGCTGGTGAAATTCGCGTGCATCCGACGGGCTCCGTCACCGTCTTCACCGGCTCGCACAGCCATGGCCAGGGCCACGAGACGACGTTCGCGCAAGTGGTGGCCGATCGCCTGGGCGTGCCCATCGACAACATCGAGATCGTGCACGGCGATACCGGCCGCATCCCGTTCGGCATGGGCACGTACGGCTCGCGCTCGATTGCCGTGGGCGGCTCGGCCATCATGAAGGCGCTCGACAAGATCGAGGCCAAGGCCAAGAAGATCGCCGCGCATCTGCTGGAGGCATCGGCGGAAGACATCGAGTTCAAGGATGGCGTCTTCCGCGTGGCCGGCACCGACCGCACCAAGACCTTTGGCGAAGTCGCGCTCACGGCCTACGTGCCGCACAACTATCCGCTCGACAAACTCGAACCCGGGCTGGACGAGAACGCTTTCTACGATCCGACCAACTTCACCTACCCGGCCGGCGCGTACATCTGCGAGGTGGAAGTCGACCCCGACACCGGCGAGGTGCACATCGACCGTTTCGTTGCGGTGGACGACTTCGGCAACATCATCAACCCGATGATCGTCGAGGGCCAGGTGCACGGCGGGCTTGGTCAAGGCATCGGCCAGGCGCTGCTCGAAGCCTGCGTGTACGACGAAAACGGCCAGCTGCTGACCGGCTCGTACATGGACTACGCCATGCCGCGCGCCAACGATCTGCCCAGCTTCACGGTGGAAACCGCCAAAGGCACGCCGTGCACGCACAACCCGCTCGGCGTCAAAGGCTGCGGTGAGGCGGGCGCGATCGGCTCGCCGCCGGCGCTGATCAACGCCATCGTCGACGCGCTTGCGCCGCTGGGCGTGAAGGACATCCAGATGCCTGCGACGCCGCACCGCGTCTGGCAGACCATTCAAGCGGCCAAGGCCTAGGCAGAGGAGCGAACCATGTACGACTTCGAGTACCAGAAAGCCACCGACGCCCAGACCGCCGTCACCGCGCTCAAGACGCACACCGACGCCAAATACCTCGGCGGCGGCCAGAGCCTGCTGGCGGCGATGAAGCTGCGGTTGGCGCAGCCGTCAACGCTGGTGGATGTCACGCGCATTCCGGGCATGTCGGGCATTCGCACACAGCCGGGCGTGATTACGGTGGGCGCGGCCACGCGCCATGCCGATGTGGCCGACAGCGCCGAGATCGCCCGCATGCTGCCCGCGCTGGGCGAACTGGCCGGCGGCATCGGCGACAAGCAGGTGCGCGCCATGGGCACGCTCGGCGGGTCCCTCGCCAACAACGACCCAGCCGCGTGCTACCCGGCCGCCGTGCTCGGGCTGAACGCCACCGTCGTCACCGAGCGGCGCAACATCGCGGCGGACGATTTCTTCCTTGGCATGTATGAGACCGCGCTGGCTGCAGATGAACTCATCACCGAGGTGCAGTTTCCCGTGCCGGACCAGGCGGCCTACGTGAAATTCCGCAACCCCGCGTCGCGCTTTGCGCTGGTGGGCGTGTTCATCAGCCGCAAGGGCAACAACGTGCGCGTGGCGGTGACGGGCGCGGCGCCGTGCGTGTTCCGTTGCACGCCGCTGGAGCAGGCGCTGGCCGCCAGCTTTACTTCCGAAGCGGCGCGCAAGGTGGTGGTGCCGGCCGACGATCTGGTGGGCGATCTGCATGCCTCGCCGGAATATCGGGCGCACCTCATTCCGGTATTGACGGCGCGCGCGGTCGAGCAGGCGTTGGCGCACCATCATTGAGCGCACGCCCAAGGAACGGCATGCCGGTCGATTCCATCGACGACTGCATCGCGCAACTGCAAGGTCAGGGCTATTTCGCCAGCCGTGAGCTGGCCACGGCCTTGTTCCTCGCGCTGCGCATGCAGCGGCCGCTGTTTCTGGAGGGCGAGCCCGGCGTCGGCAAGACCGAGCTGGCGAAGGCGGCGGCGGGGCTGCTCGGCACGTCGCTGCTGCGGCTGCAGTGCTACGAGGGGCTCGACACCGCCAGCGCGCTCTACGAATGGGACTACCCGCGCCAGATCATGGCGCTGCGCCTGGCCGAGGCCGCCGGCGAGAAGCCCCGCGCCGACACCCTCTACCGCGACGAATTCCTCCTCAAGCGGCCGCTGCTGCAGGCGCTGCTGCCCGACCCGCTCCATCCCGACACGCCGCGCGTTCTTCTGATCGACGAGATCGACCGCGCTGACGAACCGTTCGAGGCGTTTCTGCTGGAACTGCTGTCCGACTTCCAGGTGTCGATTCCCGAATTCGGCACGGTGCGCGCGCAGGTGATTCCGCTGGTCATCATGACGTCCAATCGCACGCGCGAGGTGCACGACGCGCTCAAGCGGCGCTGCCTGTATCAATGGATCGGCTATCCCGACAAGGCGCGGGAGCTGCAGATCGTGGCGCAGCGCGCCCCCGAAACCGCCGCCCGCCTGCAGCAGCGCGCCGTCGATGTTGTGCACCGCCTGCGCGGCATCGACCTGTTCAAGGCGCCGGGCATTGCCGAGGCCATCGACTGGTGCCGCGCATTGGCGGCGCTGAACGTGACGGAGCTGGATCCGCAGTCCGTGCAGGACACGCTGGGCGTGCTGCTCAAATACCAGGACGACCTGGCCCGCGTGGATAGGCCGACCATCGAACAACTGCTGGCCGCCCCCGCGCTGCCGGAGTAACGCATGCAAGCGATCGTGCCGACGCAGTTGCCCATGCTCGCGCGCAACGTCACGCATTTCGTGCGGCTGCTGCGCAATGCCGGCGTGCCGCTGGCGCCCTCGCGCGCGGTGGACGCCATCGACGCCCTGAGCCATATCGACATCAGCCGCCGCGACGACGTCAAGGCCGCGCTGTCTGCCCTGCTCGTCTCGCACCCCGACGAGCGCACGCTGTTCGATGCCGCCTTCAACGTGTTCTGGCGGGATCCGGATTGGGAAGGCAAGCTGCGCGCCCTGCTGCTGCCCAAGGTGCGTGGCGGTATTCCGGCGCCGCGCAGCAACCGACTGGCCGATGCCTTGCGCGCGCAGCCATCGACGAATCTGCCCCCGGGCCCCAAGCCCGACGGGGAGCGCCATGACATCGTGGCGCCGCTGGCGTTTTCTGCCAACGAGGCCTTGCGCACGCGTGATTTCGACACGCTCGACGCGGCCGAATGGCGCACGTTGCAACACATGATCCGCCGCCGGCGCGTGCATCTGGCGCAGGAGCGGACGCGCCGGCTGAAGGCCGCCTCGCGCGGGCGCCATCCGGACCTGCGCGCCACCGCCCGCCAGGCCGTGCGTGCCGGCGGCGAGTGGACCGGCTGGAAATACCGCCAGCCCGTCGACCGCACGCCGCCGCTGGTGCTGTTGCTCGACATTTCCGGATCGATGAGTCGCTATTCGCGCGCCGTGCTGTATTACTGCCACGCGCTGGTGCAGTCGCGCGAGCGCATCCAGGCCTTCCTGTTCGGCACGCGACTGACGAACGTCTCTCGGCAACTGCGCGAGCGCGATCCGGATGTCGCCGTGCAGGCCATCGCCGAGCTGGTGCCCGACTGGTCGGGCGGCACGCGCATCGGTGCGGCGCTGGCGGAGTTCAATCGCCAATGGGCGCGCCGCACGCTGTCCGGCCGTGCCACCGTCCTGCTGGTGACCGACGGCCTAGACCACGAGCACATCGACGTACTCGACGCCGAGATGGCCCGCCTGGCGCGCTTCGCCCACCGCATCGTCTGGCTCAACCCGCTGCTGCGCTTTGCCGGCTTTGAGCCGCGGGCACGTGGCGTGCGGGCCATCCTGCCGCATGTCGACGTGATGGTGCCGGCGCACCATTTCGACAGCCTGGCTGCGCTGGAGCACGAACTGGCGCATGCCCGCCGCACGCGTCCGCCGCGTCCCCCCACCTCCGCCCAATCGACCGCCCCATGGAACTGACCCAGACCCATCTCCTGCCCGTGCCCCTGCAGACCGCCTGGGATGCGCTGAACGACCCGGCCGTGCTGCAACGCTGCATTCCCGGCTGCGAGAGCGTCACCGCCGCCGAGGCCGGCGCCAACCCCGCCTACGACATCGCCATGACCGCCGCTGTCGGGCCCGTCAAGGCACGCTTCAAAGGACGCATGGAGCTGGCCGACGTGGCGCCGCCGCGCAGCTATACGCTGCATTTCGACGGCCAGGGCGGCGCGGCCGGCTTCGGCAAGGGCAGCGCGCAGGTGCAGCTCACGCCCGAAGGCCCCACGGTGACGCGGCTCTCTTACACCGCAACGGCGCAGGTGGGCGGCAAGCTTGCACAAATCGGCTCGCGGCTTGTCGACGGCGCCGCCCGCAAACTGGCCGACGAGTTCTTCCAGCGCTTTGCCGCAGAATTCGGCCCCGCTGATACGGCGGGCATCGACGGCATGCCGGCCACACAGGCGATTCCCGATTTGGCCGCCGCCCAGCTGCAGGCCCACGGTGCGCCGCCCGGCCACGCACCCAACGTCAGCCCCGCGCTGCAGCCGCGCAATCCATGGCCGTGGATCATCGTGGCGGTGGTGGCCGTGGCGGCCGCCTACCTGTTTTTGCACCACGGGGCATAATCGGTCCAATCCCCGCAACACATCACTCAAGCGCGCGAAAGCGCAGCCAACGCATCATGGACAGCGTCGATCTTGAAGTCTTGAAAACCAGCGTGCGCTGGCTGGAACAAGGGCGCCGCGTGCTGCTCGTCACGGTGGTCAAAACGTGGGGCTCGTCGCCGCGGCCCGAAGGCGCGATGCTCGCGCTGCGCGATGACGGCGTCGTCATTGGCTCGGTGTCGGGCGGCTGCATTGAAGACGACCTCATCGACCGCGTGCGCCGCGAAGGCCTGCATTACACCAAGCCCGAAGCCGTCAAATACGGCATCAGCGCTGAAGAAGCGCACCGCTTTGGGCTGCCCTGCGGCGGCACGCTGCAGCTCGTGCTCGAACCGCTGAACGCGTCCAGCGGCATCGACGCGCTGCTGCGCGCCGTGGAGGCCGGCCAGCTCGTCGCGCGCACGCTCGACATGGCGACCGGCGCCTCAACGCTGCAGCACGCCACCGTCACCGACGGCCTGCAGTTTGACGAAACGCGCCTCGTGACGATTCACGGGCCGCGCTACCGGATGCTCGTCATCGGTGCGGGGCAGCTTTCGCGCTACCTGTGCCAGATCGCCGTGGGGCTCGACTACCAGGTCACCGTCTGCGACCCGCGCGAGGAATACAGCGAGGAATGGTCGATCCCGGGCGTGGCCATGGTCCGCACCATGCCCGACGATACGGTGATGGCCATGAAGCTCGACGAGCGCTGCGCCGTCATCGCCCTGACGCACGACCCGAAGCTCGACGACCTCGCGCTCATGGAGGCGCTCAAGACGCCCGCGTTCTACGTCGGCGCGCTCGGCAGCCGCCGCAACAACGCCAACCGCCGCGAGCGCCTGAAGGAATTCGACCTGAGCGACGCCGAGTTGGCGCGCCTGCATGGGCCGGTCGGCATCTACATCGGCAGCCGGACGCCGCCGGAAATCGCCATCTCGATCCTGGCCGAGGTGACGGCCGCCAAGAACGGCGTGTCGCTGCCGACCATCCTGCAGGTGGAAGGCGCCAAGGCGGCGCGCGAGATTGCCGCGAACGCCGCTTCGAGCTGCGCGGTGCCGCAAACCTGAGTCAACCCTCTGATCGAATGGGATGCCGAAAGGCGGCTGAAAGGTTACATTCTTATAAATCGCTGATTGTGCGCGGGTTTTGGCCGCATCGCATCGCGCGAACCCTGCGGCCCGCGAACCTTGTTTCGTGTGCGCGGCTTCATTTGCATGACCTGCCTGCCCCTTGCACCTGAGCGGTGCGGCGGCGGTCGTGTTGTTTGCAAGCGGGACGGTCGCCCGTTTTGCCACCTAGGAAATTCAAGTTTTCTCGCATGAGTATTTTGCTGACCGGTGCCACCGGTTTCGTGGGCGGCGCCATTGCCGCCAATCTGGCAGCCAAAGGTTTGCTGGCCGACACGCGCTTTGCCGTGCGCGGCGACACGCCTGCTGAAGGGTTGGCGCGCCTGCGCAGCAACCTGCGACGTTTTGAATTTGCACAGGGCACGCTGGACGGCATTACGGAATCGCAAATCGTGCCGTTCGACCTGCGCGAGGCCGGCGCGGCCAAGCTGGGCGATCCGGAAATCATCATCAACTGCGCGGCGCTGGCAACGTTCTCGAACCACCCGTCGCTGTGGGAAACCAATGTGGAAGGCGTGCTGGCGCTGGGCCGGCTGGCAGCGCAGGGCAAACGCCTGAAGCGCTTCCTGCAGATCGGCACGGCCATGTCGTGCGGCCAGCTGGCGGATCGCCACGTCAGTGAAAGTTGGGATGTCCCGCCGCTGGAGCAGCACGCCGTGCCGTACACGTATTCCAAGGGCATGGCCGAACTGAAGCTGCGTGAAGCCGTGCCGGAGCTGCCGCTGGTGGTGGTGCGGCCGTCCATCGTCGTGGGCCACAGCACGCTCGGGTGCGAGCCCTCGGGCAGCATTTTCTGGATGCTCCGCATGGTGGCAATGCTCGAAACGTTCAGTTGCCGCCTGTCCGACCGCGTCGACATCCTGCCCGTGGACGACTGCGCCGAAGCCATCGTGCAACTGTCGACCAAGCCGACGCTCGCGCACGACCTGTATCACATCAGCGCCGGCGATGCGAACTCCGAGCGCATCGAAACGCTGTACCCGCGCTTCAAGCGTTGCAAGACCCCGGAAGAAGATGCCCAGGCGCTGGCGGGCTACGTGTATCAGGAAAAAATCGCCGAGAAAGCATTGGCGCGTAAATTCCTGAGCCTGACGGGCGATGGCAACGTGCGACTGGTCGCGCGCTGCATCCACCTGTATGCCAAGTTCGCCAGCATGAGCTACGTGTTCGACAACACGCGGCTGGTGCAGGAGACCGGCTTCCAGCCGCGCTCCCTGCTCGCGTACCTCGACCGCTGCCTCGAGACGTCGGACACCGTGCCGATTCCCGAGCAGATGCAGTGGGACTATAAGTAGCCGTCCGGCCTCCCCGGCCTGCACGGCGTGTCATGGCGCCGTGCTATAACCCTCGGCGCCCTTTACCAAGACTCCGGTCACCACAACAAGGAGCCGCCGATGACGCTGCAAGCCCTCGTCCATCTCAATGTCGCCACGCTGGTGGATTCGTTCATCAGCCTTGCCTCGGCCTTTGCGCTCGGGTCGCTGATCGGCTTCGAGCGGCAGGTCAGACAGCGGACTGCGGGGCTGCGTACCAACGCGTTGGTGGCGGTCGCGGCATCGGCATTCGTCGACATGGCCGCGCAGATCGGCACCGCATCGGACACCACACGCGTGATCGCCTATGTGGTGTCGGGCGTCGGCTTTCTGGGTGCCGGCACGATCATGAAGGAAGGGCTGAACGTGCGCGGGCTGAACACCGCCGCCACGCTGTGGGGCTCTGCGGCGGTGGGCGCGGCGGCAGGCTCCGACCTGGTGGGCCAGGCCATTCTCATTACGCTATTTGTGCTGGCATCGAACATCCTGCTGCGACCGGTGGTCGATCGCATCAACCGCACGCCACTCGACAACCAGGCCAGCGAAGTCACGTACACGATGTGCGTCATCTCCACCAGCGAGCGCCAGAAAGAAGCACTGGCCGACCTGGAACGCCTGCTGGAAGAAGCCAGCTACCCGATCAGCGATCTCTCGGTCGAACCGTTTGGCGACGACCACGTGGAAATTGAAGCCATGCTGATGTCGACGGCGGTGAACGCGGCCGAGCTGGACCGCATCGTCACGTCGCTGCAATCGCAGCCGCACGTGGCGCAGGCGTTCTGGAACCCGAGTACGACGGAATAAGCGCCATCGACGGGCGGGTCAAAGCTCCTGGCTGGCGGCCAGCGCGAAGATCTTCGCCCAGCGCTTCGCTTCCTGGCGATTGCGCATCGGGATCGGCCACTCTGCTTGCGATTGATGCTTCAGGCGCAGCGCCAGCGTCCAGGCGCCTTCGCGTTCGACCGCATCGGCGCCGGCAATATCGGCAAAGAGAAAACGGGCGCCCTGCCCGTGCAACTGCAGCGTCCCGCGCTTTTGTTCGGCATCGACCGCGACCTGTCCCCAGCTTCCGCTGAGCGACACAATCCGCTCGCCTTTCACGTTCACGCCATGCACCGCGCGGTAACGCCGGACGAGGGTGACGACCGCGCCGGCCAGCAGCGCCACGGCCAGCAGCACCGCCGCGCCACCCGCCACGGCGCCGTAAGCGGCCGCAACCAGCGCATACAGCCGGACTGCGCCGTAGATCAGCAGACCCACCAGCGCGAACGCGGCAATGATGAACGGCATGAGGCGACTCCTTGAATACACCCGTCGGTTATATCAACCAAAACGGCATTCAAGGCAAGCCATTGCCATGCCCGTACGACAACGGTGGCGAAACTAATCTCAGGCGAGGCGGAATGCTGCGATGGCGGCGTTCAGCGCTTCGGCCTGTTCTTCCAGCGATTCAGCCGCCGCTGCGGCCTGCTCGACCAGCGCAGCGTTCTGCTGCGTGGCTTCGTCCATGAGCGTCACGGCCTTGTTGACCTGCTCGATGCCCGAGCTTTGCTCGTTCGAGGCTGCTGCGATTTCGCCCATGATGTCGGTCACGCGGCGGATGGACGACACGATGTCTTCCATCGTGCTGCCGGCGCGTTCGGCCAGCGCGCTGCCGGTCTCGACCTTCGACAGCGACGCCTCGATCATTTCCTTGATTTCCTTGGCCGCTGCGGCGCTGCGCTGTGCGAGGTTGCGCACCTCGCCGGCCACCACGGCAAAGCCGCGGCCTTGTTCGCCGGCGCGCGCGGCTTCCACCGCGGCGTTGAGTGCAAGGATGTTGGTCTGGAACGCAATGCCGTCAATCACGCCGATGATTTCCGATACGGTGCGCGACGACGCGCTGATCTCGCGCATGGTCGCCACCACGTCCGTCACCACGGCACCGCCCTGGCTGGCAACTTCCGAGGCGCTATCGGCCAGCTGGCTGGCCTGGCGCGCGTTGTCGGCGTTCTGGCGCACGATGGACGTCATTTCTTCCATGCTGGACGCCGTTTCTTCCAGCGAGCTGGCCTGTTCCTCCGTGCGTTGCGACAGGTCGGCATTGCCGGCGGCAATCTGCTTGGTGGCCGCGCCGATCGACTCGGAGCCGGTGCGCACCCGGCGCACGGTATCGGTCAGTGCAGTCTGCATGCGCGCCAGGCCTTCGAGCAGGCGGCCCATTTCGTCGTGGCGGTCGATGCGCACGCGCTCGGTCAGGTCACCCGCGGCAATGCGGTCGAACTGCGCCAGCGCAGCGTTCAGCGGCCCGACAATCGCGCGCAGCAGCGACCAAGCGCACCACAGCGCCACCACCAGCGCAAGGATGATGGCGGCCACCACGATCAGGCGGAAGCGCGCATAGGCGTCGCGCGACGCGTCGTAGTTCGCCTGGGAGAATGCGAGTTGCTTCTTGCTCAGCGCGAGGCTGGAATCGTTGGAATCACGGAAGGCCTTGGACACGTCCTTATCCATGATCTTGTCCGCCGTTGCACGATCGCCCGCACGCAGCGCCTTGATGATGTCGCGCAGGGTGGCGCAAGCCGCTTCACGCTTGGTGGCGACGTCCTTGGCCAGACGCTCTTCTTCGTCGTCGCGCGGCAAGGCCAGGTATTTCTTCCACGCGCCATCCGCCTCGCCAATCAGCTCTTCGGTGCGGTCGAGCAGCTTCATCGCGCCCTTGTCTTCGGGATACAGCATCGCCTTGTCGAGTGCGGTGCGGGCGCGCGTCAGGCTCAGATCGGACTCGCCCAGCGCAAGGGCAGACGGAAACTGGTTGGTGAAGGTCTGTTCGTGCGCGCGGTTGGCGTCGCGCAGCCCAAGCAAGCCCGCCACGCCGATCAGCAAGGCGAGCAGGAAGAGAACAGAGACCGAAAGCACCAGGCGGGTGCGGATGTTCAGGCGGAGGGACATGGGCGCGGCGAGAGTGGCGTGCACGGCTCTTCACGCGGGCGCGACCATCGCGCCGGGCGGCCGGCTACCCACGCACTATCGGCCGCGGAGTCGATCAACTTAAGGGCGAAGAGGCGAATACATCGCTGCGCCCGCCTTCACTGGGCCGATTGCTGGTCAAATGCCCGCTGGAGGACGTGCAGATCACCCGGTTCGGCGCCAAAACACAATACCGGGCCGATCCGCATGCGAATGGGCAGCGCCCAGCTACTCCCGCAATAGGCACAAGGCGACAAGCCTGAGCCTGCCGCCGTCACGTCACCCGTCGTACGAATAGGCGCGCCGATGCCGCACCGCCTCGGCGAGTATGTCGAGCACCGGCTCGGTCTGCGTCCAGCTCAGGCACGCATCGGTGATCGACACGCCGTAGCGGAGCGGCACACCGGGTTTCAGATCTTGGCGGCCGGCTTCGAGATTGCTTTCGACCATCACGCCGACGATCCGGTGTTCCCCCTGCGCCAACTGCCGCGCGAGATCCTGCGCGACGTCGATCTGCCGTTCATGCGACTTGTTGGAATTCGCGTGCGAGCAGTCGACCATCACCTGTTCGCGCAACTTTGCCGCGCGCAGCGCAGCGCAGGCCGCCTCGATGTGCTCGCTGTCGTAGTTCGGCCCGTTCTTGCCGCCGCGCAGGATGACGTGCGCGTCGTCGTTGCCGCGCGTCTCGAAGATCGCGGCCATGCCCATCTTGGTCATCCCCATGAACGCATGGCTCGCACGCGCCGCGATGATCGCGTCTGACGCAACCTGCACGCCGCCGTCGGTGCCGTTCTTGAAGCCAATCGGGCAGCTCAGGCCCGACGCAAGCTGTCGATGGCTCTGGCTTTCTGTCGTGCGCGCGCCAATGGCGCCCCACGCGATGAGGTCGGCAATGTATTGCGGGCTCAGCAGATCGAGGAATTCCGTCGCGGCGGGCAAACCAAGCGCGTTCACGTCGAGCAGCAGCTGCCGCGCAGCGCGCAGCCCTTCATTGATGCGGAAGCTGCCGTCCAGACGCGGATCGTTGATGTAACCCTTCCAACCGACCGTCGTGCGCGGCTTCTCGAAGTAGACGCGCATCACGATCAACAGGTCGTCCTTCAGTGCATCGGCCGCGGCCTTGAGGCGGCGTGCGTACTCGAGCGCCTGGTCGTGATCGTGGATCGAGCACGGGCCGACGATGAGCAACAGCCGATCGTCGCGGCCGTGCAGGATGTTGCTGATGGCCCGGCGAGTGTCTTCGACAAGCGTCTGCGTATCGGTAGGCACGGGCAGCTCGTCCAGCAGCAGCGCCGGCGAAATGAGCGGACGCACCGCGCCGATGCGGGTGTCGTCGATGCGCGTCGTGTCTTGCGTCGCGTCGGCGACGCCCACCTCGCGATCATGTGAGGGGTTGTCGAGTTTTTTCATTGCGATCTCAGAGGGATTTCAAATAGTACGCACGGAGCTGACGTCAACGGCGCACCATTGCGGACTTACACCGCGCACTTAAGCGGACTTGCCACCGCGCGCCTGACGATAATCTTCAGCAAACTCGCGCCATTGCTGCAGCGACACCTTGCGGCCCCGCGCTGCCAGCTTCAGCGCTGATTTGCGCCACGCGGTGCCCGCTGCATAGTCCTGCACCTTATCCACCAGATCGGTCCCGTGCCGGCCGCAGCCGCGCAGGTGGCACCACGCCGCCACGCGGGCCATGGTCTGCAGCGCGTCGTCCAGATTGGCGACGACGTTCTTGCCGGCGCCCAGCGCAACACGGTCCGCGGTCGGTTGCAGGCTTTTGACGACGTACGACTTCGGCTTCTCGCCCTTGGCTCCGTAGACGACGCCGCGCAGCAGTGCGGGCGAAATGGCCTGCGACAGGCGCTGGATGTCGACCACGCGCCCGGCCTCGCTGCGCCAAGGCGCAACGCTACAGGCGTCGCCCAGCACATCGTCCCAGACACTTGGGATGGAGAGCTTGATGTCGATCAGGCGCAGCGTGGTGGGGTCGTTTTCCGGGCGAGCGAGCACTGAATAGCGCTCAAGGCCCAGACTGCCTGTGCCGGCAATGCGCCGCGCGACGTCGATGGCAATGAAACGCTGGCCATTGCCCTGCTCGCCATAGGCCTGCAGGATGCGGCGCGCGCGGCGGGCCTCTTCCTTGCTAGCCCGCAACGTGCGTCGGCCGTCGATGCGCAGGTGAATGTGGTTGCCATCGCGCTCGGTGCGTTGCGCGAGGTAGGCGGCGCGATTGCGCTTGCGCAGCCCACGCAGCAGGTCGCGCACGATGCCGGTTGCGGTAGACCGTTCAACCCAGCGCGGCTTGCCGTCAACCAACGCTGCGGCATACGTATCGAGAAAGCGGCGGCAGAGGTTATTGGCATCTTCGTCGGCCAGCTTCCAGCTGTATGAGGCAACCTGCAGGCTCGACAGCACGCGCACGAGATCGACGGTGAACGGCGCCGCGAGGGCTTCGTCAAAGTCGTTCATGTCGAAGTAGACCAGGCCGTTGTCGCCCTTGAAGCTGCCGAAGTTTTCAAGGTGGAGGTCGCCGCAGACCAGCGTGCGCGGGGCGTCGTGCAGCAGCGGCGCATCGGCCAGCGAAGCCGCATACAGGTTGTTGGTGCCGCGAAAGAACGAAAACGGGTCGGCAGCGATGGCATCCAGCTTTCGGGTGAGCCTTTCCGGATCACGCCCGGCGTTGTATTCAAGCAGGATGCGGGTGCTTTCGTGCATGGTCTCGGCCTCGTTGAAGTGCTTGGAGTGGAGTGCAATGCCCTCGAAAATCGAAGATTACGCGTTGATTGGCGATTGCGAAACCGCGGCACTGGTTTCGCGCGACGGTTCCATCGATTGGCTGTGCTGGCCGCGGTTCGATTCAGGCGCCTGTTTTGCCGCGCTGCTCGGCACGCCAGACCATGGCCGATGGCGCATCGCACCGCAGGCGAACGCGCGCGCTGTGCGGCGCCGCTACCTGCCCGGCACGCTGGTGCTTGAAACCGTCTTCGAAACCGACACCGGCACGGCCAGCGTGACCGACCTGATGACCGCCCGGCTGCCCGGCACGCTCGGCGCCCGGGACGACACCTCCGACCTCATCCGCATCGTGCGCGGTCTCTCCGGCACGGTCGACATGCGCATGGATCTGACGCTGCGGTTCGATTACGGCGCGTCGGTCCCATGGGTCAGCCGGGTGTCGGAAATCACAGGCGCCCCGGCCGACGGCCCGTGCGACATGCCCGATTGCGTGCTGCGGGCCGTGGCCGGGCCCAACATGACGACACTTCGCACGCCTGCCCCCATCCGCGGCGAGAACCTCTCCACCGTGGCGGATTTCACGGTGAGCGAAGGCGAGGCGGTGCCCTTCGTGCTCACGTATTCGCCGTCGCACTTGCCGTTACCGGCATCGATCGATGCGCTCGAAGCGCAGGTCGATATCGAGGCACGCTGGCGCGCGTGGGCGGGCCGCTGTCACGGCGCGGGCGAATGGAGCGACGCCGTGGAACGCTCGCTCATCACGCTCAAGGCGCTGACGTATCACCGCACCGGTGGCGTCGTGGCCGCGCCCACCACGTCACTGCCCGAACAGCTTGGCGGCGTACGCAACTGGGATTACCGCTATTGCTGGCTGCGCGATGCCACCCTCACGCTGCTTGCGCTCATGAACGCAGGCTTCTTCGACGAGGCGCGCAGCTGGCGCGAATGGCTCGAACGCGCCATCGCCGGCAGCCCCGCACAGGTGCAGATCATGTACGGCATTGCCGGCGAACGCCGCCTGGGCGAATGGACCGTCCCGTGGCTGCCGGGTTACGAAGGCTCGCAGCCCGTGCGCGTGGGCAATGCGGCTGCGCTGCAACTGCAGCTCGACGTATACGGCGAGCTGATGGATGCCCTGTTCATCGCCCGCAAAGGCGGCCTGGATGGCGACGATGCCTCGTGGCGGCTGCAGGTCGCGCTGATGACGCATCTGGAAAGCATCTGGCAGACGCCCGACGAAGGCATCTGGGAAGTCCGCGGCCCCTCGCGCCATTTCACGCATTCCAAGGTGATGGCGTGGGTGGCGTTCGATCGCGCCGTCAAAACCATCGAGCAATTCAATGTCGACGGCCCCGTAGAGCGCTGGCGCGCCGTGCGCGACCGCATCCACGCGGAGGTCTGCGCGCACGGCTACAACGCCAAACGTGGTTGCTTCGTGCAGAGCTACGGCAGCGAAGAACTGGACGCCGCGCTGCTGATGCTGCCGCTCGTCGGCTTTCTGCCGGCATCCGACCCGCGCATCCAGGGCACGGTCAAGGCTATCGAAGAAGACCTGCTCGTCGATGGCCTCGTGCGCCGCTACCGCACCGAAGCCGTGACCGACGGCTTGCCCGAGGGCGAAGGCGTATTCCTGGCCTGCAGCTTCTGGTATGTCGACAACCTCGTCATGCAAGGCCGCCATGACGAAGCGCGCGCGCTGTTCACCAAGCTGCTGGCGCTGCGCAATGACGTGGGCCTCTTGGCCGAAGAATACGACCCGCGCGTGCAACGGCTGGTCGGCAACTTCCCGCAGGCGTTTTCGCACATTGCCCTGGTGAATTCAGCGCTGGCGCTCTCGGCCGCCGCCGATCATGTCAGCCAGCGCACGGGGGACGGCGCCGGCAGCTGACGCTGCGTCGAAGCCGGTAAAATACCGCCCATGACCGAATCGACCGCCCTCAGCCCCATGCCCGACGACGCAACCAGTGCTTCCGACAGCACCCTGCTGGGCCGCCCCGACAGCCCCTGCATCGGCATCTGCTCGACACTCTTCGACGAGGTCTGCCAAGGCTGCGGGCGCACCCAGCTGGAAGTCAGCAACTGGGTCTTCATGACGGACGAAGAGCGCAATGCAGTCTGGACGCGCATCCTGGCCGAAGGCACGGCCCAGGGCTACAACGCTGACGGCAGCCGCAAGTAAGCGCAGCGCATCAAACGAAAAAAACCCGGCCAAAGCCGGGTTTTTCATGGGTGCTGCATGTCGGGCAGATCAGGCCGTCTTGGCCGGATTGAGCTGCATCGCCTTGTACTCCAGGAACTCTTCCAGACCGTACTTGCCGTTCTCGCGCCCGTTGCCGGATTGCTTGTAGCCGCCAAACGGCGCCTGCATGTTGAACGGCCCGCCGTTGATGTTCACCTGGCCCGTGCGGATGCGCCGCGCCACGCGAATCGCGCGGCTCTCGTCGCCCGACCACACACCGCCGCCCAAGCCGTAGATGCTGTCGTTGGCGATGCGGACGGCCTCGTCCTCGTCGTCGTAGCAGATCACGGTCAGCACGGGGCCGAAGATTTCTTCGCGCGCCACCGTGTCGGTCGTCTTGACGTTGCCGAGCACCGTCGGCTTGACGAAGAAGCCGGTCGACAGGCCTTCGGGCGTGTCGGCACCGCCGGTAATGAGTTCTGCGCCCTCCTCCAGCCCCTTGCGGATGTAGCCCAGCACGCGGTCACGCTGTACGGCGGAAATCAGCGGCCCCAGGCGCGTGGATTCCTGCGCCGGATCGCCCGGCACGTAGGCGGCGGCAAACTGCGCGGCCAGCGCCTTCACTTCTTCATACTTCGCACGCGGCACCAGCATGCGCGTGTGCGCCGAACACGTCTGACCGGAGTTCAGGAAACACGCCGACAGCGTGCCCTTGACCGCCGCAGACAGATCCGCGTCATCCAGGATCACCGATGCCGACTTGCCGCCCAGCTCCAGCGCCACGCGCTTGACGGACTGCGATGCCAGCTCGGCCACGCGCTTGCCCGCACGCGTGGAACCGGTAAACGACACCATGTCGACCTCGGGGTCGCTTGCCAGTACCTCGCCCACCACCGGGCCATAACCGGTGACAAGGTTGAACACGCCCGGCGGCAGGCCGGCTTCTTCAATCACTTCCGCCAGCACGAAGGCGTTGAGCGGCGCTACTTCCGACGGTTTGAGCACCACCGTGCAGCCCGCCGCCAGCGCGGGCGCAACCTTCAGCGTGATCTGGTTCAGCGGGTAGTTCCACGGCGTGATGGCACCCACCACGCCCACGGGCTCGCGCACCACCAGCGAGTTGCCGACGTGCTCTTCAAATTCAAACGTGCTGAGCAGCTTGGCGAAATTGCCCCAGTTATAGACGGGGCCGCTCACCTGGATGGCACGCGCAAGCTTGATCGGCATGCCGACTTCGCCCGCGATCAACTGCGCCAGTTCTTCGCTGCGGGCCTGCAGGCCGTCGGCAATTTTCTGGATGTACTCGGCGCGCTTGGCCACCGGCGTGGCGGCCCAGTCGTCAAATGCGGCGCGCGCAGCCGCCACGGCGGCCTCGGCGTCGGCCGCGCTGCCTTCGGGAATGGTGCCCATCACCTCTTCGGTGGCCGAATGAATCACTTCAATGACGCCCTTGCCCTGCGGCGCCACCCATTTGCCATTGATGAAAAGCTTGTCGCGTTGCTGCATCGTTGGTTGTCTCGCTCTGGTGGATGCGCGGTTTGCGCGTTGTGCTATCCGGGTTGCGACTGAGGCCGACATCGCCCCCGGGCGGTTATGATCGGTCTATTGTAGAGCCACCAGAGCGCACACTGCAGACGCGCCGGCCGAGGGAGACCAGCATGACCACCAGCATCTATCAGAAGACCGAAAAAGGTCAGGACGAGATCCGCACGCGCGCGAACCACCTCGACCAGCGTCACCGCGCGGTGCTTCTGATGATCAACGGCGAAAAAACCTGCGACGACATCCTCGTGCAGCTTCAGCCGCTCGGCATGACGCAAGCGGTATTCGACGAGCTGGAGGACGGCGGCTATATCCGCCCGCACGCGGCCGGGGCGACCGCGGCGAAGGCAGAACCGGCATCTGCACCCACCGCTGCGGAGACGGCTCCTGCACAGGCAACCACGTCAAAAGAGCCCGCCGCCGAAGGCTATCAACGCCTCTATCGTTTTTACACCGAAACCATCAGCCGGTATCTCGGCCTGCGCGGTTATCTGCTGGAAATGAAGGTGGAGAAAGCCGGCAATGTGGCGGAACTCGTCGCCCTGCGCGACACGCTCAAGGCGGCGCTGACCAAGACGCGCGGCGAGCCGGACACCAGCAACGTCATCGCCCAGCTTGATTTGCTGATCGACGAGGCCACCGGCTAAGTCAACGCGCTCGGGCAAAAAAGGCGGCCACCTGTGCCGCCTTTTTTTGTTGACCACCGTGGAATGGAAAAACTTCATTACCATGGCGCATCCCATTCGCATGCTTCATGGCAAAGGTTTGCCCGTGCCCATCGATATCCGAGCCCTTCGTTACTTCGTCGAAACCGCGCGGCTGCAGAGCTTCACGCAGGCAGCGAGTTCGCTCTCGGTAACACAGTCCACCATCAGCAAGATGGTGCGTCAGTTGGAAAGCGAGGTCGGGCAGCCGTTGTTGATTCGCGAAGGGAGGCAGGTGCGGCTCACCGACGTGGGCCGGGTCGTGTACGCACGCGGCCAGGAAACGCTGGGCGTGGTGCACAGGCTGACGCTTGAAGTGGCGGACCTGTCTTCGCTCGGACGGGGTGAACTCACGGTCGGCATTCCACCGATGGTGAACCTGTTCTTTTCGCCGGTCGTGAGCGCGTTTCGGCAGCGTTATCCCAATGTGGTGCTGAACCTGGCCGAGTCCGGCGGCAAGACGGTGGAGCAGCAAGTGGCCAGCGGCGAACTGGAGGTGGGCGCCACCGTGCTGCCCGGCGACAGCGGCCTCGAACTCGCCACGCGGCAGTTTGCAAAGTACCCGATTTGGGTGGTGGGCCCGCGCAAGGCGAAGTGGGCCAAGGGCAAGACCGTCAGCCTTTCTGCGCTGCGCGACGAACCGCTGCTGTTGCTGGCCGAGGATTTTTCGCTGACGCGCAAGCTGCGACACGCCTTTCTCGAAGCCCGCATCGAACCGCATATCGTTGCGCAGAGCGGGCACTGGGAATTCCTCGCCTCGATGGCGGCAGCGGGGCTGGGCACGACATTTTTGCCGCAGCCGCTGGTGACCAACCTTCCGGACCGTGACAAGCTGGCCGTGGCACGGCTGACCGCGCCGGAGATGGATTGGGCGCTCGCGCACCTGTGGTCGCCAGGTCGGTACCTGTCGCATGCCGCGCGCGCATGGCTGGCGACATGCGAGGAAGTGCTGGGCGCCTGAGCAGCGGCGCCCGCGCCTCACGCGCTCAATGCGGGTTCCGCGAGCGCACCCTCTTCACTGAACCCCGCCGGGCGCATCGATCCATGATCGCGGAACCGGACATGCCAGGCCAGCGCCTCCTCCAGGAGGTGGGGCGTATGCCCGCCGCGCCGCTGCGCACGCACAACGTAGTCGCGCAGCAGCTCGCGGTAGCCCGGGTCCGCGCAGTTGCCGATGATCTGGACGGCACGCTCGCGCGGCGCCAATCCGCGCAAGTCGGCCAAGCCATGCTCGGTGACGATGATGTCGACGTCGTGCTCGGTGTGGTCCACATGCGAGACCATCGGGACGATGCTCGAAATGTCGCCGTCCTTGGCCAGCGACTTTGTCACGAAGACCGACAGATGCGCGTTGCGCGCGAAGTCGCCCGAGCCGCCGATGCCGTTCATCATGTGCGTTCCGCCCACATGCGTTGAATTCACGTTGCCGTAAATGTCGCATTCCAGCGCGGTATTGATGGTGATCAGGCCCAGCCGGCGAATCACCTCCGGGTGGTTGCTGATCTCTTGCGGCCGCAGAACCACCCGCGCCTTGTAGCGTTCCAGTTCGGTCAGGAACCGCTTGTAGACCGGGCGTGACAGCGTGATCGACGAAGCCGAGGCAAACGCCAGCTTGCCCGAGTCGAGCAGCTCGATGGAGCTGTCCTGCAGAACCTCGGAGTACATCTTGAGGTCATGGAACGGCGAGTCGATGAAGCCATGCAGAACCGCGTTGGAGATCGTCCCGATACCCGCCTGCAGCGGTTGCAGCGTGGGAGAAAGACGCCCCGTGCGCACCTCCCGCGCCAGAAACGCGTTCAGATGCCCGGCGATGGCATTGGTCTCCATATCAGGCGGCAGCACGTTGGACGGGCTGTCGTCCTGTCCCGTGATGACGATGGCGGCGATCTTGCGCGGATCAATCGGGATATACGGCAAGCCGATGCGCTGCTCCGCTGCAATGAGCGGAATCGGCTGGCGGTAGGGCCGCTGCACCGGGAAGAAGATATCGTGCAGCCCTTCCAGATTGGCGGGCATGTTCAGGTTGATCTCGACGATCACCTGCTTCGCCAGCACCGCGAAACTTGCGGAATTGCCCACCGACGTCGTCGGCACGATGCCGCCGTTCTCGGTGATGGCCGTGGCTTCGACCACCGCCACATCCAACGGCGCGATCTGCCCCGAACGCAGTTGCTCGACGGTTTCCGACAAATGCTGGTCGATGAACATGACCTCGCCTGCGTTGATCTTGCGCCGCAACGTGGCATCGGCCTGGAACGGCAGGCGACGGGCGATCACATCGGCTTCGGCCAACACCTTGTCGATGTCGTTGCCCAACGAGGCGCCGGTCATCAGGGTGATGCGAAGCGGCTCGTGCGCGGCACGCCGGGCCAGGGCAAACGGCACGGCCTTGCAGTCGCCGGCGCGGGTGAAGCCGCTCATGCCGACCGTCATGCCATCGCGGATCAGCGTCGCGGCTTCGTCCGCAGACACCACTTTGTCCAGCAGGGATTGCAGGCGAATGCGGCCGCCAATATCAGAGGTCATCTCGTCTCCTGGGTACTTCGCCGAGCCTGCGTTTGGCGCTTCTTGGTGCGACGCGCGACGCCTTGCCTGCAGCTCTCGGCCTGTTCACTGTGATATGCGATCCCAGTGTAGCGAGGGCAATGCATTCCGATGGCGACAAAAAATCATGGAAGCCAGTCGGTTTTTTCATAGAGCGACCACCTTGGCGGCGCGCGGCAGCCGCATTCGGCGAGTACCAAAAACAAAGGGCCGCACATCGGCGGCCCTTGGCTACGGCAGAGGATTTGCGCTCAGACTTCGACGCCCTGGCTTTGCAGGTATTCGTCGTAGGTGCCGAGGTAGTCGGTCAGCGTGCCGTCCGGGCGCACTTCGATCACACGCGTGGCCAGGGCGCTGATCAACTCGCGGTCATGCGACACGAAGATCAGCGTGCCTTCGAACTTGTCGAGCGCGATCTGCAGCGACTCGATCGACTCCATGTCCATGTGGTTGGTCGGCTCGTCCAGCGCCAGCACGTTGTGGCGGCCGAGCATCAGCTTGCCCCAGATCATGCGGCCCTTTTCGCCACCGGAGAGCACCTTCACACTCTTCTTGATGTCGTCGGCAGAGAACAGCAGGCGGCCCATGGTGCCGCGCAGCGATTGGTCGTCATCGCCGGGCTGCATCCACTGGCTCATCCAGTCCATCAGGTCGCGGTCTTCGGGGAATTCTTCGTAGGTGTCCTGCGGCATGTAGCCGACATTGGCATTCTCGGCCCACTTGACGGTGCCACCGTCGATCTCGATACCGCGCTGCACACCGGTCTTGACTGCGCCGTTCAGCAGGCAACGCAGCAGCGTGGTCTTGCCCGCGCCGTTCTCACCGATGATGGCAATGCGCTCGCCCGCGCGCACGGCCATTGTCAGGCCATCGAAAATCTTGCGGTCGTACGTCTTGCGCGCGTTCTCGGTTTCCACCGCCAGGTTGTGCAGCTTCTTCTCCATCTCGAAACGCACGAACGGGTTCTGGCGCGACGACGGCTTGATGTCTTCGACCTTGATCTTGTCGATCATCTTCAGGCGCGACGTGGCCTGGCGTGCCTTGGACTTGTTGGCCGAGAAGCGGCGCACGAAGTCCTGCAGGTCGGAGATGCGCTCCTTGGCCCGCGCGTTGGCAGCCTGCAGACGTTCGCGCGCCTGCATGGAGGCTTCCATGTAGTCGTCGTAGTTGCCCGGGTAGACCTTCAGGGTGCCGTAATCCATGTCGGCCATGTGCGTGCAGACCGAGTTCAGGAAGTGGCGATCGTGGGAGATGATGATCATGGTGGAATTGCGCTCGTTGAGCACCGATTCCAGCCAGCGGATCGTGTTGATGTCGAGGTTGTTGGTCGGCTCGTCCAGCAGCAGCACGTCCGGGTTCGAGAACAGCGCCTGCGCCAGCAGCACACGCAGCTTCCAGCCGGGGGCGACGTTGCTCATCGTGCCGTTGTGCTGGTCGGTCGGAATGCCCACGCCCATCAGCAGTTCACCGGCGCGCGCTTCGGCGGTGTAGCCGTCGTATTCGGCGTACTTGGCCTCCAGGTCGGCGGCCTTCATGTAGTCGTCGTCGGTGGCTTCCGGGTTGGCGTAGATGGCATCGCGCTCCTGCGCGGCGGCCCACATTTCGGTGTGGCCCATCATCACGACGTCCAGCACGCGCATGTCTTCGTAGGCGAACTGGTCCTGGCGCAGTTTGCCCAGGCGCACGCCCGGTTCTAGGATCACGTTGCCGGAGCTGGGCTCCAGATCGCCGCCCAGGATCTTCATGAAGGTCGACTTGCCGCAACCGTTGGCGCCGATCAGGCCATAGCGATTGCCCTCGCCAAACTTGACCGAGATGTTCTCGAACAAGGGCTTGGGCCCGAACTGCATGGTGATGTTGGCGGTGGAAAGCACGTGGAAACCTTGATTTGGAAAGCGGTGATCTGGCGACGCAAGCACTCGGCCGTCCGCCATTTGGAGAACCTGAGATTTTACCACCCGGACGTGACCCGGATGGCCGGAAGACTTATGCCTTCAGTGTCGGATACCCCGACAAGTGCAGCGTAAAGCCCGCGGCATCGACATCCAGCTCGGCATGTGCGCCAATCGGCAGCGTCGCCTTGGTCGGGCAATGGCCGAACGGCAATCCCGTGACGACCGGAATCGACAGATGCTCGGCCAGATAATCGCGCATGGCGTCGAAATCGTAACCGGCGTCGTACGGCGTGGTGCGGTAGCCGGAAAAATCGCCCAGTACCAGCGCCTGCTGCGCATCGAGCACGCCAGCCTGCTGCAATTGCAGCAGCATGCGCTCAACGCGGTACGGATGTTCGTTGATGTCCTCAACGAACAGGATGCCGTCGCGAATGTCGGGCAGATACGGCGTGCCGACCAAACTGCACAGCATGGCCAGATTGCCGCCCCACAGCGTGCCGGCATAGCGCCCGGGCCGCGCGCAGCCTTTGGGTTGCGGCCCCTCCACGCGCAGCGCATAGGCCGGGCTGCGCAAGATGCCCCAGAAGTGCTCGACCATGAACGGGTCGACCGTCTCCAGCCCGAAGTCCGAACACACGTGCGGACCGGCAAACGTCACGCCGCCCGTGGCCGCCAGGTACGCCAGCGAAAACACGGTGAAATCGCTGTGGCCGACGATGATGGCGTCGGTCGCTTGCGCGCGGCGGCCGATGTCGATGAAATCGATGCGGTCCAGCAAGCGCGTCAGGCCATACCCGCCGCGAATGGCCATGGCGATTTCCTGGCCGCTGCGCGTGCCGATCTGATTGAGGTCGGCCAGACGCGCCAGTTCGCCGCCGGCAAAGCGCTGATGCTGCCGGCTCAGGCACTCGCGGTTGACGACCACGCAGCCCTGCGCTTCCAACGCCGCCACGCCGCGCTGGGCGATGGCCGCATCGTTCGGGTAACCGGAAGGCGCAATCAGGCGGACAGTGGTCATGTGGCGGTTTCGTCGGGTTCGGTGGACATCAGGCGTGCGGCCTTCTGGCTCGCGCGGCGCTCGGCGAAAAAGGCGCGCAGCATGTCGCCGCATTCCTGCGCGAGCACGCTGCCGGTGATGGCGGTCTGGTGGTTGAGCCGCGTTTCTGCAAACAGGTCAAGGATGCTGCCCGCGGCACCCGTCTTGGGGTCCGGCGCGCCGTAGACGACGCGCGCCACGCGGGCATGCAGCATGGCGCCGGCGCACATCACGCACGGCTCCAGCGTCACGAAGACTTCGCAGTCGGGCAGGCGGTAGTTGCCGAGCTTCTCGGCGGCCTGGCGCAGGGCGCGCATCTCGGCATGCGCCGATGGGTCGTGCGTGCCGATCGGCGCGTTGTAGCCCACGCCGACGATCTCGTTGCCGCGCACGACCACCGCGCCCACCGGCACCTCGCCCTGCCCCCACGCGAACTTGGCCTGCACGAGCGCCTGCTGCATCCAGTAGCCATCGCGCTCGTGGGCGGACATGTCGGCGGGCGGGGTGAGGACGTGCGGTGTGGTCATGCGATCCGGTGTTATCGAATCAATCCTGCTCGTGCGGGCGCGCGAGCTTCACGTCGGCCCAGCAATTCGGGGTTTCGTACAGCACGAGCTTGGACAGACGCAGATGGTGCCCAAACGTGTTGCGGAACACCGGCTCGAGGATGTCGAAGGCCACCTGCGCGAGGTTTTCGACGGTGGGCACGTCATTCAGCACGACGGTCTTGTGACCGCCTTCCATGTCGTTCAGGAATTCAACAAGCTTCGTGTCGCCGCGATAGACGAGGAAGGCGTGATCCCACAGGTCGACGAGATGCTTGTTGGCGAGCTGCTTGACGTCGCCGAAGTCGAGGATCATGCCGTCGTCGGCGGCTTTGTCGTTGTGCAGGACTTCGCCGGTAAGCGTGAGTTCGAGCTGATAGCGATGGCCGTGCAGGTTGCGGCACTGGCCGGCATGGCCCGGGATGCGGTGGCCGGCGTCGAATTCGAGCCGGCGCGTAATGGAAACGGTCTTGGTCATGGAGCAAGGTGGCGGCAGCGGACGCCGCGAAACGGCTGGAACCGGCAGGAAACCGGGGACAAAGTGCTGCGGCCCGCCTTAGCGGATGCCCAGCATCTTATGGGTTTGCAGCGACAGGCGCCAGCGCGGCCGGCGCTGGCACAGCTCAACGGCAGTCGCCGTATTTTGCCGGGCGAGCGGGCCGTCCATGGCCTGCAGGAAGAAATGCTGGAAATCCAGCCGTTCGTATGCGTCCAGGTCCTGCCCGTCTTGCGGGATCACCACCTTCAGCTCGTCGCCGCGCGTGACGACGAGTTCGGAGCCCATCTTGGGGCTCACGCACACCCAGTCGACGCCGTCCGGCACGGCGATGGTGCCGTTGGTTTCGATGGCGATTTCGAAGCCGCGTGCGTGCAGCGCGTCGATCAGCGGCGTGTCGAGTTGCAGCAGCGGCTCGCCGCCCGTGCAGATGACGAGTGGCTTGCCGCCCGTCGCGCTGGCCGGCCATTCGGCGGCAACGGTATCGGCGAGTGCATCGGCGGTGGCGTATTTGCCGCCTTGCGTGCCGTCCGTGCCGACGAAGTCGGTGTCACAGAACTGGCAGACGGCGGTGGCGCGATCGGCTTCGCGCCCACTCCAGAGATTGCAGCCGGCAAAGCGGCAGAAGACAGCTGCGCGGCCGGTGTTGGCACCCTCGCCTTGCAGCGTATAGAAGATTTCCTTGACGGCGTAAGTCATGTCTGAACGGTGGCATTCACAGGAGAACGAGGCAAAAGCGACGTAATTCCCGCGCAAACCGTACCAGTGCCCACTAGTGATTAACCCGATATTGTTTCACAAATTGGGCTCGTGCGTCGCCCTACCCGCAGAAGGACGCCAACGTCACAAAAGAAAATGCACCTTCCGGCGTCAGCCACGCCGCAAAGACCAGGGCAGCGCCGGCCGCTGCCAGCGCCCACGCCGCCCATCGATTGAGCCGATCCTTCATGCCGGTAGCGCCATCGGCGTGCGCGCGAGTTGGCGATCGTCGATCGGCCAGTGCAGCAGCGCGGCCACCACGCCGAGCACCATCGCGCCAAACCAGATTGCATCGTAGGAATGCAGGTGGTCGTACACCACGCCGCCCAGCCACACGCCCAGGAAGGCGCCGATCTGGTGACCGAGGAACACGAAGCCGAACAGCGTGCCGATGTAGCGCACGCCAAACACCTGCGACAGCAGCCCGTTCGTCAGCGGCACCGTGCCGAGCCACAGCAGGCCCATCACGATGGCAAACGCATATAGCGTTGCCGGCGACAGCGGCAGCAGGATAAACAACGCAATCGCTGCCGTGCGAATCAGGTACAGCAACGACAGCAGATATTTGCGCCGGAACAGCCCGCCCAGCGCGCCGCAGTAATACGTGCCGACGATGTTGGCGGCGGCAATCAGCGCCAGCGCCACCATGCCGTGGCGGCCGGTGAGCCCCTTGTCGAGCAGATACGCCGGCATGTGCGCACCGATAAAGGCAAGCTGGAATCCGCACGTGAGGAACCCGAGATTCAGCAGCCAGAATCCGCGGTGGGCGAAGGCCTCGCGGATGGCCGCGCCCATGCTTTGATGCGCCTCCTGCACGGCGGCAGTCGATGCCTTCTCGCGCAGCGGCGCGGCCATCGGCAGGAATATCGCCATGACCGCCGCCATGACGACCAGCGCCGTCACCCAGCCGACCGTGCTCAGCAAGCCCTGCGCCGTCGGCACCATCACGAACTGGCCGACACCGCCCACCGCGCCCGCCACACCCAGCGCCCAGCTGCGCCGCTCAGGCGGCGTCAAGCGGCTGATCGCGCCATACACGACGCCGAACGACGTGCCTGAGAGCCCCAGCCCGATCAGCCCGCCGGCAGACAGCGTGAAGCCCAGCGGCGTGCCCGCATGTGCCATCAGCAGCAACCCAAGCGCATAGACGACGATGCCGGCCACCACCACCTTGGCGGCCCCATAGCGGTCGGCCAGCATGCCCGCAAATGGCTGTGCCGCGCCCCAGATGAGGTTTTGCAACGCGATCGCCAGGCCGAAGGTTTCGCGTGTCCAGCCATGGCCCATCGTGACGGGCACGAGGAAGAGCCCTTGCACGTGCCGAATGCCCAGCGCCACGCCGATCACCGCGCCGCCGGCCAATACCGGCAACCAGGGCGATTGCGTGAGAGATCTCGAGGTCATGAGCGTTTTTCTCCGATGTGACTGACATTCCGGCTTCGCAAGCGTGTGGAGCGTGCATGAAACTGGAATGTCGTCCGATGGCTTATTAAACTTCGCCCTATCCGGCTTCTCAATTGATCTTTGAGAACGCCTTGCATGAGGAAAACGCATGTCGACTCCCCTGGTTCGGTTGGCCTCCCTGGACTTGCTGCGCGGCTTCGTGGCGGTGGGCCGGCGCATGAGCATCACGCTCGCGGCCGATGATCTGTGCCTGACGCAATCGGCGGTGAGCCGGCAGGTGTCCGCATTGGAAGAGGCGTTGGGTGTGAAGCTGCTGGTGCGCGGGCACCGCTCGATTGCGTTCACGCCTGAGGGCGAACGCCTGTTCCGCAGCGCCGACAGTGCCGTGCAGCAGTTGCAGGACGCCATCGGCGCCATTCGCGTGGCGGCCGAACGGCGGCCGGTCACGATCACCGCCAGCATCGGCGTGACCGGCCTGTGGCTGTTGCCGCGCCTCGCCCGCTTCCAGCAGCAATACCCCGACATCGACGTGCGCGTGGCCACCAACAACCGCCTTGTCGACCTGAAGAACGAAGGCATTGAACTTGCCATCCGGTATTGCACACCGAGCGACGCGCCGCCCGGCGCCATCCGGCTGTTTGGTGAGACCGTTGCGCCGGTCGCGCATCCGTCGCTGGGGCTGCGCTCGCTGGATTCCGCCGAGGCGCTTGCCGGCCTGACGCTGCTCGACTTTGACGACCGCGACCTGCGCCGCCCCTGGCTCCAATGGACTGAGTGGCTGGCCGCCGCCGGCTGGAGCCACGCCAAGCCGCGCACCGTGCTGCGCTTCAACCAGCACGACCAGATCATCCATGCAGCAGTGGCCGGCCAGGGCATCGCGCTGGGCCGTCTGGAGTTGATCGCGCCGCTGCTGGCCGACGGCCGGCTGGTGACCGTACCGACCATCGCCCCTGGTGTGCGCAACACGCATGCGTACTGGCTGATCCAATCCGAGCCGAACCCGCGCCGCGACGTGCGCGATGTGGCCGCCTGGATCTGTTCGGAAGCGGCCACGCACGCTGCATGAAAGGCGCTTGAGGCGAGCACTGACCACGCTCGTTTTACCGCCCTGCGCGAGCAAACGCACGCCGCGCAGATTCGTGGCATCTTTGGCGCTCCCATGTTCTTTGTCGGCGACGCGATGTTCTGGGGCAATGACCGCCTGGACGATGCGCTCGCCTGTGCCGTAGCAGTGCAGTCCAACCCCCATCCACTTCACACCGGATAGCCCATGCCGACCCAGATCGAAAAAGCCCACGCCTTCCGCGCGCTGCACGAACGCAGCGGCACGTTTGTGATTCCCAACCCGTGGGACCCGGGCTCGGCCCGGCTGCTGGCATCGCTCGGCTTCGAAGCATTGACCAGCACCAGCGCCGGCTTCGCGTTCTCGCGCGGGTTGCCCGACTATGGCGTCGGCCGCGACACCATCCTCGCGCACGTGGCCGATCTGGCAGCCGCCACGGACGTGCCCATGGCGGCCGACCTGGAAAACGGCTTTGGCGATGCGCCGGAAGCCGTCGCCGAGACCATCCGCCTGGCGGGCGCCACCGGCATCGTCGGCGGCTCGATTGAAGACGCGACGGGTCGCGCAGATGCGCCCATCTACTCGCTGGAGGCTTCGGTCGACCGCGTGCGTGCTGCGGTGGAGGCTGCGCGCGCGTTGCCGTTTCCGTTCACGCTCACCGCGCGCGCCGAGAACCACCTGCACGGTCGCAACGACCTGGCCGACACGATCCGCCGCCTGCAGGCCTTCCAGGACGCCGGCGCCGACGTACTCTACGCCCCCGGCCTGAAAACGCGCGACGAGATCGCCACGGTGCTGCGCGAGGTCGATCGGCCGCTCAACGTGCTGATGGGCTTTGCCGACGGCAACCTCAGCGTGGCCGAGTTGACGGAACTGGGCGTCAAGCGCATCAGCGTGGGCGCGACACTCGCACGCGTTGCCATGGGTGCCTTCCTGCAGGCAGCGGAAGAACTGCGCACCGCCGGCACATTCGCCTTCGCGCGCGACGCTGCCAGTGGGGCCAGGCTCAACAGCCTCTTTGCGCCGTTCGCCTGACCCTCGCCCCACAGCGAACGCGACCCACCTTGGCGCGCCTTCCCACCGACACCAGACCGCCCGGCGGCCTGCGGCAGATGCCCGCCGGCATCTGGGTGCTCGGCTGCGTCAGCCTGCTGATGGACATTGCCTCCGAGATGATTCACAGCCTGCTGCCGCTGTTCATGGTGTCGGCGCTGGGCGCCAGTGCCCTGTCGGTCGGGCTGATCGAAGGCCTGGGCGAATCGACTGCGCTCATCGTCAAGATCTTCTCCGGCACGCTGAGCGACTACCTCGGCAAGCGCAAGGGCCTGGCGGTCTTCGGCTATGCGCTGGGCGCGCTGTCCAAACCGTTGTTCGCCATTGCGCCCACCGCCGGCATTGTGCTGACGGCGCGCCTGCTGGACCGCGTCGGCAAGGGCGTCCGCGGCGCGCCGCGCGATGCACTGGTCGCGGACATTGCCCCGCCTGCGCTGCGCGGCGCGGCCTTTGGACTGCGGCAGTCGCTCGATACCGTGGGCGCGTTTCTGGGGCCGCTGCTGGCGGTGGGTCTGATGTTGCTGTGGGCGGATGATTTTCGTGCCGTGTTCTGGGTGGCCGTGGTGCCGGGACTGCTCTCTGTTGCGCTGCTGATGTTCGGCCTGCGGGAGCCCGAAAGCCACAACGGCGCCCGCCGCACCAACCCGATCCGCCGCGACAACCTGCAGCGGTTGAACAGCGCGTACTGGTGGGTGGTGATGATCGGCGCGGTCTTCACGCTCGCGCGGTTTTCCGAAGCGTTCCTGGTGCTGCGGGCACAGCAAGGCGGCATTCCTCTGGCGCTGGTGCCGCTGGTCATGGTGGCGATGAACATCGTCTATGCGCTGGCGGCGTATCCGTTCGGCAAGCTCTCTGACCGCATGAGTCACACGAAGCTGCTCGCGCTTGGGCTGGTGGTGCTGGTTGCCGCCGATGTGGTGCTCGGCCTGTCCGCCCACTGGAGCGTGGTCATCGCAGGCGTGGCGCTGTGGGGCGTGCACATGGGCATCACGCAGGGCTTGTTGGCAACCATGGTCGCCGACACCGCACCGGCCGACTTGCGCGGCACCGCTTACGGCATGTTCAACCTCGTAAGCGGGTTGGCCATGTTGGCTGCCAGCGTTCTGGCGGGCTTGTTGTGGGACAGGCTGGGCGCAGCCGCGACATTCCACGCGGGGGCGGTGTTCTGCGTGCTGGCGTTGGGCCTGTTGGCCATGCGAAGGAAGTCTGCCGGCCCAATCACGTGACGTTCGGCTGCGCCCTGAACCAGTCCACCAGAAAATCCAGCATCGCCCGCAGCGCCGCCGGCATCTGCCTGCGCGAGCTGTACACGCCGTGAATGCCCAGCGCCTGCGGCACGTGGTCGGGCAACAAACGCACGAGTTGCCCGCTGGCGATCAGCGGCGCGGCAGCAAACACCGGCTGCAATGCAATGCCTGCGCCCTCCCGCGCCGCTGCCAGCAGGACCATCGATTCATTCGCACTCAGATTGCCGCCCACCGGCACGTCTGATGGGGCGCCCGTCTTCGCCTCGGTGAACTTCCACAGGCTCTTGCCGAAGTACGAATACGTCAGGCAGTTGTGAACGGCCAGGTCTTGCACGCGGCGCGGCGTACCGTGCGCGGCCAAGTAGGACGGCGCCGCCACCACGACGGATTCGCACATGCCCAGCGGCCGCGCAATCAGGTTCGGATCCAGATCGTTGGTAATGCGCACGGCCAGGTCGATGCGTTCTTCCACGAGGTTGATGGTGCGGTTGTCGACCACCAGATCGACGGCCGTTTGCGGATAGCGCCGCAGGTAGGCCGTCACCGCCGCGCTCAACGTCTGCTGCGCCAGGGACTGCGCGCAGGCAATGCGCAGGAGCCCGCGCGGCGTATCGGCTTCAGGGCCATCTGCCACGGCCATCTGCGAAGCGATTTCCAGCATCTGGCGGCAGCGCGCAAGCGTGGCCTCGCCGGCGGGTGTCAGGCCGATGCGGCGCGTGGTCCGGTGCAGCAGCCGCGCGCCGGACCACGCCTCCATCTGCCCCAGATAGCGCGAAACCATTGCACGCGACATGTCGAGCGCTTCGGCGGCGGCGCTCAGGCTGCCGCGCTCGACAATCGCCACAAACACTTCGGCCGACGTGATGCGGTCCATATTTGATCGATTGGAGAAACAAATATGCGCATCTTAGGTGGTTTTTCGATCGGATCAAGCAACCTACAGTGGCGACATTGCACGCATTTCATCCGACTGGAGAACCCCGATGTCCCTGCTCCGCACCCTGCTTGCCGCCGGCCTGGTCAGCGCCGGCCTTATTGGCCATGCGGCCCACGCTGCCCCACCGGCGCGGTTGCATCTCGAGATCTACAACCCCGGCGCCAAGGGGATCTTCCCGGTGTCGTCGGAAATCATCAGCGGCGCGCACGAGGCAATCCTGATCGACGCGCAATTCCAGCGCAGCGATGCAGAGGCGCTCGTGCAGAAACTCAAGGCCAGCGGCAAGACGCTCACCACGGTCTACATCAGCCAGAGTGATCCGGATTACTACTTTGGCCTCGACGTCATCCGCGCTGCCTTCCCGAACGCAAAGATCGTGGCGACACCGCAAACCGTAGCCGCCATCAAGGCATCGATGAACGGCAAGCTCGCCTACTGGGGCCCGATCCTCAAGGACAACGCGCCCAAGACGCTCGTGCTGCCCGACGTGCTGAACGCCGACCACCTCACGCTGGAAGGCCGCACCATCGAGATCAAGGGACTGAACGGCCCCGACGCGGCACGCACGTATCTGTGGATCCCATCGATCAAGACCGTGGCCGGCGGCGTGGTCGTCAACAGCGGAGACCACGTTTGGGTGGCCGACACGCAGACGCGCGAATCGCGCCTGGGCTGGTTGCAGACGCTGGACAACATCACGGCGCTCGAGCCGACGACCGTGGTGCCCGGCCACTTCACGGGTGCCATGCCCAAGGGGCTGGACGCGGTACGCTTTACCGCGGATTACCTGAAAACCTTCGAGATCCAGGCCGCGAAGGCCAACAACTCGGCGGAGCTGATCAAGGCGATGAAGGCGGCTTATCCGACGCTGGCCGGCGATGCATCGCTGGAGCTGAGCGCGAAGGTCATCAAGGGCGAAATGAAGTGGCCGCAGTAAGCTGGTCTGCCACCGAGGAAACGACATGACGACGTTGCATTACATCTACGACCCGCTGTGCGGCTGGTGCTACGGTGCCGCGCCGCTGGTGGAAGCCGCGCGCACGGTGCCGGGCCTGACGATCGCCTTCCACGGCGGCGGCATGCTTGCCGGCCCGAACCGCCGTGCGGTCACGCCCCAATGGCGCGACTACGTGATGCCGCACGACCACCGCATTGCCGAGTTGACGGGCCAGCCCTTCGGTGAGCCCTACTTCGAAAGCCTGTTGCGCGACACCACGGCCGTGATGGATTCGGAGCCGCCGATTACCGCCGTGCTTGCAGCGCAGGCGCTCGGCGGCCGGGGGCTGGACATGATCCATCGCATCCAGCGCGCGCATTACGAACAAGGCCGTCGCATTGCAGATGTGCCGGTACTGCGCGCGCTGGCAGCCGAGATCGGCCTATCGCCCGAAGCATTCGATGCGGAATACGCGCGGCAAGCCGGTGCGCTCACGCAGCAGCACATCGCGCAAAGCCGGCAGTGGCTCGATCGAGTGGGCGGTCAGGGTTTTCCGACGTTTGCGCTGGAAGATGCCGATGGGCAACTGGGCATCATCGACGTTGGTCCGTGGCTCGGCAAACCGGAACCCTGGGCCCAGGCACTGACGCAGCACATCGGCACGCCTGCCCCAATGAACCAAGCCGATGGCCCTGTCTGCGGGCCCGACGGCTGCGCATAACAACGTGGCGCTCAGCCTTTGAGCGCCCAGCGGCCGAGTTCGTCGTAGCGCGTTTTGCCGAGCCAGCTATGGATGAGAACGAACTCGCGCACGGTCCACGTGATGGGCTCGACCGCTTTCGGCGCAAAGCCGCCGCGGTCATACAACAGCGTGATGTGCGGCTTGAAATGCGCACGCGGCACCGGCACGGCGGCATGTTGGAGCGCCTCGCCCAGCGCCGCCTGAAACGCCATCAAGCCGCCCACGCCTTCATCGCCCAGCAACACGAACGGCCGATGATCGCGCCGGCCATGAAAGCTCACCACCTGGTTGAACGTGGCGTCGAATGCCGGCAACGCGAGGCCGGCCGCTGCTGCACGCACGCGCGCCACGACGTCGTCAGGCGGCAGATGAACGAAATCGCCAAGGTGATGCAGCGTGACATGCAGGCGCTCCGTACGCAGCGCCTTGCCCTTGAAGCCCACGACGGGCCGCAATTGCTGGATCAGCCGCGCGATGCGCTCGGCGGTATCCACGTCAGGCTTGATCGCCAGAAACAGGCGATGCGCGGGCAATTGCGGAGTGGCTTCGAATCCGGGAAGAGTGAGCTGGGTCACGGCAGGGTCGTCAAACGCCGGGCTGGCGATCCACCCATTATCGACGCCCGCATGACGTCCCGCTGAAAGTCGCGTTGCTCGCATCAAAAACAACGCCCGGCGGTGTGAACCTGCCGGGCGTGGTCTCTCGGATGTGATGCGGCGATCAGATATCGAAGAACACCGTCTCCGCGCCGCCATCCGGCGTGTCCTGCAGGCGCACGTCGAAGGTGTAGACCACCTCGCCGTTACGCTCGCTGCGCTGGGCAATCAGCGTCTTGCGGCGCACTTCCCACTCGATGCCGTTCAGCACCGGGTCCGTGCCGTTGGCCGCGGCCTCATCGCTGAAGTACACACGTGTGTGCAGGCCGAGGTTGATGCCGCGCGCAAACAGGATCATGCAGATGTGCGGTGCCTGCGTGGTCCCGCTGCGGCCGGCCACGGCGCCCGGCTTGATGGTGTCGAAGCGATAGACGCCCGTATCGAAATCGGCGCCGGCGCGGCCCCAGCCGCGGAATGCCGGGTCGACGGGCTTGTCCTGCCGATCGGCCGGATGGGCGTACTTGCCGTCGGCGTTGGCTTGCCAGATCTCGATCAGCACGTCGCGCACGAGCGAGCCCGAGCCATCGTAGACGCGGCCTTCCAGCGCGATGCGTTCGCCGCGCGTGGCGGGCGTCGTCAGAACGCTGCCGAATTCCTTGTCATAGATGTCGAAGCCAGCCTGGCGCGGTGCCAGGCCGATGTGCACGTACGGGCCGCCCGTCTGCGAAGCAGTCTCGTTGAAATGCGCGAACGGCGGCGTTGTCGTCATGGCCGTTGCCTGGGCACGTTCGAGCGATTCACGCAGTGTGGTCGTGGTCATCACTTGGCTCCTTGCAGGGCGGGCACGGCGTTTTCGAAATGCGTGGCACGGCGGCCGCGCAGCGTGATGTCGAAGCGGTAGCAGCGGCTGTCGAGCGGCACGTGGTTCGCCGTGTCGTGCAGCGCGATCAGACCGCGCACCTGCTCTTCGCTCGGGATGGTCTTGATGATCGGGCACTGCGCGATCATCGGGTCGCCCTCGAAGTACATCTGCGTGATGAGGCGCTGGGCCCAGCCATCGCCCGAGAGCGAGTAGTGGATGTGCGACGGGCGCCAGTCGTTGATGCGATTGCGCCACGGATACGGGCCGGGCTTGATGGTGCGATAGACGTAGTAGCCGTTGGCATCCGTCAGCATGCGGCCGCAGCCGCCAAAGTTGGGGTCGATCGGCGCGATGTACTGGTCTTTCTTGTGGCGGTAGCGGCCGCCGGCGTTGGCCTGCCACACCTCCACCAGCGCATTCGGCACGGGGCGGCCGAACTCGTCGCGCACGTAGCCGTGGACGATGATGCGCTCGCCGATCGGCAGGCCTTCCTTGGCGTAGTTGAGGATCAGGTCGTTGTCGAGCGCGCCCAGGTCGTCGGCGTGGAACACCGGTGCGGTGGTTTCCGACAGCGTATTCAGGGTGGAGATGAGCGCATTGCGCGGCGAGCGCAGCACGCTGGTCTTGTAGCCGGGGGTCAGTGCGGGCGGATGCTGCGCGGTGTCGCGCTGGGCGAATTCGCCGGTGCCGGAAAGCGGCAGGGTCATGGGGCGTCTCCTTATGAAATCGTGCAGAGACTGTATCGTCCACAAAAAGTGAAGTAAATTGACTTCTTATCGTGAAATCGATAACTCTGGGTTATGGAAAATGCCTTCTCAGCGGACTTGCCGTCTCGCATCCGCTTTCGCCATCTGAGCTGCTTTGTCGCTATCGCGCAGGAGCGCAACCTGCGGCGCGCCGCCGAGCGGTTGCATCTGAGCCAGCCGGCGGTGTCGAAAACGCTGGGCGAGCTGGAGGCGCTGGCGGGTGTGCAGCTCGTGGAGCGCGGCCGGCAAGGCGCCCGGCTCACCGCGGCCGGCGAGCAATTCCTGCGGCATGCAGTGGGCGTGACGCAGGCGCTGGAATCGGCCACCGCCGCGCTGATGGGATCGACGGACGCTTCCGCGCCGGTCGTACATGTGGGCGCCCTGCCGACGGTGGCCAGCAGCCTGCTGCCCCAGGCGATTGCGCATTTGCACGCGCAGCGCCCGCATGCCGGCGTGCGGTTGCGCACCGGCACCAATGTCGAGCTGCTGACCGCGCTCAAGGCCGGCGAACTCGATTTCATCGTCGGGCGCATGGCCGAGCCCGACCGCATGCAGGGGCTGTCGTTCGAGTTGCTGTATGCCGAGCCGCTGGCGCTGGTCGTGCGGCCCGGGCATCCGCTGCTGACGCAGGCAGGCGCGTCGGCCTCGCTGCAGGCGGTGCTGGATTACCCGCTGGTGATCGCCACGCCGGGCACGGTGCCGCGCCATCACACCGAAGCGCTGTTCCAGACGCACGGGCTGCGCTTGCCGGCGGGCGTGACGGAAACGCTTTCGGTGTCCGTCGCACGGTTGCTGGCGTGCCGATCCGATGCGGTGTGGATCACCCCTGAGCGCGCGGCGGGCGACGACCTGGCGCATGGTCAACTCGCCCGTCTGGACATCGTCACGTCGGGCACCAAGGAGCCCGTCGGCCTGCTGCGCAGAAGCGCCGCGACGCCCAGCGAACTGGCCAGCGCGTTCATGGAACTGTTGACCGAGCTGGCGCAGACGCCCAACTGAGCCGCCCTGCGCTCAAAAAAAATGCCGACCCCATGGCCGGCATTTTTCATTTCGACGCGCAGATCAGCGGTGTGCCATCTCCACGTCATCGGCAGCATCGAAGACACTGCGATCGGTCTGCCCCAGCAACTGGCTGGTGATCGTCCCGGCGGTCATCGAGCCGTTGACGTTGAGCGCGGTACGGCCCATGTCGATCAGCGGTTCGATGGAGATCAGCAGTGCCACGAGCGTCACCGGCAAGCCCATCGCCGGCAGCACGATCAACGCCGCGAACGTGGCGCCGCCGCCCACACCCGCCACGCCGACCGAGCTGAGCGTGACCACCGCCACGAGCGTTGCAATCCACACAGGATCGAATGGGTTGATGCCCACGGTGGGCGCCACCATCACTGCCAGCATGGCGGGATACAGGCCTGCGCAACCGTTCTGGCCAATGGTCGTGCCAAACGATGCGGCGAAGCTGGCGATCGACTCCGGCACGCCGATGCGCCGCGTCTGCGCCTCGATGCTCAGCGGAATGGTGGCCGCACTCGACCGGCTCGTGAACGCGAACGACAGCGCGGGCCAGACCTTGCGGAAGAAGCGAAGCGGATTGATGCCGTTGAGCGTGAGCAGCACGGCATGCACGCCGAACATGATCGCCAAGCCAAGGTAAGACGCCACCACGAAACCGCCGAGCTTGATGATGTCCTGCACGTTGGACACGGCCACCACGTTCGTCATCAGCGCCAGCACGCCGTAAGGGGTCAGGCGAATGACGAGCCGCACGAGCTTCATCACCCAGGCCTGCGCCGTGTCGATGGCGGTCAGCACGCGCTCGCCCTTCACCGCATCATCCTTGAGCAGGTTCAAGGCAGCCACGCCGAGGAACGCCGCAAAGATCACCACACCGATGATGGACGTCGGCTTGGCGCCGGTCAGCTCGGCAAACGGGTTCTTCGGAATGAACGACTGCACCAGCTGCGGCACCGACAAGTCGGCCACCTTGCCGACATAGTTGTCCTGGATGGCAGTTAGCCGGGCGGTTTCCTGCGCGCCTTGCACCAGCCCCTGCGCTGTCAGGCCAAACAGGTGCGTGACGAACACGCCGACCAGGGCGGAGATCAGCGTCGTGAGCAGCAGCGTGCCGATCGTCAGCACGCTGATCTTGCCGAGCGACGCCGTGCTGTTGAGCTTGGCGACCGAGTTCAGTACCGACACCAGCACAAGCGGCATGACGATCATCTGCAGCAGTTGGATATAGCCGCCGCCAACGATGCCGAACCACGAGATCGACTGCTTGAGCGTCGCGCTGTCGTCGCCATAGATCAGGTGCAGCGCCAGTCCGAACAGGATGCCCAGCACCATGCCCAGCAGCACACGCTTGGCCAGACTCCAGTTGGCGTTCACACGGCCGAGAGCAATCAGGAGGACGACGAACGTCGCGATATTGAGTAAGAGCGGAAGGTTCATGTTGCTTTGGTGTCGCACGCAGCGATCAAAAATCGAGCGGGCATCTTACGCCAGTTGCACAAAGGTTGCCGAGGCACGAAGCGCATCGCAAATGCGGCTCGATCTGCTGCAGATCCGCTCGCAACGGCCATTCCCGCCGCGTATAGATGCACTCCAAAAAAGAAAAAAACCCGCACAAGTGCGGGCTGACAAGGAACCGAGCGATCAGGAGGTCACGCTCAGTCGGAAGCCAGACGTCAGAACGAGTGAACGATACCCGTATAGGCACCCAGCTGGTTCTTGCCCGGCGCCGGGTTGTTGTTGGTCGCTTCCACCGAGAAGTTGGCGGTGGAGCTGTTCTGCACCGTGCCCACGCTCGCGTACAGCATCGTGCGCTTGGACAGGTTGTAGTTCGCGCCGGCCATGAACAGGTTGGCATTGCCGCCGCCGTGGTTCACGTTGACGCGGTAGGCCGCGCCGATCAGCGTCAGCGCCGGCGTGACTTCATAGTTGATGCCCAGCCAGTAGTGGTTCGCCTTGGTCGGCGCACCCGCCGCGGCATCCGGCGCCGACAGGTTTTCATACGCCGCAAACAGCTTGGCCTTGCCGATGGTGTACGTGCCGCCGATCGTCGCTTCCTTCGAGAAGTTGAAGATGTCGCTGAACTTGCCGTTGCCATCGCGGATCACGTCGTAGATCGCGCGCACTTCCAGCGGGCCGGCCGTGTAGACGGCGGATACGCCATCGCGGCGGCTGTTCGTGAACGAACCCGGCTGCTCGCCCAGGCCCGTCTGCAAGCCGATCTGGAAGCCGCCCCAGGTCGGGCTTTGATATTCGACGATGTTGTTGGCGCCCGGCCAGTTGCGCCCGCGCACGAGCGTGGCCGAGCCGATGAACTGCTGGCCGGTCGGGTCGAGGAACCAGACGTCGTTGCTGATGAAGAGGTTCTTGCCGGCCGTCAACGTGCCCCAGGTGGGGCTCGACAGGCCGACGTACGAACGGCGGTTGAAGAGCGCATCGCCGTTGGTTTTGCCCTGGGCTGCACCGAAGCCGGATTCGAGCCGGAACACGGCCTGCAGGCCACCGCCGAGATCCTCCTTGCCCATGAACCCGAACATGCTGGTCCCCCACTGGTTGTCGGCGGCGCGCCAGAGGCTGCCGCCGGGCGACGTCGCGGTGGGGGCGACGTTGTTCTGGTAGTCGATGCCGCTGGCGACGCGGCCGTACAGCGTGACGTTGGTTTGTGCATGCGCGGCACCGGCGGCCGCACACAGGATTGCCGCACACAGCGGCAAGGTTGCTCGTTTTTTCATTGTCATCTCTCCTCTCTGGTGTCATGCCGGCCACGGCCGGAATTGCTTCTACTGCGGTTGCTGTTGCAAATCGAAGATCCGGTTCATCGGTGTCCACTTCTGCCCAGCGGGCGTCCACGGCGTGGGTGCCTGGAACTGCCACATCAGCGCTTCCCATTCGCGGATCTTCGGGTCCGTTTCGGTGGCAAGCGCCATGCGCTCGGCGTCGTAGATGGCGTCGTCCGTCTCCATGAGCATCACCATGCGGGTGCCCAGGCGATAGATCTCCATGCCAGTCACGCCGTGCTTGCGCAGGTGCTGCGCGACTTCGGGCCAGATGCGCCGGTGGTGGGCTTCGTACGTGGCGATGAGCGCCGCGTCGTCTTTCAGATCCAGGGCAAGGCAGTAGCGCATGGCGGCCTCACGTCAGGGCACGGTCGAGGTGCGTGTAGCCACCGTCGACAAACACCCACTGCCCCGTCGTGTGCGAAGCCTGCGCAGAGAGCAGGAAGACCGTGGTGCTGGCGATCTCGTCGGCGGTGGTCATGCGCTGGCCCAGCGGAATCTTCGAAGTAATCGCCGCGAGCTTGGCGTCGGGGTTGTCGAACGTGGCGATCCAGCGTTCATACAGCGGCGTCAGCACCTCGGCCGGAATGACCGCATTGACGCGCACGCCATCCGGCGCCAGCGATGCCGCCCATTCCCGCGTGAGCGACAGCTGTGCACCCTTCGCAGCGGTGTACCCGCTCGTATTGCCCTGCCCCGTCAGCGCCGTCTTCGACGAGATATTGACGATGGCCCCCCGGCTCGCTTTCAGGTGCGGCACACACAGATGTGCCATGACGTAGTAATGGATCAGGTTCTTTTCGAGCGATCGCACGAAGGCGTCACGGCCTGCGTCCAGACCCACGCTGTCATTGATGCCGGCATTGTTGACAAGGCCATCGATGTGCCCGAACGCGCGCACGGTTTCTTCGACCATGCCGCGGCAATCGACTTCATCCTCCAGGTCGAACTGGAAGAAGCGTGCCTTCGGCTGCCGACGCATCAATTCGGACTCGAACGCCGGCGTCATCGGGCTCTTGCCACAGACGACGGGAATGGCGCCCTCGGCCGCCAGTTGCAGCGAGATGGCCGCGCCAATGCCCGCTGCGCCGCCTGTGACGATGATGACGTTGTCTTGCAGATGCAAATCCATGGTTCAGGCCTTGAGTTGCAGGTTGTAGCAGCGGGTGGCGTTGCCGCCCCAGAGGTCGGCGCGTTCGGTGGCGCCGAGCCGCTCTTCGGCCCAGGAGTGCAGCACGTCGACCACCGTGCCGTACGACGCCGCCAATTGGCAGACGGGCCAATCCGATCCGAACATCACGCGGCTCGGGCCGAACACGTCGAGAGCCACGTCCAGGCACTGGCGTGCGTGCTGCACGTCGCGCGCCGTCACGCCCGTTCGCCAGTCGGCTTCGGTCAACAAGCCCGAGAGCTTGCAGGCGACGTGCGGCATGTCCTTGAGCGGCGCAAGCGCAGCCCGCCAACGCGCCAGGGCTTGCGCGTCACGCTCGAACGCTTCCAACGGCGGCTTGCCGAGGTGGTCCAACACCAGCCAGTGGTGATCGTGCCGACCGCAGAACTCCACGGCGGGCGCGAGTTGATGACCGAACACCAGCACGTCGTACGTGTAGCCCCAGAGCTGCAGCAGTGCGACGCCATGCTCGAATGCCGCGTTCGACAAAAATGCCGCGACGTCCGGTTCATCCTGCACGGTGTGTCGGAAGCCGACCAGCTTGTGCTCACCGCTCCTTGCCTCGAGGCGGGCCTCAAGATCGGTGGCATGCAGGTCTTCCCAGCCCACCACGCCCACAATCCAATCGTGCGCAGCAGCAAGGTCGAGCAGGAAATCCGTCTCTTCGCGTACGCCGCGCGCCTGCACGGCAATCGCAGCGTCCAGGCGTTGCGCCCGAAGCTCCGGCAGCAGGTCGGCAGGCAGGCGGTCTTCGGCCAAGGCTTCCATGCCGGGGCCGATCCACGAATACGCTTCGGGGCGATAGCGCCAGAAATGCTGGTGCGCGTCGATGCGCGGCACGGGCAGCGCAGGTGCTGTCATCGCATCAGCCCCGGAAGCGGTATTGCTCGAGCGATGCCGGTTTCATCGTGATGGAGAAACCGGGCGCCTGCGGCGGCAAATAGGCGGCGTTGCGCACCACGCAGGGATCGACAAAGTGCTCGTGCAGATGGTCGACGTATTCGACCACGCGGCCTTCGCGCGTGCCCGATACGCAGAGGTAGTCGATCATCGACAGATGCTGCACGTACTCGCACAGGCCCACGCCGCCCGCGTGCGGGCACACCGGCAGGCCGTACTTGGCGGCCAGCAGCAGCACGGCCAGGATTTCATTCACGCCGCCTAGCCGGCACGCATCGATCTGCACAACGTCAATGGCGCCGCGCATGATGAACTGCTTGAAGAGGATGCGGTTCTGGCACATCTCGCCGGTGGCGACCTTGACGGGGGCGACGGCTTCGCGAATCTTGCGATGGCCTTCCACGTCGTCCGGGCTGGTCGGTTCTTCAATGAACCACGGCTTGGCGAAACCGAGTTCGCGCACCCAGTCGATGGCCTCCTTGACCTCCCAGACCTGGTTGGCGTCGATCATCAATTCGCGGTCCGGCCCCAGCACTTCACGGGCGATAGAGACGCGGCGAATGTCATCCTTCAGATCGCGCCCGACCTTGAGCTTGATATGGCGGAAGCCGCTGTCGACGGCCTCGCGGCAGAGGCGGCGCAGCTTGTCGTCGTCATAGCCGAGCCAGCCGGCCGACGTGGTGTAGCACGGGTAGCCTTCCTGCTCCAGCGTGCGGATGCGCGCGGCCTTGCCGGGCACCTGTTTGCGCAGCAGCTCCAGCGCTTCTTCGGGCGTGATGCCGTCGGTGATGTAGCGGAAGTCGATGCAGCGCACGAACTCTTCGGGCGTGAGGTCAGCTACCAGGCGCCAGAGCGGCTTGCCTTCGGCCTTGGCCCACAGATCCCATGCCGCATTGACGACGGCGCCCGTCGCCAGATGAATGGCGCCCTTGTCCGGGCCGATCCAGCGCAGCTGGCTGTCGGACGTGACATGGCGCCAGAAGCGGCCCATGTCTTCACGAATCCAGTCGAGGTCCAGCCCTTCCACCAGATGACGCATGGCCGCGATGGCCGCGCAGCACACCTCGTTGCCGCGCCCGATGGTGAAGGTCAGGCCATGGCCCTCCAGGCCCGGCTGGTCAGTCTCCAGGATCACGTAGGCCGCGGAGTAATCCGGGTCCGGATTCATCGCGTCAGAGCCGTCGAGATGCTGCGAGGTCGGAAAGCGCACGTCCAGCACGCGCAGGGATCGGATGATGGTCATGAGTATCGTGTTCGGGATTGCGGGATGCCTGCCCTTCAGCCTTGTGCGTCCACCGTGCGCTGGTGCTGCTCGCCCAGGCCTTCGATGCCCAGGCGCATGGTCTGGCCCGCGCGCAGGTAGACCGGCGGCTTCTGCCCCAACCCCACGCCTGGCGGCGTGCCGGTGGAAATCACATCGCCCGGCTGCAGGCTCATGAAGCGGCTCAGATAGCTGACGAGATGCGCCACGCCAAACACCATCGTCGACGTCGATCCGTTCTGGTAGCGATGCCCATCCACCTCCAGCCACAGATGCAGCGCCTGCGGGTTGGGCACCTCGTCTGCGGTGACAAGCCACGGGCCGATGGGGCCGAACGTGTCGCAGCCCTTGCCCTTGTCCCACGTGCCGCCGCGCTCGAGCTGGTATTCGCGCTCCGACACATCGTTGATGACGCAGTAGCCGGCCACGTGCGCCAGCGCATCGGCCTCGCTGATGTACCGGCCGCCCTTGCCGATCACCACGCCAAGCTCGACCTCCCAATCGGTCTTGACCGAGCCGCGCGGGATTTCAACGTCGTCGTTCGGGCCGCAGATGGCGCTCGTCCATTTGCCGAAGACGACCGGCTCGGCCGGCACTTCGGCGCCCGTCTCGGCGGCATGGTCGGAATAGTTCAGGCCGATGCAGATGAACTTGCCGACGTTGCCCACGCAGGCACCCAGGCGCAGGCCCGCTTGCGGCGTGCCATCGACGATGGGCAAGCGGCTGATGTCGAGCGTGCGCAGGCGAGCCAGGCTCTCGGGCAGCAGCGCCGCGCCGGCAATGTCGTCAATCACGCCCGACAGGTCGCGCACTTGACCTTGCGCATCGAGCAGGCCGGGCTTTTCCTGGCCCTTGGGGCCGTAGCGGAGGAGTTTCATCGTGTTGTCGTTATCAGCTACTGCAATCAATCAAGCCAAATCAGTTCGACCAGCCGCCGTCGATCACGCAGCAGGTGCCGGTCGTGAAGCGGGACTCATCCGAAGCGAGGTAGGTCGCCAGCGCGGCAATCTCGTCTGCCGTGCCGACACGGCCCATCGGCTGGCGCGCAACGAAGGCGGCGCGGACGGTGTCGATCGACACGTTCTGTTCCTGCGCCTGTGCGGCGATCCGCTGCTCAAGCGACGGAGACTCCACCGTGCCCGGGCAAATGGCGTTGCAACGGATGCCGCGCGCCACAAAGTCGGCGGCAATCGCCTTGGTCATGCCAATGACAGCGGCCTTGGTCGTGCCATACACGAAGCGGTTCGGCACGCCCTTCACGCTGGACGCGGCGGAGGCCATGTTGATGATCGAGGCGCCGCCGTTGTCCAGCATCTTCGGCAGCAGCGCACGTGTCAGCCGGTACATCGACGTCACGTTGAGCTGCCAAGAGAACGCCCAGTCGTCTTCCGAGCATTCGAGGATGCTGCCCGGGTGCACGAAGCCCGCGCAGTTGAACAGCGCATCGAAGGCGGCTTCTTCGCGTGCCAGGACGGCGATGGCGTTGGCGTCCGTCACGTCCAGGCGCAGTGTGCGCACGCCGGCGGTCTCTGCCAGCGTGGCCAGCGCTTCTGCGTTGATATCGGTGGCGAGCACTTGCGCGCCCTCTCTTGCAAACATCATCGCGCTGGCCCGGCCAATACCCTGCCCGGCCGCCGTCACGAGGATGCGTTTTCCTTGGAGTCTCATTGCGTTTGCGTTCCGGCGCGGGCCACGTTGGTGTTGGCCAGTTCCGGCAATGGAGTGAAGAGCGCTGCGCCGTTCAGGAAAGTGGTTCAGCCGGCATGGCGGTGAACGACACGCCGCCACGCCCCTTGTTGCGATGCCTCGTCAGTACAGGACGTTCTTGGCTTCAGGCGAATCCAGGTTCTGCTTGTTGACCATCATCACGCCGGTGTCGACCTGCTTCTGCACGGGCTTCTTCTCGATCACGCTGACGACCGTCTCGATGCCCTTGTAGCCCATCTGGTACGAGCTCTGGACAGCGATGGCGCGGATCGTGCCGTCGCGCACGAAGCCCTGCAGATCCTGGTTGCCGTCAAAGCCGATGGCCGCCACCTTGCCGCTCTTGCCGGACTGCTGCAGCGCGCGGCCCATCCCGACGGCCGTCGGCTCGTTCGCACCGAAGATGCCCTTCAAATCAGGATTGGCGGCCAGCACGTCCGTCGTCTGGTTCAGTGCCGTCGCCATTTGCGATTGCGAATAGAACGGCCCGACGATCTGCAGCTTCGAATGCGTCTCGATGTATTTCCTGAAGCCGCCCACGCGGCCGATTTCAGAGCCGGCGCCCGGCACGTACGACATGATGGCGATCTTGCCGGTCTGGCCGACGGCCTCGATCATGGCCTTCGCACACAGCTCACCGGCCTTCGTGTTGTCCGTCGACAGGAACGACTGGTAATACTGCTTGCCGGAATCGGACACCATCGAGTCGATCAGCACCACGGGGATGTGCGCTTCCCACGCTTTCTTCATCGCCGGCACCAGCGCGTCGGGGTCTGAGGGCGCCAGCACGATGCCTGCCACATGCCGGTTCACGGCGTTCTCGACCATGTTCACTTCGTCGGCAATGGCCGATTCCGCCGCCGGCCCCTGGAAGGTCATCGTGTAGCCCTTCGCGTTGCCCATGGCGGCCGTCGCGCCTTTCTGAACGTTCTGCCAGTAGTTGGAATTTGCCGATTTCACGATCACGGCAATTTCACCGCCTGCCGCCTGCGCATAAGCAGAGAACAGTGCGCACGTTGCTGCAACCACCGCCAGCACGGAAAACTTCTTCATGTCTCACTCCTTGGTTTTGGTTTGAACTTCTCAAGTCACAACTTGCGGTTTCTGAGCTGATCAATCCAGACGGTGCCGAGGATGACCACGCCGATGATGATCTGCTGGATAAAACTCGATACGCCGTTCATGTTGAGCCCGTTGCGCAGCACGCCGATCACGAACGCGCCGATGGCCGTGCCCGAGACCGTTCCGACACCGCCCATCAGCGACGTCCCGCCGATCACGGCACTGGCAATCGCATCAAGCTCGTACATCACGCCTTCGTTCGGCTGCGCCGTCACGAGGCGAGACATCAGCACGCAGCCCGTCATCCCGGCCAGCAAGCCGGAGAGCACATACGTGAACAGCTTCACGCCCTGCACGTTCACGCCGGACAGGCGCGCCGCCTCCGCGTTCGAGCCGACTGCGTAGATGTGGCGACCGAGCGAAGTCCGTGACAGCAGCACCGACACGGCGACGAACAGCGCCAGCATGATCACCACCGGGTAAGGAATGCCGGGGAAGACCGTGTCCGGAAAGCCGTCTGCGCCGATGTGCGAGATGCGGAACAGTGCGCCGTTGCCGAGTTCGCCAAATGCGTCGCCCAGGCCCGAGACCGGCCGGGCGCCCGTGATCTGCAGGGCCAGGCCGCGCGCGACCAGCATCATGCCCAGCGTGGCGATGAACGGCGGCAGGCCCATCCGCGTGATGCAGATACCGTTGACCCATCCGCACGCGGCACCGACCGCCACGCCGGCCAGCATGGCCAGCGGCACCGGTACGCCCATCTTCACGAGCAAGGCCGCCACCACGCCCGAGAGCGCCAGCACCGAACCCACAGACAGGTCGATGCCACCGGTGATGATCACGCACGTGGCAGCCACGCCCAGGTAGGCAATCGACGTGACCTGCAGTGCGACGGTCATGAAATTGCCGACCGAAAAGAAGGCCGCGCTGGTGGCGGAAAACGCAATCACGAGCGCCACAAGGCTGCCGAGCGCTGCAAACTTCTGGATCAAGTCGCGGTGGTGTTGCTTGCGCTGCGTCTTCACGGGCTGCGGCTGATCTGATGTCATTTCAAGCATGGGTTCGTCCTGATGCGTAATGCAGAATTTCTTCCTGGTTGGTCTTCCGTGTGTCCAGGACTGCGGTGATGCGGCCTTCATGAAAGACGGCAATTCGATCCGTCATGCCCAGCAGTTCGGGCAACTCCGAGCTGATCAGCACGACACCGACACCGTCCGCGGCTAGTTGGTCCATCAATCCATAGATCGCGTACTTGGCGCCTACATCGATGCCCCGCGTCGGTTCATCGAAAAACAGGATGCGCGAACCGCGATACAGCCACTTGCCGATCACGATCTTCTGTTGATTGCCGCCCGAGAGATTGCGCACGGTCTGGCCGACCGACGGCGTGCGGATGTTCAGTTCACGCACGTAGCGTTGCGCCACGGCGGTCTCTTCGGAAAAACGCAGGAAGCCGTGCGAAGAAATCGCCCGCACATTGGCCAGGGTGATGTTGACGGCCACCGGCATCGAGAGCGCGAGGCCGTCCTTTTTTCTGTCTTCCGACAGGTAGGCAATGCCCTGCCGGATCGCCTCGCGCGGCGAACGGATCGTGACCGGCTGATCGCCCATATGGCCCAGCATGATCGAGCCGGAATCGAGCCGCTCCGCACCGAAAATGGCACGCGCCACCTCCGTGCGGCCCGCGCCCATCAGGCCGGCAAAGCCAAGAATCTCGCCCTTGCGCAGCTCGAACGACACCGGGCCGAAGACGCCTGCGCGGCTCAGTGCATTGACGCGCAGCAAGACCTCGTCGGTCGGCACCGATGTGCGCGCGGGAAACACATCGTCGAGCGAGCGGCCGACCATCCGCGCAACGATCTCGTTGACGCTGGTGGAAGCAAAATCGCTGGTGGCGATGTGGCGGCCGTCACGCAGCACCGTCACGCGATCCACGATTTCGGCCATCTCATCCAGCCGGTGCGAGATGTACAGAATCGCCACGCCGTCGGCGCGCAGCTCCTTGATGATGCGAAACAGCTGAACGGTTTCGGATTCGGTGAGCGAAGACGTCGGCTCATCCATGATGAGCACGCGCGCGTTGAGCGAGAGCGCCTTGGCGATCTCCACCATCTGTTGCTGCGCGATCGACAACGCGCCGACCAGCGTGGTCGGCTCGACGGCCAGACCGATCCGCTGCAGATAGCTGCGTGCGTTCGTGTTGAGCTTGCGGTAATCGATGAAGGGCCCGCGCTTGGGCTCGCGCGCCAGGAAGATGTTCTCCGCCACCGAAAGATGCGGCACGAGATTCAGTTCCTGATGGATGATCGCAATGCCGGCCGCCTGCGCCTCGGAAGTCGAGGTGAAGCGCACTGCCTCGCCCCGGTAAGTGATGGCACCATCGTCCGCCGTGTACTGGCCGCTGATGATCTTCATCAGGGTGGATTTGCCGGCGCCGTTTTCGCCGCAGACGGCATGGACTTCGCCCACGCGCAGATCCAGATCCACGCCATCCAGCGCAACGACGCCGGGAAAGCGCTTGCCGATGCGCTGCAAACGCAGAACCTCTTGCGGCATCGACGCTCTGGAGCTGCTTACGTGCGCGGGCACGGCGTCAGCACTGCTCATCGTGGTCTCCGTTGTGTTGCGCGGCTCTGATCTTCCGCTCGCCGCACTGGTAAGTCCAGTTTGGAACGTTTCGATCGGGCCAAGCATTTTTTGGTCAAGCCAATATCACTTATAACGTACCTGCCTGACCACTAGTGCAAACCCTGAACTGCTGCCGACACCAGTGTAGACAACGGCTCGCGGTGCGCATGCTAGACTCGAAACACACCCGAACGCAGTCACGTCAGCGCGCAAAACCACACCACAATGAAGCAGACAGAGCCAAAGCGGCTTTACCAATCCGTAGCCGCGCAGATCCTCGCGCTGATCCAGCAAGAAAAGCTCGGCCCCGGCACACGCCTGCCGCCTGAGCGCGAACTGGCGCAGACCTTGGGCGTGTCGCGACCGTCGTTGCGCGAGGCGCTGATCGCGCTGGAGATCGGCGGCCAGGTGGAAATCCGCATGGGTTCCGGCGTGTATGTGCAGGATGCAAGCGCGGTCAGCGAAAGCGCGGCCATTCCGTCGCTGGGCGAAAGCCCTTCTGAGCTGATGCAGGCCCGTGCCGTGCTCGAAGGCGATGTCATCACGCTTGCCACTGGGCGCCTGACGGCCGCCACGCTCGACAAGCTCCAGCGCACCATCGACCGCATGAAGAAACTCGCATCGAGCGGAAAGTCGCCCACCGATGCCGACCGGCAGTTCCACATGTTGATTGCCGAGACGGCCGGCAATTCGGTCCTGAGCCGCTTCGTGGCGGAGCTGTTCGACAGCCGCCATGACCCGCTCGCCATGGCGATCCGCGACCACGCGGAGGGCGAATCCAGCTGGCATGCGGCCGTGCATGAGCACGAAGAGATTCTCAAGGCGCTGCAGGCCGGTGACCCCATCGCGGCGCAAACCGCCATGCGGGCGCACTTGCGGGCGTCGGAAGAACGCTGGATCGCGGGCGCCATTCAGCAAGACGCTCCGCAGTAAGCGTCTCTCCCCGAGCGTAGCCCGCCTGTGGCTGCGCCACCCTGCTTGGGCGCACCTACGCCACTCGGCCGCCTCTCAAAGCGGTCTGACCAAATATCTGGCCGCCGCGCCTTGACCCCTTGAAAACAAGGGATTTCCGGCATCAGGGTTTCCCCCCTTCCAGGAATTTCACGCGAGATGTTAAATTGGCCTGACCAATAGGTGAGGCCTGTTTGGCATGACCAGTTGTGGGAGACGCGCACCATTTCCCTCAACTTGGCGCAGTACGCGCACGCAATCGGCCCTCACCTCATCCCACCCAAGGAGACCGGAAGGTGACCCATCGTTTGCCATTGCCACGCGCCCATACACCACCTATTCGATGCCTCCGCCGGGAGGACACTGGCGGCGCGCCCTCGGCGGGAGCCGCATCATGCTGACCGTCGTTTGCGAAACGCCGGGCACGCTGCGCGCACTGGACCGGCCCGTCCCGAGCCCCACCGAAGGCGAAGTGCTGCTGCGCGTCAAACGCGTGGGCGTGTGCGGTACCGACCTGCACATCTTCACCGGCAATCAGCCTTACCTGAACTATCCGCGCGTGATGGGGCATGAGCTGTCGGGCATCGTCGAACAGGCGCCCGCCGGCAGCGCGCTGAGCAAGGGCGACGTGGTGTACGTGATGCCCTACCTGTCCTGCGGCCATTGCGTTGCGTGCCGCCAGGGCCGGACAAATTGCTGCGTCAATATCCAGGTGCTGGGCGTGCATCGCGACGGGGCCTTCACGGAATATCTGAGCGTGCCGCAAGCCTTCGTGCACAAGGCAGACGGCGTCAGCCTCGACCAGGCCGCGATGGTGGAATTTCTGGCCATTGGCGCGCACGCCGTGCGTCGGGCGCACGTGCACGCCGGGCAGCGCGTGCTGGTGGTCGGCGCCGGACCGATCGGCATGGCCGCCATGATCTTTGCCAAGCTGCGCGGCGCGACGGTCACGGGGCTGGATTCGCGCGCGGATCGCCTCGCCTTTGCGACGCAGCAACTCGGCGTGGATGCCTGCGTTGCGCTGGGCGATACCGACGAAGCGCAACTCGCCACGCTTACGGACAACGAGTTCTATGACGTCGTGTTCGATGCCACCGGCAATCCGAAGGCCATGGAGCGCGGCCTGCGCTTTGTGGCGCATGCCGGCACGTATGTGTTGATCTCGGTGGTGGCGGCCAACCTCTCGTTCTCCGATCCGGAATTCCACAAACGCGAGACCACGCTGCTCGCCAGTCGCAACGCCACCACGGAAGATTTCGAAACCGTGCTCGACGCCATGCGCGCGGGCAAGATTCCCGCCGCGCTCAATACGCACCGCATGGCGCTGGCGGATGTGCCCGAGCACTTCAAGACGCTGCTCGATCCCGCCGCCGGCGTGGTGAAAGCCATCGTGGAGTGCTGAGCCCATGACGGCGCCGATCCTCCAGTTCGGCACGAGCCGCTTCCTGCAGGCGCACGTCGACTTGTTCGTGTCGGAGGCGCTCGATGCGGGACAAGCGCTGGGCGGCATCACGGTCGTACAGACGACCGCCAACCCGGCCAGTGCCGCGCGTGTGGCGGCGCTTGCCGGCGGCGCGGGTTACCCGGTGCGCATTCGCGGCTTGCGAGACGGCGCCCCCGTTGACCAGACTGTCACCTGCCACGCCGTGCAGCGCGCCCTGCAAGCCGACGCCGATTGGGAGCAACTGCGCGACCTCATGGCAACAGATGTGCAGGTCGTCGTGTCCAACACCGCCGACCAGGGCTACCAGCTCGACCCGCGCGACGATGCCAGTTTGATACAGCAGCCATCGCGCGTGCCGCGCAGCTTCCCCGCGAAACTGGTGGCGCTGCTGCTCGGCCGCTGGCTGCGACAGCCGCACGCGCCGCTGTCGCTGTTTCCGTGCGAGCTGATCGAGCGCAATGGCGACACGCTCTACGCAACCGTCTGCGCGCTGGCACGGCAATGGGCACTGCCCACCGCGTTCGTCGATTGGCTGCGCACGCATTGTGTGTGGGCCAACTCGCTCGTAGACCGCATCGTCTCCGAGGCATTGCACCCCGTGGGGGCCGTAGCTGAACCGTACGCCCTGTGGGCCATCGAGCGCCGGCCGGGGCTGGTGCTGCCCTGCACGCACCCGGCCATCCTCCTGACGGATGAACTCGATCATCACGAGCGCCTCAAGCTCTTTCTGCTCAACGCGGGCCACACGTTTCTGGCCGAGCGTTGGCGCGAAGATGCGCACCCCGCCGATATGACCGTCGCGCAGGCCATGGAAGACGCGCGCCTGCGGCCGGAGCTGGAAACGCTGTGGCACGACGAGATCGTTCCCGTATTCACTGCCCTGGGCAAGCGCGATGCCGCCGAAGCCTATCTCGTCTTGCTGCGCGAGCGCTTGTTGAACCCCTACCTCGCCCACCGCCTGGCCGACATCGCGCAGAACCACGCGCAGAAGAAGCAGCGGCGCCTGGCGCCCATCGTCGCGCTCGCGCATCAGTTGGGCTTGCACCTCGCCCAGCCGCGCCTGAACGCCGCGCTGGCCCATCCGAATTGAACCTGCAACGCACCATGTCCGACGCTCCCCTCATCCTGCTTGCCCCTGACGACGACGTGGCCGTCGCGCGTGTGGGGCTCGCGCCCGGCGCAGCGCTCAACGCTGCATTGACCACCCGCGATGCCATTCCCGCCGGTCACAAGGTCGCATTGCGCGACATCGCCGTGGGCCAGCCGGTGCACAAGTATGGGCAGGTCATCGGCGTGGCGACGGCACCCATCCGTGCGGGTGAGCACGTGCACGTCCACAACATCGGCATGGCGCACGCGGCTGCCCAGCATGCTGTTGGCCACGCGTACCGCGCCACCGTCCCCGTCGACACGCCCGCCACATTTGAAGGCTACGTGCGCGCGGATGGCCGCGTCGGCACGCGCAATTTCATTGGCGTCATCTCCAGCGTGAACTGCTCGGCCACCGTGTGCCGGCATATCGTGCAAGCGGCCCAGGCAGAGGCAACGGCGTTTCCCAACGTGGATGGCGTGGTCGCCATTACGCACGGTAGCGGCTGCGGCATGGCCGGCAACGGCGAAGGCCTGGAACTGCTGCAGCGCACGCTGCGCGGCTACGCCGATCACCCAAACTTTGCCGGCGTGCTGATCGTTGGTCTCGGTTGCGAAGTCAACCAGGTCGCGCCACTCGTGCAGATGCTGGGCGCGCGCACACCAGGCCTGTTTGCCTCGCTGACGATCCAAGAGGAAGGCGGCACGCGTGAAGCCATTGCGGCCGGCCTGTCCATGCTGCGCGACATGCTGCCGATCGCCAACGAGGCACAACGCAGCACCGTCCCGGCAAGCCATCTCACGGTGGGCCTGCAATGCGGCGGATCGGACGGCTACTCCGGCATCAGCGCCAACCCGGCGCTGGGCGCCGCGGTCGATTTGCTTGTACGGCATGGCGGCACCGCGGTGCTGTCCGAAACGCCCGAGATCTATGGTGCAGAACACCTGTTGACCGCACGCGCTGCCACACCTGCCGTGGCCGATGCGCTGATGAACAGGCTGGCCTGGTGGGAGCAGTACACCCGCACGCTGGGCGCGGACATGAACAACAACCCTTCGCCCGGCAACAAGGCCGGCGGCGTCACGACCATCCTGGAAAAATCCCTCGGCGCGGTCGCCAAGGGCGGCAGCAGCGGGCTGATGGCCGTGTATGAATACGCGCAGCCGGTGCAGACGCACGGCCTCGTCTTCATGGACACGCCGGGCTACGACCCCGTGTCTGCCACGGGCCAGGTCGCAGGCGGCGCCAACCTGATCTGCTTCACAACTGGCCGCGGGTCCACCTATGGCTGCAAGCCGGTGCCCTCCTTGAAGCTTGCGACCAACAGCACGCTCTATCGGCACATGGAACTCGACATGGACTACGACTGCGGCGGCATCGTCGATGGCCGCCTCAGCATCACGCAAGCCGGCGAGGCGCTGTTCCAGCTGATGCTGGCCACTGCCTCCGGCACCCGCTCCAAGAGCGAACTCAATGGTCTGGGCGACAACGAGTTCGTGCCGTGGCAGCTTGGCGCGGTGATGTAAGGCGTGTACGCGGCATGCCTCAGGGCAACGCGGCGCGCAGCATCAACAGCAACCCGGCGCCGATGGCAACCGCGCCAACGCAGCGGGCCATATGCTGTCCCGCAGGTGCCAGGCGCTCCAGCGTAATCGCCGCTGACACAGCCGCCATTGCGCGCAGATCCATCACGCCGATCACCAGCAGGATTGCCGTCAGGCCCGCGCACGACCCGGCGCAGCGCAGGCCGAGGCGCAAGCCAAATCGCCATGCAGCGCGCCCAGGCGCTGGCACTGCGCGGCACCGTGCAAGCTGGCGCGCCTTCCATGCGCTGAACTGCAGAGCGCCCGCCGCAAGAACGACTGCACCGCTCGCAACCGGCGCCCCGCGTGCCAGCACGGGCCATGTCATCTCGAGCTGGGCTAATGCCGCACCCAGCGCAAGGACCATGACGCCGATCAGCGCCCACACCGCGAAGTACCCCACGCCTGCAAACGCCGTCAGCGCATCGACGTTCGGCTCGCCTGCCAGGTGAAGCGCCACGCGATACTGCCGCAGCATCGGCAGCAATGACGGCAGCATCATCGCCGCCATCATCACCGTCCACATGGCAACAAACGCGGCGGCAAAGCTCCACCATGTCTGACCGCACATCGGCATCCAGGCCATCGGCATCTCGCTCATGGCCGGCATGGCGTTGCACCATGCCACCGTCGCCGCCGTGCTGGTGATGAACAGCAATGCCGAGACGGCCAGAAATCCGCGCTCGGACAATGCATGCTCGCGCGGCAGCTCAACGCTGCTGAGCGTATTCGTCATGGCGACGCCACCAGACACCGGTTTCGTTGCGGCCCAGCGGCGCGCGGTCCAGCCACTGGTATGCGCCCCACAAGCCGTCGAGCCCGCGCGCGTAGGTGGAATACGTGTGATACACGACGCCGTCTTCCAGCACGAACGCGCTCATGCCGGGCCGGTCGCGCACGTAGGTGGACGCATCGGTGCCGCACATGCTGGCGAACTGCTGCACGGGTTCGGGCAAGTCGGATGCGTCCATCACGTGGCTGCCGCGCACGTAGTTGTAGTCGGCGCTGCCGGCGCGCTGCTGGTCTTCCGTGATCGAGACGTTGAAGTCGTAGTTGAAATCGCTGCCCACCGACGACGCCCACGGGAAGCTCCAGCCCATCCGCTCCCGGTACTCCAGCAACTTGGCCAACGGCCCGCGCGACACCGCCATCAACGTGACGTCGTGGTTTGCCAGATGCGTGACGAAGCCATCGAAGCCGTCGGCAATCATCGAGCACGATGGGCAGCCCGCCTTGTAGTCAGGCCCGAACATGAAGTGATAGACCAGCAGTTGCGAACGTCCGCCAAACAGATCGGCCAGCGAGGCGTTGCCATTTTCGGTTTCAAAGCGATAGCTTTTGTCGACGCGAACCCACGGCAGTGCCTGCCGGCGGCGCGCGAGTTCGTCGCTGCGGCGCGTGAGTTCCTTCTCGGCCTTGAGCAGTTCAATGCGCTCTGCCAGCCAGGTTGCGCGGGTTGCTGTCGAGTGTGTTGCACTCATGCTTGCCTCCGTTTTTGGGTGAGTGGTCGTGTGCTAGATTAGGCGCCGACCTCAAACGGCGGGAGTGACAAGTGTGGCGGGATTCGAATGGATTCATTGATCACGGCTGCAGCGCGCGCACTCGCCGCCGGTGACCCATTCGGAGCGCTGAACCGCGTCGCCTTGCGTGACGACGCGCCCGCACTCGCACTGCGCGGCATCGCCATGGCGCAGCTCGGTGACCTGGCACGCGCCAAGCTCCTGCTGCGTCGCGCAGCCCGCGCATTCGGCGCACGCGAAGCCGTGGCACGCGCACGCTGCATCGTCGCAGAAGCCGAAGTCGCCCTCGCCTCGCGCGACCTGGGCTGGCCCGCCAAAACCCTCGACACCGCATGCGCCACGCTCGAGGCGCACGGCGATCACGTCAACGCCGCACATGCGCGGTATCTCGGCATCCGGCGCCTGCTGCTGATCGGCCGCCTGGATGACGCCGAGGCCGCGCTCGCCGCGCTAAGCCCGGCACGTCTCCCTCCGGTCTTGCGGGCGGCGCATGCGCTCGTCGTCGCCGGCATTGCCATCCGACGTTTGCAGACCGCCGCCGCACGCGCAGCCTTGAACGACGCCGATATCGCGGCGCGTCAGGCCGGCATCCCGACGCTCACGGCCGAAGTGGAACGTGCCGCCCAGGCCTTGAGCGCACCGGCTGCGCGCCTCATCTCGCGCGGCGAAGAGCGTGTCCTGCGTCTTGATGATGTCGAAGCCCTCTTTGCGTCGAACGCGCTCGTGGTGGACGCATGCCGGCTCGCCATCCGGCAGACCGATGCGGTCGTTCCACTTGCCACACGGCCCATGCTCTTCACGCTGGCGCGGGCATTGGCTGAGGCATGGCCAGAAGACGTGCCCCGAGACGCCCTCATCGCGCGCGCATTCCGCACCCGGCATCCCGACGACTCGCACCGCGTGCGCCTGCGTGTGGAGATTGGCCGTTTGCGCACGGCGCTTGGTGCGTTGGGCACGGTCAAGGCGACCAAGCAGGGATTCGCACTGCAACCCGATGCTGCGCAAGACGTGGTCGTGCTCGCGCAGCCCGTCGACGAGCAATACGCCGCCGTGCTGGCGTGCTTGGCCGATGGGGAATCGTGGTCCAGCTCCGCGTTGGCGTTGGCGCTCGGGGCCAGCCAGCGCACGGTACAGCGCGCGCTCGACGCATTGGCCGCCGCCGGCAAGGTGCAGTTCTTCGGACGCGGGCGCGCGCGCCGTTGGGTGACGCCGCCGGTACCCGGATTCGCGACCACCTTGTTACTCCCTGCGCCGCTGCCAAGTGACTAGGATGAAGACTCCACAACCGAATCCAGCGAGCCCAACATGAAACGATCCACCGCCGAAGTCGTGCGCGAATACGGCCCCTTCCCCGGCGCCGAAAACGTAGGCGGCGTGACCTACGACGGTCAGCACGTCTGGTTTGCTGCCGGCGGCCAGTTGAAGGAACTCGACCCCGACAGCGGCAAGGCACTGCGCTCGATCGATGTGCCCGCCCATGCCGGTACCGCGTTCGACGGGCGCCACCTGTTCCAGATCGCCGAAGACCGCATCCAGAAGATCGACCCGCAAACGGGCACCGTGCTCGCCACGATTCCGGCGCCCGGTGCGGGCGGAGACTCAGGGCTCGCCTGGGCCGAAGGCACGCTGTGGGTCGGGCATTACCGCGAGCGCAAGATCCGCCAGATCGATCCGGACACCGGCAAGGTGCTGCGCACCATCGAATCCAACCGCTTCGTGACCGGCGTCACCTGGGTCGACGGAGAACTCTGGCACGCGACGTGGGAAGGCGATACGAGCGAGCTGCGCCACATCGATCCGCAAACCGGTGAAGTGCTGGAGCAGCTTGATATGCCGGCCGGAATCACTGTGTCGGGGCTGGAATCGAACGGTGCCGATCAGTTCTTTTGCGGCGGGGGCACCACGGGGAAGATTCGCGCGGTACGGCGGCCCCGCAAGCAGGCGGCATAGGCGAGCCGTGGCGCGTGCCTTTAGCCGAAAAAAAACCCCGCGATGCGGGGTTTTTTCTTGGCAGATGAACGACCGATCAGATCGCTTCGATCTTCGTGGCAGCCGGGCCCTTCTGGCCAACACCTGCAACGTAGCGAACCTTCTGGCCCTCTTGGAGGGACTTGAACCCGCTGCCCTGAACTTCAGAGAAGTGAGCGAAGAGATCGTTGCCGCCTGCGTCCGGGGTGATGAAGCCGAAGCCCTTGGAGTCGTTGAACCACTTTACTGTGCCGGTTTCCATGTTGGATATCCTAAAAAGTTCTGTATGAGCCTGTGCTCACCAGGCACGACAATCAAGGAAGAAACATGGAGCAAAGGAAGTACCGCGTGGCGTGACGACCCAGAACATCGGAGTAACTGCTTGAAGATCCTGCGGGGATTGGTTCTACAGGTGTTCTGTGGATGTGTCAATAAATATTGCATAACGCGCCCCTTTCGACCCCGCTGGCGCAGACACTGGACAGAAAAAAGCCCGCGTCATGCGGGCTTCTTTCCACCTGGGAGAAAACCTCACTCCCACTCAATCGTCATTTAGAGTGAAAAACCGTTTATATACAGTCGTTTACACAAAGACGAACGCATGATGCCATGAAAAATACCATGTTCAAAAAAATCCCATGCCGCTCGAGACCTACAACAACTCGGGGCGAGTGCATGGTTGATGCCACGCATCTGGATCGAGGGCCTGTGCGCCTCGCTGTCCACTCTTACGCCCCCATTGGCGACACCAGCCGTGCCGCCTTCATCTGCTCGATGACAGCACGCGGCTGGCACAAGGTATCGCCCTTGGCGGGGGACCTAATATCAAGCTTGACACGCAACAGAAGGATGATCTCGTGATGAACCGACCCGCCGAGATCTCAATGTATCGCACACTCCCGCAGGTAACTGACGACATCCCAAGTCTTCAAATTGGTAGCGCAGCCTTCGAGATTCAATGCGATGTAAGCCCACAGCGCATCGAGAAAGCCTGCGCAGTAGCTTTCAGACTGATCGAGCAAACGCGCGCGCAACTGCTCGCGCAAAATGGCTGGGGTAACAGCCCTGGCGGCGCATGCACACAGTTGCCGTTCTATGACATACAGAAATACGCGTGCGGCAAGAGCGCCGGCAACGTAGTCGCTGTCATCAACGGTAGCCGACCCGCATCGCGGCAAGGGGTGAAGTGGGGAGAAGACGGACGGCCGACGTGGCCGAGACTTGGAGTACTGCATGACAAGCTCCCAGGACTAGGATTGATGGCAATAGTCCCCCCTCAGTCGCCGAAGGCGCCTGTTACCACGATGGCTCGATCGCACGTGATCCAGACACCATCGTCGATGCTCATGCGAATTGTTATGTTGTCAGCCGTTGCTGCAGCACCACCACTAATGCCACAACTTCTCCGCCAAGGGCCGAGTAAACGGTCCCAAAAGGGGGAAGATTCACGCCCTACAATACACAATTTGTTTAATTAACTCAACGTATTGTGTTTTTTTCGTCTCTTCCTCACTTTTTGTGTACGCTCGCCCGCATGAAAGAGATCATCGGGCAACGCATTCGAGAGGCACGCGAAAACCAACGACTTACATTGCGGGAAGTCGCGATCAGGCTCGGGCTGGAAAGCAAGAGCGGTGTCTCTCGCCTATCAAACTATGAGAACGGTATTCGTGAACCCGACGCGGCAACGATGATTCGCTTGGCCGATGTGCTTCAAGCGGATCCTGCCGAACTGATGTTTGGTTCGCATACCGATACGACACAGAAACTTGCAGCCGGAACTCGACATCTTGTGAGCGCGCTGACCCGAGCCGATCTACATGGGGATATCGATCACGACGCCATTGCGGCATTGTCTGCGGTACTCGCCGTGTATCTGCGCTTGAAGCAAGGCAACCGTGATAGTGAAACACTGCGCGATCCGAGCGACACGTGATACTTGACCAAGGTACATAGGCCAGCTCCTCCATTTTCGCCAGCGCAATTTTTTTTCGAATGCAGGAAAGGCCCGTAGGGCCAATTTGCACGGTCACGATCCCAATCTTCTGCCCGCGCTATCCTGGAAGCCCCGTATCCTCCACGTCGCCTCATGTAATCCGCGACCAAGGTCGCACCAAGCTTGTCGGCGTCGAGCGCACGCCAGGCGCGATGCGTACCAATCAACGCGTGATTGGCACCCTCCGCTGGGAAGCCGGTCCCTCTAAGACCCTGCTCGCTACGCTGACCACAGATGAACGCACCACACTCGATCGCTGGCTAACCGCGCGCCATCAACTGCACCATCGCCAAGCGCTGGACCAAGCATTGCCTTGCTTGGCCGAACTAACCGCTGCCATCGACGCCGCCGCCGAACAGCATTTGCGACCGATGCCCGCGCCAACTGGCACGAACTCAATATCGTCGCTGGCATCCTCAAGCGCGTCGGCTAGCAAGGCCCACGTGTCAGCCTGCCTCTCCCGCCACGCTCCCTCACAAGGCGACTTACTCGCCTAACCCGCTTCGCGCTCTGCAGACTCCGTCTCATCCGTCGCGTCCACATCCTGGAATGCCGCAGCTACGTCCCCGCGCTTGCGAAGTGGCTATTGCTCGCTCAACATGGTGCGCAGCGCGAGCACCGTTTGCGTGGTCAAGGCGCGAATCTGCGACAGCCAGCTGTCATCGTCCGGCCAGCGTCCGACGACTACCGGTTCGTAGGTGCGCCGAACCAGACTGTGTAAAGCCGTCCCGCCAAGGTTGCCGCTGATACCCAACAAGGAATGCATGGCCGGTTCCACGAGTCTCAAGTCACGCGCAATCAAGCCTTGTTCGAGCCGTTCGAGCAGCGGGTCGATGAGCTGCTTTGGCCAGCGCGCTTGAAAAATTAAAGGAATGCAAACAAGCGCCGCGCTCAGTCGGAGAAGCAGATTGTCGTACGGCTGCGGCAGGACATAGGTCAGACCACGTAGTAGATGGGGTGACACAGGAGGCCCAGTATGCCTCCCCATCGAATTACAAGCCGACTTCGTTCCAGCATGTCCCGCATGCTTTCGCGCGGCATCTGCATCTGGCCCCCAATGACGTTATTACAGCGCGATCAACTCGGATTGCATATCGTGTTGAACATCCAACTCGATAGGCGAACCATTCTTCCCATGAAGCGGTCCGACCGAGAATCGATGCGGCGCTGCTCATTGCCCAACGTCACCAGCATGTCCAGCACGCGGCTGGTGGTGACGTTGCGCGTCTTGCGCCCGAGCGCGCACGCACGCAGGTAGCCCGACATGGTGAGTCCGCAGTCGCGGGCACGTTCTGCGATGGCGTTGTGCTCGACATCATCCATGCGCACGCCGACCACATGTGCGCGTTGTCGCTTCTCGGTTCCACTGGACATCGTCGACTTCATACAGGTGTTGCACCGGATGCGATTGAAAATCGTGACCACGGTGCGTGTGGGGTGTTTAACGGCGCGCGGTGCGCGCCACGGTTGGGGTCTCGGGGCGAAAGCCCTGACCGCATAACGAGCGATCAGCGAGTGACGGCGGGGCGGTGGGCAATCGGGCGCTTGTCGCGCGGTTGCACAACCCTCACCCTGCCCTCGTCCGTTGTGCTCGTTGCCGCAAGCCTCAAACGCAGCAAAACGCACTTCGAGCAGTCGCACAAAGAATTCGCCGCACCTGCTTCGCGACGACCGCGCGTTACCCGACCAGAATAACCACGATCGGCGCACCCGCGCTCGCACCAATGCAGTGTGGTCGCAGACCTGTCGCCTGAAAATCACGAATTGGTAAGCAGACATTTCGGGCTTGTTCGACCACGAGCAACCGCGAATAAATCGGTGCGCATTCGTAACGAAATCGGCTCGCTCCCGTCACACTTTCGAACTGGTACTCCCTGCGCCCACGGTCTACCTTCACGCCATGTTCGATCCGACAGGAAATCGACATGGCAACGAAACGGCAACAGCCGACCCGCGAACAGTGGGCACAACTGGATGTGGCCTTGAACGACCTGCGCGACAAGCCGCCAGCGAACGTAGCACCACCGCTGGCACAGGCAATCGCCAAGCGTGCCGATGCCATTCGCACAGTGCTCGCATCGGGTTGGCGCGTGCGCGACCTGGCGGCGTTCTTCAAGCAGGCGGCGGGCATCGACGTATCGGCAACGACCATTCAAACGGCTCTGCGGCAAGCCCCGATTGCAACCGAAACCGCGACGGACCGAACGCGTGCCAAACGCCCACGCAAGCGGCGCACGTCGGAAAACGCGAGCGCGCCGCAACCGGAGCACGGTCTGCAACGCACTGAAACAGTCGTTGTGCAGAGCCCGCTCGGGCAGCAAGGCGCAAAAACACAAACACAGCACGGCAATGATCAGCAATCCACCATCCTGGGCGAAAACCTGACCCAGGGCGCACGCAAGCGGGGACAACGATGAAACGGTTTGTGATGGTGTTGGGCGACAAGGGCGGCACGGGCAAGAGTTTGATGACCCGCGCGATCGCGGATCGCGTCCGGCTCGATGACCTCGACGCACTTTTGATCGATGGCGATGGAGAAATCGGCGGCCTGTACCAGTATTACGCCAAGCTGGATGACCAAGGCGAACCGGCGACCATCAGGCCGATGGCGGCGTGGTGCCGGTGCGCTTCACGGGCTCGGACAAGGAGCGCGACCAGTTGCTTGCGGTGGTGGACGAAGGCCGGCCGCTGGTGCAGGCCGACCTGCCGGCGGCCTCGATCACGCAACTGAAATCGTTCGATCACGACACGGGATGCTTCCAGAAACTGGCACGCGCCGGGTATCGCGCAACGTTGCTCAACACCTTGTCGCCCTATTCGAGCAGCACCCGCACCGTGCGCGACATGATTGAACTCGCCGGCAAGCAAGCCGATTACGTGGTGGCGATCAATCAGTGGTTCGGCGACCGCGATGATTTCTTCATGTGGTACGGCAACGAGCACAACCCGCCGAGCGCAGGGCACACCATGCTGCGGCAGTACGGTGGTGTGGAAATTGCGCTGCCCAAACTGCAAGCGGGCGTGCTCGTCGCGATCGATGACCTGATGCTGACGTTTTCCGATGCGTGCGAGGACAAACGGCTGACCACGCCCCAACGCTCGCGGCTGTTCCGCTGGATGCGTGCGGTCGACGCTGAGCTTGATGGTGTCGCGCCGCTGCTAGGCCTGAAGAAAAATGGAGAGGCCCAATGAGCAAGCAAGCCTTTGACCAACTACTCGCGCAATTGGAGCCGCAGGCGCGCGAAAACATCTATGCGATGGCAGCGGCGTACGGGTTGAGTTTTGACGATCCCGCATGGGTGCTATTTGCAGTGACGCGTGCCACGCTCGAAGAGCTCAAGGCCCAGATCGACCTGAGCGCCGAAGCGATCGAGGAAGCGGCCGACAACGCGCTGCGCAAGGTGGGTGCGGACGTACAGGGGGTGAGCGAGCAAGCCCGCGCCGTCATTGCCGCACAGGCGAAATGGCTGCAAACAAGCCATCAGGCGCTGCGCGCCGCAGAAAAGAACGCGCTGGCGCGGTTTGAAGCTGCATTGGCTGAACACGCCGCTGCCCCTCTTCAGACACTGACCGAACGTGCATCGGATGGGATTACTGAAAACGTGTCGCAGCGCTTGATCGGCCAAGAAGGATTGCTTGCACAGAGCGCCGTCGAACATGCCAAGACCCTGGAGCAGTCGCGGCAGCGCTTCTCCCAGTCCATCGATGCGGCGGTTGACAAGGTCGACGCGGCGGGCCAACTGGCCGTCGGCACGACCAGGACAGCGGTGTTTCGCACCGTGTGGCTGGCGGCAGTCGCCGCAGTGTTGAGCGCCACGGTGGCGATCAGCGTGATGTTGTTTGAGAGCACTCGCGAGGCGGACGCCAGCGCCGACCTGATCCGTGCGTACGCGGCGCAGCGTGACGATCTGCTCAAGCAGGTCGAAGGCGCAAAACAGTTGCTGGCCTCGCAACGCACGGGCTACCTGTCGCTGCGCTACTACGGAAGCGATTTGTACCTGCTGGCGCCGCGCGGTGTAAGCGGGCCCGGCCGCTCCGGCAATAGCGGGTTGCTCAATTGGCTCATGCCTGGCGGCACGCCCCGTGCGTGCGTGTCGGCCAATGAAGGCGGCGCAAGCCCGACGGGCACTTCTAGAAACCTCAGCCAAGCGAGGCGCGATCTGGCACGCTGCCGAGCTCGGCGTTGCAGAGCTCGGCCAGGACTCTTATCCGAACATCGACGAGTTCAGATTTTTTTGCACGGCCGGACGACGTGAGCATACAGGGCAAGGGCTCAGACAAGAGCATGCTGCTCACCCGGCAGGACTTCCTCGATGCCGGCTATGGCGAGCCGGAGGCCGAGGCCCGCGCCGTCAAGATGCGCGCAGCGGTCAACAAGTGGGGGGATGGCGCCGTGCTGCGCCCGGATGCGGTCGAAGTGCCGGTGCGGATGAATGACCCGCACTTCATGCTGCTGGCGCACCTGAAGCGCTTCACGTACGCGTTCCAGAAGACGATCCTGTCGCGGGTCGTGCATGAGGCCCAGTACGCCAACTACGGCCCGGCTATGGCGCTCGCGTCCTACGTGCCGATCATGATGGCGGCGGATTTTGCGAAGGGGCTCATCCAGAGCGGTGGCGCGCTGCCGACGCAGAAGCAGAACTGGGACGCGCAGGACTGGCTGTGGAACTAGAGCCAGCGCGCGGGGCTCTTCGGTGTTGGCCAGTTCGGCTGGACGTCCTGGAGGATCTCCGCCGTGGCGGCTCGGGCCTCGGCGCCCTGTCGGGCCGACGATCGACCAGTTGGCCGACGGCGTGAAGGTCCTGGGTGGCCGCGCGCAGTTCGGGCCCTTCTGGATGAAGTTGATGCCGGCCAACGCGCTGTATGCCGGCTTCATGGGCCGCGAAGCGACGGACGCGAAGTTCGCGGACTGAAACGGTGCGCCCGATCTGGTGGCCTACGCGGTGCGCGGGGTTCACGATCGGACACTGCTTGGGACGGCGTCGCGCCGGTCGCCCGCGCATCCCTCCATCGCGGAGCCTGGATACGGCTGAATTCAACGCTGCTTATATCAGGATTTCCGAAAAATCATCTCCATCATCACAATTGTTAAACATCGCGCGCTTAGCCGCGCAATAGCATTGCCTCGACAGTCAAAATGCGGATTGCCTTGCAATGGACGAGGCGACTGCGGCCCGGGGGTTTTGCCTGGATACGAGCCGCGCGGCTCACCTAACAAATGAAACACGAGCCGCATAGCTCTTTCCTGAAAACCGGAATCCATGCAAAGCGAAGAACAAGTTATCCAGGTGTCGGGCGGTGCCCGCGTGCATTGCGAGTTCTTTGCCTGCCCGCAGCCACGGGGCACGGTACTAATGATTAACGGCGCATTCGCGACAATCAACTCGCTCCGCCACACGATCAAGTACCTCGTCGAGCAATTCAACGTCGTCGCGTTCGATTTGCCTTTCGCGGGCGAGTCGCGAACATTGAATCCCAACATAACGCCGCTGGACAAAGAGCGGGAAGTCGCGATTTTGCTCGACCTGATGCGCGTCTACGAGCCAGACTTTGCGGTGTCGATGTCGTGGGGCGGCGTCGCGCTGCTACTGTCCCTCGCCCAGAAGCCAGCGGGCATAAAGCGAGCGATCCTCGGGTCGTTCGCACCCGATGTGTCGGGGCCGATGCGCGCCTATCTTGAACAGTCACTAGCACTGCTCTCGGCTGACGATCTACGCGGTGCTGCCGCGCTGTTCAATCGGACGCTGGGGCGCAGCCTGCCGCGTCTGTTTCAGCGCTTCAACGAGCGCTACCTTGCCGATTTTGCTGGGCAAGCATCGAACCAGATTCAGTTTCACATCCGGCACGTGTTGTCTATGGACATCTCGCGATATGAGGGCGCGTTGGCCAAGATCAATCTGCCCTTGATGTTCGTCAACGGCGAGCTGGACGAATACACCTCGTGGGAATCGGTTGCGCGATTGCAGTTGCCGCGCGCACTGATTCGGCGGGAAGTGGTTCCCGGAGCCGGCCACTTCCTTGATATGGAAGGCAAGGCTCCCTGGCGCCACATGCGCGATCTGTTGCTCGACTACCTTCTGGAAGGTGCTGATGTCGCTCCTGAACACGCCTAACGCACTGACCTTGCTGCGCTTGTGTACGGCTCCGGCGATCGCGGCTCTTGTCGTCGGCTCATCGCTACGGCATGGGTCGCTCGCGGCGCTTTGGCTATTCGTCGTCGCGGGTGCATTGGACAAGCTTGACGGCGTAGTCGCGCGGCGCTGGAATCAGGTGACAGAGTTTGGCGCGATCGCCGACCCGATCGTGGACAAAGTTTGGCTACATACGGTGAATGCCGCGTTGTTATCGATCGGGGCGATGCCGCTGTGGGTAGTCGCCACGTTCCTCGCCCGCGATTTCGTCGTGGCTGAATTGCGTGGCGCGGCACGGCGCGATGGAACCTCGCGCGCGGCCCATTGGCTCGGGAAGATGAAAATGCGCAGCCAGACCGTCTATGCGGCGCTCTGTATCGCCGTCACTCTTCCGGCTGTGGAGCCCTCGGCGCACTGGCTTGCCTCGTGCGCACTCGCACCGGCTCTTTATTTCACGATGGCGTCCTTGCTGCATTACACAAGGCTCTATTCTATGCAAGTGCAGCGCTTGAATGCCGTGGGAGACCATCAATGACCGCACGCAAGCTTCGTATCGGCGTTCTCGAGCTGCTCGTCGAAGGCCCCGCGTCCGGCCTCGCCGCGCAACTCTACAATCGAATGTTCACCAAGCAATACGTGAGCATCATGCCGCAGATCATCTCGGTGTGGTGTCGGCAGCTTGGGCACGAGGTGTTCTACCAGACCTACCACGGTCAGACAGACGTCGAAGCAATGATGCCGCGCGACCTCGACTACCTACTGATCTCGACCTACACCAAAAACAGTGCGCTGGCTTATTCGCTCTCGCATCTGTATCGCTCTGCCGGCGCGGTGACGGTGATCGGCGGCCCGCATGCCAAGGCGTTTCCCGAAGATTGCAGCCGTCATTTTGACGTCACGGTACGCGAGTGCGACAAGCAGTTGCTGCAAGAGATCCTCGCCGCAGGCCGCGAGGGGGCGGCCATCGTCTCCAGCGGAAGGGCCCTCCAGGATATCCCTACAGTTGAGGAGCGCATGCCCGAGATTCGGATCGCGTCCTTTGACGACGGGCGGCCGGGACGCTTCACTGTCATCCCCCTGCTTTCGAGCGTTGGCTGCCCGTACACATGCAATTTTTGCATCGACTGGTCGAACGACTACCATCTGCTTTCCACCGACCGCCTCAAGGCAGATCTTCATTACGTCTCGCGCAATCTGCCTGGCGTGCTGCTAGGTTTTCACGATCCTAACTTTGGCGTCAACTTCGACGCGACGATGGATGTCATGCGCAGCGTCTCTCCGAGCAGACGCAATCCGTACGTGATGGAAAGCTCACTGTCTATCCTCAAGCCCGGACGCTTGCCGGCGTTGTCAGAGACGAATTGCGTTTTTGTGCTACCGGGCATCGAGTCCTGGGGAGACTATTCCAATAAGGCTGGTGTCGGACGCCAGACTGGCGCAAAGAAACTGGAGGAAGTGGTACTTCACCTACGAGAGCTGTCTCGCTACGTCGAGGGCATCCAGGCCAACCTTATTTTCGGCACCGACAGTGATGCGGGGTCGCCCCCCATAGACTTGACGCTCGAGTTCATGCGCTCTATGCCTGAGGTCTGGCCCGCGATCAATGTGCCGATTCCCTACGGCGGGACGCCGCTCGCGGACGACTGGCGGGCCAACGGCCGTGTGCTCTCAGCGATGCCGTTGCTGTTCTACCGCAACCCCTACCTCACGTTCCAACCCGCCCACTACGACGCCCAGTCGTACTACGAGAACTGGCTGCGCTTGCGCAAGGAACTGATGTCGCCGACCCTGCTCGCGCGACGGATAGCCAGCAGCACTAGCTTGCGGGTCAAAGGTATGAACGTGCTGCGTACGCTGCGGATGCAGGCCGGATATCGCGAGGTCAGTCGGCACCTGAACGCGATCCGAACCGACAAGCAACTTTCTGACTTCCACGCTGGGCGTAGCGCTGTGCTGCCCGATTACTACGAAGACAAATACGAGCAAGCGCTTGGTAAGTATGCCCAGCTTCTGCCGCGCGGCGGTCGGGCACCATTATTTGGGCAAAGGGCTTCTTCGGCTCCTGAGGCGCAACCCTTGCGCTTCTTGCCGAATGCTGCAACGCCAGGGAACTGAAATGGCACGTCATGCATATTCACAAAGCGAGCGCATGCGCGGCAAGCACGGCGACGACCGTGCTGTCAATGCGATCCAGGATGCCGCCTTTGACGCCAAGTGTGTCGCTGAAGTCCTTGACCATCAGCGCGCGCTTGACGCTCGAGAATAGCAGGTCGCCAAGGATGCCGGCGATTAGCACCGCAAGGGCGCCCATAGCGGAGAAGTTGGATCCCACTTCGACCTGCAATAGAAACCAAGAGCTTATCCCGCCAGCGAGCCCGAAGGCTGCCCCGGACAAGGTCTTGTGCGGCGAGATCCGCGGCGCTAGACGACCGCGCGGCCACAACTTGCCGCCCGCCGACGCGCAGAAATCCTGCGCCGCCATTAGCACGATGCACTCTTGTAGGACTGGCATGTGCGCCGACGAGTTTGTGAGCAGGCGCGTGGCTTCGATAGCGGCCCTACCGAGGATCGCCAGCGAAGAGGCTCCAATCAACAGGGCTGTGTTGAACTTGTCATTATCGTCGGATGCGAGACCACCCGAGAGCAGGATCGCATTAACAGCAAGCAGAAGCAACGTCGCCGGTTCGGTCGCCATCAAGCCACGACCGGCCGCGGCGACCAGCACGGCATTGGCCGTCAGTAGCGCAATGCGCGTCGCCTGGCTGACTTGCAGTCGCGCGAGCAATTCGGCCGCGCTGGCCAATGTCGCGGCGATGAACATTCCCGCAACGATCACGGGCGAACCGGCGAGCGCCAACGCCGTAGCAAGTATCGTCAATACACGATAGGAATATTTTCCGATCCTCGGCGTTGGCATAGTAGTAATTATTTAGATGAACACACAATGCCATATTGTATTTGCTCAGATTGCAGCCTCGAGGAAATTGTAGAGAGGCAAAGGCTCGAACCTCTGCATTTCGATGACGCAATAGATTTCCACACTGGCTGCAGCCAAGGCTGCGGCAGTTGCATCCCATTGATCGCAGAGTCGTTCCGCTTGGCTTGCGTGATGGTGCCACCTTGCGAAGCGTCAGCAACTGATGGAAAGGCACCGCCGAGCCATGATTGAAGAACAGACCATGCTCTATCCTTCGCTTTTCGCCTCCTTTGAGAAGGCGCGCTGGTCGCTCTTGGACAGCATCCCATGGAACAAGATAGACCGATCCCTTCTCGACGATCGCGACATCCACGCGATCCGGATGAACGCGATCTTGGAATGGTCCGCGATGCAGACCATCAGCGTCTTCCTTCGGGATTCGGTCGAGGACACCGATTTCTGTGCATTCGGATCTATCTGGTACTACGAGGAGATGAAGCACTGCCTCGTGCTGATGGAATACCTGCGGCGCATCGACGAGTCTCTGGTTCCGTCACGCGAGACCCTGCGGCAAGTCAATTTCGACACAGACCCAGCATCTCCGCTCGAGACGTTGGCGATGCATTTCTGCGGCGAAATAAGGCTGAACCAGTGGTATCGCTGCGCACAGCAACGGTACAGAGAGCCAGTCATTCGGACTATCTACGGCTTGCTCGCCGCAGACGAAGCGCGTCATGCCCGTGCCTATCTGCAGTACATGCGGCAAGCCTTGATGACAAAAGGCGACGAAGCGAGGGCTGCATTCTCCAAGATCGGCGTGCTCATGTGTAGCCCGCGGCTGAATCGAGGTATGCACCCCACGAACCTGCACGTAAATAAGTCCCTTTTCCCAAACGACACCGTCAACTCGCGGCTGCCGGACCCGGAGTGGCTGGAACGTTGGCTCAGCGATGAGATTTGCTTCGACGACGAATGGGAGCGCCGGGTCATCAAAGGCATTCTCGGCAATTATTCTGACCTGTTCGGGGTGCCGATCGGGGATCTCGCAGCGCTGCGCCGGATCCGTAAGGGGCTGTCGGCAGCGGTGACGTTGATATGAGCCGCCGACTCAAGGTGGGTGTGTCGTTTCTGGTCTCGGCGGTAGCTACAGCTATGGTTGGAGTGCTCGGCTCAGCGTTCGCGTTGCGTCGCATCATCCTCTCCTCAAGACCAGAATCGCGCCAGCGACGATTGCTTGCCAACATCTTGCGCCATAACGCGACGTCCGAATATGGCCGCAAACACAGCTTTAGCACCGAGATATGTTCCCTCGACACCTTCCTGGAAGAGCATCCCATCGTTGACTACGAGGGCCTGCGCGACTGGGTCGAGCGCAGCGTGGAGTGCGGCCGCAACCTGTTGGCCGATGTCGACCTGTTTCGCCTCAGCACGACCAGCGGGACGACGGGGCAGCCAAAGGTGATCCTCCAATCCCGCTTGCTGTACAGACGGGAGTACCTAGAATACACGCTGGCCGTGCTATTCAGGATACTACTCGCTGACCCCCGTTCGCTCATGCGCCCCCTCGGCATTATCGCGGCCGCCAGTGAACGCAAGCGCATCGGTGCCGTGGAGTCCTCGAGCGCGGCCAGCACGCTATACCGCACCTCGCCATTTCGCAGGTTCGCCGCTTTGCCGCCCGGGTTGTTCGAGGTCAGGGATTCTGGTGCGCGCTACTACTATTACAGCTTGTTCCTTATGGCTTGCCGGTGCCGATGTATCGTCACTCCTAACCCGACGACGGTACTGGAAGTGCTGGACGCCGCCTCGCGGCACGCGGAAAGCTTTCTCATCGACCTACGACTCGAACGGCTAGACAACAGGTTCGGCCTTCCTGATGCAACTTGGCGTCAAATCGACGCAGCCTGGGCCGATCTCGCCGCGTGGTCGAGTTCCCCCCGCGCTTTGTTCGAAGATGTGCGCACCATCGTGACGTGGACGGGCGGCAGTTGCGGCTTCTTCGCTCGCCGGTTGTCCGAGCGACTGCCACGCTGCCGTGTACTGGAGCTGGGCTACTTGGCGACGGACTCTCCGATCTGCGTTCCGGTGGGCATGAGCCGCCAGGTATTGGCCTCGGACAGCGTCTTCGCTGAGTTTGTGCCTATCGAGGAGGGCGATGCTCGACCACGCCGGTACTCCGAACTGGAACAGGGGAAGTTATACGAGATCGTCCTGACCAACCGCTACGGGCTATATCGGTATGCGATGCACGACGTCGTCAGGGTGAGCGGGAGGGTCTTCGGTAGCGCTTGCCTGGAGTTCGTTCGCAAGACGGCGGGGTTCAGCAACATCACTGGGGAAAAACTGAGCGAGGACCAAGTCTGTGCCGCTCTTGCAGCATGTGAGGCAGCGCTCGGGCTATCCATCCACTTCTTCGTCGCGATCCCCGACCTTGAGACCCGTGGCTACGACGTTTTTTGCGAGCTAGAGCCTGCTACCTCCCCTCTGTTTGATACCATTTTGCCGGAGCAATTTGACGCGGCGCTGCGTGAACTTAACGTAGAGTATCGTTCGAAGCGCGGCGACGGCCGCTTGCGGCGGCCACGCTTCATCCTTCTCGCCAAAGGTGCGGGGAAACTCTACAAACATGCAATGCTGGCGCGCGGCGCGCGCGACGTGCAGTTCAAGGTTCGCCATCTGCAGTCGGACGGCGCGAACCGGGAATTCCTTGCATCGATGGCCTTATGACAGACACGACAAAGATCGCCTGTCTCGAAGGCGTGGGCAAGACCTATTTCCTCGGGGGCACGCGAATCGACGCCCTGATCGATATCGACCTGCCCATCCGCGCCGGCCGCTTCACCGTCATTTCAGGCCCATCCGGCAGCGGCAAGACCACCCTTCTGAACATCGTCGGCTGCATCGACCGCCCCACGCGCGGCGACGTGTGCATTGGCGATCGGCGTACGCAGGGATTTACCGACGACGAGCTTTCCGACTTCCGTGCTCACTCGCTTGGCTTCGTTTTCCAAAACTTCAACCTACTGCCGGTGCTCAACTGCGCAGAAAACGTCGAATACCCATTGTTACTCGTGGATGCGGATCGCGGACGCCGACAGCGACGCGTCGAAGAGCTGCTCGACGCCGTGGGCCTGCGCGCGCATGCAGCGCATTACCCCGCGCAACTGTCCGGAGGGCAACGCCAGCGAGTGGCCATTGCGCGCGCCCTCGCTAATGAGCCAAAACTGGTGCTCGCCGATGAGCCGACCGCGAATCTCGATTCGCGCACCGGTGCATCGATTGTCGCGCTCATGCGGGATATGCAGCGACGCGAGAAGACGACATTCGTCTTTTCCTCACATGACCCACATGTTATCTCGCAGGCCGACGATACTGTGCATATCCGCGATGGGCGCATTGTCGACAGGAGTTCGAAGTGAATCAGCAGACGACTTCGCTCACCCCCCGGGACTCGCTGGCTACTGCCGAAGGGGGCGGGGCACGGAGCCTGCTCTCTTATTCGCAGGCCGTGCGCAATCTCCTGCGCAACCGCCGCCGCTCAATGGGCACCCTGCTCGCGCTCGTCTTCGGGGCCCTCGCAGTTCTTCTTTTTGGAGGCTATGCCCAAAGCATACGCCTTGGTCTAGAGACCAATATCGTGCGCACGGCTGGGCACCTGCAGATTCAGCACCCTGACTATCTGCTGTTCGGGGCCGGCGACCTGCAAAACTATTCGGTGACCGGGCCCGATAAGATCATCGAGGCGCTGCAGGCTGACCCTTACACTGCATCCCGTATCAACGTTATCTCGTCGTCTCTCGCGTTCAACGGCGTCGCCGGGCATTTCGCCGCAGGGCTGTCGAAGACCGTGCTCGTTCTCGGCACGGTGGCGCAGGACCAGTCGCGGATGCACCGGTGGAACGACTACGCCATGCCCATTGCCCCACCTCCGACTAAGTTGTTGGGAACGTCCGCAGATTCCGTGGTCGTGGGTGCAGGCGTCGCGCGTATCCTCCAGCTGTGCGACATCCTGTCACTGGGTGACTGCCCTCGTCCGACGAGCCAGCCTGTGGTCGCAGCCACGTCGCAGACGCCCGACGACTTACAGGCGCTGGCTGCGACCACCAAGCTTGGCACATCGCCCGCCAGGGATACAAGGCTCGAGCTTTTGGCCGCGACAGCCGCCGGCGCCCCGAACGTTGCCGAGTTGCACCTCCTCGCGGCCGAGCGTCAGGGCACACGCACCGTCGACGATGCCTTCGTCGGCATCCACTTGAAGCAAGCGCAGCGCCTGGTGTTCGGCGCCAATGCTGCGCCACACGCGACCGCGATCCTGTTGCAACTGCGCCATAGCGCAGATTTGGAAAGCGTGCGCAGCCACGTCCAGGTCTTGCTCGCGAAGAAGTTCCCTGCTCAGCCGTTAGCCGTCAATGACTTCAAGCTACTCAACCCAAACTTTGCTCAGACGGTGGGCATGTTCGACGCCATCTTCGGCTTCATCAGCGTGCTTATTGCCGTCATCGTAATGTTCACCGTCGGCAACACAATGAGCATGGCCGTCGTCGAGCGGACGGTAGAGATCGGCACCTTGCGTGCGATGGGGGTACGGCGGTCGGGCATCCGAAAGATCTTCGTGCTCGAAGGGGCGATCCTCGGTTTCGTGGGGGCGCTGTCGGGCTTGGCCGTCGCGATGGTTGTCGCCAGCGTCATTGAGACGCTTGGGTTCACTTGGCTACCACCCGGCTATGTCCAGCCCATGCCGTTGTCGATTCATCTGTGGGGCGAATGGCGGCTCATGGCCGGCACGGTAGCTGGCCTCGTCGCCATCGCCTCGCTGTCCGCATACTGGCCTGCGAGACGGGCATCCCGTCTCGAAATCGTAGAAGCACTCCGCCATGTCTGAACTCGTCCTTGCCTTCCTGCGCCGCGTGATGGCGTTCGTCTTCGCGCTAGCGATGATCCCTAGGGCCTTAGCTGCAGGCCCCGTCGACACTTCGCAACTGCTCGCACGGGCAGATGCGGTGCGCAACCCTTCCCACCCGTTCGCCCTGACAACGACCTTGCTCGAATACAAAGATGGTCGGCAGAAGGCATCCATGACGCTGCGCGCGTTTTCCAGCGCCGGGGGTCCAGCCGCGCAGTTCCGCAGCCTCGTCGAGATTCAGGCACCGACTCAGGATCGCGGCAAGCTCATGCTGAAGGATGGGACGAACCTGTGGATGTTCGATCCGACTAGCAAAGCCACCATCCGGATCTCACCTCAGCAAAAGCTGCTCGGCCAGGCGGCCAACGGCGACGTCGTCACGACCAATTTTGCGTTCGACTACGACGCTCACCTTGAGGGCGAGGAGACGATAGGCGATGGCGATCGCAAGGACGTGCGTTGCTGGAAGCTTGCACTCGCGGCACGTACGCCGCAGACAACTTACCACCACGCGTTTCTATGGATCGCCCAGGATGACGGCCGGCCCGTGAAAGCGCAATTCTTCGTCGAGAGCGGAACGCTGCTCAAGACAGCGTTCTACCGGCGCATGCAGCCGACGCTCGGGATGGATCGGCCTACCGAGACGGTTCTTATCGACGGTCTCGATCCGCACTGGATTACCGTCATGCGGTTCGATCAATATGCGTGGCGCGACATCCCTGAGACCTGGTTGCAGCGCGACTACCTGTCCCGGTTCAAGCCCGAATGATGAAGCGACGCGCGAGCTGGCGTTGGTGCATGCTACTGGCCTCTCTCGCCTTGTCGGATTGGGCCGTGGCATGCCATGCCGCGGAAGACCCTGGGCTGGACATCGCAGACGCGCTCAGTCGCTCTGCACCTGCCACGACATCCGACGTTCCTGGCCAGCGGCGCGTCTTCGTCGAGGCGGCTGCATCGGCCCGGTCGCAAGCCGGCGTGAGTACACAGGCGGCACGCGCGTCACTCGATTACTTTCAGCAGGTCAGCTTCGACCCAGGGTTGCACGGAGTGGTGTCAGGTCGCCTAGACAGAGCCCGGGGGTCAACAGGGCAATACGGCGTGCACACCTTGCGCGAATTGCTCGTCGAATGGCAAGGTAGCCCGAACTGGGTCGTTGACGCCGGGCGCATCAACGCGCAGTTCGGCGAAGCCTTCGGGTTCAACCCGACCGATATCTTCCGCGAGGGCGCGCTGCGCAACGTCACCTCCGTACTGCCAGCCAACCTGCGCAACAACCGCCAGGGCTCTGTTATGCTGCGTGTCCAGCGGCTGTGGGACGGAGGCGCGGCAACTGTGATCGGCTCGCCCAGACTGCCGGGCCAGCCGTCAAGCGACACGTTCTCCCCGAATCTGGCCGCCACGAATCCCCGCAACAGGTGGCTGGTCGCCGTCAGCCAGAAGCTCGGTCAACAAGTCACGCCGCAGCTAGTTCTTGCGGGTGGCGCAGCGCAATCCACTGAAGTTGGTTTTTCGGTCAGTTGGCTACCGTTGCCGAATACCGTGGCATATGTCGAAGCGAGCGAGGCCCGGCGACCGACGACGTTAGCGTCGATCGGTGCTTGGCCCGACGATACTCGCGTACGACCTCAGGTCGCGATCGGGGGAACTTGGAACGTGACCGAAGCACTCTCAATCAACCTCGAATTCGACGCCGACGCGACGGCGCCTGGTACCTCGCAGACAAGGGCGTTGACCGCGGCGCCGACGGTGGTTCGTACTTTGTTCACGCAAGCACTGCAACGCAATCAGGTACTGCCCTATCCGAGGCAATGGTTTGTCACCACGACGTGGAAGGACCTGCTAGGCCCCGAGTCCTACTTCCGCACCCTAGCGCGCATCGACGCTCGCTCGGGACGCGGGCAATATTGGCTCGAGCTCCGCAAGCGTTTTGGCGCGACGGAACTTGCGGCCCAATTTCTTGTCGAACCAGCCTCCCCGATCCAGGAGCATCAAGCCAGATCGAAGGCATTCAGCCTCATCGTCGACCACTATTTCTAGCCGGCAGATACCAACGCACCAAGAAATACGAGCACCCGACGCCCATGACCTCTCCCTGGATCATTCATTGGTCTTTCGATCCGATTGCCTTGCAGCTCGGCCCTTTTGCGCTCCATTGGTACGGGCTGTGCTGGCTGCTCGCTTTCCTGCAGGCCAAGTATCTCGCGCGCCGCCTTCTGGCCCACCTTGGCCAAGACGACATCGATGTCGAGGGGCTGACGGTGGCCACGCTCATCGGAACAATCGCGGGTGCCCGGCTCGCGCATTGCCTGTTTTATGACCCCGCGTTCTACCTGTCGCATCCGCTCAAGATCCTTGCGATATGGGAAGGCGGCATGGCCAGCCACGGAGGAGCGGTCGGGTTCGTTATCGCGATCGCCTGGGCCGCGCAGCGCTATGCCAAGGGGCTACCGCTGCTAACGCTACTGGACGTGGTGTCGCTGCCGGCGTGCATCGGCGGCGCGATCGTGCGAGTCGCAAATTTCCTCAACTCCGAGATTCTCGGCATGCCGACGTCAGGGCGTTGGGGTGTTATCTTCGACCGCGTAGATCAGATTCCTCGCATCCCAGTGCAACTGTTCGAGGCGATTGGCTACTGCCTCATTTGGATCGTCCTCTTCTTGCAATACCGTCGCCGGGACGCGCTCAGCTACTCCGGCAGGTTGACTGGCTGGTACCTCGTGCTCGTTTTCGGCGTACGCTCTATCCTCGAGTCGTGGAAGATGCCCCAGGCGGCCTACGAGGTCGGCGACATCGTGTCCGTCGGTCAATGGCTAAGCGCGCCCTTTGTCCTAGTCGGCCTATTTCTTCTTTTGCGGTCAAGGCTCATCCCCCGCATTCGGACGGCAAGCTGATATCCAGGATCGGTGTCGTTATCCGACGAACAAGGGGGGGCGAACCCGGAGATGTTCGAGGCAGTGTCCTCGCTCATCACCAATGATCACCAATGCGCTTACTGATGCGGTGCTCAGGCTTGCTGGTGGGGCAGGCCTTGCACGTCAAATTGATGCATACAGATGTGGAGCGTGGGTTCATCGATTTTTCGGGGCCCACTTGAAACCATGCAAGAACGTAGCTTTCGCGAAACCTTGCTGGCCATGCTGGGGCTATGTTTTGTCCTAATCATGGTTGCGATGGATCAAACCGTAATCAGTACGGCATTGCCTACCGTTGTAGCCGAATTCAAGGGCTTTGAACTGTACGCATGGGTGGGCACATCCTACCTGTTGATGTCGGTCATTATGGTACCCATCTTTGGTAAACTGGGCGGTGATCATGGCCGCAAGCCTTTCGTACTCGCCGGCCATTGTCGTGTTCACACTGGCTTCAATGCTGTGCGGCATGGCCCGGAGCATGCCGCAATTGGTGCTGGCCCGTGGTATGCAGGGTATTGGTGGAGGCATGCTGATGGCCACTTCGTTTGCTTGCGTCCCCGATCTGTTTCCTGAACCCAGGCGGCGATTGCGCTGGCAGGTACTGTTCAGCACCAGCTTTGGCTTGGCCAATGCGGTCGGTCCGACCATGGGCGGTTATCTGACCGAATACTGGGGCTGGCGCGCCGTCTTCATTGTGAACATTCCAGTCGGACTGTTGAGCCTAGGCTTTGTGTCGCGCTATCTGCCTCAAATTCGTCACTCAGAACATCCGCCATCAAAGATGGACAGGCTGGGGGCCGTGCTGCTGGCGTTGACCCTGGGCTGCGTGCAACTGTTGAGGGAGTGCTTGCCCCAAGGCAAACCTGTTGCATGGTTGATCTCGCTGGGAATAGGTTCAAATCCTGCCCCCGCAACCACAAATAGAAGAGCGACGCATTGAGATATTCAGACGCACTCTTCTACCAAGTCGAAAGGCTCGCTCCAAGACCTGAGCCAAGATAGCAAAGCCCGCGCATGCGGGCTTTTTGCTTTTTCAGCGACGGTGGCAACGTGGTCGCGCAAAACACCACAAGTGCTGCAAGCTAGCCATCACGGTAAGCGCTCGATGAGCACCGTCTTGTTGGCGGAATGGCAATGAGAGAGTCTGGTGCCCATTAGATCTGATGGGTACTAGAGTGGTGGAAGCCAGAAAGCGAGGACGGCGTCCTGGATCGAAGAACTATCCTCCTGGGTTCCGGGAGATGGTTGTCGCCGAGACGAATGACCCCGACCGTTCGATAGCAGATGTTGCTCAGGCTCACGGGTTGAACGCTAACATGGTTGCGCAATGGCGACGACAAGTACAAAAAGCGAGCGAGGTGGTGATTGCGGTGCAGCCATCGCCCTCGGAGTTGCTGCCGGTGGAGGTAATTGACGTCGGTGATGATCGCGAGGCGGTTGCCGGCCAAGCGATGGTGGTCGAGCGTGAAACCAAACTCGCCGCGCTGCAGGACCGACTGTCGTCGCGCGAACAAGAGATCGAACATCTGAAGTTGCTGATTGCGAAGCTTCAGCGCATGCAGTTCGGGCGCAAGTCGGAGAAGCTGCAGCGACAGATCGAGCAACTGGAGCTGCGCCTGGAAGACCTGCAGGCTGATGAAGGTGTGGCGACTGCTGCCACCGAGTCCAAGACTGCGCCAGAGCCACGCAAGCCCAAACAACGCAAGCCGTTGCCGGAGCATCTGGAGCGCGAAGAGCGTGTTCATGAGCCTGGCGAGGACGACTGCCCTCAATGTGGCAGTGCGCTTAAGCTCTTGGGCGAGGACGTGTCCGAACAACTCGAATACGTGCGGGCGCACTTCCGCGTCATCCGCCACCGCCGCCCCAAGTTGGCCTGCTCGTGCTGCGACGTCATCGTGCAGGCGGCGGCGCCAAGCCGCCCGATAGAGCGGGGCCTGCCGGGCCCTGGGCTGCTTGCCCACATCGCCACCTCCAAGTTCCTGTATCACTTGCCGCTGCATCGCCAGGCTGCGATGTTTGCACGTGAGAGCGTGGAACTCGACTCGGGCATGATGGGGCATTGGATGGGCCGCCTGACGTGGTTGCTCTCGCCTCTGGTCGACGCGGTGCGCCGTTATGCGTTGGGTGGCACCAAGGTGCACGGCGATGACACACCGCTGCCCGTCTTGGAGCCCGGCCGTGGCACCACCAAAACCGGTCGGCTCTGGGTGTACGTGCGCGACGACAGATCTAGCGGCTCGGCTGATGCGCCGGCCGTTTGGTTTGCCTACACGCCGGATCGACGCGGTGAGCACCCGCAGCGCCATCTGGCCGAGTTCGCTGGCGTGCTGCAGGCCGATGCGTTCGCGGGCTATGCGGAACTGTATCGTGGTGGCCGCATCCGCGAGGCAGCATGCGTCGCGCACGCGCGAAGAAAAATCCACGATCTGCACGCTGTAAGGCCCTCGACCATCACTCGGGAAGCCCTGGAGCGCTTCGGTGCGCTCTATCGAATCGAGGCACAGATCCGCGGCAAACCACCCGATGAACGCCTACGTGTACGGCGGGAAAAGGCGGTGCCACTGCTCGACGGCATGAAGCGGTGGTTCGAGGCGGTCCTGCCCACGCTCTCCGCGAAATCCGACACCACGAAGGCTATCCGGTATGCACTGAACCGCTGGCCGGCGCTCACCTATTACTGCGACAATGGACAGGCCGAGATCGACAACCTGATTGCGGAGCGTGCGCTGCGCGGTGTGGCCCTTGGTCGTCGGAATTTTATGTTTGCCGGCTCGGACGCTGGCGGCGAGCGCGCCGCAGCCATGTATACGCTCATCGGCACGGCGCGTCTGAACGGACTCGATCCCGAAGCCTACTTGCACTACGTCATCGAACGCATTGCCGACTACCCGGCGAACCGCGTCGACGAGCTACTGCCTTGGAACGTCGCTGAGAACCTGCCCGCGACTGCCAAGACCGATCCCATTCGTTAACGGCAGTCTCCTCCGCAGTCAACATCTGCTGCTACGGTGCAGATCAGGCCCTTACATTCAACTCCCATAGCGCTTATGATCGATCATGCCCTTTCTCTTCTCCTATGGCACTCTGCAACAAGAAAATGTCTAGCTATCTACCTTTGGGCGACTGCTTGACGGAAGAAGGGACCAGCTTGTTGGTTACCAGCTTGCGCTCGTACCCATCGATGATCCCAGGATCGTGGCAACGAGCAGGAAGACGCATCATCAAATCGTCAGTTTCACAGGTGTGAGCACGGACCGTGTGGATGGCACCGTGTTTGAAATCACGGACGCTGAGTTGAAGGATGCGGATGACTATGAAGTAGCGGCATACACGCGCGTGGCGGCAGCACTTGCCTCAGGAAAACAAGCGTGGGTGTACGTCGACGCTCAAGTCTCGCCCGGCAGCTAACAACGGCTATCACCCTCGTTCATGCCACATCCCCCGAAAACGGGGATAGTCGAGCGCTTACGGATATTCAATCATCATGAGAACCTATATCAAAGACTGTCGGCACGGAAAATTTCTCCTCATCAATGGAGACATGATTTCCAACTACGTCAACATGTACGGGGAGTGGTCGGAAGCGGAGGTCGAGCTGTTTCAAGACATCCTTTCACCCGCTTCAAACGTAGTTGAAGTTGGAGCAAATATTGGGATGCACACAATCCCGCTTTCCATGATCTGCAGCGAAGGAAAAGTTGTTGCTTATGAACCCCAGCGCCCAATCTTCCACGTCCTCTGCGGAAACATCGCGCTGAACAACCGGCTCAACATCATTGCTAGAAATATTGCAGTTGGTGACACGGCGGGGATTGTGAACATTCAGACATCAACCTACGAACAACCGTGGAATTATGGCTCCTTCTCCATCAAGCAAGGATTCACCACCGAAGGCGAATATGAAGCGGCGACAACAGTAACGCAGGTGGAGGTCATCAAAATTGACGAGGATCAGCAGTTACGAGCACTTTCTGGCGTTGATCTAATCAAGATTGACGCTGAAGGATTCGAGCCCGAAATCCTGAAGGGGGCTTGGGATCTCATCATGCTGCACAAGCCTCGACTCTTCATTGAAGCGAACTCCGAGCCAGTTGTTCGAGATGTGCTGCAAATGTTAAGCGCGGCGGGTTACACCGCTTACTGGTTTATCAGCAACCGATTTCGCACTAGCAACTTCAACAGGAACTGGTTCCGAGTTAATGTAAGCGAGTCGCCAGCGCCGTCTTGACGTAAGCGATGGATCTCAGGCGCGAGCGCGAACCAGATCAGCCACGACCCACGGCATGAGCTCGTCGA